>NZ_JBKFEE010000020.1:0-49829 GCF_046503825.1 Asticcacaulis sp. W401b
TCGACCCTTGACCTGAACATCGCTCGCGCCTTTTTGGGCGTCGCCATCGATCTCGACTGGCATTTTGTCATGCCGGGTCGCACACCTAGTGAGCCGCTTCTCGTGCTGTTGACGACCGCGAAGTTACCCTCCTCAGCAAAGACGCTGCTAAGACACTACGGAATGGAAGCCTATCCTCGGGTCTATCCCGCGTTCACCGGGTCACTTGGCAACGAAGCGCCGATTGAGCGGGTTGTCCAATGGCTTAGGTTTCTGTTGACCAAGCCGGCGGATAGCTAAGCCCCTGCGTCGATCACCAGATCATACAGGGTGCGCATGCCTTCGCGATAGTCAACCAGGGACTGGCCGTCGAGACTGGGGATGGGCAGGTTGTTGAACCCGCTTGCGACCCAGTCGTCCTCCATCAGCCATTTGATAGATAGAGCGGCGCGGCCAGGTTCGGCGCGTTCGCTTTGGTTGAGGCCGCGTTCGGTCCAGACATCGACCAGGGTAGCGAGGCGGTTATGGATCGACCTCAAGGTACCAGCCGCCGCCGCCTGCCCACCCACCAATGGGCCCGGAAGGGCGTTCAGGCCCTCCACGGTACGGTGAATGGCAGCGGTTGCGATTTTGAGCTTATCGAAGTCGAGGTCCATGTGCTGCGGGTTAGGGTGAATCGCGCGTGGCGGAAAGCGTAAAGCGCGGGCGTTGCGTCGCGGTTGCGCCGCCGGGCTCGTCGTCTGCGATGGAGCCCCGTGCCGGGTCTCCACCCTTCGGGCTCGATCCCTAACGCGGGGCGCGCGATCTCCTGATCTCACGCCATGCCTCACAGTCAGTTGTCGGGCATGCTGACAATTTTTGGCAGCCCGGTTTCTGATGGTAGACTTCGGCGATTCGGACGGAGAGAGAGCGGGTATGGGTGAGGGCAAGACAGAGCATATGTTTCGTCTGCCGGCGCTGGCAGAGCTCACGGTCGATCAGCGCGAGCGCATGTTTCCTTTTAGAGACGGGGCGTGGAGTGAGCAGACCCGCGCCGCCATGGCGCAGTTCAAAACTGAAAAGCTTGATCTAAACGAGCCTTGGGCGGCCACACCCAGAGGCTGGAGATGCCCGGCCTGCCAGAGAGTAAAAGCTGAGATATTCCGTGTGACCGCCGGCGAGGTTCTGACAGCCCACCTGCACAAGCACCACGATCATCTTCAGGATCATCTCACCACCCTGATGAAGGTTCGCCTCGGGCCCGACGCGAAACGCTCGCCCGACTATCCACACCGCGAAGTGTTCCGCCTGTCACGTGCGCTGCGCCGCTTCGACGAGAGCATCGTTTGCGAAGACTGCAATACAGCCGACGGCAGCGCAAAAGCTGCTCTCGGACTACCGCGGCATTTTAGCTTTTCGCCGGTCGAGATCGGGCAATTTATCAAGGTGAGGCCTCACCAACCCCACTCGCTTGATTTACCAGCCGTGAGGAGAGTTTTCGATAGCGTCGCGGTCGATTTCGAACTTCGCACCGCGATGTTCGGGAAACTTGCCGACCGACTGGCGAACGGCGGCTTACGCCAGGAAAAAAGCAATGGCCTTGATTTCGCCGGTGCCAACGCCCTGACCGTCGAGGGGCAACTTTCACGCACCTGCGCGCTTTATGCACCCGAAGTACATATGGCCTTCGCGAAAGACTTGTCGGCCTTCGGCCGGGCCTCGACGCCAACCGATGGCGTCAGGAAGCGTACGACCGCCCGCCGTCGCAAGGTTGAGATACCCTCGGCGGAAGAGATTGCGGCCTTTACGCCAAGTACATTGTCGGAGACCTGGGTACTTGTGCCGGAAGACTGGACTTGCCCGATCTGCGACCGCTCGAAAGTCGAGATCATCCGCCGCGGCAACAAGGACAGAAAATGGACGGGACACATCACGCGTCATTATGAGTATGTCTTCGACAGAGTGTTTAATAGGTCCGAAGGGGTCGCCGAGGATCGGGTCACGCACCGGGAGACGCATTTCGTCTGTGGAGAATGCGCGGATATGAAAACGAGGGTGAAGCAGGCCGCTTCCGAACTGTCGTGCGACAGCCTGTTTTTTACCATCGAACAGTACAGGTCAGTGTGCGAGTCAGCGCCCCACCAGGCCCTGGATGTCGACGTGCCCACGCTTGTTAAAATTGGCCATGAGAATATGGCCGTCGCGGATGAGGTGGAGGCCTTCCAGAGGCATTTTAGTGAGGTCGTATCGTGGAGCGACAGCTATTTAAGTCGCCGGGTAAAGGGGATGGCGCAGGCGCGTGCCTGGATCGCGTTGCGCGCGAGTTATGCAAAGGTCAAAGGCGCTCCAGCCGAGGAGCTCGAGGCCGCACTGCGTTTGGTGGTTGAAGAGGGCCTTCGTCTCAGCGAACTGGATCGCCAGTTCACGCGGCCGATGGATTTGCGATGTGTCGCTTAGGCGCTTTCTCTGTCGGTGGCGGTTGCTATCCGGCGAGCCCGATCCCGTTGCGAGATCTGAGCGCCTTGACTTGAGACACAAGCCCTTCATTCTGTCGGCATGCCACCGTTTCCGCGCCCCTTGCCGTTTGAGCTGCTGGTAGAGATCCTCTGCGCCCAGTCCGCGCAGACGCTCGACGGTACGCCGGTGTCTCGTGTCGAAGCCCGATTGTTGAAGAGCCTCGAACTGGCGCGAATGGCCGGGCTCAAGAAGATAACGCTCTGGCTCGATCGACAGGATTTCGCCTGGCTTTGCAATGCCAGAGGCATTGACCGCTTAAGTAGCGCGGCCGCCCATCTGAAAATCGAGGACATCCCCGTGCTTCGCGCCAAGTCCGGTACCGATAGTCATTACTTGGGCGTGAGTGCTTTCGGCGAGGACGTGCCTCTACCGGTTCTCAGCGACCCGAGCCTAACCCGGAATTTCCAGACCTATGTGCCCAATTCCGCCGAAAAGGCCGCCATGTTGGAAAATCTGAAGGCGCTGGGACACCAGAACCTACTTGATGGCCTCGATCCGGCCCGTGTTACCCGTCAATAAGGTCGTCGATCCGATGGGCGCCCGGGTGCGGCCGCTGACGCGTCGATCGGGTCGAGTGGCTGTTGGCCAACTGGTTGAGGTAGTGGTGGCGATCTCCCGCCGTCAGCCAGCCATAGGCTTCATTGTACGACGTGAAGCGACATAGGGTTTCGTCGGGAAAGCCCGGCAGTGGCCCAGGCTCGTGCAGACGGCGACAGGCATCGAGCCTGATCAGTGCCACATGCGCGAAGGAGCGGTTTTTGCCGCGAAGGGTCTTCCAGCGGCGCGCAAGCGCGTCGCTTTCGAAGCTGGTCAATTCGCCCTCGAACCGACGCAAATCCACGGCGCGATCATAGTGCCAGGGGGTTTCGACCTCTGCGAGTTTCTCGAACATCTGGTCGAGCAATTCAGTCGCGGGCAGGCGGCCGATCGGACGGATGACCATCAGGCGCAGGTCCGCATTCGCCATGAATACCAGTCGCGCGCTCGTTGAGTATCCCATCCGCACCTCCACGCCCTCAGCGTGCCGCAGTACGGTTAGGAATTCCCGACCAAGGGTGGTTAACCCGCCTATGGGGCCCGCGGGAGGCATCGACGCGTCTTTGCTTTTAACGGTCTGAAAAGTCTCACATACCGGGATGGAAAATGAATCGGCGCTTCGCCGCTGTTACAAGACGTGAAGAAAGAAGGGAGAAGGGGCCGGGCCGGTCGCATTCATTTTTTGAAGGAGCGCCCATCATGGCCGACTATCATTCCACCGCCGTTATCCAGCCCGACCTGCCACTGGCCGGTGTAAGTCCGCTTGAGCGTTTGCTGCTCGACGCAATGATCCAGACCGAAATCAACGGCGAAGGTCTCTATTGCTTCTTTGAGCAAAGCTACACCAGCGATGTCGAACTCAATATCGGTGATTTGCGTAAAGCCGTCGCCGCCAGCGTAGGTTTCGAGAGCCAGCTTCGACCCGCTATCGACCTTTGGCTGGCAAAGATAGCTGACGAGGGTGAGGACGCATATGCGGTTCTCGATTTCGACGCTCATCTGGATGAGCTAGCCTACACCGTGATCCTGCAGGATGTTGTTCGCCGCTCGCCTGCCCTGACCTATGTGACCGTCTGCGGCGCCCATACTTGCACCAAGATGCGCATCGACGGCTTTGGCGGATTTGCCGCCTTCATCACCGCCAACGTCATACGCTGGATCTCAACCGATACCTGGCTTGAGGCGCAGTTCGCAGACCTGGGCATCGAAGGGTAGGGGCGGTCATGGGATGGTTATCTGTGATGAGCCTGTCGGGGCATCGCACACCCAAGGCCTATCTCGATGCGCAATTCACCTGGTCGAATGAAGAGGCCGACAATCAGGTGCTTCGTTCGTCTGTCGTTGGGCGGGTCTACTACGCGGCCGTCGAGCGCGTGCTGACAGCCGACGGCGTACGCAGCGTTTTCGCCGTGATATGCCTGTTCCGCTACACACCGAAAGCAAAGGACGGCTACATCTTTGCCTCTAAGGATATGGACGAGACAGTCGGTCCCTACGAGAGACGGTGCCCCGCCGCGATCCTCGATCTCCTGACACCTACCGACTATGAATACGCCATTGGATGGCGGGCGGACTGCCGGGCAAATCTGGCGATGGCCCGCGAAAAACAAAGACGGCCACGACCGAAAGAAGGCGACATCGTGGTTTTGGCCGAGCCCGTGACGTTCCGGGACGGTGCGTCGGTGACGCGGTTTCAGGCGACGCGGGCGGCGTTCCGGCGAAACCTCGTCTACCGGTCGCTGGAGACGGGTAGCCTCTATCGCTTTGGCCTTGCCGGACGGGACTATCAACTGAACCCGGCAGCGAAAGAAGAGGAAAGGGACGGGCAGGCATCCCTCAATTCTGAAAAGGAGCCTGTCATGACCGATAATCCCGTCGACCCTTTAACCGTCGTCGAGGTCGCGCTCGATGACCGAGCAAACTTCCTGCCGAAGCTGTTCGGGTCCTGGTATCTGCGCGGCGAAATGGCTGTTTACAGTTTTATGGAAGAGCTCTGCCGCGACTATCGTGGCGGCTTCTGGGACTTCTTCGAGGTCAGTAACGGTGCACGGTTTTTAGCGCCTAAGCGGTTTGAACCCTGCGACGTCTACGGTTGGGGCAACGGGTTCAGCGGCACTTTGACGCCGCAGGCTGCAGGCATCGTCACGACGATGTTCGCGCTGTCCCACCTGTCGTTTTCACCGGGGGCGCCGCGCGAACTGGCTGAAGGGTACGAGCGGCTCTATGAATATGCCATGGAGCACCCGGAGGCCGATCTGATCTTCGGCGCGATCGATTGAGATGTGGGCGTTAATTTAGAAAAGGCGGCAGGTTCGAACGAACCTGCCGCCTTTTCTTTCTGTTTTGGCCTTACTTATAATTGCCCGGTACGTGCCACGGTCCGACGGGGTCGGGCCCTGTCGTTCGTTGCCGAAGGGCGTAGACGGCATCCTGAATCGTCGACTGGTGATCCTCGATAATGAAGTCCGGCAGGGTTTCAGCGAGCATGGGCAGGCCCGTCACGCCATGGTCTTCGAGCCATGCCATCGCCTTCCGGCGAACTACGGGGTCAATGTAGGAGAGCGGCGTGTTATCAGCGAAGCGCTTTTCTTCGACGATCGTGTCGATCCACAGCCAGGGCGGCAGGCGTGTGACGCCGTCCGCGTGAATGTGCCAGAGCGGCATATATTCGCGGCCGAAGACCACAATCGATTTATCTTCGAGTACCCAGTAACCGTAAGGGAGCCAGAGATAGGCTGGAAGGAAATCGGGTAGGGGATGTTCGGGCCACTTGATTTCGAAATCCGCGCGATGCGCCGGGCCGGCGTCGAGCATCGCGCGCGAAGGGCCGCCATAGGTCAAGAGGATGCCGATTTCTTCACGACCGTTGCCCGTCACGCGCACGACTGCGCCCGCTTCGTGGGGTCTGGAATGCAGTACGCCTGCCTCTCTCCATAACCGCAAGCGTAAGGCCAGGTGTTCTTCTAAGGTCCAGGGGCGGCCGCCATTGAGATGCGTCTTCGATAGCGCGTAGAGGACATCGCCTTGCGGACGCTCGGTGAAAGCACTGATAATGCCGATCTGTTGAGCGATGGCCACGAGACCCGCATCAACGGCGGGATCAGGGGGCGGCAGGGTTTCGCCTTGCAAGCCATGTTCGAGCTCGTACCAGCTCGAATAGCCCGCGGCGCGGGCGACGGCTTGCTGAGCGCGCGAAAGTGAAACGCCCGGCAGGAACTTGCTGAGCTTTTGTGCGGCCTTCTTCGGCCGTGAAGAGTCTATGAAATTCAGACGCATTTGTACTTTCCTCGGTGCGGAATTGAACGTGTCCACTTCGCCCAGGTGCACCTTGAGAAAAGGTCAGATGGGTCAATTGTATGCAACACCTGCTCGTTGAGCTTCGCCATTGTGGACGGCACGGCCGGATAAGCCGCTGCCCAGACCATACGCTTGAAACGCGTATTTGAATAGTCCGATCGCGATCATTTTTTCGGGCAAGTTGCCGCAACGCCGGACGCGCTGGAGGGCGCCATAAGGAGCACCGCCCACAGGAGGTGTGCTTCCGCGCGGATCGCTTGGAAGGCCGCATCGCCGCTCCCGCCGGGCGATGCACGCGGATTGAGGGGCGTCATCGAAATCGCAATCCTACCCGTCACCCCGATCCGTCAACGGCCGGCCGTTCCCCGCCGCGCCGCCAACGCGCCGCTGTGGTGACCGATCGAGGCCCCGACGGGGAAGGAGGGACTTCGTTCACGCCAGACAAGGATATTGGCAATGTTAGGAGTTCCCCACCTTATTGGACGTATGTTTGAAACCCGTGGGTTTGCGTTCGAAATCGAGATTGCGGGCGAAACCTGCCCATGCTGGGAAGTGCGCGACTTCGAGAAGTCTGTTTTGGCGATGGCTCTGTACGAGGCCACCATCGGGGAGTTGCGTCAGTTGCATAGGCCGCAAGAGGCAGCCTGTTTTGTCCGGCGGCATTTACGTGAGAACACGAGCAGTCTCGTGATCCGGCGGATATCACGAAAGCGCTGGGTTGAGGCCAAGCGGCGGCGTGTCGCTTTCAAGCGCTGGCTGAAGGCGTGGCGGGCGGGGTAACCCGCCTTTCTTTCTTTGGCGTTTTGGCGGGGGACGAAGAGCTACGGTGCCGGCGGGACATTGGCGAGGGTTGGGCGGCGCATCAGCCCCCCTTTCAAACCCTGGCCATCCCGGTGAGAGCCGCGACCGCAATCACACGCACAAATTTCTCCCGCCGCGACGGTCCACAAGGGCAAGCCCTCCTTCACTGCGTTTCGGCCCTGCGGGTGCGGACCGCCTTGGACGGCGGGCGGGGTTGTACGCATGATTTGCGGGCGCAGCTCGCAAGCCCAAGGGGATTGGCCCCACGGGTCATCATGAAGGAGGATCTCATGTCTACTGCCGCTTATATCACCCTCGTTGGCAATGTCGGTCGCATCGATGCCGTTCGCACATTTCCGGACGGTCGCCAGATCGCCAGCTTCTCAGTGGCGGTCAGCCGCCGCTTCCGCGCCAAGGGCGAGGCTGTCGAGGAAACTGATTGGTATGCCGTCAAGGCCACGGGAGCCCACCTGATCCGTCTGATCGAGGACAATATCAACAAGGGTGACCAGCTCATCATCACCGGGGCGTTGGCGCAGAAGGCGTTCGAACGCAATGATGGCTCAAAGGGGCTTTCGGTCGAAGTCTTCGCCCACGACATCCGCTTCAACATCTCGAAGAAGCCGAAGGACGAGAGCCAGGGTGGATCTGCACCCGACGATCTCGATGACGAAATCCCATTCTGAGTATCGCACGACCCGGCTTCGGCCGGGTCTTTTTTCGATGTTTCGGGAAAGAAGCACGAGAGGGGAGGCGTCGGTGTCTTTGATCTTGAAAGGAGAGACACCGATGACGGAAAATACTATTGCGCCAGTCCCGGCGCCGCTGATTGCCGAAGGGGGCGTGGCCACCTGGCAGGACTATATGGCGTTCAATAAATCCGCCGTACTGGCCGCGCTCGCTGCCGGCGGCATTGCGCGGGTTCAGGTCTCATTCGACGGTCAGGGGGACGGCGGCCAGATCGAGGAGATTGAAGTCATCGGCCCGGGCGAGGCCGAGTTGGCGCTGCCGGACACTCAGATCATCATCTACACAATCCCGTACGACCTTACGACGACCGCCATAGCCGATGCCTGTTCTCTTCGTGATGCCCTCGAACAGGTGACCTATGATGCGCTCGAACACTATGAGGGCGGCTGGGAGAACAACGACGGTGCCTATGGTGAACTACAGTTCGATGTCGAAGCCGGGGAGGCGAGGTTGCAATTCAATGCCCGCTATACCTCAAGCGACTACAGCGAACATCAGCTTTAGGGGGGGGCGGGCATGGGACATTGTTATCATCATGCGGTTTCCTCAGCTCGCAAGTGGGGAGGGGAAGCCAGCGAGTTCCTGTCGCTGCACCAATGGTTCGATGAATCGAAGTCCATCACGGCTGACTTCCGTCATCGGGCGCTTCGCCATCATGCCGAAGGCATCTTTATGCTGGAGCGGTTCTTCGGTGCCACGCTTACGCTTTCGACGGGACGCATCGTGCCCGTGCGTCTGATCGGGGAGCAGCATGTGATCGAGGACCTCGGATTCATCCCCTCCTTTGCCGATTGGGTCCGGGAAATCCGGCCCCGGCCCTGGATGGGCCGGGCGCAGCCTCTTCACAAAATCGTCGATCCCTTTGCGGTCTCAGCCGAATAGGAAGCCGCGTTCGAGTGCGAACCGGTGGAAGGCCTTCACCGTTTCAACAAAACGCGTGGCGGCCGCGTTCATCTCCTTTGTCTCTTCCTTTGTTCGGTCGGACTCGCCATACGGGTCACCGTCGTGGCGGACGGTGAGGCAATCGGGGCGAAGGCGGTTCGTCATCGTATTTTTCATTATGGCGTTGCATAGATCTGCAACCGAGGCTTTCACTTCGTCAAAACGGGCATTCATGTCCGGTGCAACGAATTCGTACTGGGGCTTGTCCCAGATGGAATAAAACTCGCGCGCGCTGACGAGACGAGACTTCGGTATGTCATCGCCAAAATGATGGCCGCCGAAAAAGTTCACGTCATTGTCCGTAATGAGAAGGGTGAATTTCCTAAACAGCTCCATATCGTGTGGAGCAGGTGGGGAAGCCGAGGCCGTGTTTGCTGCCCGGGTAAGCTGGTCTGTCTTCTGCATTTCTTCGGCGAGCAGCCGTCGGGGAAGGCTGATCAGCTTCCACAAGAAGAGCACGACAATCATCGCTGCAAGGAGCGCCAGACTGCAGATCGCTGAAATCGCCACTGAACGGGTCATAACGTAGGTGACCGCGATAGTCGTGGCGGCAGAGCCGAGTGTAAGGATCATCGCAACCGGAGATGTCAGCTTTACTTCGGATAGCGTTTCCCGCCAGGCCAGCTTTGTGAAATTTGGTGTTTTTGCAGTCATGCGATCCCCTCGTGTTGAGAGTTCTATCCGATTCCAAAGGGCACACCAAACGGTTGGGGCTGGGGCCTGTCTTGAGGGCGTGGCGAGCTGGTCGCTCGCCACCCTCTCTTAGCCTCATTGCGCCGCCATCGTAGCTGATCACCCCACAAGTCAACGGCGTTGCCGTTCCCCTCGCTTCGCCCCGGAGACGGGGCTTACTCGGTGACTGGTGGGGACCCCGATCAGCTTCTCTGCGGACGGCAATGATGCCGCAGAGGAGACGATTTGCATGTTTATCGATGGTGAGTTTGAAAACGAAATGGCCGCATGGGAAGCCGAGCAGCGTGAGGCGCTCGACTTTGTAAACACAGATATCGACCTCATCGAAATCTTGGCGGACGAGCGCGCCATGGGGTTACCGGAGCGCGACTCTTACGAAGTCATTGGCGAAAGGCACGATGTTTCAGAACTGGACGCGATGGTTGATGCGATGGAAAAGAACTTCAGGGAGACGGGGCGTTTTGAGCTTCCGGCGACATTTGTGTATGCGGGCCCTGGTCGATGACCGGGGCTATTTTGCTGCTCCCGAGAGGCATCTTCGAGGGTCTGGACGGTCGCGCGCCTTTTGCGGACGCGCGTCTTTTTTTCCCGCCCACCCGCCCCGATTGGTGGGCAGCGGAGTGCCGGCATGTCTCCGCGCGAGCGTGGTGCCGGCACGCTTTTTTCAGTAAGATTCAATGCCAAAAACGTGATTCAGTGTGTCGAAATTGGCTAGATGCAGGATAGGCTTTCGCCGGAAAATGTATTACTGTGGTTGATGCAAGGATCAACCACAGCGATGGTTTATAATGTCCCCCGAACCCCGCAAACCTAAACCTCAGAAGCGATCAGGCCTTTTCGCCGTCGACCTCCTCGATTGTCGTGAACCCTGGTTGAAATGGTGCGCCGAAAAAGGCGTCAAACCGACTTCCGCCATGCGCGAACTTGTCCGCAGCACGGTTCGCTCGCGGAGTAAGGCGAAGGCGATATCTGCAACCTCGGTTAGGGTGCACTCGCCAGAGCGTCCGACTGAACGACGGGAAATTGCGCTGACACCTTCGGAGCTTTTCCGGGCGAAAGTGCTTGCGGAAAGTGAGGGCTTCTCCGTACCGAAGTGGCTGGCGGCAGTCATCCGGGCCCGCCTCACAAATACCCCCCAGTTTGGTGCTGCAGAACTTGATGCTCTGGCGGAATCCAACCTGCGTCTTTCGACTCTCTCGCGCCAGCTGCATCAGCTCAATCTCGTCTTGTCCGGCCGCTCGTCCGAAGTGCCTGAGGTGATGACGATCGACCAAATGCGTCGAGAGATATCGGGCCATACCACGAAGGTGTCGCGCCTGATGGCGAGTAGTCTTGAACGGTGGACGGTCCGATGAAGCGAGGTGCGGTGGACGCCTTGCTGGCCGAATGGGATGATCTAGCGTTCGATCTCAAGGTTATCCGGCGACGCTCCGGGCAGATCGAACGGGGGCCGACCGGTCTACCGCGTGCTTCGAAAATGGAACGTGCGAAGGCCGGGCGGGGAACGATAGGGGCGGACGCCCAAGCTGCTAGTGTGCGGGGCAAACTGCGCGCTGTAGTGCGTCGCGTACCGGAGGTCATGGTCAAGATTTCCGGTGGGGGCAACGGCATGCGTCAGATCAAGGCGCATCTGGATTACATTTCCCGCAACGGGGAAATTGAGCTGGAGGATCAGGATGGCCTCGTTACGCAGAGCCGACGTGATGTCTCGGATTTGCGCGACAGCTGGCAGAACGGGGGATACCCGGTGCCCGAGGACGGGCATTTCCGTGAAGCCTTCAACATAGTGCTTTCGATGCCCGAGGGAACGAATGAACAGTCATTGAAGCGGGCGGCGCGGGACTTTGCCTCGGAGCTTTTTCCAGATCATCAATATGCGATGGCGCTGCACACCTTCGACACAGACCCTGACCCCAAGCCGGCGAAACATCCACATGTGCATTTGGTCGTAAAAGCCAGGTCGCATGACGGGGTGAGGCTCAATCCCCGAAAGGCCGATCTCCAGATTTGGCGAGAGTCGTTCGCGCGCCATCTTGGAGAACACGGCATTGAAGCGACCGCGACACCGCGGCGTCTCCGACAGCAGGGCATACAAGGTGTGGCGATAGGTGTCATTAAGGCTGCGTCGCGATCGGGCGTTACCATGAGCCCAAGGGTCACGCCTCAACGCGCTGATCCCGCTTTCGAGGCGGTGCTGTCTGCACTGTCACGATCCGAGGATCGGGAGGACCGGCGGCTGGCTGAGGCGTTGACGTCCCGCTTCTCTCGGGATAAGGGGCGGGGCCTTTAGGTGCAGGTTGCCACGCTCTCCCTCACGGGATAGTTTGGGGCAAGCTGCGCGATTCAGGGCAGGATAATTTGGCGGAGGCAGAGTGGCGGACCAAGAGCGGGACCCGATGGACGTATCCATTGGTGCGCAGATCAGGTCTATCCGGAAGGCGGTCGGTGTCGGCCCGTCGGAGCTTGCCGAGGTTATCGGCATTTCGCCCCAACAACTTCAGAAATATGAAGATGGCTCAAACCGTATAACCGCCAACAGGTTGTACGCCGTGGCGAGCTTCTTAAAAGTGCCAATGAGTCGGTTCTTCCGTCCGGTAGACGAGAGTGGGGTGGAAGACGCAACGATGGACAGCGCCGGTTTTTTTGAATCGGCGGCGGGCATTCGGCTGTCGCGTGAATTTCAATCGTTATCCCAAGGCCACCAAGACGCTGTTATGAAGCTTATCCGCGCACTGAAGGATTCTGAAAGCGCAAACTAGCTTTCATCGGTGGGCGGCTTGGGTCGCCCGTGATTTGTCAGGATGTCCCGAAGGCCGTTGCCCTGTTCACTGATATAGGTGTCGAGGCAGTTCTGGAAAGCGGTAGCGATAAAGCCAGCGTAATCGGGAAGTCCGTTCTTTTGAAGAAGCTCTATCGTTTTCTCGAGTAAGCCGAGCGAATGCTCGACTATAGCGTCTTGCTGGTCAGTCATACGCAGACATTCTCCACAAACAGCCAAGTTCATACGGCAATTGCCTGCCCCTGTGCCATTGGGGGTGCTTAGGCGTTGCCTGCCAATTATTGCTTCTTGAGAACGATATGCTTTCTCATTGCAACATTATACCACCTTGCCGCCGAAATAAACTAATTGCAAGTGTGAGCTGTGTTTGGGGGCCTAGATTAACTCGATTTTATCGTTTTAGGGAAGGGTAGAACTCTCATTGGTATCATTTATAATATTAGATTTGACTCTTTGTGTCCAGATTATAGAATGGCCAACGTAGAAGCGAAAAGCTCGACGCGAGAACAGCGGACAGGGAAGGCAAATGGAACAGTCAGCGCACCCGAGCGCTTTTGATAGCGCGACCTCAGATAGTGGCCGACGTGGCTTCGACGCGACGGCTGAGATCGTCTTTTCCGCCAATAATCTGGTGACCAACGCCATCGAGCATCCGACCTCTTTTTTTATCCGCCGGGGGGAGGTCATCACCGTTTTCGGTTGCGAGGGATCGGGAATCCGAGACCTGCTTAGCCTATTTAGCGGCCAAGATGCGGGGGCGTCGGGAAGCTTATATATAAAGAGTGGTTCGCGTGAGGTCCGCTTCGCGCTGGGTTCGCTTCAGGGCTGGGCTCACATGGCGGCGAACCGTTATCGGCGACGGCTTTATGCCTTGGATAAACCGTCAGTTAAGGCAACCCGGCGTGACCCTAGCAAGGACGTCTTTAGTGGTTGCGACATCAGGCTCCTCGACCTGACATCAGGTGAAGCCTGTCCACATACCCGTGCGGGTGAAGCTCGCGCCCTCGCTGCAAGTGGGTATGCTGTCGTTGCAGTCACGTATGACTATCAAGATGTCATCGCAATGCCCGGACGTGTCATTGTTGTTGGACAGGATCGGGTGCGTGGTTTTGTGCCTCGTGCGGCGGTCGCGTCGGATACGCTGCAATCGCTCCTATGCTGACCGGACGTGAAAATCGTGGCGGTCGCGCCTTCTGCGATCTCGAAAAGTGCAGCGCCGGATGGCAACGGATTGTTCATCTTTAAAAATAACAATCATGTCAAAATCGTATTTGAAATCGGATGAAAACTGACATATGTGGCATTTTGGCTCTAGTTCTGGTAATATAAATGTGCTTAGAGTTCGGCCAACGATAATGCTTCCCTTCAGGAGAGGATGTATGACTACCCAGAAAGCCCTATGGCTTGGTGCTGCCAGCTTCATTACGCTTGTCGCGGCAACGCAAGTATCCGCTCAGGACGCTTCGGCGAGTGCGCAGGTCCCGGTCGCGAGCGATGAAACTGAAGTCGTCGTCGTCGGGACGAAGCGCTCGTTGCGCACGGCGCTGCAAAATAAGCAGAAAGCCGACAAGATCGTCGAAGTGCTGGCGTCCGAAGATATCGGCAAGCTGCCGGACCTTTCGATCGCTGAGTCCCTCTCGCGTCTGCCAGGTCTGGCAGCTAACCGTGACCGTGGAAATGCCAGCTCGATCAACATCCGCGGTATGGGCGCGGAGTTCACAAACACGCTCATCAACGGCCGCGAACAGGCTTCGGCGGAAGCCTCGCGCAACGTGCGCTATGAGTCCTACCCGTCTGAGCTCATCACCGGCGCCTATGTCTATAAGTCACCGTCGGCCGCGCAGGCTGAAGGCGCCATCGCCGGCCAGGTCGACATGAAGACCGTACGGCCTCTGGCGATCAAAGACCCTCAGCTTAACGTCGCCGTGAAGGGCGAGTACAGCGATCTGGCGCGGAATATTAACGACGCCAAGGAGTCGGGTTGGCTCGGCAGCGCATCTTACATCGACCATTTTCTCGATGGAAAACTGGGTGTGGCTATCGGCATTACGGGCCGCGACGAGCCCGTTACGACCAAGCGCGCGGACATCTATCCCTACACTAACTCGTTCATGGACCTGAACGGGGACGGTAGCGCGAACGATGAAGTGCCGTTCGGCTTCAGCGCCCTTGAGCGTCAAGGTTCTGACAAGCGTTTCGGCGCACTCGGTACATTCCAATATCGCCCTAACGAGACGTTTGAGCTGGTCGGTGACCTGTTCTACTCCAAACTTCACTATGCAGAGGAGCAAAAGGGCTTCGAAGTCGACGGCATGCCCTACGGCAACTGGCTGTCTGGAACCGGCACGGTGACCAACAACGGCATGACGTCGACAACCGGCTGGACCAACTGGGCGCACAGTTCAAACTACGGCCTGCTGCCGTCCAACTCGAACTCCAGCTACGAGTTCGAGGACAAGGTGTGGTCGGGTGGTTTGAATGCCGTATGGCGCGGTGGCGACTGGTCATTCACGCTCGACGGCGGGTACTCGAACGCTGATCGCGTCGCTGACTATGTCCATCTGCGTACAGTGCCGTCGGGTGACCAGTGGTTCTTCTCGCCACCGGGTGGCCCGAACAACTTCGGTTATACGGTATTCTGGAAGTCGGAAGCCGACACGGCACCGCGTCTCGGGTTCGATCGGCCATTGACCGACCGATTCACCAATGTCCTCGGTTCGGGGACGGTGGAGACGACCTACACCAATGACGAGATGGCGACCTTCTCGGCGGATTACTCCAAGGATGTCGAATTCGGCATCTTCAACCAACTGCTCGTCGGCGCGCGTGTTACCGATCGTACAAAAGGCAGCTCGGAGGTCAACCAGACCCTGTTCGCCTTCAACTCGTACAACAACTTCTACGGCATGCCGACGGCCTATGACACGTCGACGCCCGTACCGGCGCAGTTTATCCTCGATCCTATTCATTTCGACGGTGACTTCGCCGGCTATCCGGATGCCATGAATATCGACATTCCGGGCCTGGTCGCATCGTACGGCGGCATCCAGACTCAGAAAGGGCCGACGGACTGGAAGGTGATCGAAGACACCAAGTCCTTCTACGTTCAAGGCAATATCGGTACCAACCTCTTTGGCTACGATCTAAACGGGAACATTGGCGTCCGTGTCGTCAGAACGAAGACCCAGAGCCTCGGTGAGCTGATTGTCGACAACAATGGGGTCATTACCCGCACTCCGCAGAACTTCTCGAAAGAGTTCACCGATGTGCTGCCGAACCTGAACCTGACCCTGATCCTTGGCCCGGGCAACCAGATCCGCTTTGGCGCATCGAAGGCTATGGCACGTGCCCCGCTCGATCTGCTGTCGGTGACTGAGCGCACCTATAACTATGCCACCTATTCCGCCTATGCCGGTAACCCGGATCTTGATCCCTACCGCGCAACGCAAGTCGATCTGGCCTGGGAGCGTTACTTCACCAAGGATACGGCACTCACTGTGTCGCTTTTCTACAAGGATCTTAAGAGCTTTATCGTCTCGGAAATCCTCGACGTCTCTGCTATTGTAAACGGCGTCCCCGTCTTCGGCACGCGCGAAAAGCCTATCAACGGCGAAGGCGGCGTGGTCAAGGGCGTGGAGCTGGCCTACCAGCAAGCCTTTAGCTTCCTGCCAGCGCCGTTCGATGGTCTCGGCTTCTTCGGCAACTACTCTTACACCGATAGCGATGTCTCGGTGAATGAGGCAGCCAACCCGATTTCTAACATTCCGCTTCCTGGCCTGTCCAAGAATGTCGGCAATGCGGGCATCTATTACTACAAGAGTGGCTTCGAAGCCCGGATCGCGTATCGTTACCGCGATGCCTATGCCGGCAATATCGGCGGTCAGAACAAGATCACATTCAACCGCTCGGACGCCCTCGTAGACTTCTTTGCGTCTTACAACTTCCCGGAAGACACACCTTTGAAGGGCGTCGCGGTCACGTTCCAGGCGAACAACCTGACCAACGATCCGTTCCAAACCTATAGCGGCTACGAAGACCGTTCCGGCCGTTATGAACTCTTCGGCCGCCGGTATTGGCTGGGGGTTTCCTATAAGCGCGTACTGTAAGTGTTCCCGTAACTGGCTTTTCTCCCTTTTCTAAAGCCGTACCAGGTCGGCAGAGCCTTCTGCCGACCTTTTTTTCAATAACACAACCGACGAGGCTAATGATGTCGATCCACCATTCCCCCCGCCGTGGCCCCACTTTCAAAGCATTGCTTCTGGCTTTTGCGTCTGTCGCGGTCTCAACCTCAACCTTTGCGGCGACGCTTGATGTCGACGCTACGGTGCAGCCCCCCGCTATACGCTCCGAACATTTGAAAACGGGAACCGCGACCGACGGGAAAGGGCACAGCTTCGGCATCAATAACCTCTACCTCGTAAAGGACGGAAAGCCGTGGCTGCCAGTCATGGGCGAATTCCATTACACGCGCTTCCCGCCGCAATACTGGGAAGAGCAAATACTGAAAATGAAGGCGTCTGGCCTCGATGCGATTGCGACCTATGTGGTGTGGAACCATCACGAGGAACGCGCCGGCGAGTTCAACTTCAAGGGCGATCGCAACCTGCGTCAGTTTTTGCAACTCGCGCAAAAGCATGACATGAAGGTCGTGCTTCGTATCGGGCCGTGGGCGCACGGCGAGGTCCGGTTCGGCGGCACCCCGGACTGGGTTGTCAATGCCATGCCGACCCGCCGCAACGACCCGACCTACCTCAAGTATGTTGATCGCTACTGGACAAAGCTTGCCGCAGAGGTGAAGGGCCAGTTCTTCAAGGACGGCGGTCCGATCATCGCGATCCAACTCGAAAACGAATATAATCTCTTTGGCCCGGGGCGCGGTGCAGAGCATATCTCCGCGTTGAAAGAGATTGCCCGCAAGCACGGTTTCGATGTGCCGTATTATACTGTGACCGGTTGGGACGGCGCGATTTATCCGCGTGGCGAAGTGGTCCCGGTATTCGCGGGCTACGCCGATGAGCCCTGGGGCCTGACGGCCGATATGCTTCCACCCAAAGAAGTCTACAGCTTCCGTTTTGATAACCGCGTCGCCGGTGACGTCGGTGCACAGACGCGGGCCGCCACCGCAGGAACCGCCGTAGAAGACATGAAGGATACGCCGTTCCTTGGCGCCGAATATGGTGGCGGTGTGCCAATCATGTATCGTCGGCGGCCCTATATGCGTCCCGACGACATCGGTGCCATGCTTCCGGTTCAACTCGGCTCGGGTGCGAACCTTTATGGCTATTACATGTACCACGGCGGCCGTAACCCCGAGGGCTACACCACCCTTGAAGAGAACGCACTGCTGGGCGCCTACAACGACATGCAGATCGTGAACTACGACTTCCAGGCACCCTTTGGCCAGTACGGCGACACCCATCCGGTGTTGAACACCATTCGGCCCTACCACATGTTCCTGCACAGTTTCGGTGAACGACTCGCCCCGATGGTTGTGCATCGCCCGGCCAAGGAACCCGCCAGCCAGGGTGATCTCCAAACCCCGCGCTTCAGTGTGCGCTCGAAGGGTGAAGGCGGCTTCATATTCTTCAACAACTATGTCCGTCAGCACGATATGGCTGAGCAGAAGGACGTGCGCTTCAACGTCAAGCTCCCGTCGGGTACGCTCTCGTTCCCCAGCGAAGCCGTAACTGTCCCGACCGGCGCACACTTCATCTGGCCGTTCAACTTCGACATTGACGGCACCAATCTGGCGTGGGCCACGGCGCAACCGCTAACCCGCCTTCAGACATCGACCGAAACGAAATTCGTCTTCATTGCCGAAAAGGGGATCGTCCCGGAGCTGGCCTTCGATGGGGATCTCAACGGCCTCGACGCGCCTGGCGGTACCGTGAAGAAGGTGGGCAGCCGCACCATCATTACCGGTATCAAGCCGGGCCTGGTGAACGCTTTGTCCTTCAGCAACGCTAAGGGCAAGATCTCGGTTGTCGTCCTGTCTGAGGAGGACGCGAAAAACGCGACACTTCTCGACTTTGCCGGTGCCAAGCGCCTGATAATCTCGAGCGACTTCGCCTTTACGAACGGCAGCAAGCTGACGGTTCGTTCGAAGAACGATAACAAGTTCCGTCTCGCCGTCTATCCGCCTCTGGCCGCGGCACCGAAGAGCACCTTGTCTCTGACGCAAAGCAAAGAGGGACTGTTCCAGGTGTTCGAAGCGCAAGCGGTCGCCAAGACGCCGACCGTAACGCTGACGAAGGTGCGGGATGCACAGGAGGTCCCGCCGCTGAAAATCGGCGGGCTGGCCAATGCAGCGCTACAGCCAGCGCCGGAGCTGTTCGGCAGGTCTGCCGCCTGGGAGGTCAGCGTCGACCCGAAGGCCCTTGACGGTGTGAGCGATGCCTTCCTCGAGATCGACTATCAAGGCGACGTGGCCCGGCTGTTTAGTGACGTGAAGTTGCTCGACGATGATTTCTGGTACGGGCCGACGTGGCGGATAGGGCTGAAGCGCTTCAAAGCCGAGGCTCAGAAGCCTTTGACGCTTACCATTCTGCCGTTCCGCTCCGATGCTCAGGTCTATATCGACGATGAGTTCCGTTCGAAACTGCCAAAGGGTCAGGAGCAGGTCGCTGAGGTCAAATCGATCAAGGTGGTTCCCGAGTACGAATTGACGCTCGACACGGCACCAGTCGCACCAGCCAAGAAGCGGAAGAAATAAGATGACGACACGCCGCATCTGCCTTCAACTCCTCTCCGCTGCTGGCCTTGCCTCGACAGCGTCACTGGCAAGGGCAGATGCGGCGGACACCTCCGCCCCCCTGACCTTCGTCGATGCCGAAGGTGTGTGGCGCTGGCAGAAGGACAAGTCTGAGGTGGCGCTTTATGGCGTCAACTACAGCCTGCCTTCCGCCTCGGCCTACCGTGCCGCGAAACGTGTCGGCAGCGACTTTAAGGCCTGCATCCGTCGCGATCTGAATCACCTCAAGCGCATGGGGCAGGATGCCATTCGCCTCTGCTTCTGGGGGGATTGGGAAAACTCGACGCCGAAGGGCGAGTTGATCGTCAATGAACATCTCGAACTTCTCGACTATCTGGTCGCGGAAGCCAAAAAACGCGGTTTCTATATGCTCCTTTCGCCGATCGTCACCTATGACGCCTGGTGGCCAGACGCTCTGGGCGAGAAGAAAGGGGGCTTTTCCAACGCTTTTAAAAAGGAAGATTTGGGACAGGCGCGTCAGCCGATTCAAGCGCAGGTGACCTATCTCAACGCCTTCCTGAAGCGCACCAACCCGCTGACGGGCAACACCTACGGCACGGAACCCGAGATCGTCGCCGTCGAGCCGATCAACGAGCCGTGGCACCATCCCGACAAGCCGGATATCACCAAGCTTTACCTGAACATCATGGCCAGGGCCGTGCGCTCCGGAGGGTTCAAAGGACCGATCTTCTGGAACGTAACCCAGGATATGGCGATGGCGCCCTTTATCCGCGACGAGCCGCTTTTGGCCGGTGCGACCTTTGCCTGGTACCCGGAAGGTCTGCAGGAGCGGCGTCCGGTATTCGGCAATCACCTGCTTGTCGTCGATGATTACCCGCAAATGCGAAAGCCGGAGTTCAAAACGAAGGTCAAAATGGTCTACGAATTTGATTCGACCATGACGGCGGCCTCTTATGTTTTCCCGGCGATGGCGCGATCTTTCCGTCAAGGCGGCGCGCAATGGGCGACGCAGTTCCAGTATGATGCCATCGACATCGCCGCAAACAATGCGGAGATGAACGACCACTATCTTAATTTGGTCTACACCGCGCCGAAGGCCATCGGCGCGCTCATTGCCGCCACGGCCTTCAAGCGCCTGCCTCACGGCGGTAATGTCATCGCCTACCCAGCGACGAAATCATTTGCGGGGGTGGAGCTCTATCCCGAGGATGATCTGGCACTGCTTCGCGATGAAACCCGCTTCTATCATACCAATTCGACCAAAGTGGCGCCGATCTCGCTTGATACCCTCGCGCATGTGGCGGGCCTTGGCTCCTCGATGGTCGTCACCTACGAGGGACTTGGCGCATACTTCCTCGACAAGACATCCCCCGGTCTATGGCGCCTTGAGGTCTATCCTGACGTGGTTCCGGGCGCCAATCCCTATCCGATCGAGATAGACAAGCGTGACGTTGCCGTTGTCTTCGCGGGCGCGCGGCAGATGACGGTGAAACTGCCGGATCTGGGCGAAACGTTTGAGGCCGTAGCAGTTGACGGAAAGATATCGAAGGCTGTTGCGGGACAGATGCGTGTCGAACCGGGCGTATATTACCTCCGTCGCACAGCCTCAATATCGATTCCTGACCGTTCGACTGAGGAACCCTATTACTGCCCGCCCGCAGGTGCGCCCAAAGCACTCTGCCGTATCGATGTGCCACGGCTGATCGAGGCAGGCCAAACCGTCAGGCTGGCGGTTCTTTATACCGGCAGCGCGCCACTGAAGATGACGGTGGGAAGCTCGGAACTACCTGTCAGGGCAACCGGACGCGTGTTCCACTACGAGGTCATCCTCCCCGCAGAGACGGTCATTGAAGGCAGCGCTATCGTGTCGGCAGCGGCGGGTGACGCAATTCTGGCCAAGGCCACCGTATCCGTCACTCGCAAAGGTGCGCCGATTCCGTTGATCGATCCTGCGCGGGACGAGGGCTCACTGCTCGTGCCCTACCGGAACTGGACAGCGCATCCCGGCGTCAAGGTCGTGTCCGAACAGGGGGCCAGCGTCATCCAACTCGATGGCAAAGGGCTTCCTGCGGCCTGGGAATATGTGGGTCAGTTTACATTCGACGAAACACTGGCCGATCTCCCCGTCAATCTGCAGGATCGCAAGGCCGTGACGATCAAACTGGCCAAACCCGTGGCAAAGGCTGGAAGATTCAACGTCGCCCTTATCGAATTCGACGGTCATGGCTTTACAGCCACGGTTCGAGCCGAGCCGGGACAAACGAGCCTGACGATTCCTCTCTCAGACTTCAAGCCCGGAGACGTTCAGGTCGTACCGAAGGAGTTTCCGAAATACATCCAGCCCTGGAATCGGTCGACGCCGGCTAACGCGGCCATGAAGCTTTCTCGTATCAATGCGGTGCAGCTCAGGTTGGGGTCAGCCTTCACCCAGCCGGGGGATGCGGTGGAACTGCAGGTCGCAATTTCTGGCATTGAACTGGTATAAAATAGGGCCACCGCATTTCAGGCGGTGGCCCTAATTCTTTCGCGATGGCAATCGAGATGTCGCAATGGTTGTGTTATATTAATCTTCCATAACGGGGAGGGGAGATTATGGCCAACGTTTTTGCGGGACTCGGCGAAAAGGGTCGAAAGCTTTATCTCTACGAAGCCGACCGGGAAACGGAGTTCCGGCAGGTCTTGTGGGGAGACTGGCTCTCCGTCGACGGGGAGGAGCCAGACGGCTGGCTGCGGATCATCTGGTCTCCGAAGATCAACCCGAAAACCGTCTATATCCGCAAATCTGACACGCAGGAGACTCGCCCGCTGGAGATCGTTTTTCTCGATGTGGGGCAGGGCGACGGCGCGGTGCTGATCACCCCGGAAACAGGCGCAGATGAGGGTGTGATCGTAGTCGATGCTGGCAAGGGCGACAATATGGAGCGGTTTCTCAACGGCCGTTTCAAGGCCTACCGAGGATTCGATTTCGACTCAGCGGTCATTACGCACTCCGACAACGACCACTATCTGGGCTTTGGGGCTATATTCGCCAATCCAAAGATTGGCTTCAAGTCGATCTGGCAGAACGGACTTGTGGAACGTCCCATCAGTGGCAAGTGGCCGAAGCTCGGGCCATCCTTACCTGACCCCGTAAGCAAGATCACATACTTTACGGAGCTGGGAGAGACCTACGCGGATGTGAAGTCGATACTGCCCAATCCCGCAGCGAATGCAAAGTTCTCCTATCCGAAGGTACTTCAGGGCGCGATAGATAATCCAAAGGTCGGGCAGATCGCCATGCTCTCGAGCGAGCATGGTCAGATCGAGGACGGTCGGAGCTACATACCAGGCTATGCGCCATCAACGGGCCGAGGCTACACGATCGAGGTCCTGGGGCCCGTGGTCGAACGGGATGGTGCCGGAAAGGCGAGATTGCGAAAGATAGGGGATTTCGGCGAGACCAAGAATGGCCATTCGATTTTGCTGCGCCTGAGCTTCGGTCGTTTCAGTGTGTTCTTCGGCGGCGACCTGAATGAGCCTGCAGAGCGCAATCTGTTGATGCGCTATGCTGGACTGGACACTTACCCGAGAGTTGGAAGCCCAGAGTATCGGATGATGGTGGGAAAGGTGGCGGAGCGCTTCAGATCAGAAGTCATGAAGGTTTGCCACCACGGATCGGAGAAGGTCACGGACGCCTTTCTGGAGGCCGTCAATCCTGCCTGCTTCATAATATCGTCCGGCGATGAGGAGGGCCACGTCCATCCACGGCCCGATTTGCTCGGCCGTCTGGGGCGTGCGGGCCGCGGCGCGTCGCCGGTCTTGTTGTCGACTGAGCTCCAAAGATCGACGCGCGAAAAAGCAGACAAAGCACTCATCGACGACATCGCAAAAGCGACCGAAAAGCTTGCCAAGGCTCCGACCACGGCCGCGTTGGACGCTATCAAGGCTGATTTGCGAAAGCTCGCCAAAACCAATGTGGAAGTCTACGGCGCCATCTATCTAAAAACGGACGGCAAGCGCCTGATCACCGCCTTCAAAATCGAAGCCGCGAGCGATACAGACAAATGGTTCTATTATGAGTACGTGATGACCGCGACGGGCGAACTCGTGCTGATCGACTAGGCTGAGCGTGGTTGACGCGAACGAATAGCTGTTGCCCGCACCTTCTTTGCTACCTCCGCTCGGCCCAAGCCAGGATCTTTCTTTCGCCGTCTTCGATAAACTCTGGGATTGTCTTCCCTGTGCGCTGGCGACGCCATGTCTCTTCATTCGCTTTACCGGTGTACGTGTTGAGCATACCGGCGATTTGTTCGGCGGCCTTTGCGGGCCACCAATTGGCAAGAGATTCCGCCAGCGAGGGCTGATGTTCATCCGCCTCAAATGGGAGCAACAGAAGCGGAGCTATGGTCGTCAGTGTCTTATCTGCAGACACGAACAGATATCTGGTTCCCGTTTCTTCTCCCTCTGGGACCCGCTTGACGAAGTCGCTAAGGTGCGTCACGTCCCAAGCCGCATTTTGGATACCTTGGATCGCAGAGCCCCGGGCGGGCGATCGCAGCTGCTTAAGCACTCTCTTGCGTTGCGAGGACGGGGAGAAATAGAAAGCGGACAAGATTGCGGCGGGACCAGCGACCATAAAGTCTCGATACATCCAGTCGATCAGCGCTACGAATTTATCGAGCGGGCTGAGTTCGGAGAGTTCTAATTCTGCGATCTTCAGGATGGCGACGTAGTTCTTCTGCCAGCGCTTGAGCGGGAAGGCCAGATCGAGATTACCGATGTCATCCGGGTAGGCGTTGGACAGCTGGGTGCGCCGTCCCATCGCTATATCCACCCATTCGTGCGCAAACTCGCCCCTGTCCGCCGCTCGAAACCATGACAGTTCTTCGTTAGCGATCGCATTGCCCTGAACGTGTCCGAGTTCATGAAAAGCGATGGAAGGTTCGATGTCGAAGCCCATCGCTTGCGCGTAGGCCATCATATCTACGGCGGTCCGGGTTGGCGTATCGATTGGCTCGGTCAGCCCCGCCTTCGCAATCCGAGCCATCCGTGAGGCGATGTTGCGGTCAGGCAGGACCATGAACTGGAGCCCGTCTATACCTGACTGGTATTTGACTGATGCGAAGTCTAGCGGACCGTAGTCTGAGGGAACAAAACCAGGCACAACGAACCCCGACGACTGAAGGCGTTCGGCAAGACCGTTCACGTCGTCGAGGGGGAAGTCTTCCGGAACTTGCACGGCGAATTCGAACATAGTCCGAATATGCCCGATTCTACAGATCGAATAAACGTTGGGTTGCGTCTTTGGCCGCGTTTCTAAAGCTTTGCAAGCCTTCCACCGTCGACCGTGATTTCCGAACCGGTCAGGAACTTCGCCTCGTCGCTCAGGGCAAACGCCACGGCGGCGGCGATGTCCTCAGGTTGACCGATATCGAGCGGGTCGAGCACTTCAAGCCCGGATTTGATATTGGGGCTCTCGCGCAGCATGGGTGTATCGACAGCACCCGGAAGAACCGAATTCGCGCGGATGTTCTTGGCCCGGCCCTCAATCGACGCCGTACGGGCGAGTGAAGTCAGCGCCGCCTTGGCGGCCGCATACGGGCCGACCAGAGGTGAGGTCTGATGCGCATGAATACTGGAGACGTAGACGAGGCTGCCACCTTTCGCCATGTGATTAAAGGCATGACGAGTGAAGAACGCCGCCGCGAAGAAATTGATCTTCATGATACGCGCCCAATCATCCCCGGTCAGATCGCCAAGTGACTGGTAGATCATCGTGCCAGCGACGTTGACGAAGCCATCCACATAGCCAAATCGATCAATTGCCGCCTGATAGGTGGCGCCGGCCTCAGTCTCGTCCGCGACATCATGGGGGCGTAGGAGGACCTTATCGGGATTGGCCACGCGTCCTTGTGTTTCCTCAAGCGCCGTGACATCGCGTCCGATGAGGACGACGTTCGCGCCTTCGGCTGACAAACGGATCGCCGTTGCCTGTCCGATGCCGCTGCCGGCACCGGTGATTATCACCGTCTTGTTTTCGAATCTCATCTTACCACTCACGAATAAAGCCATCCTGGCCGCGCCAGACCGGGTTGCGCCACGGTGGGCAGTCGCGGCTCATCTGACGCACCTTGTCTTCGTCAACCTCGACGCCAAGGCCAGGGCCGAAGAAGGCTTCGACCATGCCGTCCTTAACGTCGTAGATCGCCGGGTTGAGCATGTAGGACAGGAGGTCGTGGCCGCCGGTATTGTAGTGGATACCCAGCGACATCTCCTGAATGACGAAGTTGGGCGTCGAGAGCGCCACCTGCATACAGGCTGCCAGGGCGATAGGCCCGAGCGGGCAGTGCGGCGCAATGGCAACGTCATAGGCTTCGGCCATCGCCGCCATACGTCTAACTTCAGAAATACCGCCGGCATGACTTAGGTCAGGCTGGAGAATGTCGATCGAGGCGGCGGCGAGGAAGGGCTTTATGTCCCAGCGGCTGTAAAGTCGCTCACCGAGCGCAATGGGGATGGTTGTAAGCTGGCTTAACTGAGCGATCGCTTCAGGATGTTCACTCAGCAGCGGCTCTTCGATGAAGAGCGGGCGTAACGGTTCCAAAACCTTAGCAAGTTGCTTGGCCATGGGCTTGTGGACGCGGCCATGGAAATCAAGGCCGGCATCCATACCTTCACCTTTGACGGCTTCCAAACGCTTCACGGTCGCATCCAGCGACTTGGGCGAGTCCAGCCAGCCCATTTCCTCGGTGCCGTTCATCTTCAGGCAGGTGAAACCTTGGGCTTTGCGCACGCGCGCGGCCTCAACCACGTCGGACGGGCGGTCGCCTCCGATCCAGGCATAGACGGGAATGCGATCGCGCACACGGCCACCCAGTAATTGATGTACGGGCACGCCGAGCGCCTTGCCCTTCAAATCCCAGAGCGCCTGATCGAGGCCTGAGAGCGCGGACATGAGAACCGGCCCCCCTCGATAAAAGCCCAGACGATACGCCGTCTGCCACACGTCTTCGATGCGTTCCGGATCAGTACCGATAAAACGGTCACGCAGCGATGCAAACGCGCCCTGCACCGCCTCAGTGTGCCCTTCGAGCGAAGCTTCGCCCCAACCGACCGATCCGTTCTCGGTCTCCACCCGAACGAAGAGCCAGCGCGGCGGCACGGGAAAGACCTCTATCGACTTGATCGAGGCATTGAGCGAGGTCGCCTGAACCGGCGACGCAGAGATGTTGTCAAGCATGGGAAAGCCCTTACGGGAAGGGGTCTTTGACGCGTGCGTTTTCGACCCTATTTGTTATAGGGGAACGATAGTTGCGCAACCGTTTGGCGTCAAGCGTCTTGTATTATAAATATTATTTTTCAGCGAACTTTGCGTCGTCGCCCATGAGTACGAACACACCGTCGATCAGGTCAAACATTGCCTTGCGCGCAGCTTCCGGGTCACCGGACAAAATCGCTTTGGCGACCTTATCGTGGTCCTTGGCACTGGCCTTGTGCACGCCCTTCAGCTTGTTGGTTCGCTGAATGCTGACGTGAAGCGCGGTCGAAATCATTTCGCGCAGTTGGCGGTAGAAGCGGTTTCCGCTGGCGTTTAGAACCGCCACATGGAAAGCGATGTCAGCCGTAAGCGAGTCATCATCGCCGTTCTCAGCCGCGTACATCCGCTCGATAGCCCGCGTAATATTGCGGCGATCTTCAGCGGTGGCGTGAATGGCCGCAAGGGCGGCGGCACCCGGTTCCACGTCAAGTCTGATCTGAGTGAACTCGACCAGCAACTTCATCGAAAATTTGCGCTCGAGCAGCCAACGCAAAACGTCCGGATCGAGCAGGTTCCAATCGTCTTCGGCAGCAATGCGAATACCCTGGCGGGGTCGGGTGGAGATCAGCCCCTTGGCCACCAGCATTTTCACCGCTTCGCGAACGACCGTCCGGGCAGCGCCATAGTGTTCGCAAAGCAAGCTCTCGCTCGGAAAGGCACTCTCGCTGAATCGACCCGTGACGATACCTGCGCCCAAATCCTGAACGATTGACTGCGTGACGCTGGTGCTGACGACTGGGGAGCGCATGAAATTCCGAGGTAAAACGGCTAATCCGCATAGGGATATTACAATACCCCAATTTACTCAAATGATTGTTATTGCGCGAGAGTTTTTACTTTTGGAGCTGTCCTGTGTTGGTCAATATTTGGTTCCACTCGAAACCAAAAGCGTTTGGTCTTCACGCCTCAGACTTTGGAGCTCACCTTCAGAGAATGCCATCCCTCGACAAAACTACGCGCCTTGGCGAAGACGATGTCAGGGGTGTCACCCGGCCTGTAAACGCTTGAACCTATTCCGAAACCTGCGGCGCCGGCATCCAGATAAATGCCCATATTGCCGGGTTCGACGCCCCCGACCGGAAAGACGGGCACCGTGCGTGGCAGAACAGCTTTTACGGCCTTCAAGCCGCTTGGCCCCGCCAGTTCCGCCGGAAAGAGCTTCAGGGCGTCGGCCCCCGCGTCAATGGCCGTGAACGCCTCTGTCGGGGTGAAGAAGGCTGGAAACGAAATCAAACCGTCCGATTTGGCCTGGCGAATCACTTCGGGGTTGGCGTTCGGCGAGATACATATCTGACCACCTACGTCTTTGAGGCGTCTTACGTCCTCAACCCGCAGGACCGTTCCAGCACCGACTATGGCTCTCGAACCAAGGTGGCTAACAAGCGCTTTGATGGAATCGAAAGGTTGCGGCGAGTTGAGCGGGACCTCAACGACCTGAAAGCCGGCCTCGATCAAAGCGTCACCCGTTGCGATCGCGTCAGCGGGGGTAAGACCTCGTAGGATTGCGACTAAGGGCAGGGTGTCGAGAATGCTTTTCCACTGATCGAGGGCGTTCATGCGCAGCTCCTTTGCTGATGTAGGGCCCACAAACCGGCTTCGGCAGCCGCGGAGCCGTCGATCCGGGTCACGTCCTTGAAGCCGGCATAGCTGAGGGCCTTTTCGTAAAGATTGACGAGCGCACCATCGCCGACGAGACGGACAGGGCAGTGCCCGTGGCGCTCCAGTTCGGCGATCACCTCCGCGCCGATGAGGAGGCCTGAAAGATAAGCCGACAGTTGCTGGGGTGGGATATTGTTGAAGAGTGCTTCCGTTCGCACGGAAAAGATTACCGAGAGAAAGGCCCGATTGTACATGCCGCGTTCTACCCCCTTCAGAAAGGCCGTTTCATCCGCCGCGTCATGCGCCATCAGGAGGCCCAGAATTGAGTGCGCCCTCAGGACCTGAAACATCTCCCCGGTCATATGCGTCGAGAAGGATTGGATGCGTCCGTCCCGGATAAGCGCCCATTTCGAATGTGTGCCCGGCAAGACCATAAAGCCGTCCGCGGAATCCGACTGCATTATGCCGAGGATCTGCGTTTCCTCGCCCCGCATCACGTTCAAGAGCCCCGTCCCCGGGGTCTCGGCGAAGAGACCGGGGACGATCGATACGTTCAGACGCTCTGAAGGCGCCGAGACGATGCCATCGGCAATCGTGTCGAGGCCTGCGGGGCAGGCGACATACGGCGCTTCGATCCAGCCTTGGCGCGAGCCTACCATCCCCGCCAATAGGAAAGGCAGTTGCTCCAGCCCAGAGAAGTCGTCCTTCAGAACGCTATGCAGCGCCTGCTCGAACGTCAACACGCCGAGATTTTTCAAGCCTATATTGGCGGTCTGGCGTGCGATTACCTGACCGGAATCATCGAAAAGGAACAGGCGGAAGTTCGTGGTGCCCCAGTCGGCGGCAACGAGTGAACGAGGCACGGCTTATCCTTTGAAATTTTGAGTGGGCAGACCGGTATGGCCGCGAAGGGCATCACCGGTGACTTCGAAGAGGGTTCCCGCGAGCCGGTCCGATGGTTGATCAAGCGCTGCCGTGGTGACAAAAAGGCGATCAAGATCGTTTCCGGCAAAGCAAAGGCTTGTCACCTGACGAGCGGGAATGGGGATGTCGAAATCTAATTCGCCCGATTCCGTGAAGCGGCTGATCCGGCCGCCGCCCCAATGCGCGATCCAGATCCCACCCTGTGCGTCCGTCGTCATGCCGTCAGGTGCACCCCAGTCCCACTGGAAGTGGACAAACCGCCTCTTATTGGCAAGCTCCCCATCGATCAGATCGAAGACAAAGACATCACTTTCGGCGGAATCTGTATGATAGACCTTCCTGTGGTCGGCAGAGAAGGTCGGTCCGTTCGCAATTTGGTACGGCCCGTCGACCTCTACCGTCGTAAGGTCGGTGTTGAGGCGGTAGAAAGCACCGCTTTTTTCAGTTTGCGGCATATGCGTCGACCCGGCCCAGATGCGACCCAAATTATCGGCCTTCGCGTCATTCAGGCGGTTTTGGCTTTCCGCGGGAAACAGCGTTGCCAGATGCGTCATGGCAAAAGGTTCAAGCCTTAGCGTGTAGATGCCGTCGGCAAGGCCCAAAATAAACCCACCCTTCTCCCGCTCGATAATCCAGCAAACGTGCTGGCGAAACGACCACGTACGTGTTGAACCGGACTGAAGATAATAGGCATGCAGCGCATTACCCAGAATATCGACCCAATAGAGGCAGCCATCGCGTGCCGACCAGATTGGTCCTTCGCCCACCTTCGCGCCGGGCGCAGTGCGGCCAATTATCGTTTCCATGAAGCTGCCTCCTTGTCCTGACGCTTCTCGCCAATAAACAAGGCGTTGTAAATATATTATTTATAATATTACGAATCCCGATCTAGCCTGTGGGGTGGCAGATGTTGTCGGATACCCGCTACACGCTGAGAGTTACCTTTTTAAACTCGACCATAGCTGTGGCATCCCCGCCCGACATGAACCGCGTGCCAATCGAGACCTGAACGCCAATCAGGTTATCGACGGCGACGCGCGTCCGGCTCGATGCGTTCTCCGGTGGCCGCAGAAAGGCCGGGGCGATCGCGTTGGGATAGGCCCGAGGAAGCATCGCGGCCTGAGCTTGTACGAGATCATTCAACGCGATCGTGTAGGTTTTGATGGTCGTGTCGAGGACGAGCGTTTTGCCCCACGCCAGGCCGTCTCGCTCAAGCAGGATGACAGTGGCCTTCCCGGGTGAGCCGCTCGCGGAGCGCGCGTCGATATTGAGCTTGGTGAACGCACCAGCGGCCATTTCTTTCAGGTCCACCGGACCCTGCCAGCTGAACTGACAGGTAGCGTCTTGTCCCGTTTCGTAGAGCACGTTGGTGCCATCGATAAAAATGCTGGACGCCGTACTGCCGCTCCAGATGACGCTGACCTTGCCCCAATCGGCCCAATTGCCGGTCGGCGTCAGTATCTTCTCCCAATCTCGACTCGATTCAAAAAGGGTAATGGCATCGGCCTTATCCACGGCCGTGTAGTAGCTCGACGGAGCGGCGGGATACGCGGTTGTAACGCCTCCCACGCGGACATTGACGCGGTAGTAGACGGTGCCATTGGGCAGGGCAGACGTGTTGAAGCTACCAGACCAGGTGAAGCCCTTGCCCTTGGTCAGTTCGATCTGACCGGTTCCGCCCCAGACGATGTCGATCCATACGCGCTCGGGATCGGTGGCCCCGACAACGGCAACCTCAGGCGTCCAGATTTCACCAGGGCGTATAGGCCGCGGGGCCCTGTGCACGACGGAGACAGCGCCATTTTCTGAGGGCGGTGCGAAGTAAGAGGCATTTGCCGCGGGTTTGGCAATCGACCCGTCTCGCCGGAGCAGATAAACGCCGGGTGTGACGGTAAACGCGCCGCCAGAGGCTGTACCCGGTGTTCCGACGCTGTCGATCTTCTCGAATGCGAAATTTGGGCCGAGGTTGGGCACACTCAAGCGGAGATTCCGTTGACGCCAGACTACTCGAGAAACCGGGCGTTTGCTCATGCTCTCGTCGAACGGATTGTCGATCATGAGGGCGTCCGGATAGACCTCAAGGCGCCAGGCCCCGTCAGTCAGCTTCTCAAGGAAATAAGCACCAAGGCCATCGTAATCGGCGTAGGCGGACGACCCGCAACCGATGACTTTTGTCAGGTTGGCGGGTGAAGACACGGTCGTAACCGTGTCGCTCGTGTAGATGAGAGTGTCGTCGGTACGCCATTCGGCCAGGTTCAAGCGATCATCGACACGGGTGTTCCCAAACGACATGCTGGCCGGATACTGGCCGTAAGACTGTCCCCTCGGCAGGGTTCTGAAGGCCTGTGCCGCGATCATCAGGCTGATGGCCTTTTGCGGCGTGTAGGCCAGATTCAGGAAGTGGTCAGTATATTCCAGGTTGCCGGCCGCGATTGGCCAGGCGTCATAGGTAAACATGGTCGCCCATTGCGCGCCGCCTTCACGAAAGGTGCGCGCCATGGCCGGGAACATATAATTCACCGAGCTCATGGCGGCGTCGAACTCATAAACCAGCTTCGCCTTGGTGCTGACGCGCGGATCTTTGAATTGAGGATAGGTGTCGACAAGTAGCAGGCCGTTGGTTTCCACTTCGGTCCCAAGGGCGAGGCGGGTGGGATACCAGGCATAGGTCGCACCTTCGGCCGTCGATTCCCGAATGGGGTTCGCCATCCCCATATCCTGCGTCAGATTATGGAAAACCGGCCGATCCGAACCGGCCTTACGCACGGCGTCGGCGAGGGCATTGATGTATTTGATCGAGCCGGCAACATCGTTTGAATGGTGCCAAGGTTCGTTGACCGGCTCGATGGCAATGATGTTGGGCTCGGCCGCATAGGTCTTGCCGGTGATGCTGTTGATACGCTTAAGCAGCTGATCGAGATAGGTCGTCGTTGCCTTCAGGGCGTTCGGATCGGTGCCCATGACAGACCGGTCAAAGGCGCTCTGAAAGCCAGCCTTCGGCGCCGACATATTGTCAGGCCAGTTGGCGTCGTAGGTCGCGATGGGCGAGAGTAACATATAGATGCCCGCCGATGTCGCCTCGGCGACAAGGAAGTCCAGCAGGGTCAGATGCTCGTTGACAATCAGCTCGCCAGTCAGTGTCGAATTTTCCCAGTCCCCCCAAAAACACAGACGTATGGCGTCGAGCCCGAGACGCTTGAAATGCGCGACGTCCTGCTTGATGGTTTGGGTCAATGAGGCGCCGGAGGCCTTCATAGCGCGGTAGGCGGCCGCACTCGGAAGGCAATAATTCACGCCGAAAAGTGCGACCTCGGCTGAAGAGGCTCGCCACTTCCAGATGCCGGACGAGTCGACAAAACTTAGGGACGTGCCGGTGCTCGGGTTAGCTGGAGTTGGTGTCGTTCCCCCTGATCCGCCCCCACCGCCTCCGCACCCCGATAGAGCAAATACCGAGCCCCCAAGCATCAGCTGGAGCAGCCGCTTGCGCGTGATCATAGCGATGTCCCTGTTATTTTCGCCCGGGATACCGGTTAAGTGCGGTTTTTCGGGTCACTGGCCTGAAAAGAGACCATGACCCGTTTCCGGGTCATGGTTGCAGTTACGCAAGGCTGGAATGCCATGTACCAAAAGGCCTTGCGGGAGGCGGATTAGAATTTAAGCGTGAAATCCAGCAGGAAGTGGCGCCCATAGACGTCGTTTCGGGCGATCTGGCTGGGGTTGTTGTTGTCGTAAAGGCGAAGCGGCGTATCAAGCAGATTGGCTGCCTGGAAGCGCACGCTGACCTGTTCCGTCAGGCGGTAGCTGGCGCTGAAGTCGACAGAGGTCTCCTCCTTGATGCCCTGAAGACCCGCCGAATTCCAGGTGAACAGCACCGTATAGGGCGAGTGGTACTTGACACCCAGACGCGCCTCCAGCTTGTCGTCGGCGTACCAGAGATCGAGGATGGCCGTCCGCTTCGCGACCCCATTCATGGGGAACGGATTGCCGGCCGGGCTGTTTTCCTTGATGTCGGACGTCGTGAAGGCGGCGTTCGAATAGACGCCGAACTTCTCCAGACCCGGGATGAAATAGAACGGCGTCTGATAGGTGATTTCCAGGCCGCTCAATGTCCCCTTGTCCTCGGCGTTGAACGGCGAGGTGAAGGCCACCGGCTGAGGCACGCCGGCGATGGTCATAGGACGAGTATCGTACCCGACATAGTTCTGGATTCTCTTTGTATAGGCGGCAATCGCAAACAGCCCGTCTGAACGGAAGTAGTTCTCATAGGCAATGTCGAGCTGGTCGGCGATGTAGGGCTTCAGGTAAGGGTTGCCGCCCCCGCCGGTGTAGGGCGGGATCGTCGAGAAGCTGCGATCGACCCGAAGGTCGTTCAGAGGCGGACGCGAAAGCGCGCGGCCGAGGCCAACTTTGACATACTGGCCGTCACCGAGGTCGAAGCGTGCGCTGGCGCTCGGAAGCACCTTCGTATAGCTGTTGTCGATGGTGATGTTGACGCCGTTGCTCGGACCGAAGCTCGACTGATCGACATCGACAAGACGCACGCCCACATTGCCGTTGACCGGCAGACCAGCGAATGCCGTGTCGTAGTTCGCTTCCGCATACGCCTCGATCACGGTTTCCGAGACCTTCGAGACGAATGGCGTATTCTTGTAATCGGGCGACAGCGTAGAAAGGCCAGTCGGGCCGTAAAGTGCTGCGACGACCTGTTCGAAGTCACCGTGCAAGAGCGTCGGCACCTTGAAGTTCTTGTAATTGAACGGCGTGAAGAGGTTCGGGCTTACAGCGGTCGTAGTGCTGAGCGCCGTCGCCCTGGCGACCGTCGCCGCCGGACCGTCCTCCTTCGCACGATCGGCTACCCGCAGACCGAATTTGAGGTTGGTCCACATGCTGTTCGACAGGTATCGGGTCGCGTCGAGGCTCCCTGTCCACATCGTGTCGCGCAGCCGGCTCGTGTCGGCCTGACCATTTTGAGCGAACAGCGTGCCGTTGCGCGCCGCTTCCCAGGGGCTCGTTTCCACGAAGACTTCAGGCAGCTCCTTCGTATAGTCGTAAGACGCCCGACCGGTATTGTTGACCAGCAGTGCCGCTTGCCAGAGGCCGTAGCGTTCGGCTTGTGAATAGGAGAGGTCACCGACATAGGTCCACTGTTCGTTCGTCCACTTGCCGTTAACGCCCGTGGCAAACAGCTTCATGTCCTGTTTGTAGCGGGAGATGTAGGAGTTGAAGTTTGAGTTGAACGTCATATCGGTTTTGACGAGCGAGCCGTCGCGAACGACATTGTTTGTATAGCCGGGGGCGGCCGTGGTCCCGGTATTGTAGCCGTCCCAGTTACCCCAGTCGGTGAACCAACCGCCATCATCGGCTTCGTCGAGCTTTACGAGGCTGTAGAGAACGTCGAATCGACCTTCAAAGTTAGACGAGGGGCGCCATTGCAGCGATGACGAGATGCTGGCGCGTTCCGTTTGGAGTGCTTTTCCATCGAGGCTCGCGCCCCAAGGCGTCTGGACGATCGGTCCCCCTGGCGTCACCGCACCGGAGTTTGTCGTATTCCAGCCTCCGCCGCCGACACTTTCATAGCCGTTCTGTTGCTTCTGGTAAGAGGCGGCAACGACGAAGCCCAGCGTGGGGGCGAGGTTCGTGACATAGGCCCCCGAGAAGCGGTAGCCCATTTCGTCGTAATCCGGATAGCTCGTGCCACCATCGTAGTAGACCGGGCCGCCCCGCAAAGTCACTTTTGGTCCGCGGTAATCAAGCGGACGGATGGTCTGGATGTCGACAGTACCCGATATGCCGCCGGAAACCAGGCTGGCCTGGGTCGACTTATAGACAGACACGCCTGAGACGACTTCGGATGGAAAGATCTCCCAACGGACATTGCGGTCGGGTTCGGAGGAAGCCATTTCCCGGCCATTGATAAGACCGAGAACCATCCGTGGTCCTAGGCCTCGAATGGCCGCCTGCGAATCGTTTCCACGATCGCGTACTGTGTTCAGACCCGGCAGCCGCGCCAGGGTTTCGGCAATTGTCACATCGGGCAGGACGCCGATGTCTTTGGCGGAGATGACTTCAACGACGCCTGTCTGCGCCTTCTTGGTGGCCAGAGCGTCGCGCATGCTCTTACGCATCCCGACAACCGTCACTTCCTGGGTTTCGTCTGCGGTGGGCGTGGGCTCTTGAGCGAAGGCAGGCGTGCTCATCAGGACGACCGCAGTTGCGGTCGTCGCCAGGAGAATTCTCTTCATAGGCTGTTCCTCTTTACCTTGGGTGCCGTGTCTGTTCTGAACTGCACGGTTGCGCTTATTTATAATATCAGTAACATTAAACACAACAGGGATTTTTCGAATGATGAGAATTGTGGCGCGCGCGTCACAGGCGGCATCGGATGAAAGGGAGCAAGGGATCTAGCTACGCGCTGGTGAACTTGCGCCAAACAAATCCCGAGAATGATAAAAATACAGGGCGCTATGAAACACCACATTCAGACCTTGGACGGTCTGCGCGGCATTGCTGCGCTCTGCGTCTTCCTGTTCCATGTCGTCGAACTGATTGTACCGGGTCCGGCACAAAATGCGTTCCGACATGCCTATCTGGCGGTCGACTTCTTCTTTTGCCTGTCGGGATTCATCATCGGTCACGCCTATGACGAAGGTTTGGCTGGCGGCGTCTGCACGGCGCCCACCCTGACTTTCAGGGCCTTCATTGTGCGCCGCCTGGTCCGTCTGCACCCTCTGGTCGTTGTTGGCGCAATTCTGGGGCTCTGCGCCTATCTATTCGATCCGTTCATGACCGCCGATCAAAAGGAAGCAATCTCGGATTTGCCGTGGCTGGTCGCGCTTAATTTCGGGCTGATAGTTTGCATCCTGCCATCGCCAGCGTTGCCGGCCAGCTGGAACATGACCCACTCATTGAATGGGCCGGCCTGGTCTTTGTTTCAGGAGTACCTCGTCAATTTTGCCTACGGCCTCTTCGGCTACAGGTTTTCAAAGCAGGTGCTCGTCTTCATCGCAGGGACCGGTGTTTCGGGCTTGCTTCTCGCGGCGATGATTAGCGGCAGTCTGACCGGTGGATGGGCGTGGGACAACGCGTGGGTGGGCTTCGTTCGGGTTACGGCATCCTTCACCATTGGCCTGCTAATCTATCGTCTGAACTGGGGCTTTCGGCTACCTTTTGCCTTTCCCGTACTCGGTCTGGGGCTCGCCTTCATATTCGCGGCGCCTGAGTTCAAGCCGTACGGGGGCGTGTTCGACTGGCTCATGGTGGTTTTCGCGTTCCCAGCGATCATCATGCTGGCGAACCGACCTGAAGCCCGTTCACGCCCCAGGCTCGATGCAATTGCCCGGATCAGCGGACGTCTGTCGTATCCGCTCTACATCCTTCACTACCCCTTTCTGTATGTGTTCGCACATTGGATTTGGCAGGCAAAGCCAAATCCAACCCTTCTATGGACGGTTGCGGTAGCAATCATGGTCGCGGTCCCGGTTATCGCGTGGCTCCTCTTAATTCTGATCGACGAGCCCCTGCGCGGCTGGCTTCGAAAGATTTCGACGCGGCCATCAGGCGGAGCCCCGCGCCCAATTGGCTAGTTCTGCTGCGACGTCCCGAGTTTAGTGCCGCGTACCTTTAAGCCGGCGATATTGCCGGCGCTAAAAACAGGGAGTTACATGGAATGAAATCAGTGTTCAAAGGCTTCAGGCGGGCCATCATCGCCTGTCTGCTCTTCGCGTCGGCGCCATGTCTGGCCGCGATCAACAACCCGGGCTTCGAAACGGGTACAACCAGTGGCTGGACCATCGCCACCAACGTCATGAATTCCGCCAGTGTCGGGGCGACAGGCGCGAACACGGGTTCCTACGGTCTGGTTTTCTGGAGTGGCGGCCCCTACGAAACCGATGCCTACCAGTCGCTGACGGGTATCGCGAACGGCCAATACACCTTGACGGCCATGTTCAAGAATGGCGGCGGCCAGACTAGCGCGTATCTTTACGCTAAAAATTGTGGTGGGGCGGTCCGGCAGACATCCATTCCCGTGTCGTCAGGGTGGACAAAAGTCGTGGTGCGCGGCGTTCAGGTTACCGGCGGCGCCTGCCGGATCGGACTCTACTCAGTCGCTGCGGCCAATCAGTGGGTGGCAATGGACAATGTGACGTTTACTGCCGATTCCGGCCCGGCCTACAGCTTCCTGCAAGGCGGCGACGTGTCCCGTCTGACCTATATCGAGTCTCTGGGGGCTAAATATTACCAGAACGGTCTGCTGAAAGACCCCATGCAGATCCTTGCTGATAACGGCTTCAATTTCGTTCGTCTACGCGCTTTCAATGATCCGGGAAACGCAGCCTACGCACCGTCCAACAAAATGCCGATGGGTTTTCAAAATACGACGGACATTCTCAATCTGGCTAAGCGGGCCGGTAACAAGGGGATGAAGGTTCAACTGAGCCTGAACTATTCCGACTGGTGGGCAGATGGGTGCCTCCAGGATGTGCCGCATGAATGGAGCGGCATGTCGTTCGCCCAGATCAAAACAGCGGTCTACAACTACACCTTTGACATCGTCAAAAAGCTCAAGAACCAGGGTACCCCGCCAACCATGGTCTCGCTCGGCAATCAGATGCAATGCGGGATTTTGCTCAACCCCGGGAACTACGGACCGCTCACCAACTGGTCGCAATTAGCGCAACTGCTAAATTCCGGCGCACAGGCCGTAAAGGCGGCCTCGCCAACCTCAAAGGTCATGTTGCACATCGACTCGCCCTACAACGCGAACTGGTTCTTTACGGCGGCCGTCAATAACGGTGTGAACTTCGATGTCATCGGCGTCTCCTGGTATCCCTACTGGGAAAGTACCCAAGGTCACACGACCACGGATACACTTCCTGAGCTGCTGACGTCACTCAACAGCATAGGGGCGACCTACAACAAGGACATCGTCATCATGGAGACGGCGACGAATTGGAACCCGACCTTATCCAACGGCTATCAGGGTCAGCTGATCAATAATGGCAATGTCGGTTACGCGCAGACCCCTGCCGGGCAACGCGACTACACCTATGACCTGATGAACATCTGCAAAAGCGTCAACAACGGTCGGTGTGTCGGCATCCAGTGGTGGGACCCTATTGCGGTTAATCAGGCCAACTTCGGCTGGATTGTGGGCGGAAACAATGCGGTCGACAACTCAACTGTCTTCGACTGGAATCATAATGCGCAGCCGGCCTTGACCCAGGCTTTTAAAAATAATCGATGAGCGTACACTGCGGGGAGGGCCTCCCTCTCCCCGCAGACTCGTCACAAACTCCCCTGCCAAGGGAGACAACGCACCGTTGTGCTTGACATTTGACTTATTTATAATATCAGGCTTGACGGGCTTCTAAGAGTTCGGTTTATATCCGACCGTGCGATGCGTTGGCGCGTGGGCACGCATCGCAATCAAAATAGTCGCAGGGACACAATTTCAATGCATATTATCTCCGATGGCCCGTCCGGTGCCGCCGGTGCTCCAAACAAGTACCGTTTTAATCTCGGCTACATCTGGATGATCTCGGCAATTGCCGCTCTGGGTGGGCTTTTGTTCGGTTATGACTGGGTCGTCGTTGGAGGGTCCAAGCCGTTTTACGAGCCGTACTTCCATCTAACCACGGAAGAGCAGATCGGGTGGGCCAATAGCTGCTCGCTGCTGGGGTGTCTGCTAGGCTCGATTATCAGCGGCGTCCTGAGCGACCGGATAGGCCGCAAAAAGCTTTTGATCCTGACAGCCATTCTGTTCGGTGTATCCTCGATCTTCACCGGTTGGGCGACGAACTTCGATATCTTCGTCTTCTGGCGTATCCTTGGCGGCGTCGCCATCGGTGTCGCTTCTAACATCTCGCCAACCTATATCGCAGAAGTCGCACCCGCTGCCTGGCGCGGACGTCTTGTGACCATGAACCAGTTGACCATCGTTCTGGGTATTCTGGGCGCGCAGATCGTCAACTTCTTCATCGCCGGTGATGTCGGTGCCATGGATCACAATGCGATCCGCGACTCCTGGCAGGGCCAGTTTGGCTGGCGCTGGATGTTCACGGCGGTGGCGGTTCCGTCCATCATCTTCTTCATTTTGGCCTTCTTCGTTCCGGAAAGCCCACGCTGGCTGATGAAGATGGGCAAGCGCGAACAGGCGACAAATATCCTCGGCAAGATCGGCGGAGAAGAATATGCCGCAGACCAGATTGCTGAAATTGACGCAGGGCTGACCCGCGAGCGCGGTGAGAAAAGCTCGATGGGGGAGCTGTTCTCACCGGCGATCCTCGGTCTTCTCTTGACCGGTATTGGTCTTGCCGTGCTGCAGCAATGGAGCGGCACGAACGTTATCTTCAACTACGCCGAAGAAATCTACCGCAGTGCCGGCTACGACCTCAGCGGTGTTATGTTCAACATCGTCATCACCGGCGCGATCAACCTTGCCTTTACCCTGCTGGCAACGGCCACGGTCGATAAGCTCGGTCGCCGCACCCTGATGCTTTGGGGATGTGCCGCCATCACCATCATGCATGTGCTCCTTGGTGGCGCATTCTATCTTGGTATCACTGGTCCGATCGTCCTCCTGCTCACCCTGGGCGTTATTGCCGCCTACGGTATGTCTTTGGCGCCGATCACTTGGGTGCTCTTGTCCGAGATTTTCCCCAACCGTATTCGTGGTGTCGCCATGTCGATCGCCGTCTCTGCATTGTGGATCGGGTGCTTTATCGTCACCTACACTTTCCCGATCCTCAACCAGCGACTGGGTGCGGCTGGAACATTCTGGTGCTACGGCGTGATCTGCCTGGCTGGTTTCATCTTCATTGCCCTCCGGGTGCCTGAGACTAAGGGCAAGTCACTCGAAGAGATCGAAGCCCAACTCGCCCACAAGAAGCCGAAATAAGAAACTGGCCAACCTCCGGCGTCGCTTTCCCTTGGCTGCGCCGGAGGTCTTTTTGAACCCTGAATGCGACGTTGCCGGAGGCGAGTTTTGCCTGCGAAGGAGTCGTGCGTCCGGAGAGGAACAAAAAAATGAAGATCACCGACATTTCGACGACCATCGTCAACGCCGGCATGCGCAATTGGATTTTCGTCCGGGTCGATACCGACCAGCCTGGGCTGTATGGACTTGGTGAAGCCACGCTTGAATGGAAAACAAGAGCCGTTGCTGCAACCGTGGAAGACCTAAAGCCATTGCTGATAGGCCGTGACCCACGTGAACTCGAACGCAACCACCAAAGAATGGTCAAACACTCTTTCTGGCGGCTCGGTGCGATCGGTATGTCGGCGGTAAGCGGCATCGACATGGCGTTGTGGGATATTACGGCTAAGGACTTGAACGTGCCCGTCTGGCGCCTTCTGGGTGGCCGGGTACGCGACGAAGTGAAGGTTTACACTCACCTTGGACTCGGCGATATGACCTCGGTCTACCGTTCAATGTCTTCAGAATCGGTAGTCGAGCAGGCCCTGAAAGTGACCGAAGCGGGGTACAATGCCTTCAAGATCGTTTGCATTCCTTATACCCACTATACGGCCGCTACCAAAGATCTAGACCTGCTGGGACGGATCATGGGCGACGTCCGCGCCGCTGTAGGCGATAAGATTGAGATCATGGTCGATTTCCATGGTCGCCCCGCGTCGGCGTCCGCTGCGCTGGCCTATATCGACGTACTTGCGCCACATCGCCCACTCTTCGTGGAAGAGCCGGTGCCGCCGGGCGATAGCGTTGCTATGAAAGCTGTGTCGGACAAAACCTCGGTGCCGATCGCCACGGGAGAGCGCCTCGTCGATGTGCGTGAATTCCAGGACTTGTTTGCCCACCGAGCGGTTGGAATAGCGCAACCGGATCTCTGTCACGCAGGGGGATTCACCGCCGGTCGCAAGATTGCGGCCATGGCAGAAGCCGTTGGCGTGGGCTTGGCCCCACATAACCCTCTTGGACCGTTGGCGGGCGTTGCGGCACTGCATTTTGCCGTCGCCACTCAAAACTTCGTCATTCAAGAAGAGATGTCGGGCGCGGTGCCTTGGTTCAGTGAAGTGCTCGACAGCCCGATCGTCCGCAAAAATGGGAACTGGCAGGTGCCTGAAAAACCTGGTCTGGGCGTCGAACTCAACGAAGCCATCATCGCTAAGCATCCCTTCAAGCAAGAACCGATTGATGTTATCGCCGAAGACGCCGTATTGTCTGACGGCACCGTAGTGGATTGGTAATCGACGATGCGTCTGCTTAACAAAATCGCCGTCATCACGGGCGCGGGCCAAGGCATTGGTGCTGCCATAGCCAAAGCCTTCATAAAAGAGGGCGCGGCTGTGTGTATCGCCGAGCTGAACGCAAAGACTGCTGAAGATGTCGCCTGGAAACTCCGGGCTGACGGTGGGCGTGCGATTGCGGTTCAGTGCGACGTTGCCGACCGTGCGTCGATTGACAATGCGATCTCTCGAACCATCTCCGAGTTCGGTCGTGTCGATATTCTCGTGAACAATGCTGGTGTCAACGTGTTCCGTGATCCCCTCGAAATGTCAGATGAAGACTGGCGCCGGTGCCTTGCAATTGATCTTGAGGGTGCGATGCATGGAAGTCGGGCCGTGCTACCGGGCATGATCGAACGCGGAGTAGGGGCGATCATCAATATTGCGTCGACGCACTCTTTTTCGATCATCCCGGGCTGTTTCCCCTATCCGGTAGCCAAGCACGCTCTGCTGGGCCTTACCCGGTCGTTGGGCATCGAATATGCCTCGAAAGGCGTGCGCGTGAACGCCATCGCCCCCGGCTACGTCGATACGCCGATTGCCGAGGCTTACTTCCAGACGTTCCCTGACCCGGCCGCCGAGCGTAAAAAGGCGGAAGACATTCATCCGCCGCGTCGGATGTGCCGCCCGGAAGAGGTCGCGATGACAGCCGTCTTCCTCGCGTCGGATGAGGCCCCTTTCATCAATGCCAGTGTCATCACGATCGATGGTGGTCGCTCGGTAATCTACCACGACTGATACCCCACCTTGAGGGGCCGGCGACCTGCGCCATAATTGGCGCTTCGGTTTGGTGCGGCCTTGTCACTTAAGGAAGCTCCAATGACCCTTCGCCTGATCCAGTTTGTTTATGCCCACGGGCCGCGCGGCGTGGCCGCCGGAGAGGATGACGGCTCGGCCAAGGTCATTCTGGGCGTCGCCTCGACCTACGAACTGGCGCGGGCCGCGATTGCCGCCAAGCGCTCGATCGTCGATCAGGTCAAGGAGCAGGGTCTGGGCGAAGCGGTGGACATCGCCGTCGCTCTGGCCGAAGGCCGCGTGCTGGCCCCGATCGACCATCCGGACGCCGCGCACCTGCACCTGACGGGGACGGGCCTGACACACCTCGGTTCGGCCGAAGGTCGCGACAAGATGCACTCGAAGGCCAAAGAGGCCGGCGGCGAAGAGAATCTGACCGATTCGATGCGCATGTTCCTGATGGGCGTGAAGAACGGCAAGCCAGTTTCGGGCATGGCGGGGGCGCAGCCGGAATGGTTCTACAAAGGTAACGGCCACGCGCTGGTCGGTCCGGGTGCCGAACTGGTGTCGCCGGGCTTTGCCGCAGACGGCGGCGAGGAGCCGGAAATGGCCGGCATCTACGTCATCGGCGACGACGGTCAGCCGTATCGCATCGGTTTTGCTCTGGCCAACGAGTTCTCGGACCATGTGACCGAGAAGCAGAACTATCTGTGGCTGGCCCACTCCAAGCTGCGTCCGGCCAGCCTGGGCGTCGAGATCCTGACGGGCGATCTGCCGAGCCATGTCGAGGGCACGTCGAAGATCGTACGCGGCAACGAAGTGATCTGGCAGAAGCCGTTCATCTCCGGCGAGGACAATATGTCCCACACGTTCGAGAACCTTGAGCATCACCACTTCAAGTACGAGCTGTTCCGGGTGCCGGGCGATGTGCATGTGCACTGCTTCGGTACGGCGACGGCGAGCTTCGCCGACGGCGTGAAGACGCAGGCGGGCGACGTGTTCGAGATCGACGCCAAGCCGTTCGTTCATGCGCTCAAGAACCCGCTCAAGACCGTGGAGCCGGTCGCTCAGACGGCGAAGGTTGTGAGACTGTAATGGCGGCCACCACGGTACTCGTCGATGGGGTTAGTCCTCCTCAGTGAGGCCAAAAGCCGCAGCCGAATATGTGTGCCTGAAAAACGCAAAGACTTCCGGCTCGTCCGCAAAAATATCTAGCAGGGCATTCTCTTCGATCGCCGCTTTCAAGGTTTTCGCCTTTTCGCTGATGCCTATGAGAGCGGCCGTTAGAACTTGTGTCGATGTCAGGTTGGATTTTACGATATTGCTGTAGAAATGTCGGTTGGGCGAGGCGGCTGTCATACTGAATGCGTTTTCGAGAATGCGAAAATAGTTGCCGCTATTTCGGACGAAAAAACTGTAGTAGCGGTCTGCGATCTGGGTCAGATGTGCGGTGTCGTTTCCGCGGCTTTCACCCGAATAAATCTTCTGCGCGTCCCCAACCGCGAAGTTATAGAAAGCGTCCTTTCCCCGATAAATCGTGACCTCTTTTTCACCGTTTGATGTCCTCGTCGATCGCACGGTTATGCCGTTCTCGGCTGAAAGCAGGTTCTGTATGACGTTGAACAGAGTATTCTCGTATGCCTGCGTGCGCAAGGCCTCATTCTGCGCACGTGACTGGGCCTGTTGCTCCTCGAGAATGGATTTAGTTTTATCGGCATCTTCTATGGCGATACGAAGCGTGTCCTGTGCGGTTTTAACTTCTGCGCGCGCCAGCTTGAGTTGCTGATCCTGCTGGCGAATGGCGTAGACGATGCCGATTATGCTCAGACCGGAAAACAGCGCGTTCACTGCTCCAAACATATCGCCGAAGACCCCGGCATTTATATAGGTCTCTGAGCTGACCCTCAGGGCCGACCAAAGCTGCCACCATCCGATCCCCAGATTGAGAATCCACGCAAGCGTGACGGTTCCAGCCGCGAGCCAAACCCAGTATCGCTCCAGCCATTCGCCCCCAGTGTTCGCTTTCCCGTCCATGCCGTGCCCTTTTGTTCTGCTCAAAGCTTGGGTTGATTCCGTTTTGCCGTGAAGTTGCGCGGGCTAAATTTTCGCTACTCAAACGATTGTTGAAGTATTATTTGTAATATTAGTAATTTCAGATTTGACGCTCATGTTGTGAGGGTGTTACGTCACTCCCAAGAGGTTTTAAGAGCGCCTAGCCATGGCGCCGAGGGAGAGGTCTATGAAAAAGCAAATTCTCAAAGTGATGGTGTCGGCTGGCGTCCTGTTGGCGGTAATGGGCGGCGCGGCCCGTGCCCAAACCGCATCTCAACCGCTGCAGATTGATTTATCCGGCGCGCAGCCCACCTATAAGGGTGACCATCTGAAATCCGGTGGCACGAACGCGGCAGGTCACAGCTACACCGTCAATCAGTCCTATATTTCGGTCGACGGAAAGCCGGTCATAAAGATCACCGGCGAATTCCACTACTATCGATATCCGCATCAGTACTGGGAAGAAGAGCTTCTTAAGATGAAGGCGGGCGGCATCGATACGGTGGCCACCTATGCGCACTGGATCGTACACGAAGAAGAAGAGGGCAAGTGGGACTGGTCGGGCGACCGCGACCTTCGGGCGTTTATCGAACTGTGTCAGAAGCTCGACGTGAAGGTGCTGTTGCGGGTCGGTCCTTACGGCCACGGCGAAGTGCGCAGCGGCGGATTTCCAGACTGGCTTTTGGCAAAACCGTTGACAGTCCGCGCCAACGATCCTGTCTATCTGAATTACGTCGGTATTCTTTATAAGAATATCGCTGACCAGGTGAAGGGACTGTGGTTCAAAGATGGTGGTCCGATCGTTGGCCTCCAGATCGAAAACGAATATCAGCATTCGGCTTCACCGTGGGCACTGAACTATCCGGGCCAACCCCTCGACTATACAGTTGCGCCAGAAGATAAGGGCGTGACCCACCATCAGGTCAGCTCGTCGGCGACCGTCAACACGCGCGCTGCGGTGGGCGTTGAGCACATGCGCTCCCTGAAGAAGCTGGCAGAGGACGCCGGTATGGATGCGCCTCTTTGGACGGCGACCGGGTGGGGCAACGCAACCATCGTACCGAATGAAACGCTTCCGGTGCAGGCGGCCTATGCCTATCCGAGCTGGGACGCAAAGGCCCGGCCGTCATCGCTCTATCTCTACACGGATCTGCAGAAAAATCCTGACTACGCACCCCTGTCTTATAACGCCACGGAGTACCCCTACCTCGCAGCGGAGTTGGGGCCTGGCATGATCAACCATTACGCCCGTCGTCCCTATATACCTCTCGAAAGTGCCGATGCGTTGGTGAACCGGTTCTTGGGCAGCGGTTCAAATGGCATCGGCTATTACATGTTCCAGAGCGGAACCACGCCCCACGGCAAACGGTCGTTCCTGTCTGACGAACCGGTCGGATACCCGAAAATGTCATATGATTTCGGCGGACCGCTGGGTGAATTCGGCGATGTTCGCCCGACCTTCAATCGCCTGAAGGTCCAGCATTTCTTCATGAAGGACTTCGGCGATCGTCTGGCCCCGAGCCCGGTCGCCTTGCCGGCAAATGCCGCGTCAATCGATCGTCTGGATACCAAGACGCTGCGATACGCAGCGCGGGGGGCCAACGGATCTGGCTTCCTCTTCATCAACAACTTCCAGGATCACGTGACGAACGTCGCCAAGGATGCTCGGTTTGAGGTGAAAACTCCCAATGGGACCGTCGCCTTGCCGCTCAAGGGCGAGATGCACATTCCGGCCGGTGAAAACCTGATCCTCCCCGTCAATCTCGATCTGTCGGGCGTGAATCTGGTCTCGGCGACAGTACAACCGATGGCGCACCTATCCAACAAGGGCGGAGAGCACTACGTGTTCTTCGGCCACGAAGGCATCGCCAGTCAGTTCGTCTTCCCGGGCAATACGGTCGTTAAAGCGTCCTCGTCGAACGGCTGCACCGTCCGTGCCGTCGAGTCTCTGAAGCTGGTTGAATGTAAGTCGGCTGATGTCGCGCGGTTTGAAGTCGAGACCGGCGGCAAAAAGACGAACGTGCTCCTACTGGATCACGCTTCCGCTATGAACGCCTGGGTTCTGGGCGAGAATAATGACCGGCACCTCTTTATTAGCGAGGCGACGCCGCTCTACGAGAACGGCCAGATTGCCTTCCGGTCGGTAGGTAAGAATGTCGCTCAGGTTCGTGTGTATCCGGCACCGGCAAAGGGGCCCGAATTGGTCGGCGTCGGCGCTGTGAAGTCACTGGTGGCCAAGCGCGGCTTTGCGACTTACCAGCTGACGCAAAAGGCGTACGAACCGGCTGTCGACGTCAAATGGCCCGCCTATAACAAGGTGACGGTTGCGCTGCCAAAGAAGGACCTTCCCCCCGGCGTCGTCGACGTCTGGATGGACCTGCCTTACGAGGCGGATACGGCTCAGGCCTTCGTCGGCAATGATCTGGTCGCTGACCACTTCTATGCCGGTGAGGCGTGGCGCATCGGTACGAAGCGATTCCTCGGCAAGAGTGATTACATGCTCTTCAATTTCCGCCCGCTGCTCCCGGATATGCCGTTCTATGTCGATCTTCCCAATCCGCCGCAGGTCAAGGCGGGTGAGCAGATCATTCGTGTCGGCAAAGTCACCATGACGCCTGAATACGAAACCACAATTCGTTTTCCGGACTCTACGAACTAACTTGATGTGGCGGGCTGTTAGACGCGCCTGATTACGCCCACCTCGGCTTGCCGGGGTGGGTTCATTTTTTGGTCGCAGGGTCATCGCCTGAGGCAAGATCGTGATGATAAGGTATGATGCTCCTGCCCTTACTCAAAATATCAGACACGGCCGGTTCAGAAGCGACAATCCTTCCGTATGGGGCCATCCTCCATTCACTGCGCATCCTTGTGCATGGCCAGCCGCGTGAGGTCCTCGTCAATCTTCCGGATTGGCGCGATTACATTACCGATCAGAACTACATCGGCAGTATAATTGGGCGGGTTGCAAACCGGATAAGCGGGGCGAAATTCCGGTTCGGCAACATCGAGCACAACGTGACGGCCAACGAGGCTCCGAACTGCTTGCACGGCGGCGCGCAGGGTTTTGGCAAACAGGTTTGGGAGATCGTCGAGCACTCGACCCACCGTGTGGTTCTGTCCTATTTGTCACCGAACGGTGAGGAAGGCTTTCCGGGCAATGTGAAGGTGCTTGCCACCTTTGAATTTGTGGCCCCCAAAAGCCTTCGTATTTCCTATGACGCGGAGACGGACGCGCCCACGCCGATCGATCTGACCCACCACCTCTATTTCAATCTGGCAAGCGGCGCGGGTGGTGCGATCGAGGATCATCTCCTTCAGGTCCATAGCGATTCAGTCCTAGAGCTCGATCGGACGTACGTTCCAACAGGTGACGTCCTTCGACTGCCAAGAACTCCCTTCGACTTGAACAAGGCGACGAAACTTGGGGATCTGCTGGCCCGCAAACATTACCAGTTGACCCGAATTGGCCTGAACCAATCCTGGATCTTGAGGCCGGTTGAGCCCGCGTTTCGCATGATTGCACCCGACCATTCTCTGGAGCTTGCGGTCTCGACCGACCAGCCCTGCTTACAGCTCTATTCAGGACTGAACCGGGAAAACGCTCCAGCGGGTGCGCTCGCCGTCGAGCCACAGGGCTACATAGACGCGGTCAATCGTTTCCAGTTCCCGTCACCCTGGCTGGTTCCGAGAGAGCGGTATAGGCGCTCGACGCTATATGAGTTTTTCGATGCTCCAAAGGTCGACGCTTCGAGGCCGCTCACTGGAACAGGAAGGCGAGCTAGCACGACGGGGGCGCTTCGGTCCTGATCGTCTCGCGCTGCGTGATCAGTCGGGCACTATGTTGCCGGGTCAGGAAAATCCAAAGCCAGTTCCACGCGACCGCCAGACGCGACCTTGTACCGATGAGGAAGTAGATGTGCGCGATGCCCCACAACCACCATGCCGGTCCGCCTTTAAGGCGCAAAGCCCCAAGGTCCACAATAGCGGCACTCCGCCCGATAGTAGCGAGATTGCCCTGGTTCTTGTAGGCGAATGGCCGGGGCAGGGGTTTCTTCGATCTGCGCGCCAGCAGAACCTTCGCAACGTAAGCGCCCTGTTGTTTCGCGGCCGGCGCCACGCCTGGAACCGGCTTGCCGTCCTTGTTGGTCACCGCCGCGGTATCCCCGATCACGAATATATCCGGAAGACCCGGCGCGGTCAGATCGGGCTGGACAATCGTTCGACCCGCGCGGTCGGCGGGTATATCCAACCAGGATGCAGCGGGTGATGCCTGAACGCCGGCAGCCCAGACGACAGTGCGGCTTGGCATGAATATCTCTCCCATCGTCACCCCTTCCGATGTGAGATCCGTCACAAAGGTGTTCACGCGAACATCGACACCGCGGGCTTCGAGTGTGGCCTTGGCATAGGCGGAAAGGGGTTCCGAGAACGAGGCAAGAATCCGCGGCCCGGCCTCGATCAGTACGACGCGAGCCTGATGGGTATCGATATGCCGAAATTCTTTAGGAAGGGTCTTGTGAGCGAGTTCCGCGATAATGCCGGCCAGTTCGACACCTGTCGGACCGGCACCGACGATCGAAAAGGTCAGTTGGGCATTTCGGATATCAGGATCGGATTCTATTTCAGCGCGTTCAAAGGCCAATAGGACTCGCCGGCGAATGGTTGTGGCATCTTCCAAGGTCTTCAAACCCGGCGCGACCAACTCCCATTCTGGGCGCCCGAAATAGGCATGCGTAGCGCCGGTCGCCAGCACGAGTGTATCATAGGGTAAGGTTCCGCCGCTCCTGAGCCGGACACCCTTTTGCTCGGTGTCGACACCGATGACCTCATCGAGGATCGTTCTTACATCCGTGCGGTCGCGGAAGAGGTGGCGAATAGGCCATGCGATCTCTGACGTGGCGAGTATGCTCGTAGCGACCTGATAGAGAAGAGGCTGGAACAGATGGTGGTTTCGTCGGTCAACGAGCGTAATCTCGAAATCTGCACCGGAAAGATCGTGGACCAGTTGTAGTCCGCCAAATCCACCCCCAATGACGACGACCCGATGCTTGCTCATTGCGATGCCTTCACAATTGCGAAAGTTCGCCTTCAATCTACGCAAATTTGTCTCGGCAGGTGAGACAAGCTTTCTTTCCGAATGTGTCGCTACCGCGTCTCGCTAAGTAGCGTCTGATTGCCGACTGATCCGCTTCTCGAAAGTGATCATTTTTGTTCGGCCGTGGACGACTTTCGGAAAGGATAGGGTGCTTTCGCCACACGCCGTATAGCCATGTCGCGCATAAAAGCGGCACACGTCATCTCGATACGCCATGGCTTTGAGCCACACGCGTTCAATGCCCAATTCTATCGCCTGCTGTTCGGCAAACTGAAGGCCAAGCTTGCCAAGACTCCGGCCAGTGAAAGCCTCGTCGAGGTAGAGGCGTTCCAGATAGAGCCCGTCGTTTTCGCCCGATTCGGCGGGGAGGTTGAATTTGATAAATCCTGCGCTCTCCAGACGGGACTGGATATAGAAGAACCGTGCTTGGGGCTGGCTCAGCTCATCCCGTAGCTTCTCTACAGAAAGAGCGTCTCGAAGATACTGCGCCCCTCGATCCTCCCAAAGATCGGCGTAATGCTGATGATAGATTCGCCCGGCCATAGCGTGCAGTCGATCGGCATCAGAGCTGTGTACGCGTTCAAATGTAGTTTCGGACTGCACGTGACCTCCATCGGCTTTCACGTCCACTGTTTGCAGGTGGGGCCTGCTGATAGATCCTACATATGTATCGTGAACCAGCTTTCAATGAGTAGGGGCCGGCGGGTTTCCCTACTGAAGAATCCCGAAACCTGAAACTTCAGGGGCTAAGAGAACGATGCTTCTGCCAATTGCCTCAAACCCAGTGACGGAACCAGGCGTCCAGCTCTATTTTGTTCGAAGCGCTTTATCTGCCGCCCCACTTGGAGGCGGGTGCCTAACTATTAGTCGCCTTTTGAGAGCTGGCTACGGGTCATAG
>NZ_JBKFEE010000021.1:0-42731 GCF_046503825.1 Asticcacaulis sp. W401b
CTCGGGCGAGATCAATCGCATGGCCAGTGCTTTCGAGCACGACGACTTGGCGCGGGCCCTAGCCTTATGACGCGGCCCAATTACAACGTCGGTGTGATTTTGGCCAACTCGAAGAACGGTTAGTGAACATTGATGCGTTCCACGCTGTCGCGGCGTAGGGCTTTTGCGGCCAGTCGGCTGATGGTTGCTCTGTGAACGCGGAACAAACGAGCCAGGTCGGCGGCCGAGCGTCCGGCATTCAGCATGTCCAAAATCTCTCGCTGCTGGGCGGGGGAGAGCTTAGATGGCTGGCCTCCGCCATTGCCCCTGGCGCGTGCGGCTTCTTGGCCCTCGGCTGTTCGACTGCGAAGCTTTGCGCGTTCAAAGTTGCCAATGGACTGCACCATTTGCATCAGCTTACGACCAGAATCTGTAGATCGGCGTCCACCCCGGGACGTCTTCATCCCGTTTTAACCGCCTGATTGCGACAGTAAACTCTTGAATGCCCGGATCCCGATCGGCGCCGATCAGGACCCGGGGCATCCCAAATACCCCATTGAAATCAGACAATTATTGAAATTACTGTGGCTCCACTTTTGACGCCGATCTACAGACCGGTTGCAGGGTCTGCACCCTGACTCAATCGTTCAATTCCCATGGTGGGAACTTTTGCTTGATTCCCGCCACGGGAACTGGCATAATAACTCCATGAGGATCATCGCGCGGAACAAACTGGTAGCCTATTGGACCAAGCATCCGTCGAGCCAAGCCTCTCTGGAGCACTGGTATTCCATCGCCGCAGTCGCGGTTTGGAAGAGTGGCAATGATGTCATGGCCTCCTTTCCGAAGGCCAAGGTCTTGAACGCAGAGCGCGTTCGTTTCGAGATCCAGGGTGGGAACTACCGCCTGATCGTTTCCTTCCACTACGGTTTGGAAGCCGGGTGGATCAAGTTTATCGGCACACATGCCGAATATGATCGGATCGACGTAACGACCGTCGACCAATTCTGAAGGTATTGACCATGGACATTCGCCCTATCAAGAACGATGACGATCACGCTTCCGCACTGGAAGAAATGAAAGGCCTTTGGAACGCAGCCGAAGGCACGCCGGAACATGACCAACTCGCCATCATGATCACCCTCGTTCATGACTACGAGGAGCGACGCTGGCCCATCGCAAAGAACCTCGATCCGGTTCAAGCTATTGAGGCCGCCATGGAAGCGGAAGGCAGGACCCAGTCCGATCTGGCCAATCTGATCGGCAAGAGCCGTGCGACAGAAATACTACGCCGCAAACGCCCCCTGACACTCGCTATGATCCGTAAGCTCAACAAGGCCTGGCATATTCCGGCCGATCGACTGGTTCAGGAATATGATCTGAGCGCCTAATTTACCGATATCCAATCCGTATCGACCTTGATGGTGTAGATCGGCGTCCAAAGTGGGACCCCATTTGATATTGATAGAGTTATATAAAATGGCTGGGTCCCGACCGGCGCCTATCGGGAACCCGCGCGTCGAGAGTTGACCATTATAAATCAAGGGGTTGAAGCTGGATTGGGAGGCCCCGGTTTGGACGCCGATCTACACCATCGGATAGGAGGGGGCACCTGAGCGGAGGGGCATTAATGCCCCTCTACAAGACGGAATCATTCCATTCCGGTATATTCCGGTACGTTTTCGGGTGATTATTCCGGTACATTCCGGTATGTATCTGGTATGCTGAACACAGATACCCTACAGGCCACCCCGGATATACTCGTTCTCTTGTCGGAAATCGACGAGTTCAAGGGAGCATGGCGCGCACTTGGGACGCTGGCGCCGGAACGTCTACGGGCGCTTCGCCATATAGCGACGATTGAGAGCATCGGTTCGTCAACGCGGATTGAGGGCAGCCGGTTGAGTGACCGCGAGGTAGAGCGCTTACTTGCCAATCTTGAAGTCCGCAAGTTCAGCAGCCGCGATGAACAGGAAGTGGCGGGCTATGCGCACGTGATGGAGACGGTGTTTAACGCCTGGGCAGACATACCGATCACTGAGAACCACCTCAAGCAGCTTCATCGTGATCTCCTGCGCTACAGTGAGAAGGACGAACGCCATCGGGGCGAGTACAAGACCCTTCGCAATGATGTCGGAGCATTTGACGCCGACGCGAACATGATCGGGATCGTCTTTGAGACAGCGACACCGTTCGATACGCCGCGCCGTATGCAGGAACTGATCGAATGGCTGAACAAGGCCCGTGAAGTTCGCGCAACTCACCCTCTGCTGATCATTGCCGTCTTCGCGGTTGTTTTTCTGGAGATACATCCCTTTCAGGACGGCAACGGGCGTCTTAGCCGTGTGCTTACCACGCTGTTGCTGCTGCAGGCAGGCTACGCCTATGCGCCCTATTCCTCGCTCGAAAACATCATCGAAAACAGCGAGGACGCCTATTACTTGGCCCTGCGTCAAACCCAGAGCACAATCAGGACTGACGCCCCTGACTGGCAACCCTGGGTCCGTTTTTTTCTGCGAGCTCTTCAGCAGCAGGTGCGCCGGCTCGCGACGAAGATGGAGCGCGAAAAGACGGCTCTATCGGTGCTGCCAGAGCTGGCAATCAACATCCTTGACTACGTCCGCGACCATGGCCGTGTAACGACTGCCGATATGGTCCGTGAACACGGCGCCAGTGCCAATACCCTTAAAGCGACTTTCACGTCGCTTGTCACCAAAGGCCTTCTTGTGCGCAACGGCGGTGGGCGATCGACATGGTATAGCCTGCCCTGAGGCCGGTCATCACTTAGGAAAGCTCCAGTACAACATCGCAACTTCGGCGGATGCGCTGGCGTCACCTTTAGCAGCAACCAGATAGACGTTTTCTTTCAGCTTGGGACGTAATTCAAGACCCAGCCGCACCCGATCCGCGAGGCCCCTGCGATCACTCACTGTGGATCATTTGATTTATTTTGATCTGTAAAAAGATCATTATCGCACGAAGCCGATCTCCGCCTCTGCCCCTCCGACAGGGCAAAGGTGGGCGCACAAAATAGCAAGGCGGCATGCCAAATGAGGAATCGTCCGCCACCGGATCGTTTGAATTCAAGACATCGGCCAGGCCCAAGCCACACAAATCTCCGATCATCGTTTTCTGAGAAAGCCGGAACTCCTCAATAAATCCGGTAGACGAGCAAAGAAATTCCTGTGTTAAATTACCGCATGGGGATTGCTTTTTTTATCGGGAATTGGAGCGTGAAAACGGACAGGACAAGCGATGAAACATCGTTTTTCGGGCACGCCCTCACTGATCGACACAGAGAAATTCTGGAGCTGGCATCGCGCCACCGGAGCCAGAAGCAAATCGCGCGGGCTCTGGGGATCAGCCCTAACACGGTGAAGACGCATGCCACTGAAATCCGCCGCCGCTTCAAAGTGGAAAATATGCGCGAGGCCCTTGCTATCTATCAGGAATACAAACGGACAACGGACCTCATACCAAAAGTATTACCTACTTCAGCGGGGATAGACGCTTCCGATCATCAGGATTCAAACTCAAAGCATGAAGCACGAGAACATCCTGACAACCCAATACTTAATGATCAGATGGACAGATCTGGAGAACAAACTGATACAGTTGTGCAATCCAGAAAAGAAAGACATCGTCAAAACGTCGGTATCGAAAATTCGGCAATTGAGCTTCAAGACACCACAGCAAACTCCTTATCAGGTCATTTGCTTGATTTCTTGGTTAACTCAGGATCGGACTCCGCCGGATGGATCAGACGACTGACTTTCCCAGGGCTCCTGCTCGCCATTTTCATGGCGTCCGTGGGGATCATACTTGTTACCACCCTGGCGGTCACCTGTCTTATTGGGTTGCTCCACGTTGTTCAAAGCTTCAGCGGCCAGACCGGATAACGGTTGCAGTCTGGCTGGACATCAGCGCCGCCGCAGTCGGCATTCCTATGGAGAAGCACATGAAACGTTCTGAAATCGTCCTTTCCGGAGGCGAACAACTCCTTCAAACCGAAGACGCCGTCGATCAGGCGCTTGGCGAAGTCGGCGAGCTTATTTCCCGACTGACGCGTCTTCGGGTCGGCAACAACCTGTCTCTGGCTTACGGGGCAGACGCAATGGACGCTATCGTGGAGACAACGACGCTTCTGAACGGCGCCCGGAAAGCCATGTCTCGCGCCCATACCTCGCTGGACGCGGTCAGAACCCAGCTTGGCTGTAAGACAGTCGCTATTGGCAACAATCAGGACAAACCCATCCAGGGTCGCCTTCCTGCGCAGGCGCAGCGCGATGGCCTCCCAACTGCCGGGTAGCTGACCAATGCGCGAACTTCACGTCCTTTGGCCCTACTTAAACACCGTTTTTGGGAAAGATTTGTATAAACAATGGGATATTGGCACTGATTTCGGTGTTTGCACTACATTTTAAGGGTTTGCGGAGGCTGTGTCAGGCGGCCTCAGATTTCAGGTTCGGGGGCAGTGCAATGCCGGCCGCCTGGAAGATGGTTCCGACCTGGCCCCGAACGCTGGTGCGGCCGGTGATACGCTTGCCATCCTTTTCGATGGTGGCCTCCTGAAGGCGATCAAGATCGCGTAGCAGGTCCTGCCATTCGAGCTTCACGCCCTTTGCGGCGCAGAGGTCCGCCAGTTCCTTCTGCAGCAGCAGAGCCAGGAAGGAACAGAAGATGTGCCCGCGGATAGCTTCGTCGGATGAGTGATAGATCGGCCGGGTTTTCATGACCGCCTTGGCGCGGCGGAACAGTTCCTCGACCTTCAGAAGGTCACGATAGCGCAGGACGGCCAGCAGCGGATTAATCTTGGTATTGGTGCGCAGGACGAAGATGCCGTCATAACGGGCCTCCTCTGCAAGCTTGCCGGCATCGATCTCGAAGGCCGGCTTATCATCGCCGCGGTCAGTGACCTTCAGGTATCGGCGATAGCCCTTGTTGCCGACCAGGGCCTTGTCCCCGCGCTTCAACTGGGTCTGCAGGCCCTCGACGATCGCTTGGCGATCCATCCGGTCCTTCTCGGCTTCAGCCTCATTGCGACAGACGATGTAGCGCTCGCCTTCAGCCATGACCTCCTTGATAAACAGTTGTGTCTCGCCCTGAGTGCGTTCGATCAGCAGGGGGACAAAGGGCTGGGTGTCGTCCATCACCGTATCGCGCACGATCTTGCTTGAGCGCTCGCGCGCCCCCAGGATATATTCGAGCTTGCGCGCCTCCAGGGCGGCAATGGTCGCCTTCGAGATCATGCCGCGATCGGCTACCACACAGACACGTCCAATGCCGAAGCGCTTTTGCAACCGGTCGACGATCGGAAGGAGCACGGTGCTGTCGGCGGTATTGCCAGGCATCATCTCCGAACAGATCGGACGGCCAGTGCCATCGATGACCACGGCCAGAACCACCTGCTTCAGATCGGGGCGATAATCCTTGGAATGGCCATGCGCGCCGAGGCTGTCGCCGCCTTCGCCATAGAAGGACAGGGTCGTCGTATCCATGAAGACCAGGGACAGATCTGTAAACAGATCGCGGCGTCGATCGAACAGGGTCTCCTCGATCACGTCCTTCACACAGCGTGGTGCCAGGGCTCCCTCCGCCTTTTCCTCGATCTCTTCCCCCAACCACGCCACCGCACGATAGAGGTGATGCAGTTGCAGGCCGTCTATGCCGTCGATCTTGTAGTCGCTCATCCACTTCTCGCAGGACCGATCCGAACCGGAGACGAACAGGCGGTGCAGAACACTGACGAACACGGCACGTTCAACGGCGAACTCAAAGGCGCGTTTGGCCAGTTGGTCGCGAAGGACGTCGCCAATGCCCAGGCGCTCCCACAACCGGCCGAATAACAATGGGCCGCCGATGCGCGTCGAAGCCAACTCACCGTTATCGATCTCGGATAAGACAAGGTTACGGTCCGAATGTTGAGCCATGGACGCGATCAGGCGATCGAGATCGCCTGACAGCAGTAACTGGTCTTTGCGTCCAAGGGGGCGAATTAGACGCTGACGCACCTTGCCATTCTCGCGGTAGGTCTCCGCGAGATAGAGATATCGATGCCCGCGGGCGACCTTTTCAACGACAAACATGATTCCGTTGTCACCTGAGAATCGCCGGAAATCAATACAAATAAGGGCATTGATGAAAATATGTTTTCACTACACATTATGACGGGGCCAAAACGCGGCTCAATAAATACAACCACTTACGCGAAATGTTCACCGCATGTTCCGCCTGCGCTGTTTAAGTAGGGTTTGGGTCGCAACAGGCTATGCTCTTGTGAGCCTGATGGGCGGTCTTGCAATGTGGCGGGGTGGCTGGGCGGAACGCTCGGCCACCCTTATCATCTGGGTGGCCTGGGCAATCAACCCGCTGTTGCAAACGGGGTTTGATCCTGGAGTTGCAACCTTCTGCGCCGATGCCGTAGTGACCATATTGCTGATCATAATCTCGCACTTCTCGCGGCGTTACTGGACGCTCTTCGCCGCAGGCTCTGCCTTATCCGCGGTTTTGTGTCACCTCGCCAGACCCTTTGCCCACTCAGCGGGCCTATTCTCCTTTGTCTCCGTGCTTGGACTGGTCGGCGGAATCTACCTCGCGCTGGCTTTAGGCGTCGCCGCCCTGGAGGCGGAACTCCTGCGTAAGCTCAGCGATAAGCACCATCACCACCACGACGGGGCCGGGGAGCCCTGAGGCCGCGAAGCTTTCGTGCCTAATCATCCTCTTCTGCGAGTGCGCGCACCAGATCGAGGATTCGTTTACGGTGTTTGAGATTACGGACGCGGGGAAAGACTTCGGCCAGTTCAATGCCCTCCGTTGACATCAGAAACCCATGTATAAGCTGCTCCGTTGTCGACTCTGAAAACCCGGCTTGCCCTTCCTCCCCGAGGCCCTCATAGAAATAACCGACAGGCACCTTTAGAAAGCACGAAATCTCAAACAGTTTTGAAGCGCTAATTCGGTTTGCGCCGCGCTCATACTTCTGCACCTGCTGAAACGTAAGACCAATACTGTCTGCCATGTCGGCTTGGCTCTTGCCCACAAATTTTCTGCGCATACGCACCCGCCCTCCGACGTGCCGGTCGACTGGGTGAATACGCTCTTCGTCTGATGCCATGGTAATAATCCTTTCCGAATAATCTTAGAAACCCTTCCGGGATAGAGAACCTGCCGACCGGATAAGGACCTATGTTTCCAATCTTGTCTGTTCGCATATACGGCATCTTATTACCGATCCATGTTTACGCCAGACTCCGGGGACGGATCAGACCGGCGAGGCCGTCCCTGGCGCGATAAGCTCTCTTGAATAAACTGAACGACTTGCCCGGCGAGATCACGGTCCGATTTCAGTTCGGACTCGCCCAGGGCTCTGCCCAGCGCATAATAGTAACTCAATCGCTTTTCCTCGAGCACTCGGGCACGGGCCGTCGGTTCAGTATATTCAGAGCCTGTCGTGCGGTCGCTGCTGGCAAACGATGGCCATGCGCGTCGCTCAGGCCGCTGGTGTTGTATGCGGGCTAGACGGCTTGTCGCATTCGCCTCAATACCATTGGCCCGAAGCGCTTCAGCGAAGGTCTCGCGCCAGCGACGCAGATCTGCTTTCCGCGGATTGAGCCTTCGCCCCTTAAAGTCCTCCATCTTCACGACCAGATGGACGTGGGGGTGAGCGGGAGGCTCAGGGTCCGGGTCAGTCGAGGGCGTATGGTAGGCGAAGACGTAGCTATGCTCGCTGAATTCGGTCGCCGCGAACGTACGAACCGCGCGCTTCAAAGCAACCTCGTCAGTGAGAGCGGGCATAGAAAGGATCAGGTTCAGCGTCTCGCGGCGGGCATGCGATTCAGGCAGAACGTCCAGACCATTGTGTCGCCATTCCTCCAGTAAATCACCCTGTTCCCTCTTACCTTGGATCGGGTCACCGTTTTGGTCTTCAATTTCAAGCAGGCCTCGCCGACTGATGTAGCCCACATACTGACGAATCTGTCTCATGCCATGACACGGATTGTTAGATATCTTCACAACGACCTCCGGAACGCGCTTAACAGTTCGGCTAAGCCGATCCCGTATAATCTGAGCCTTTTTCGAGACGGATACCGCAACGGGCCCGACCTCTGCAAAAGAGAGGCTTCGGGAGCGTAGCGCCAGGGTTTTGACCTCCGCGCGGTACTCGCCCTCCTCCCAATCGATCAGAAAGGCGTCGACATCAGACTTCCGAAGGGTCATCGGCGCCACCGCTCGCAATTGGCGTCAAGAACACGTCTTATTTGTCCTCTGTGCGCTTCTATTTCTGCTTGGACCGCTCGGATGCTGGCCAGATCCCACGGTGGCGCACCAGAGTGACTGTTCATTCGACGTGCGATCTGATTGATGCCCCGGCCGAGTGCAAGTATCGAACGGTTTGACGCCAGCATGGCCTGCAGTTCCTGATCATTAAGTTGTGCCTCTCCGGTCAGGTGAACCTTCAACAGTCTGCCAATCCAGCGAGCGACGCTCATACCTTCCCGCGCGGCCAGGCTTGCCACCCGATCGTAGTCTGTCGCGCTTACGCTGAAGGCAAGGCGCTTGAGATCGCCCCTGAGGGACTTGGCCTCTTTTACCGTCAGAGGAGCGGAATTGTTCTCTTCTGGTGAGAGGACATGCTGCAGGGCCTGGCGAACACCTTCGGAGGGGGTGATGTCTCGCGCCTCGCACCAGGCGAGCCAGGGCGCTTTGAGTTCTTTAAGATCGACGGTCAGGGTTGTGGTGCGTCGCTTGTGCTGTGGATTTTGATTTTCCAAGGACTGCCCTCACCTACAATTGTCTTACACAAACGGCCATCGGCCTATCCTGCCACACCATCTTCTCACCCCTCCTGCTCAGCGAATTCAGGAGGTAATTCGGGGTCCGGTGGCACTATCCTTTGCGGCCTAGACACGCTGGAGGAAGGGCTCGGCGCCTTAAGCGGCAAACTCAAGCTGACCACGCGACAGTCACCCGCCGCCACCTCATCCACAGCCCCAGTATCCACCCATTGCACGAAGATGGTGGCATCACTGGAAGGATGACGATCAAGACAGACCAGAGCAGAGCGACCAGCTATAGCGACATGAAGCAAAGGCAGAGCCGCGGCTGTACCTCGCCGTTGACCAGACCCTGCCGGCCTCACAACGCGAGGTCGACCGGCACCGACAGGCCTAAATATTTGATCATGATCAAATGAGGCAGCGACATCGCTAGCCGTCAGGTGGCACTTAAGTTCATCCACACTGCTCCGGGTGATCTCGACACCACTCTCAATCCAGGCTTCGACGACGCGCGGCGCAGCGTCATAGAGGGCACGCAGATTGTATAGGGTAAGAGGAGAGGTACAGCGGCCGGATCGGTAAACGGAATCCAGAATCGGCGGGGCCTGAATAAGAGCGAGGTGTCGGGTCACGTCCGCAGTATGGACCCCGAGCTTACGGGCGATATCGCTTTTCTTTACCCCCTCATGGACCTTCCGGTCCATGAAAAGCGCCAGTTCCATAGGCGTCAGGTCTTCGCGTTGCAGGTTCTCAATCACCTGATCATAGTCTGTGAAGCCCTCCTCCACAAAAGCGGGTATCACGGTAAGGCCCGCCGCCTGCGCTGCGCGCCACCGCCGCTCGCCGTGGTTAAGCAGAAAAACCTCCGGCAGATCAGGATGAGGCCGCAAGGATACTGGCACCTTTACCCCGGCCTCGCGGATGCTATCCGCAAGGCGATCGAGCCGCTCCTGAGAGAACGCTTTCCGGGGTTGTTCGGGGTCAGGACGGATGCGCGCGACGGCGATCTCCAGAGGTCGCCCCTGCCCTCTCCCGTTCGACAAAACCTCGAAAGCGTCCAAAGCGCCAAGATCAATACCAGTCATCTGGGGAACCTTGACGGCGCCGACAGCCCCATCCGATACAGCAGAGTATCGAAAATGGGTTTCATTTCGCGCCAGGCGTCCCGGGCGCTGGACTTCGTCATTTCACCCACAAAAAGGCCCGCCGCCTGTGCTTCTGCGATTGCGGTACGGGTAGGGAGCGCCAGGGGTTGCGGTGGCTGGCATCGGTCGTCGGTCAGAAGGCGATTTCCGTATCGAGAGAGAATCAGCTCCAGGTTTCGCCTTTGAAACGGGGTCTTCTCAAAAAGATTGGGTAACAGTCCGAGGAAGACCAGTTTGGGGTTGAGAGTTTCCCGAACGCGCGCCAGCCCGTAACGCGGGTGGTTCAGGACGCCCCCAATGCCGTCCAGGGCCTCCTGTGTCAGTTGAATGGGACTGAGGACATAATCAGCAGTCACGAGGGCACAAGCATACCGGATGTCAGGATTGGGATTGGTATCGATGACGCAAAGGTCGAAACCGGAGGCCGTTTCGATAACCCGGCGAAAGGTCGTCGCAAACCTGTTGTGGTGTTCGGATCGGCGCTCCAGTCCGCCTAGGCTGTCGTCTGCACCCACCAGAGCTACCGCAACATTGGGGGGGCTCAGCACCGAATCTGAGTTTGAAATCAGTGTAGAACTCGCTTGTTCGAGGACTTTGACTATGGGGTTGCGCCTTAGGGCATTCGTCGTATTTGCTTGGTGGTCGAGGTCGACGACCAGGACCTTAAGGCCCGACTTGCCAGCGTAGAGGGCGAACTGACCGACGAGTGCGCTTTTGCCCACGCCCCCCTTCTGATTAGCGATCACCAACGTCTTCACCCGCCTCTCCAATGGTCAAAAAACTCGTTTTGAATATCGCAAGAGTTGCGCACCGGGAATCCGAAACGCGGAGCTGCTCAAAGATATGATTCCCCGCGCACAATCTTTGGTAGAGCACGAAAACAGAACGTAGGTGTAAGCTGACGACCAGCAAAAAGCCGACGAACGCCAGCTAGAATGGCAGGTCTTGTCCGATCTGCTTCCTGAACTGTCGAAGGCGCTTCGTCCGACGACGATTGCCAAAGCGCCACACCCGATATCGAACCGCATCGATGTAATAGGCTCTCCCAAGCTCATCCGTGCATTGGTCGATCAGCGTCTGCAGTCGGACTGGGTCCTTGTGCAGTTTTTTCAGTTCCGTGAGGGTTTGGGTTTGCAGGCATTCAGCGATTCTGTATTCGCCGGGATCGTAAGAAAAGTACCCGCCCGCGGTGTCGACGCGAAAGGCGTAACCGTGAATCTGGAAGCAAGAGTCGATGATCTGGAAACAGGTCTTTTGCACGATAACTCTCCCTGTGTGCGTGAATGACCCGATCCCCCTTCAGCCGGGGCCTCAATACGTCACCGCGGCGCGCGGGTTCCCCGCCGCCAAGGGGAACGGCCTGCCCGTTGACGCATTGGGGTGGCTGATAGGATGGGGTAGTCATTGCGCGCTGAAAGCCTCGCGACCGCGTCTAGCGATAGCGGGCGGGCGGCCATCCGGAGCCAAAGGCAAGGATGCAGCTGGCCGGGGGACCGATGCCCGAAGCATCGTGTCCTCTGGCCAGGATATCGGTAAATCAAGCCCTCGTTGGCGGGGCGTCGGCCGCCACGAGATCAGAAGCGCCGGCAACAGTTCAAGAGGGCCCGACAGCCAATGCACGAGCTATGCGATGAGGGGGGAGCGGTCAGTGTTACTGCCAAGGACAAACGGATTGCCTCAGATCGGGCCGGGGCGTCTGCTGGCACACCCATTCCATGTGTGTTCAAGCCCCAACCCACAGGATACAATCGGCGTCGAAAGGCCCTCCGGCGTCCACCGGAGGGCGACGTAGTCGATCAGAACGGGATTTCGTCATCAAGCCCGTGCGGCGGTTCGGGCTGGCGAGGCTGAGAGGTCGGTTCCGCTTCGCCTTTCTCCGCGGTTGCTTCGCGCTTGAACTGGGTGAGAAGCGACGTCGAACCGACCAGTTCCGCGTTGTGGTACTTTGTGCCGTTACGCTCAGACTGACTGTAGCTGAGGCGGCCGGAGAACTGGACGAGGTCGCCTTTGCCGTAGTGCTGCTCGATATAGTCAACGCGCTTCTCTCCCCAGACAGTAATGCGATGCCAGTTCGTACGCTTGACCCATTCGCCGCGGCTATCCTTGTAGCCGTCATCGGTAGCGATCGAGAGATTGGCGACGCGAGTGCCGTCGTTCAGGGTGCGGCAGACCGGATTGTCGCCCAGGCGGCCAATGAGATTGACAACGTTGTTCATTTTAGTCTCCATGATTAACACCCTCGAGGCCCATCCCCATCGGGTGCGCGGCTGCACCGCGATCATGCAACGTAAGGGCCCGGCCCAAGCGAAAACCGCGGCTTTAGCCCGAGCATCGCGAGAAACCCTTGGGTTTGCGGTTTCCGATGGTTGGGCCAGAAGGAAGCATTCAGATCGGGTGCATGCCGTGCCGAAGGGGGGGTCGAAGGGCGAAGATAGAGACGGGGAACAAAAGCCAGGCCTCGAGATGGCGGACGGATCTCAATCGGTGCACTGAGCCTCACGCCTCTCCGCGGCCGAGGGCACAGGGGCCGAACGCGTTAGACCTGACCGGAAAGGCCACGCGCAGGGTCTCGTCGCCAGCCAGTCGGCCTGTCAGCGGAGACATTGCGACGGCAAATCGCTCGTATCGGGGGGTTTTACCCATTTAGGTACAAGAAGTACCGCCTGGGGCGAAGGTGTGGTTGCCCTGTCACTGTTTGTGAACGACAAGAGAGAAGGTCTCGATCGGATTTCGCCGGTCAGGCCGAGGCAATTAACGTAAGATGCCGCTTAACGTCCGGCCCCCTAGTGACGACAAGCCTGAGGTGAAAGATTGCCAACTGCCCGCCACGAGACCGGGCCAGAGTGAGCAGGTAGGTGACAGTTCGTCGTCACGCAGCTGATTGACTAGCTCGAACGTCGCGACAGTCGCAGGCGCTTTTACCGGCAGCAACGCTATGCCGTTACGTTCGCTGGATGGGATGGGCTTGTTGAGGGCCCAGTGTGCCCATTCCGGGGTGACTTCGCCTATGCTACGTTTCTGCCTTCGCCGCATTCAGCACATCATTATCGATTGTAAGAGTGGTGCGCCTGCGGCCTTCTCGGACGACATCAAACATCACGCATCATATCATGAAACGCAGATACTCTTGCCACGAGCCATGTCGGCAAGGTTCTCTAGGATGCCCGAACCACCATCGACCAACCTCACGATGATGCGAAGCGCTTCCCGATCGGGAAGTTTATAAAGTAAAACACCGGCACTTCACAATTTCTTCCTGATCGGTAAGAATGAATGTTGCCCAATCCTCGCTTTTGGCATATCTTCCCGATCGGGAAGGGCAACAATGATTACAACCGCACAGGAATTCGGGCAACGAGTAGCGCGCGCGCGCAAGGCGCTCGGCATCACCCAGCGTGATCTGGCTCTGGCCATCAATACGGGCGAGCGCTTCATCGTTGATCTGGAAGCGGGTAAGCCTACGGCTCAACTGGGCAAGGCGCTGGCTGCCGCAAAGGCGGTCGGCATTCGCCTCGAAGACACATCGACCGTTGATTTGAGACCGGGTACCTCAACATGAGGCTCAACATAACCGCAAACGGCGTCAGGGTTGGTGCATTAGAAGCCACACCCAACGGCCCGTTCATTCTTTACGACGAAGATTGGCGCCGGTCACGTGAGGCGTTTCCAATCTCGTTGACGATACCATTGACCGTTCTCGACGCAGGGCCAGAGACCGTCATGCCCTGGCTGATGAACCTCCTGCCCGAAGGTGAGCCCCTGCGGGCAATGACCCGTGCCCTGGGTGTCGCCACCGAAGACATTATGGGCCTGATCGCGCAGGCTGGCCGTGATCTTGCTGGCGCTCTCACCATCGTAGACGCGCCAAGCGGCGGGGAACCAGCGTACCTGCCGATCGACAACGAGGCCGATCTTGAGCGAATAATCTCCGACCTGCCCGCCAAACCCTTTCTCGTGGGGGACGACGGGGTGTCGATGAGCCTTGCCGGCGCTCAAGAAAAGTTGCCCCTCGCCCTGATCGACGGTCAACTATGCGTGCCAATAAACGGCGCACCGTCCCTTCATATACTGAAACCTGATAACCCCAGGCTCTATAGCAGCGTGCAAAACGAGGCTTTTTGCATGGTCCTCGCCCGCAGGTGCGGCCTCCCGGTCGCGCCCGTGACAACGGGCGTGGCGGGTGCGCGTTCCTACCTTCTTATAGATCGCTACGACCGGATACATGACGGCGTTCAGTCTCGGCGCTTGCATCAGGAAGATTTCTGCCAGGCGCTTTCCAAGCCGCCTGCCGCAAAGTACGAACACAACAGATCGGGTATCCGCGGCCCTACACTCGCCGATATGTTCGGGCTCGTCCGTACGCACATGACTGCGCGCGACATCACGCGTCTACTCGACGCCGTAATCTTCAACATCGCCATTGGCAACGTCGATTCGCACGCGAAAAACTACGCCATCCTCCTCACACCCGGTGGAGCCGAACTTGCTCCCCTCTACGACCTCATGTCCGGTTTGGCCTGGCCGAACATCACCCAAAATCATGCCCAGGATGTCGGTGGCCAGCGACGTGGTCGCCACATCTATGGGCGCCACTGGCGACGTATGGCCGAGGCGTGCGGTCTGTCGGCGACGGCCACCGTGCGCCGGGTTGGACAAATCACCGATCGCATTCTGGCCGAATTACCAGTTGCCCTTGCTGAGGTCGCGGCGATGCCCGCCGGTCCAGGGGATATGCTCAACGTCTTTGCGGCTGAAATCATCACCCGGGCACGGACCGTCGGTAACAATTCCCGGATAGACGGAGACGCTGTGCCTGATGACGCGCCCACGCCTGAGTTTGGTGCCTCAAAGTACGATCAGGACCAAAGAGCCGGATGACGCAGCCTCAAGGGCTTACAAACAGAAAAACACGACCACCTCCGCACCAACTCTCTGTTTGAGCAAACCCAGAGAAATGCTTTTTGTCGGCCGGATTAAACCGGGGTAGCGCGTCAGGTGCCCCCTCCGATACGCATGACGCGGATGCCCTTGCCACGAGCCTTGTCGGCAAGGTTCTCCTGGATACCCGAACCGCCATCGACCACGATCACCCCGATCGGCAGCACATCAAGCATGGCGTCATTGCGCTTGAACGGCGCTGACTTGCCATGCTTGTTCCAGTCGGGCTTGAAGGCGATCTGAGGAACGTTGCGGGCATTGGCCCATTTCGCAGCGATCAGCTCGGCTCCCTTGGGCGAACCGCCGTGCACGAGCACCATGTCGGGATACTGGGCGTGGACCTTGTCGAGTCGCGCCCAGATCAGCTGATAGTCCTGACAGTCGAGGCCACCGGTAAAGAGCACCTTCGGACCAGTCGGCACCAGGACATCGTTTGAGGCCTTGCGCTTTGCCGCCAGAAAATCCCGGCTGTCGATCATGGCCGAGGTCTGTGCACGGTGATTGACCTGCGAGCCTGACCGGGCGCGCCAGGGGCTGCGCGTATAGGACTGGTAGAGGTCGGCGGCCTGGTCGCGCATAGCTTCGAGCACGTCCCGACGAGCGATAAGCCCCCTCCCCGCGACGATGAGACGTTCCAGTTCAACTGCGCGCACCTCTGAGCCGTCCTGCTCGTCCTGGCCGCGGCGCTGTGCAACTTCATTGGCGTCGAGTTCGCGGTTCAGACGATCAGCCGCACGATGGAAAAGGTTGACTGCCCCCCAGAGCAGGTCTTCGAGGTCGGGCTCCAGCGCGGTATCGTCCAGAGTCCCCACCAGGGCGTCCATGATCTCGAGGACCGCACCTTCGACCTGATGGTCTTCCGGCAGAGGACGTGGGTCAGGTTCTTCGAGGCTCGGGCGGTAGCCGTAAAGCTCCAGCTCAGTCAGATAGTGGTCGGTGGATGACATGGCATAGCCCGGTTCGAATTCGGGGTACTGATGGGACATAGCGTGGCTCCTTCGCTGTTGAGACCGCGCCGTCGCGGCCTTCAAGGCGAGGGCAAACCAGCCTTCGGCCGCAAGCACCGGCGCTCGCGCCGGCGAGCAACGCCAAGAGGCCTGTGGCCTTGCGGCGGCCGAAGGCTGGTTTACCTCGACCTCTGAAGAAGGCCGTGGCGCAGGCCCCGAAGAGCACGCCTGGCCAAAGAACACGATATGGCCCCGATGGACGGGTCAGGCAGGGCCGCCCCTTTGGCTATGGGGCTTCTACGTAGAAACCAGGTCCAATGGTCCGCCGACCTGGAACCATGCGCAAAGAGGCCGGATCCCCGGCTGCATTGGCAAAAAATGGGAACATGGAACGCTGACTCGGCTCTTACATGAAGACGGCGGCAGGAAATCCTACGAGGCCATGTCAGAAAGCGCTGTCAGCGGCCTTAGACAGCAGGTCGCCACCAGGGTTATAGGCTGAAAGCTTTGCGTTCGTCGCAAACCGATAGGGAGGACTCCTGTTCGCGGAACGCAAACACCGGATCAGTGGGACATCTAACCGACTTTTTCCTCTGAAACTCGCATCTATAGTGATATCGAGGTATCATTTTTGCCGGACTAATGGCATATATCGTTATTATGATATCACTTATTACTCCAGCTAAAGCGCAAACCCAGCTCGCAGAACACCTGCGCTCGCGCCGGCTCGCCGTGGGACTTACCCAGGTCGGGCTCGCCGCGCGCTCAGGTGTATCGCTCGCGACCTTGCGCAAGTTCGAAAGAACGGGAATCGCTTCTATCGAGGTCTTGCTCAAACTGCTGGCCGTCGTGGGTGGGCTTGACGAGGTTATCGAGGCTGCAAGGCCCGCTGAAACCGAGTTCAGTTCAATCGACGAAGTCATAAAGGGGGGCATCAGGCCCAAACGCAAGACCGGGTGGCGCTCATGAACTTTACGCCCATAAACACAATTGCGGTCGGTGTGGATTTCGGAGACGGCGCGCAAAGTGTCGGGCGCCTGGCCATACGGGACCGAATTACATTTTTCGAGTATGAGCGCAGCTTCATCGAACGCGGCGTGGAGATATCCCCATTCCGCCTACCCCTTCGGCCAGGCCTCAGAAGTTTCGATGCCACCCTCTTCGATGGCCTTCCCGGGGCCTTCAACGATAGCCTGCCCGATGGCTGGGGGCGACTGCTCTTTGACCGCGCCCTGCGCGCGCGAGGGCTGACACCCTCGCAGGCAAGCCCGCTCGATCGGCTTGCGCACGTGGGCATCGGCGGTATGGGCGCGCTCATCTACGAACCGGCCTTCGAAACAGACACCGCCCGTCCCGAGATCGACCTTGACTGGCTGGCCGACCAAGCGCTTGAGGTCCTCTATGGCCAGGCTGATGAGGTCATAACGGAATTGATGGCGCTAAACGGCTCGTCGGCAGGCGCGCGACCAAAAGCGATGATCGGCTTCAATCCGACTACTGGTGTGATGGCGCACGGGCAAACCGAGTTGCCGGAAGACTTTGAGCACTGGCTGGTCAAATTCCCGAACGCGCAGGATGGGAGAGATGCTGGCGCAATCGAATATGTATACGCTCTGATGGCGCGCGCCGCCGGGGTTCCGATGACCGAGACCCATCTCTTTCCAGCGAAGAACGGATCCGGTTTTTTCGCTACCCGCCGTTTTGATCGCGAAGGCGGCAAGCGCATTCATGCGCACACGGCGTCGGGGCTTCTTCATGCGGATCACCGCACGCCGAGCCTCGACTATGAAGACCTGATTGCACTGACCTACCGTCTTACGCGCGATGTACGAGAAGTTGAGAAGATGTACCGCCTCTGCGTGTTCAATGTGCTCGCCCATAACCGAGATGATCACTCAAAGAACTTCACCTACCTGATGGACCCAATAGGTAACTGGTCCCTCTCGCCCGCCTATGACCTAACCTTCTCTTCCGGACCTGGCGGCGAGCAGAGCACGATGGTCAAAGGAGAAGGTAAAGCGCCAGGAACCGAGCACCTGCGCGAGCTTGCGAGGGAAGCCGCCCTCACTCCGGCCGCAGCACAGGCCATTATCGACCAAACCCGACACGCACTGTCGGAATGGCCGCACCTTGCGAAGACGCACGGCGTAAGCGCTGCCTCCCAGAAACAGATTGCATCCCGTCTGCGCGAAACTGGCTAAGGTGCCTGTTCGGTCACCCGACCATGCCGACCGCATCGACCTTCAGTTTATGCGCGGGTTTAACGCTTGCGAATGTTTACGGCGTGTTTGCATGGCCGAAACACGGTTGATGAGACTGCGCCGGTGATTTCGCACAAAAAGGACGTCAGCCCTTCGAAATTTGATGCCACCAAAGCCATCTAGACCTCAATGTGAAAGCAGAGGGGCAAGCTTGTCACGCGAACCGGTCGAATAGGGCCGGTCCCAATTGCCGCCCCACTGTTTCAAGCATCCTTGCCTTGCCGAGATGCATCAGATCACTGTTCAGGTCGTCGTGCTCCGGCATCAGTACACCAACCTCGAGACCTGCTGACGCCCCCCGCACTCCAAGAGCGCCAACCGCTGCATGCCCAGCCTGGTCATTGTCGCAGATAATGATGAGGCGACGTAAAGAGGGTGGGAAGATCAGGCCCGCCAGATGGTTGGCGCTGCTTGCGGCCACAAGCGGAATAGTGGGCAGCACCGCGCGCAAGGACAAAGTGGTCTCAAGCCCCTCGCCGGCTGCGAGGACATCCTGTACTTTACCGAAACGAATACCGTGACCAAACAAGTCACCCCTGGCCCTTCGGGGCGGATCGACCGGAGCTTTTCTGTCCCCGCCGTGAGACAGGTAGGTGCGTGAAATACCCGTCAGCTCGTCGCCAAGATCGGTTACCCTCGCGATCAGGGCGGGCCAGAAAACAGGCCGTCCGGCGGCATCCGTGCTGTGGAAACAGCGCGGCGCAAAACGCAGCGCGCCAAAATCGGCCTGCGGCTCTATCGAGCGGGAGCGGAGATAGGTTTCGGCCAGCGACCCTTCGAAAGCGCGACTTGAGGTGAACAGCCGCTGGGCAAATGCCCGCCCCACTTCTGGGGTATCAACTCTTCGTCTGCGGCCCGCGCTTTCGAACGCAGCCATTTTGGGGAGACTCAAAAAGCGCGCGGCCTCTGCCAGCACCTCTGGAAAAGTAAGTAGGCCGCAGGACAGCCGGATAATATCGAGCAGATTGCCGTACTCGCCGGTAGCCTCGTCAGCCCAGCGCCCAGCCGCCCCCTTACCAGAGACCGGGCCGGTCAGACGCACATGTGTCGATCGACCAGGGGTACCGGTGGGGTCTCCGACCATCCAGTAATTACCCTCCCTTACGCCATTAGGCAGGTAGGTCCGACAAACTGCCAGCGCGCGATCTGCCAGCATCGCCGCGATTTGTCTCGCATCCGGCGCCACCATCAGCGCCCCTCCTTTTCCATGACCCGTTCGATGGGCCAGAATTTCAGAATCGAACGGAGGACGGCGACGCCGTCAATTGACACAGGCACGAAGAAGCGCAGCTTCCAGCTGATAATTTCATGGAAGAGGCCTATGGCCTTCAGACGCTCAGTCTGGCTGTCATCGAAGCTGGATAACTCGATGCGGTTAGAACCCATTAAAAACGCCGCATCCATACAGCGCATGGCGATCTGGTGCGCAGTAAGGGTGGGCGCGACTGAGGCCGTAGGGCTAAAACCGCTGGCGGGTGTGATAAAGTTCATCGGAAGACCCTCGGTGTGTGGAAAGGCTGAATTCGCCGTCCTCTCCCGGAGCGGTCGCATTCATCCCCCTCCGCGGCCTCTTTGCCTCTCATCACGAGACAAAAAAAAGCGCCCAACCAAATGGCTGGGCGCTTGTATCGATACAGGTTCTACCTGGCTGAATCCGTATTTGCCGCAGGATCAGCCTTTGTCACCGAAGTCGGTATTCCTCCGCTACTAGTGGACAGCAGGCGCGTGCCTGGTTTTGTAAGACGCGAGGGGCTTAGCTGCGCGACAGCGGTCTTTCACAGTCGCGCTGCTCATTCCCGGATACCAAAACCAACTCAGTCGATGGCACGAAAGATCACCGGCGCTTCAGTATGTTCGGCCGCGTAGTCGAACAGGCGACAATAGCTGTCAGTAATGGCTTGCGTCGGCGAGCTGAACGAAAGATGGGAAAGCGCGAAGAGGGTCGCTATGATGCCGGCTACCTCAGCGGAGACCTCACCCTCGAAACCATTGCCATGCCAAGACAAACGATAGGTGACCCTGCCTGTAGGTGCCATGAACAGAGGCACCCCATTGCGCTCATAAAATTCCCACAGGCCGCCGCCGTAATCGTCCGGGCTTAGCTGGTCCATCAGGCTATAGAGGAGTTGCTCGCCGACAAAAAAATCCTTTGGCCCGAACAGGTCTGGGATAAACGACATTCGACGAGACTCAGGAACAAGTGTTACAGGGTTAGAGGACGACTTTGAGGGATTTGAACGGATCATTAGGAGGCTCCTGGAGATGGGAAGAAGTCCTGATCCACTCTCTCGCGGACCGACTTCACCCCTCCCCTTCGCGGCCCCTGCCTCTCTTTATGGATCCGTCGGACCGTCCTCGCGCCCTCGCCTGTCGCCCTCCATGGAGAGATGTGCCTGGAGCCACTGGTGGGTGCTCAATTCAGCGACGGTTTCACCTGTTGCCAGATCAAGAACCACGCCTGCGCCCCCAAAGGCATTAAGCTGAGGCCGAGAGCAGCTATACGACCATTCAAAACCCCAGAAGCCAGTCAGCTTCAGCTCACGGGCGCACTGAAGAACGAACGGGATGACGTGCTCCGGTTCGCCGGATACATCGTCATAAATCAAGATAGTGTGGGGGTCCTCCAGGTCGACTGAAGCGACGAAGTCAACCCGACCGTAGTCGTCATCGCCTTCTGTCTTCAGGGCGTTATATATCTCCAGGGCGCGAGCGGTGTCTTCGGACGAGGCGACCTTCAACTCGCAGGAGAAGTTGGTAAAGTAATCAGCCATGCGGGCCCCCGGTAAGGATAAGAAGCGCGACGTGATCGGGCGACTTCGCCAGAAAGGCCTAATTAAGCAAATTGGCCGGGGTCTGCAGTGACTGGATCGCCCCCCTCTTCAGTAAGGAAAGCCGGCAGGACGTCGATCGGGCCCCTGCCATCTTCATGATTGTTTGGCGACCGGCGCAGAAGCTCCGGCAACCAGCCAGCGTCGGCGAGCAAGCGGTGGGATTACCCGCCGCGTCCAGTATAGGTCGAACATTCAGGCTCTGAAGAAGTCCACGTGCGGCTATGTCTTCTCGGAGGTCATCACGCGAGATGCCGGCATTGATCTGACGGAGATTGGCCTGTGAAAAAGACAATTGGTTGAGGGGAATGTCCAGAGCACGGTTCAGCGGAACGGCAGGCATTGCCAGGGGCATGCGATCTCTGCTGACGGGCCGCCGAACAGACTCTCTTTCGACTTCAAAACCCGTCAGGCCCCCTCCCCGACCCTCTTCCTCTGGTGAATCATGAGGTCGGACGCTTCACAGTCCAACATGTAGACTATCAGGGGGTTGGCGTTTTGATGTCAACATGCTGACAAATCGCCAGCGTGTTGACATCGGATTAGGCTTGGCCGTCGGCGGGCTCATAATCCCCGTGATTTACGAAACTCGCTGACGACAGTTTCCACCACCTTCGCAAAGGTCATGTCATTGGCGTTTGCATAGTCGCGAAGGAACCTGAGCGTTTCGGGCTGCACGCGAGTGGACATTAATTCGGTTTGTTTTGAACGCCTCAACATTCGCCCGGTGTCAGGTATATCGGGGGCCGTCTGCGCTGTTCGAACCGCCTCACTCGTCCGTCTTTTGGTCGGTGCGGCCTGACTTTGTCCAAATCCGGAATGTTCTGCGACCGCTTTTGCGGTCTCAACCTTCGGGCTTATTAGCGATTCAGGGAGGGGCTCAGGGTCGGGGAGTATTGCCAGGCTGCGGCGAACGGGCTTCTGGGTGACTTCTGCTGCAACGTCTGGCAAGTCGGATGGGATGAGTTTGTCAAGCATTACGCGGCCTCCTTCCGTGGCAGGGTGGTTAGGTACTCACCTACGGCAAGGGCGAGTTGAAGCGCTTGGTTGACCGCCTTGTCCTTATTGGGTGTGCTCGGATCGAGATTTGCGAGCGTTGTTGAATAAGAAAAGACAGCTCTGTAGGCGGAGAGCTCGTTGATACGGAACAGCTGTTTCAGGCCGGCTGCCTCAACGTCGGCATATAGTGCCTGCATTTCTTTGGTGATGATTGCGGGAGGCACCCGGTTCCAGATCAGGGCGTAAGGTATACTCCGCCCCTGGGCCAGTTCCTGGTTCTTGATCATGTTGACGGTGGCATAGGCGTCTTCCACGTCGGGTATGGACGGGTTTGCCGGTATGAGGACAATATTGGACAGCGCAGAGGCCAGGCCGGCAGCGAGGTTGCCCGAGCCCTCGACATCGATGATGATCACTTCATATTTGTTTCGGTTATCGACGATCTGTTGAGCGATCGTGTCCTGATTTCCGCTCATAACCGTCAGATTTTCCGGTATAAAATCGGACTTTGCCCACTTAACGATTCGCTGCTTCGGGTCGACGTCGATGACGAGTACGCGGGCGTTTTCCTGGGCATATGCGCCAGCCAGCATGATGGCGATGGTTGATTTCCCGCATCCACCCTTACTCGTCGCTAAGGTGATAACCATACCCATGCTGAAGCTCCTTCGATATGCCTGTGCTATGATATCGCCAGAATAGGGTTACTATATCGTTATCAAACCATCAGGCGTTCGCTATCATTCTTATTTCATTTTGATGATGTTATGCTGAGCTATTGCAATGATATCGTGTCGATTTTGAAATTTTAGTGATGATAAAGCGCCTTCGTTACGCTTTGAGTACGTCTTGTTATCGATGTCATATCATTCTGATATAAATTTGATGACAAGCGTTAACGGGAAGTTAGCATAGCTCCGCTCGCAGGTTTTACTCCCCCTGGATAGCCTGCAGTCGGTGAGGCAGCCGCTAATGGTTCAGGAACATCATCGAAAAGCATCAACACAGAGCGATTCATTGATTTCAGCGCGTACTCACCCTTCTAATTGGCTGATTCGCGGATATGCCGTCACATCGATGCTGTGAGCTTCAAGGGAATGAATGCTGCTGAGCAAAATGCTGCGAACAGCTCTTTGTCGTGATCCATGAACGCCTTATCCACAGCCGCAAGCGCAGCGCGTCGGTGTTATAGTATTGTTAGAATAGGTGTTACGGTCTGAAATTTCAGTATTAATCTATTGTTTCCAGACAACATTCTTACCATCCATTGTGGGTGAAATGACGAAGCACCGTGTGTGAAATGACGACTCTGCGTGTGTAATCCTTCGTAGAAAAACATGCGTTCCCGTGTGTGAAATGACGAATTTCGTGTGTGTGGAATGACGAGAGAACTGACGCTCCGGTCGGTAAATCGCTTGACTCTGTGGGTGGTCTGACGAAAAGTCGAGACTCAGCGTGTGTGAAATGACGACGCCGCGACCTCACTGTGGGTGATCTGACGAAAATTAGTCACGCAGCGTGTGTGAAATGACGAACAATCTCAGCCGCCGTGGGTGAAATGACGATGACCGGTCGGGCGTGTGTAAAATGACGAGCCATCGGATATTGTGGATGTGTGTGAAATGACGAAGGAAGTGGTTGAAGGGGAAGTGCTGCCACTGTTTGAACCGCACCCGGCACGAGATGCGAGATCACCTCTTTTGCCGGAAAGGCATGAACGCGATCTGTTCATTTGCGACATCATGGATGCGGTACCGAAGGCCGATATGGCCTCTATGGAGCATCCTGTTTTTTCACTCTCAACGAAACCCGACCTGAAAATCCGCCGGTATGAAAATGGCGACAAATTTGTGGAGGTCACGCCTTCAGTGAAAGGCATGGCCACGGTTTTCGATCGTGACATTCTGATCTATGTGATTAGCCAGACCATCGCGGCGTTAAACCGAAAGCAAAAGGTCTCGCGGACGGTCCGAATGAAGGCGCATGATTTCCTGATTGCCACGAACCGTGTCACAAGCGGGGAGGGGTATGATGGATTGAAGGCGGCACTTGAGAGACTGGCCGGCACCCTTATTTCGACGAATGTGGTAACCGGCGGTGAAGAGATTTTTGAAACCTTTGGACTGATCGATCGGGCCAAGGTTGTGCGGGAAACCCGGGAAGGCCGGATGCAGGACATCGAGATCACCCTCTCTGAGTGGGTGTTCCAGGCCATCCAGGCCAACGAGGTCCTGACGCTGCATCCGGGGTATTTCCGGCTACGCAAGCCGCTTGAGAGACGCATGTATGAGTTGGCGCGTAAGCACTGCGGGCACCAGCCATCATGGTCGATCAGCATGGAAAAGCTTCAGTCCAAATGCGGATCGTCCTCCACGCCGCGAGAATTTCGCCGTCTTATCAAGAATATAATCGAGCAGGACGCCGAGCATCATCATTTTCCCGACTATTCGATCGGCATGGATGGCGATATCGTCACCTTCCTCAATCGCAAACATGTGAAAAACGCGCCGCGGCAGGTGTCCTATAGCTCGAAAGAGCCGCGGGTCGATCCGGACATCTTCGCTAAGGCCCGCAAGGCCGCGCCGGGCTACGATGTCCATGCCTTGTTTCACGAATGGGTCAGCTGGTGGCGGGATACGGGTGAGCCGGAGCTGGCCAACCCCAATGCGGCCTTCCTGGGTTTCTGCAAAAAACGTCACGAGCGCTCTCCGATCGGTCAATAAAACCCATCCAGGTTGCGGGCTCTGCCGCTTAAGACGTACGCTCCGGCCCGTAACCGCGTCTGGAGATTCTACCGGAAGACGTGGTGGCTTAGGTCAAAAGATGTAAGCAATCACCGCTTAAGTGCTTTAACCTGCTGATTAATAAGCCATAATGATCAATTCCCTCGACTGCGATTTTGTTTGCAGATGAGGTGAGGACGTGGCTAGAGTTAACTCACTAGGGTTGATTTCCTTTAAAATTACAGACACTTGAAGGCTCGCGTAATGGATTTCGTGGGGTTGGCGGAGCTCTGTGCGCCGAAGGTACATGTTGACACGATACACCGGATTGCAGCCGTGGAATCGGCATTCAATCCATTCGCTATCGGCGTCGTGGGTGGTCGGTTGCAGCGGCAACCGAGCACCTTGGCCGAGGCTCTTGCCACCGCGCGATCACTTGAAGCGCAGGGATATAACTACTCCCTTGGCCTTGTTCAGGTGAACAAGAAAAACCTCAGGCGCTACGGTCTCACCCTGACGTCTGCCTTCGATCCCTGCGAGAACCTGCGAGCGGGCAGCACTATCCTCGAAGACTGTTACCGGCGCGCGCCAGAAAAGTCCCGCGCTCTGACAGACGCCCTCAGTTGCTATTACACCGGCACGTTTTCAGCCGGCTACCGGCTTGGTTACGTTGCCAAGGTCATGACGGTTCCCGCGCTCAGGCTCGCGGACTATGAGCGCGCCGCCATCCCGGTCGTTCCCGGAGCCGCTTCGACCGCAGTTCTCCGTGCCGATAAGAAATCCAAAGGGGCGGGGGAGGGGCGTTCGATGCCGGTCCCCCCACCCCCGACCGAGCCCCTGTTTGTCATGGCGCGTCCGGTCGTCGCGCCCCCTGTGGCCCAACCTTTGTCATCCGAAAGGGTGACTACAGCACTGCTTTTTTAGAGGAGAGAACCGATGGATTCCCACCAGAGAGAGACGATTGTCCGGGCAGGTATGATGAGCGGCACAGGTCTTGTGCTCGCATCCCCGGCCTATGCCCAGATCGCTCAGCTCTCATCGGGGTTGAGCTGGATTCAGGCGACCATTACCGGCGTTGGCGTCGTCATCATGGTGATAGCGATCATGTGGACTGGCGTAAAAATGATGTTTTCGCACGCGAAGTGGTCGGAGGTGGCGCACATCTTTTTCGGCGGCATTCTGGTTGGGGGCGCGGCAGCGATCGGTCCGCAACTGTTTGCCGGCGGCGCAGGTGGATAGGGCAGGGTGATGATCCGGGACCGCGTGTTCAGAGGCTGTACCCGACCGGCGATGTTTTTGGGCGTGCCCATGGTGCCATTTATCCTGGTAACGGGCGCATCGGTCTTGTTCGCCATGCTGGTTTTGTATGTCAGCGCGGTCGCGACCATGGTCGTCATCGCCCTATACTTACCGGTCTATCTCTGGATGCGGCTCGTCACAAAACAGGACGATCAGCGTCTTCATCAGCTCATCCTGCGACTGAGATTGCGGACCCGTATGGGGAAAAGCCGCAAGGTCTGGAAGGCTGTCACCTACACACCCCTTTCTTATAAAAGGCGATGAGATGAGACCCAGAGCAAGGATAAGAGAGGTGGTTTCGGCGCAGGTGCCGGTGGGGGAGTACATCCCTCTGGGAAACCACATCCGTCCCGACGTCATCCAGATGCGTCGGTCCGGCGATCTTCTCGCCTGTTGGCGTCTGAAGGGCATCTCTTTTGAAGCGGCCGACGAGGCGGATATTTCATCGGCGAAAGAGGGCCTCAGCAACCTCTTTCGCAGCCTGTCTGGCGGGCAGGTGTCACTGTGGACACACAAGCTTCGCCGTCAGGTCCGGGAACGGCTGGATGGCCGGTATGATAACGCCTTTGCACGCAAGCTGGCCGAAGACTACGACGCGTCGCTTGACAGGTTTAAACAGATGCGAACTGAGATCTATCTCAGCCTCGTTTTCCGGCCGAACGCCGGGCGGGTTTCTGACCTTTTCGGGAGTCTCTTCGGGGCACGGCGCCGTAGCGTCGATGACATCCGGTCGCAGCGTCTGGAGGCGTTGGATACAATTGACGAGTACGCGCATCTGGTCGAGCGAGCGCTTGAATCCTATCGCCCGGTCAGGCTCACCACCTATGACAAGGATGGCATTACCTTTTCGGGCATGCTGAACCTTTACGGTTATCTGATCAACGGCGTCTGGGAGGAGGTGCCGTTGCAGCGCGCCAGTGTCGACCAGTATCTGGCGACAAGTCGTCTGCATTTCGGCGATAACAACGGCCGCTTACAAATCGTCCACCCTGAAGGGCAGCGGTTTGCGGGGTTTCTGGACATCGCAGACTATCCGAAATGGACGGAAAGCGGCATAGCAAATGCCGTCTTATTCTCCGATTTCGAATATATAGAGACGCAGAGCTTCAGTATTCTCAACCGACGTGACGCACAGAGCGCGCTGGAGCGTCAGCGCGGCCAAATGCATGCGGCCGAGGACGCGTCAGAGACAGAAATCGATGAGATTTCCCAGGCACTTGATGATTTGATCGCGGGTCAGATCGAGGTCGGTGAATATCACTATTCGCTGGCCATTCTGACGGATCGGCAGGAGACGCTCTCAAAAGCCCTGTCCGATGCCCGGGCGGCTTTGCAGGATCAGGCGGGCCTTAAGATGGCGATTGTCGACGCCATCCCGGAAGCGGCATGGTTCGCGCAGTTACCGGGAAACTGGGATTTGCGACCGCGCGAAGCCAAGCTGACCAGCCGCAATTTTGCCGGGTTATCGCCCTTCCACAATTTTGAAGAGGGCAAGCGCACCGGCAATCCGTGGGGGGAGGCGGTCGCTCTCTTTCAGACGCCATCTGGGCAGCCGTTTTACTTTAATTTCCACGTATCGCCCGCGCATCGCGACGCCAGCGGGGAAGCGTTGCCCGGCAATACCTTTATTTGCGGTGCCACAGGCAGCGGCAAGACCGTGCTTCAGACCTCGCTTCTGGCCTTCGCACTGAAATTTTCTGATTTGCGGGCCGTCTGCTTTGACAAGGACCGGGGTATGGAGGTGGGTATCCGCGCGCTGGGCGGCCAGTACCGGGCTCTGGAGCGCGGCCAGCCGACCGGATTTAATCCGCTGCAACTCGACCCGACAGAAAAGAATATCCAGTTTTGCGAACGGCTGATCCGGATCCTCGCCGGTGAGGGTGTCACCCCTAGGGAAGAAAATGAAATTGCGCAGGCTGTTCGCACCACGATGAGTGCGCAGGTAAGCCGCGACGTGCGATGCCTGTCTCTGGTTTGCCAGACTCTTTCCGTCGCTGGCGATGACCGTTTGTCCGACCGTCTCCGAAAATGGACGCGGGGCCATTCGCTGGGCTGGGTGTTTGACAATCCCGAGGACGACCTGGATTTCGGTGGATCTCGTATCTACGGCTTCGATTATACCGAGTTTCTGGATGACAAGGATATCCGCACGCCGGTTCTGGCCTATCTGCTACACGTCACAGAGGCACTGATCGATGGCTCGAAATTTCTCTACATTATGGAGGAGTTCTGGAAGCCACTGATGGACGATCACTTTTCGGACTTCGCGCGAGACAAACAAAAAACCATACGCAAACAGAATGGGCTCGGCGTCTTCGTAACGCAAAGTCCGTCGGATGTCCTGACACACCCAATCGGAAAAACGATGGTGGAACAGTCGGTGACGCAGATCTATCTGCCTAACCCGCGTGCCGACCGTACCGATTATGTAGACGGCTTCAAGCTCACAGCGGCTGAATTTGAAATCATTAAAAACCTCGGTGAGGCCTCCCGCACCTTCCTTGTCAAGCAGGGCAAGACGAGTGCCATTTGTCGCTTCGACCTGTCCGGTATGACGCAAGCCCTTGTGGTGCTTTCGGGCACAACGGAAACCGTAGCCCTGCTGGATGAGATCAGAGACGACGTTGGGGACGAACCGGACGACTGGCTTCCTTTGCTCATCAAGCGTGCCACCGATCGCGCGCAAAGGAAAACGGCATGAACTCCCTCCAGACATGCCATTCGGCAGCAAGCCGCTTCATCCTGGTGCCCCGGACCCCTGGCCTCGATCCATCTTGCCAGAGACGGCGAAGACTGAGCGATAACAACCCCGTCCTTGCGCTTGCCGCGGTTCTGCGCCCCGGGGACCCGGGTCAGGAACATCAGCTGGTGAAGGACCCTTCGAGGGGTTGGCCGTCTGAATGCGCCCGGCCATTTCATCGCGCGAGACCGGGATCTCGCCGCAAAGACGAAATGGAGGGCTAGGCGAGATGGAACAGCACTTCCTTGAAGGCTTTGAGCGGGGCATGGATTTGCGTCTTGCGCAGTATTTGTCCAGCACGATCGCCAACCTTTGTACAATCCTGTCTCCGGTCGTGGCCTCAGCGATCGTTATCTACATCATTCTGATCGGTTACGCCGTGATGCGGGGCGAGGCTCAGGACAGCTTGCATGCCTCAGTGTGGAAGGTGGTCAAATGGTCCCTTGTCTCTGCCGTTGCCCTCAGTGCGGGTGGATTTAATTCGCACATCGTTGGCGGCCTGAATGGTCTTGAAACCGCGCTGTTTCAGGCAACGACCGGTGCGCAGAGCGGGGGCGCATTGCTGGATGCGACGCTGAGTTCGTTTATTGAGCTCTTCAAGAAGCTCAACGAGAATATGAAGTCTGACGGCATGGGCATCATACCCAATTTCGTCATCGTCATTGCCGTTCTGATCCTGTCGGTCGCGACTCTCGTCTTCTTTGGGTTTGCGGTCTGTGTCTTCATGCTGGGTAAGGTGGCCGGTGTCCTTGTCATTGCCTTAGGCCCGGCCTTTCTCGCCACCCTTATCTTCCCGCCCGTACAACGGTTCGCCGACGCCTGGTTGTCGGCCGCCCTGAATGCCATCCTGATCAAGGTGTTGGGTGGAATGGTGCTGTCCATCAGCACCCTGTTTCTGTCAGGCGTGGTCGATGCTGTGGTCGCAAATTTCGACGCGACAAGTATCGCGGTCAACGTGATCGAGGTCCTGATCCTCTCCGTCGCCTTCGGATTCATCCTCGGCTACCTGCCGATGCTGGCTGCCCAGCTTGTGGGCGGGTCACCCATGCCCCATTTGACGGCGCCCCGTATCCGGCTGGGAAGAAGATCGAAGCCTGCGCAGCACGAGGGGGGTGCTTTACACCAGACGAGCGCGCCTTCGCACCCGTCGGCGACGTCTCTTCCCGCTTCCCCAGCGACTCCCGTGTTCCGCCGTAACGTCCTTGAAAACCTGAACCCGAGGTGAGCCATGACCTTCCCTGAGCTGCCATTACCCAAACTGACACCAAAACGCGCTGTGGCCACGGGCCTCGGCCTTGGTCTCGCACTTCTGGCGACATCGGCCAGCGCCCTGGTCGTATTTGATCCCACAAACTACGCGCAGGCCGTCAAGCAGGTGCAGGCGTGGACCCAGCAGTATAATCAGATGCGGGAGGGCCTGCAGACGGCGCAGGCGACGCTGGACAAGGCGAAGGCACAGATTGATGCGGTCACCGGCATTCGGGGTTTGGGTGACCTGTTCAACGATCCGGCTTTGCGTAATGTGTTGCCGGCAGATTTCGCCTCGGCGCTCGACTCGCTGAACGCGACGGGTCTTCTCAACGGCCGGGCGCTGAGCCTGCGCAATAGCTCTGCCCTATATGACTGCGACGACCTGAGCGAAGAGGTGGCGAAGAAGTCTTGTAGAGCGTTGTTAGGTCAGAATGCCCAGGCGCAGGTTTTTCATGAGGACATACTGTCTTTGCTGAACGCGCGTTCAACGCAGATCGACAGTCTGCGTGGTCAGATCAACCAGACGGAAGATCCCAAAGCGATCGCAGAGTTGCAGGCGCGACTGGCTGCAGAACAGGCGCAGGTGTCGAACGATCAGAATAAGCTCCTGATTGCGCAGGCCATGCTTGAGGTCAATCGCCGGCGCGCGATCCAGGCCGAAGCCGAGCGGATAAACGCGCTCACGGCAACGAATAAACCGGACATTCTGGCCAATTTTGACTTTAGTGCCGTCGGTACGCCGCGGGTTTATTCCGGGGATGAGTAGCTTGAAACAGATGGTAATTGCTACGCAGGCGCGGGACTATTTCGGTGCGGCGCTCGACTGGGAGGCTGATCGACAGGGCCGGATTGAGCGCAGCGAGAGGCGCGCCTGGCTGATTGTCTTTGTATTGTCTGCCCTCCTGGCTTTGATGGTTTTGTCGCTGGTCAGCCTGCTCCCTCTGAAACGCGTGGTCCCGTATGTTTATGCTATCGATCGTCAGACCGGTGGGCTTACCATTCTGGACGCAGCTAATCAGCGGCAGATCACCGGTAATCAGGAACTGCTCGATAAGCACTTTATCAATGCCTACATACTGGGGCGCGAAAGCTATGACTGGAAGCTTCTCCAGGCGGATTTCGACCAGACGGTAGCGTTCTCCTCACCGGCAGCCCAGCGCGACTATACCGCGCGCTTTACGGGAGCGCAGGCGCTGAACAAGGTGTGGGGTCCGCGCATAGAGCGTCGGGTGAGCATCACCTCCATCCAGCTTGCGCCCGATGCCGTGAATAAGAAGGCTGTGGTGCGCTATGCGGTACAGCAGCGTGATCTTCAGACCGAGGGACTTGCGCCGACCGAGCATTACATTGCGACGCTTGTCTACGAATATCATCCGGACCGTACCGGCAAGGAGCAGGATCTCATTCGAAATCCCTTGGGATTTACGGTCACGCGATTCCGAGCGGACCCTGAAATTGGCGGTGTACCCGTGACCCTGCCGGTGGCGGAGGGCAATCCATGAAACCGATGGCCTTGGTCTGTCTTTGCGGGACCTTTGCAGGGTTCCTGGCCTCGCCGGCCTTTGCGGAAGCGGGCGATCCTCGCATACGCGTTCTCGACTATGTGCCTAATAGCGTGATCCCTGTACCTGTTTCGAAATCTGTCGTCACTCGGATCGTCCTTGAGCGTGGCGAAAGGATTATCGCCGCGGCGACGGGTGTGCCCAGCAAATGCGATAATGACGCACATCTGTGGTGCATTGTTGCGGATGTGGACGCCAATGAGGTTTGGGTTAAGCCAAAAGCGGGCGCTATCCGCAACAACCTCGAACTGAAGACGGACCGGCGCGACTATAGCATCGAGCTGAGCGTGGGAAGCCTGACCACCTACAGGGTCGTTTTGCGGTATGCCGAAGCCATTGTTCCTGTCCAGCCTGGCGCGGCGAGCGAGGCCGATCGCGTTTCTGAGCGCATTGAGACCGCGTCGCCGGAGGTGAAAAATCTTGCTTACACGCTTCAGGCCAACGGTCGCGGTGCGGACATTACGCCAAGGGCTGTGTTCGATGACGGACGGTTTACTTACTTCCGGTTTCCAGGCAACGCCGATTTACCGACCATCTTTCTGATCGGGGCGGATGGAAAGGAAGCCCGGACCAACTTTGCGATGCAGGACGATTATGTGGTTGTCCAGCGTTTGTCGCGGCAGTTCGTCCTGCGACTGGGGCGCGGCGTTGTCTCGGTCTGGAATGAAAAGTTCGATGCTGTGGGCCGTCCGGCGACAGACGGCACTACGGTAGAGGGCCTGGTGCGTCAGACGGTGGGGGAACGGCGATGAGGCCTGAAACCGACGCGCATATAACCTCCGCGGAACAAACGCCAGAGACAAGCCCGAACAAGAACACGCAGAGAGAGCCAGATGCCGAGGGGATAGTCAGCGTCAACACCTATGGGCGCAGGCGGGGAGGCGAGGTGGGGCCATATCTGATGATAGGAGGCATCGCCGCCGTCATCCTTATTGGGGGGCTGATGTCGCTCAACGTCCTGAAATCAAAACTGACCCGCCCCAAACCTGCCACGACCGCCGAGGCCAGCGCACCGGTTGATATACAGTTTGACACGCAGTCGCGGCCACCTCTGCCGGGGACGTTATCGGAAACTGCAACGCCCACTGATCAGACGCAACCCAGATGCGCTGACGGCTCCCCCGGTCATCCGCTGCGAGGGCCGTCGGGGCAGGTGGTGCGCAACGGGGCCGGGCAAACGGTCACAGTCTGTCCGGATGGACAGGTGCTTGACAGGCGCGTGGCCCAACCGGATGCGATCCAGCCTATCCCCGTTGCGGACGCCCCCGTCGGGCCGAGTACGCGTCCGTACGTGCAAGTGGGCCACGGGGCGCGTGCCGACGACGGCTTTTTGATGCTCACTGAGGACAGGGCGGCGTCCGTCCACAGCGCTCGTAACGGGAGTAGCCCGAATGACGGGTACCCGCTCGTGCAGGCGGCGGTGACCGCGGAAGATACTACTGGGACCACACCGCCTGCGACGGAAGGGCTTTTGTCGGCACCACGCGGCAACAGGCTGGATGCTGAGTTAACCCCCTCCAAAACGCCACTCGTACTGGCCTCACGGCTGACGAACCTGCACATGATGTTACCCAGAGGCCGAACCATTGAGTGCGGCATGTCCGTGCGGATCATATCCTCTCTGGCCGGCCAGGTGAGTTGCGTCTTAACGCAGAATGTCTATTCCGCTTCGGGGAAGGTGGTCCTGATCGAGCGCGGATCGGAGGCGGTCGGCGAGTATCGTTCCGGCGCTTCACTCGGCCAGAAACGTTTGTTTGTTCTGTGGACGCGGATCGTTACGCCCTCAGGCATCGTCATCAATCTGGACTCGCCTGGGGCGGACGAACTGGGCTCAACGGGACTGGCCGGAAAGGTTGACAACCATTGGTGGGAGCGGGTCGGGAGTGCATTCCTTTTGTCGACTGTTCAGGACGCGCTGCAATACCAGACGGCGCGTGAACAGGCCCGATCGGGCGGTTCGACGGTGATTTTCGGCAATACGGCTCAGGCCGGAAACAACATGGCCAGCCGCATATTGGAAAAGACGATCGATATACCGCCGACGATTTACAAGAACCAGGGCGACCGGGCGACTATCTATGTGGTTCGGGACCTCGACTTCTCCAGCGTGTACCACCTCCATGCCCGTTAGCCCGTTGGAGCGCGATACGGCGGTGCGCCAGTTGCTGCGACCTCTCGCGGCGCTCCTTGACATGACCGACGTTACCGAGCTCGTTATCAACCGACCCGGAGAGGTCCTTTATGAGCAGGGGCCGGTCTGGCAACGGGCCTCCATACCTGAACTCACCCTCGACCGGCTCAATGCCCTGACGCGTGCGATCGCCACCTGCAGTGAACAGGAAATCAGCCCTCGCCATCCCATTCTGTCAGCGACGCTGCCGGATGGACAACGTGTCCAGATCATTGTGCCCCCCGCGGTGGAGGCGGGCCAGATCAGTCTGACCATTCGCTTGCCGGGCAGCACAATTCGCACCCTTGAGGATTATCAGAGTGAAGGTGCCTTTGATCGCTTTCGCTGGGCGGTGCCTGAGACGGACGGCGGCCGCCTCTCACCTGCTGAGCGGGAGCTTCTGTCTCTTCTGAGTTCACGTGACCTGAAGGGGTTTCTGCTGGCGGCCGTGGGGGCGCGTTGCAACCTTGCCATCGTCGGGGATACCGGCTCGGGCAAGACAACCCTGATGAAGACGGTCTGCCAGCACATACCCGTTGAGGATAGGATCGTTACGATCGAGGACGTCCGGGAGATTGATCTGCCCGCGCACCAGAACAAGGTTCATCTGCTCTATTCCCGGGGAGGTCAGGGGACAGCACGGGTTACCCCGGGAGACCTGATCGCGTCGAACATGCGCATGCGGCCGGATCGGGTGTTGCTGGCGGAACTGCGCGGCAGCGAGGCATTCGATTATCTCAAGCTCCTGACCACGGGCCACAGCGGGTCTGTGACCTCCTACCACGCGGAAAGCTGCGCCCTTGCCGTCGAACGCTATGTGCTGATGGCGAGGGAGCACCCCGATGCGGCGATCTTTGATGCGGGAGGTCTCCGACGCCTCGTTTCCCTGACGCTGGACGTGATCGTGCACATGCGCTCCCAAGTGGTACGTCGTGCCGACGGTTCCCTAAGCAAGACGCGATATGTCGCCGAGGTCTACTACAATCCCATCGCCAAACATCGCGCGCCGTTCGAACACCAGCCATTGACCAGAGGCGCGTCCGAATGATCTGGCAAGACGAGCCATCCAAATCCACCCTGATCGTGATCGTCGTCGTCGCTTATCTTATTGTGGCTTCGGTACTGGCCTTGTGGCTCGCGGGCTGCCTGTATTTTTTTCTCCACAGCAGTCTGCCTCAAAACGTCGATCTCGGCACCTGGGTCACCTATGCCCGTTTCTACTGGGACCATCCCCGCGAGCGGAGCCTGTTACTGATCAGCGGGCTGTTTTCGGGCCTTACGGCCTTCATGCCAGGCTTCGTCCTGTCCGTGAGATGGGGGCGTGGCGATCGCGAGTTGCATGGTTCGGCTCGGTTTGCCAGCGCTGCGGATGTGCAGAGAGCCGGTCTGATGGGCGACCGCGGCCTCATCGTTGGCAAGTTTCGCGGAAGGTTCCTGCACTTCGCGGGCCAGCAGTTTTGTCTTCTGGCGGCACCCACCCGAAGCGGAAAGGGAGTGAGTTTCGTCATCCCTAACCTGCTGAACTGGCCGGATTCGTGTGTGGTGCTGGACATCAAGCTGGAGAATTATCTCCTCACGTCTAAATTCCGGGCGCGCCATGGACAGAAGGTGTTTCTGTTTAATCCGTTTGCCGAAACCTTCGTCACGCACCGTTGGAATCCTATGGATGGGATCAGCCGCGATCCGAATTTTCGGGTAGGTGACCTGCTGGCCCTTGCCTCTAGCCTCTACCCGGCGCAGGCAGGCGACAAGGACGCCTTTTGGGCCGACAGCGCCAAGAACCTGTTTCTGGGGCTGTCGTTGATGGTGATGGAAAGCCCTGACCTGCCACTGACCCTGGGAGAAATTCTGCGGCAATGTGGAGGCAAGGGCAGGGGGCTCAAAGAGTATCTGGGCGAGCGCATCAATGCGCGCACCGAGGCCGGGGACCCTTACTCTGCGGATTGCCTCGACGCGCTGAACCGCTTTATGTCCGCGAGTGAGAATACGCTTGCAAATATCATCAGTTCATTCACGGCGCCGCTGACCCTGTTCAGTAACCCGATCGTCGATGCGGCAACCTCCGCCAGCGACTTTGATATCCGCAAGGTTCGGGACGAACGTATGACCATCTACATCGGCATCCAGCCGAACCGACTGGCTGATGCCTCCCTTCTTATCAACGTCTTCTTCAGCCAGCTTATCAACCTGAATACGCGTGAGCTGCCGTCACAGGACAAACACAGCATACAGTGTCTGCTTATTCTCGACGAGTTCACGGCCCTTGGAAAGATTGGCATTCTCGCGAAGGCTAACGCTTTCATCGCCGGTTATAACCTGCGCCTTCTGACTATTATTCAGAGTTTGTCCCAGCTCGAGGGGGTCTATGGCCAGGCGGATGCGCGCACGCTTATCACCAACCACGCCATGCAGGTCCTGTTCACGCCGCGCGAACAACGTGACGCCAATGCCTACAGCGAAATGCTGGGCTATGCCACGGTCAAGTCACGCAGCCTCGGCCGGTCGACCAATCGCGGGTTTGCTTCCGGCGGCTCCAATAGTGAGAATCTTTCAGACCAGCGCCGCGCCCTTCTGTTACCTCAGGAACTGAAGGAAATGCCAGACAGCGAGCAGATCATAGTTCTGGAAAACACCCGTCCGATACGGGCTGAAAAGGCGCGATATTATCAGGAGCGCGGCTTCATGGACCGACTGAAGGCGTTGAGCGCAACACTGGGCCAGGCGGCAAAGCTGCCGAGCTTCGGTCAGTTGCAACAGGCCGCGTTTGTCCGACGTGAGCTGGCCAGTCCTGTTCCGACACTTGATCTCGATGGTCATATCGCCAGGGTTCAGAACCGAACACGACCCCTGCTGGCCAATGACCTGATCGACCTTAACCGTCTGGACCTGTCGACCCTGTCCCTGCCTGAGCTTGATGATCCGGATCACCCTTCTGATGCCTCAATCCGTCAGACTGTTGACGGCTTTTTCGAGTCCCTGGGGATCGATACGCAAAGCATCAGTAAACGCCTGTTCGGCCCGGATCCGGCAAAAGACACGCAAAACGAACCCCTGCTACTGGAGGACTGATGACATGAACGCTCGACCTTTTCTGATTTTGATCACGGGCACTGCAGCCCTCATGACAGCCTGCAGCAGTTCCCCGCCGCGGGCGCCTTTGGGGCTTGAAAAGCGTCCTGCCAACAGCCCGGAAACGATCGCTCAACTCAGTCGTGCGTCTCCGTCAGTGGCCCCCGGTGTATCGCCACTGCCGACCGTCGCGGAGGTACCAGGGGAGCCAGTGCCAGAGCCGTTACCCGCACCCGCGAGCGTCCCTCCTGAAAAAATGACGATTTCTGACCTCAACGCGCCGCGAGGACCTGCGTCCTTGCCTGATCAGGATCAACAGAAGCTCGTCACGGCAGCCATGTCTGCGCAAATGATCACACTCCATGCCCGAACCGACCGAAGGACACCGTCATCGGGCGCAACTCAGGCGGCTATTGCCAGGGCCGTGAGCGTGAAACGCTTTCTCGTAGGCCAGGGAGTGCCTGAGGGAAAGATCCGGCTGATGTATCGCACCACAGGAGACTTTGTGAACCCGAACCGGACCGCTACGGAGCGGGCCGCAAACCGTCGTGTCGAGATCGAATTCAGGTGAGGGGTGTCATGGGAGATCAATACAGTAGAGAAGCCTTAAGCGCCTCAGTAGCCGCAAGGCTGCGTGACACCGTATGGGATCAGTTGGAGGCCGCCGACGCCGAAGTGCGCAAAGCTGCGCGACATCGCCTCGCGCTAATCCGGGAAGACCTGGCTTCAATATACCAGGACGATCCGGAGCATGCCATGCGGCTATGGAAGGAGAATGGCCCCGACAATAAGGACCATCCGGGGGCCGCGGAAGCCCATGACGGCCCCGACACAATGAATAGTATCGCACCGGGCAGACGGCGCCAGCCGAAGGTTGATCAGGAGTCTGGCACGCAAGAAGAACCGGAGGGCATGCCAGCGGCTCAGGAAACGAATGTTCCGGTGGAAAGGAAGGGGCCACCTTCGTCTGTTCCGCACGACGAGCGTGGCGAAGGGCAGGCGGCTGACAAAAATGGCACCACTACTCATCCGCCGCGTGAACGGGCGAGGGGGGATGCATCGGATCACCCGATATCTGAACGCCGGCGCATGCTGCTTGAGAGCATTGACAGGCGGTTTCTCCGGGCTGGGGACGTCTATCATGAGCGCAATGACCAGCATGCGGTGGCATTTGAGGCTAAGGGCACGAGACTGGTCACCCGACGTGATGACCCTATGGTCATTACGGCAATGCTCGACCTTGCAGAGGGGAGAGGGTGGGACAGTATCCGCCTCGCCGGTACTCATGCCTTTAAAAAGGAGGCCTGGTTTCAGGCACAGCTGCGCGGCATCGAGACCAGCGGTTACCGTCCGGACGCTTTGGATAAGGCAAGAATGGAGGAGGCCAGACGGGAACTGCGGAGGGACGCAGCGGGAAAAGCCAATGTCCTGTTGAGAGAGTATTCACGACAAACGGCTACGCCGACCGTGCCACCTACTCGAAATTATGGCTTCAACGAACGTCTTGAGGCTTCATTGAATGAACCTCAGGTCGCTTTGAGTGCTGCCCAGAAACAGGCGGTAAACCTCCTCCAAAAGTTGATGCTCAATCGCGGAGATGGTCCCGATGCCGTCGCCCGCGCCACCGACGTGGCCGTTGAACGACTTCAATCGTCACGTCTCCACGTCGGCAAACTCATATCGACCGGCACTGCGCCGTACCTTGATAAGGCGGGCGAGAAAGAAAGCCATTTTGTCGTTCTGGAAAACGAGGGGGGAAAGCCATTCAAGGTGTGGGGCGCTGACTTGCCAAGAGCTCTTGTAGAATCGCGCGCCAGCGAGGGCGAAGAGGTGTTGCTCGCCTTCAGGGGGCGTCAGGAGGTGGAAGTAGATGTTGCGGTTCGCGATACTGATGGAAAAGTCATACGCTACCAGAGGCAGCTCGTCGATCGCAACGCCTGGGAGGTCAAACGCTTTGAAGACCTCCGGGAGGAGGCTCGCCTACTGGCCCGGCGCGCCGCAAAGGCTGTCGACGCACCACCCAATCTGAGGGTCTTTGACAAGGCAGCGCCTAGCTCCCTGCCTCCGCCGAACTTAAAGATACAGCGTCCCCGTCCACATGAGAGATTCCTATAGCTTGGCTGACACGAGGCCGATGAGTATTTGGCCACGCTGCTTCTTAATCGAAAAAGCGAAAACGAGAATTACGAAGCCACGGTCCTGTTCGTGACTTTGCTGCAACACGAGCAAGCGGTTCAGTGATTTATTGATAGGGGATGGGCCGAGATCATGGATGCCTTGGGATCTCATGACATCGGGCGCCGTAGCAGTAGGAAAACGGAGTTCGATGGGACTGTCCCTTAACAGTCCGAAAACAATCATAGGCAATTATTTACATGACGGCGCTTGCGGGCAGACCTGGCACCCACTAAACGGGTGGGGTAGCCATTCGCCCAACCGTGTCGCTATGAACTCGTTCCAATCTATTCTAATGGATCAGATATGACATTTAAACGGGTACGCAAAGCGGTGATACCTGTTGCGGGTTTTGGCACTCGCGTTTTGCCGGGTACGAAGGTTATTCCAAAAGAACTTCTGAACGTCGTGGATCGCCCCATCCTCTCCTATATTGTGGCTGAGGCGCGCGACGCTGGCATCGAGCATTTCGTTTTTGTCACCGGTCGCCAAAAGGGGGCCATCGAAGACTATTTCGATCATCAGTTTGAACTGGAAGCGCAACTGGAGGCCAAGGGGAAGACCGCGCTGCTTGATCAATTGCTGGCGGAACTTCCCAAATCCGGTGAAATGAGCTTCGTGCGTCAGATGCAACCCTTGGGGCTCGGCCACGCGGTTAACTGCGCCCGTGACATCATCGGTGATGAGCCTTTTGCTGTGCTGTTGCCGGACATGGTGATGGATGCCGAAACCCCGGCCCTGTCGCAGGCCATATCCGCCTATGAGAAGGTCGGGGGCAATATCATCCTCGTCGAAGAGGTGCCGGCGGATGAGACGCATAAATATGGTGTGGTCGCCGTTGAACCCTCGGATGACCCGCTGCGCCGAATGACCGGAATGGTGGAAAAGCCCGCCAAGGGTACGGCACCGTCCAACCTTATCGTTTCCGGGCGCTACATTCTGCAGCCTGACATCTTTCCCTTGCTGTCGCAACAGGTGCCCGGCGCAGGTGGCGAAATTCAATTAACCGACTCAATGGTTTCTCTTATGAAAACACAGAGCTTTTTTGCTTTGCGGTATGATGGAGAGACCTATGATTGCGGCGATAAGATCGGTCTGCTAAAAGCCAACGTCGCCCTTGCTCTTAAGCGACCCGATCTCGATAAAGCCGCGCGTGCGGCACTCAGTCCTTACTTTGACAGATAAACAACTTCTATTTTACCGGATAATTTCATGACCGTTCTTCTGCCTCGCACCGACCTTGTCCCGAACACCTTTGAATTTGAGACAGAGGCCTTTGTCAAAACGACGGGGTTTCGTGAATATGACGCCCGTTGGGTGTTCGGCAAGGAGATCAACCTGCTTGGGATTCAGGCCTTGGGTCTGGGGTTGGGCAGCTACGTCCAGGAGCGCGGCATAAAGCCCCGCATCGTGGTGGGTCACGACTATCGTTCCTATTCCATCAACATCAAGAATGCCCTGATCATCGGCCTCATTCAGGCCGGTTGCGAAGTGCTGGATATTGGGCTTTGTCTGTCGCCAATCGCTTATTTTGCGCAGTTCGATCTTGATGCGCCGTGCGTGGCCATGGTCACAGCGTCGCACAACGAAAACGGTTGGACGGGCGTCAAGATGGGTTGTCAGGCGCCGCTGACCTTCGGACCGGATGAAATGGGCCGCCTGAAGGAAATCATCATGGCGGGCGCGGGCGTTGAACGCGCTGGAGGCTCACTCAAGCTGGTTCAGGGCGTACAGGAACGTTATCTGGCCGACGTCGCCTCCAAGGCGCAACTGAAGCGCAAGCTGAAGGTCATCTGCGCGTGTGGTAACGGCACCGCGGGTGCCTTTGCGCCGCAAGCCCTTCGCGCGATGGGTGCCGAGGTGATCGAGATGGATACCGTCCTTGACAACACCTTCCCCAAATACAATCCGAACCCGGAAGACCATCACATGCTGGTGGAAATGGCCAAGGCCGTGAAGGAATACGGTGCCGATCTGGCGCTGGGCTTCGACGGTGACGGTGACCGTTGCGGCGTAGTCGATGACACGGGTGAAGAAATCTTTGCCGACAAGATCGGCCTGATGCTGGCGCGTGACCTGTCGGCGCTACACAAGGACGCGACCTTCGTTGTCGATGTGAAATCAACCGGCCTTTACAAGACCGATGAGGTACTGAAGGCCAATGGGGCGCAGACTGTCTATTGGAAGACCGGCCACTCTTATATCAAGCGCAAGACATCGGAACTGAAGGCGCTGGCGGGCTTTGAAAAGTCCGGCCACTTCTTCTTCAACAACCCGATTGGTCTGGGTTACGACGACGGTATTGTGGCCGCTGCGGCAGTTCTGGCTATGCTCGACCGCAATCCGGGTAAGTCTTTGAGCGAACTTAAGTCGGCCCTGCCGGTCGCGTACACATCGCTCACCATGTCGCCGCATTGTGGCGACGAGGTGAAGTATCAGGTTCTGGAAAAGATCGTGCAGGAATATGTTGATCTGCACGCCAAGGGCGGCGAAATCCTTGGCCGCAAGATCGTCGAGGTCATCACGGTCAATGGGGCCCGCGTGCACCTCGAAGATGGCTCGTGGGTTCTTGTGCGGGCGTCATCAAACAAGCCGGAACTGGTCGTCGTGGTTGAAAGCCTCACCTCTGCCGACGATATGCGTGACCTCTTCCGCAAGGAAGTGAAGCCGCGTCTGGCTGCTCATCCGGAAGTCGGCAGTTATAATCAGGAAATCTAGTCACTCAACTTGGCACAGATCAATCCGTTATCCTGGGTTGTCAGCGTAACGGAATTTTATTTAAAAAATAGAACTATAGAATTAAGGCAGTGCTTGTTGAGGCGTCGCTTCTGAAAAGAGCTTATCCGGGCTGGCCACGTTTTTAAATCTACTCGCACCCTCAGAAATCAAGAGGCCGTTTCGTAGAAGCTCTGCCTCTAATTCTTCTGTGGTCGTGAATAGATGCGTTTTGAAGCCGAGATTGTGAGCTGCGTCGACATTTACGGCGGTATCGTCGACAAACAGCACTTGATCGGGCGTCTGAGACATTCGATTAAGGGCGATCTCGAAAATTTCCCGGCTGGGTTTGATGACTCCTTCTTGGCCGGATACGATTATGTCGGCAAAAGCGTCGAACGCCGGCGACATCGCCCTAACACCGTCCCAGACCTCTAAGGGCATGTTCGTTAGCCCAAACAGCGGAACCTGTTCGGCGTTGAGCCGCTCTATCAAACCAACCGTCCCGGAAATGGGTGGGCCGAACATTTCCAAAAACCGATCTCCCCAAGCAAGGATATGCGCCTGATGCTCAGGATACCTTGACATAAGCTCTATCCGGTTCTCGGCGAATGTGATGCCAGCGTCATGCCGCTCGTGCCAAGATCGGGTAATAACGGCATTAAGAAAGTGATCGCGTTCCGATGCTTCGGTAATCAGATGATCATAGAGGTTGCGTGGATCCCATGGGATAATGACATTTGCTACGTCAAACAGGACTGCTTTTATCATCTCAACCTCCGATTTTATATACTCCCACAAATGCTGCTCTGGCGTAAAGAGTAAGTTGCAAGGTGAGGCTGGAAGTTTCACTTATTCCGTGGCTTCCAGATGCAAGGAAATGTTAGTCTGCCGTTACCGTCTGCTATGTGGGTGGCCTCCCGGACAATTGACCTTCACCCGAAAATTCTAGTTTCGGGGGGGCAAGAAATGGGTAGCAGGTCAGGCTCTGATGTGATTTTACTTCTCATAATAAACATTATGCGTTTTTTGACATCCCATTGATTCAGTTGTAAATTATCACTCTCAACATAGCGCCGAGAGTTCAATGTCGCCAAGAAAACTCCTCCGGATAGACCCATCACGAAACATGTCGGCCCAATGACCCCGTCGG
>NZ_JBKFEE010000022.1:0-35685 GCF_046503825.1 Asticcacaulis sp. W401b
ATAACAATTGTTCAATTCCTGTGGTTCCGGACCGACGGCGCCGAAGTGGTCGAGGACTATACCAACGCGCCAGATCTACCTAAGGCGTACGCAGCACTCGCCCACGCTCACTTCCGAGCCGGGCGCTATAGAGTGGTGTATCGGTGGACCCGAAGAGATCGCTGACGAGACCAGCCGGCGTGACACTTTGAACATAGTCTTCTCTATGCCCGCCCATACCGACGACGACGTCATGGCCGTATTGACCTGAACGGTGTTCGAGCGGGTCGTGTCTGACGCCTTCGCGCGCGGGCAATGCGTCTACCAACGAGGGTCAGGCCATTCCAGTACTTCCCATTGGATGAATTCTGCCGGCGACACGAAGTCCGCTTTTCTGGCGAGGCGGAAAGACGCCTCGTCGTAATGCCGGTGAAAGCTGAGCAGCAGGCTTGCCAGCAGTTTTTGCCGTTCGGTACGGGACCAGGCGCAGAACAGAGCGCCGCGGCTGTGCACCTTGTCAAAGACGTTTGGCGATTGAGGGTCGAGCTCCTGCCAGCGTCTGATAACGGTGTCCGCCTGTCCTTTGAAGGCCTCTCTAATCGCATCGTTGAGAACCGCTTCGAGCGCGTAGGCCATTGCCTGGTGTTCTGGTCCGTGATCGAAATATCCCAGTGACGCGCGCAGGAAGCGATGTTGCAGCAGGATTACGGGCCACAGGGTCTTGAAGCCGTATCGAATGCCCATTTCTTCGTAGGTCGCAGGCGCTTCGATGATCTCTCGCTGCCGCTCGTAGGCCTTGCGGGTCTCATAGGCCAGGGAGATGAAGATGCCGTCCTTCTGCGCCTCCGGAATGAGGGGGGAGCGGGTGTTGATGTCATGGACAACCCGGTGAAGGGCGCGCAGCGACGTATAGTCACCGATCAGCGTAATCCCGGCCATGTTCTTCAGGAGGTGGTATGAGAGCATTGTTTGACGATCGTGGGCGAGGCGTGTGGAAGACCTAAATCGTCCGAGACCTTGACATGCGTGGCGTGCGACGGCAACCCAAAGTCGTTTGGCGTAACGGCAGGGAGGGCTTGATCAGGTCTCCGGTTCGAGCTGCCATTCCGGCGCAAGTCGGGCCGCCTTGGAAGCGGAATCGACGAACATCGACAATTTGGGCATGGGACCAAAAACGTTCCGGTGAATGATTTTTGTCTCCTTGCCTTCGTATTCGACCTTGATCGCAACGGTTGGCACCGTAGCACCATAGATACTGGCCAGCCGGTCGGGAGACCGATCCCGGGAGAGTAATAGTCGATAGGCGAACCGCGCGATCGTGCGGTTGTAGCGGCGGACTGTCTGTGTGTCCGTGATCGTTCGAGCCGAGCTTACGACATTGGGCCGTTGGAGCAGGTTCGATCCACGCAGCATCGTGTGCGCATCCAGCGGGAAGAGTAATTCGACTTCGTCATCCCATTCATATGGAACGCGAGTTTCAAACGGGCGCCGAGGATCGTAGATGCAAACGGGATTGTCCGACGTCAGGAACGGTACATTGGTTGCATTGTGCACGATCTGAAATCCAAGCTTGAAGCACAGGTTCCCGAATGCATACTGATCTTCGGTCATGAGCCTGAGTGACTCTTGCGGATTAATACCTACGGGGACCTCGTCAAGACGCCCCCGGTATCTTTCCAGGCCCGGCGGTAACGAGCCCGCCCGTTCCAAGGCTTTGACCTCTTCCCGCAGCTTGGTCGCCAATAGCAATTCCTTGTACTGGCGGGCGGCGGGTACGCGGGTACGCATAAGCGTCGCCATGCCCAGAAGATTAAACGAGATTGCATGGGACAGCCGTTTTGCGCGAACCGCTAACATGGTTTCTGGCCAGACCGTTTCGATTAACCCCCAGCGGTTTTCGAAGCTGTTGTTGTCCTTTGTACCGTCGTTCTGGAGAAACGAATAATAGAATTTCTCGAAGCCAGTGGCGTTTGGTGTCAAACGCCGGGGGTCTTCAGGTGCCTCCATTCGGTAAGACCAGATAAGACCTTCATCGCAGAAGCCCTGCATGTAGGTGTCCGACACAAAATGGTGCCGCTTCTTTTCTTCCTTCGAAGGGGCGCGTTGGACCATAGTAAAAGGACGCACATCGGGATCGGGCGGAACCTTGCCCCAGTCCCACAGGCGAACCCACTCCGGTATGGCTGGTCCTGGTGATTCCATACGTTGCCGCCTTCTCGAAATGACTGCGGCGCTGACGTGACGTTCTCGTCTGAGTAGTCGCAGCCGGGTCAGGATAAGGCAGATATGCCTCGTGCTTTCCGAACTCAAGAGTCAACCGGCGTCGTGCGCCATAGGTTGTGAGGCTCGATATCCCAGAGCCGATCCCTAGGCTGAAGGCCGACGCGCCGACCTGTGCGGAAGAGGAAGAGGCCGGAAACTAGCCCCCGCCTCCGGCTGAGGGTTTTTCTTCAATCTCCGTCCCGGCGCGTCTTGGGGAGTCATGAGCCGGTCGGATTTTGGCGAGCGGATCTATGGCCTCGATTCCATGAGTCGCCGGATTGTAAGCCAAGAGCACTGTTCCGCCATATGGCCGGGCTGAGGATAGGACATCTAAAACGGCGGTCTTATCTGATACCTCTTGTGTCTCGCTCAGATAGGCCTCCATGAAGGCGAAAAGCGACACCATGGCGGCATCGAACTCCTCCTCCGACAGCGTGACAGGCATGAGGAATTTGAAGCTGCCACTAGGATTGCGATCGAAGCAAATCGAGAAAACCATAGAATACTCTTGGTCGCCCGATATCTTCCCAGGCGTAGCAGTCCGGGTAGTTTTCACCTTGCTGAGACGCACGGCCAGGCTTTTTAGAGCAGCTTTGAGAGACAAGTAATGTTCCTTGCCCATCTCTTTGAGAAAGCCGTCAAAATACGATTTGGCCACATACGCGATTATCGCTGTCGGCATCAGCCATTCGACACCCGCGTAAATCTGTGGAGAAGAGCGGCGTTCTATGACTAGGTCCAGCCCTTCGGCCGACACACCTCTTTCGAAATCCGCCGCAATGGCTTCGGGAACATCCGAGTTGCAAAGTAGGCCAAGATGGGGCCTCGAAGTGGCAGCGATGTCCTTGCTCATGGGATCTCCAGCTTAATGCGGCGCGCTTTTTGTCCGGGCGGGGTGAGGTGGTTGCATTGCGGGCTTCTGGCCAATCTCCGCTGACGTGCTATCGCTTTCCGCTTGGCCCGAAGCGCTGCTCGACAAGTCTGAAGTCGCGGAGGCGTCAGGATCGTCAAGGTTGCCTTGCTCGCCCGAATTTGAAACGATCGTCACGTAGTGGCTGTCAGGAGCCTGCGGGTGGGCTGGCTTGCCAGGGATAAAAAGACTTGTCGTCATGGCTAGGGCGAAGGCGATGACTCCATTGCGCATGGCCATGTTCGCGGCTGTTGCCTCGTTGGAAACAATCAGGTTTTTGATCTCGAAGTGCATCAAGGCAGCAGCAATTTCCCGAGATGTCGCCTGAGAAGCGCGCCGCGTTCGAACGGCAAAGTCGGGTCCATATCCTGGCCGCTGCTTGGGACGCAAACCTTTGAACCCCATGATTACGCCGGCAAACAGGGAGGCGATTGCATACAGGAGGACGCAAGTGATCGCCACCTTGAAGGGGCCAGCAGAGAGTGAGTCCAAAACGGTCTTTGAAGCTACGCCGGCAGCAGATACCGCTACCGAGAGTCCAGTTGTGGCCTTGAAAAGTTTGTCATCCAGATGCTTCGCCCGTTCCCACTCTTGGTCCAAAAGCTCCAGGAGACGCGAACGCCCGAGGCCAGTCCATCGCTGCTTGCGGACATCCTGGTCTGAAGATCCTCTTGTCACCAGCTTGTTCGCTACCAAGAGGCGCGGGAAGGGAACTAGCTCGTAAAATGCCTGGCCTATCCATCGGAGCATCATGTTATTAGCTCGTTCGCTATTGACTTTGCCAAGGGGCGTTCGGGTGTGTCGAGCCAGCCCCATTCGCCGGTAGGGTTTATCTCCACAAACAGATAGTCGCCGCCGCGAACCATCAGATCGATCGCGCCGTAGATCAGCCCCATATCGCGAACGAAGTCGATACAGCGCCGAGCTACAGCCAGAGGAAGGTCATAGGCCGGGTAAGTTAGCTTTCCCTTCTTCTGCAGTCGCCAGTCTCCCTCGATCGGGCGTTCCTCCGACAGCACAGATACAGTCCAGATGTTCTCGCCAATTACTGTCACGCGGAGGTCAATCTTTGGCGTCACCGCTTCCTGGACCATAACAGGCGCGGCTGCGAGATCGTCTGTCGCGCAATCCGCCCAGTCGATGATCTGCGTATGCGAGAAGTACTGCTGCCCTTGTTCGCGAAGCAGCACAGTATCGACTGATTTGACCGCGACCTTCGAACCCAGTGTCGAAACGACGTCGGCGCCCGGGTCGTTTGTTATCAGAGTGAGCGGGGTTGAAAAACCAAGCCTTGCCGCCCGGTGTAACTGCCAGGGCTTGCTTTCAGCACGATAGGTCTGCGCCGGATGATTAATCCATTTTGCCTGATCGAACAGTGTCAAGCCGCGCAGAAAGGCAGGCCATTGCGACCGCTCCAACTGGTCCTGAAGCGACATCGCTTCATAAGGTGTGTTCCTCAAAAATGTCGGTTGGCGCCACCAGACAGATTTCAGATTGCCGTCGATGACCCAAGTCGTGCCGTTGCATTCAACTTCCAGAAGCTGTTCCTGTGGCACAAGACGAAGTCTGGCCTGTTTCAACGTCTCGGCATTCAATCGGAAGTACCGGGCGCCAGCATCTTGTAGTTCCGAACAGACGCGATCGGTTGGGAAGTCGTGGAGGTTGGCCAGTACCAGGACATCAACGGGTAGCCGCACGGTCACTGGCCCTTCTGGTCTTCACCCGTTTCGATATCCATCTTCTTCGTGTTTGTTTCCGTCTCAGGATCATAGGCCAGTAAGCCGTTGTCGCCGCGCCAAAGCCCAGATGAAAGGTCATAACGAGCATGATCCGGCATCGGCGTCTCATCTCTGGCTTCCGATCGAGTGGCTCTACTTATAAGAATGTGCACCACATTTTCTCCCTCGCAGATTGATAGCTAGTCATATTTTCCTGATGGGTCAAGAATTCAGAAAACAGGCGCGAATATTGCCTTTGAGGTCGTGCCAGCTTTAGGCGACATGAATACGCCGTTTCAGCTTCCCCACCAGCCGGGAGACGAATTCCGCAACGGCGGGCCAGGTGTAGATCCGAGGGTGGCTCGGCACGAAGCGGCTAAGATTGTGCACCGAAGCCGGGATCTCAGGTAAATGTATGTATCAAGTGGGTCTTGGGAGGCATTGGGACCTGCGGGAGGCGAGGATCAGAATTTAAAAGCTAATGTCAGAGGTATGTGTGAAAATTGATAGAATGGTTCGTCTTCATGCTGCAGGTAACGCCACAGTTTAGCTTGACCTACTGCGCACGTAAGAAGCCATTGCGAATGGGCGCAATTATCCTTAGTAGCCGACGCCGTTATTTCCTATGAATAGAGCGGCTCATCTTGACCTTCGCCGCAGCCGCTCCCAAACTCTGCTAATGGCTACTGACTCTACAGAAATCTTGCCGGACAGCGAAAAGCGCAATTCGAGCCCGGCCGCGCGGGGGGGCGCCGGCGGGTATATTGAAGGCGAACTTGGCGCTCTATACCTGCTTGTTCTCCTGACTGGTGCCGAGCCTCGAGGTTTGCCCGGTGTTCGTCTCGAAAGCGTTCGCTTCCAAGGGCAGGAGCAAGGCTTCGCTCTCGATGACCTGGTTTTGCATGGCACGTCATCGGCCGGTCCCTCGGTCCTCGAAATCCAATCCAAGCGCACGGTCACGTTTGCCCCCAAGGACCCGGTATTCAAGGACGTATGCGAGCAGGTATCGCGAACCGTCGATGTCGGCGTCGACGAGGGACGACATCTGCTGGCCGTTGCCACCCAACGCACGAGCCGGGCCATTTCCGGACCCTATCAGGACGTCTTGCTCTGGGCGCAGCGCGCGGCGAGCGCATCTGAGTTTTTCGCTCGGCTGCAGGCGAAGGGCGTCGGCAATCAGGACATGCGCGACTTCGTTCAGACCTTCCGGGCCCATTTGGTGGCATTCGGAGTGTCGGACGATGACGACGCGATCTGGCACATTTTGCGTCGTTTCCTGATCCTGGAGTTCGATTTCGAGGCCGTGGCATCGCTTGCCTCGGTCCATGCGCTTCTCTTGGCGCGCCAGGCGCTGGCCGATGAGGAGGTGTCGAAGGCCGGCGCCCTCCATAGCGCTCTGATCGCGCTATCACTGGAGACGGCAAAGACGGGCGGTTCGATTGACCGTCAGGAGCTCGTCGACGCGCTTGTGCAGCGCGGTTTCAAACTCGCCGGAGACCGCAATCTCCGGGCCGGCCGAGAGCGGCTCGTGGAACGGTCGCAGCAAACCCTGGCCGACATCGGAAACACCGTGGCCGGCGTCAACCTGCCACGCCTTGAAGCGGTCGCCGCCGTTAACAAGGCAATGGACACCGGTCGGTTCGTGGAAATCCGTGGCGAGTCCGGGGTCGGGAAATCCTGGGTGCTGCGCCACGTCGCCGAACGCCAGGCGCGGGAGTCGCATATTATCGTCCTCGACCCGGTGTCGACTCCGGAAGGCGGCTGGGGAAGCTTCGCATCCTCCTTGGGCATAGAGGCGACAACGCAGGCCTTCCTCGCCGACCTCGCAGCGAGCGGGGGAGGCGTGCTGTTTGTCGACAGCCTGGAGATGTTCACCGATCCGCGCCAGCAGCGCACGGTGAACGACCTCTTGCGCGCGGCCGCCATGGTCGGCGGTTTCACTGTCGTCGCCACGGCCCGACCCGAATTTGGACAGGAGGGCGACTCCTGGCTGGCGGCGGATGCCATTGACACGCTTGGTCCACCGCAACTGGTGACGGTCGGTGCCCTGAGCGACGCTGAAGTCGAGGTTCTGCGCGAACAGGCCCCCGAACTGCGGGCCCTACTGCTGCCGACCCATCCCGCGGCGGCCATGGCGCGCAACCTCTATCGCCTGTCGCGCCTGCTGAAAGTGCCCGACGCAGCGGCCTTGCGTACCGAGGCGGCCCTGGCTCAAAACTGGTGGACGACCGCGGACGGCGCGCCTGTCGCTGAGCAACGGCCGGCACAGCGGATCATGGCAGATCTGGCGGACGCTGCCCTAAAGGGCGAAGCGACACTTGAACTTCGGACGGACTCGCCGGCGCGATCGCACCTCCTGCGGTCGCCGACCCTGCGCGAGGTAAGGCGGGACACCCTGACCTTTTATCACGACGTCCTGCGCGACTGGGCTGTCGCATGCCGAATTCACGAAGACACGTCCCTGATAGCCGGTCTCGATTTGACGGCGCCGGTCTCGCCGCGCCTAGCGCGCGGGATTGAACTGGCGGGCCGCCTCGCGCTTGAGCGCAGCGGCTGCAGCCAGTGGCTCGACCTCTTGAGCAGGCTGTCGCCCCCCGGGGCGCATGGGTCGTGGCGTCGTCAGGCGCTGATGACGATCGTTCGATCGGAACTTGGCGCCGGCCTCCTGGAGCAATGCGCTCCCGCCTTGCTGGAAAATGGCGCCGCCCTGTTCAAAGAGCTGGCGACGACGATCATTGCGACCGACACGGTGGCGACCGCCGACGTCCTCAGGGGCCTGCAAGGCCCGGCCGGACAGGTCGTCCTGCCAAGGTCTTTGCGCACCAACATCACAGGCACCGCGAGCCGGCTTCTTATTTGGGCCACCGGTCATGCGACCGATCTGCCGCTCTACGCGATTGGCGCCGTCCTTGATCTCGTGCAGGCGCAATTCCTTCTGATCAACGCCACTCCGATTTTGGCGCAGTCGGTCGCGAAAATGCTTTTTGGGTGGCTCGGGCAGTTGGATGTTCGAGATGCCGTCCGCACAATCCCGTCGGATTCGGCCCCCGGCGGCGATCGATCGGCCTTTGGAAACCTTGTCACGGAGCTAAGGACCTGGAGCCTGTTTTTCGCCGGGCATGCCCCCGACGAGGCGAAGGCCTATCTCCGTGCCGTCACACCCGAACGCGATCACCACAAGGTCAAGGCGATCCGGGGTTTCAGTAAAACCCTTGCGCCCATCGCCGCTCAGGAACTCGCCGATCTGGTCGTGGCCAGCGTGATCGATCCGGAGACGCGGACCTCGCGGCGCCGGCGCAACCAGCTCGGCCGCGAATTCGATTTCGCCGACAATGACTATCTGCCGGCTTCGCCCGCCCAGCCACCGTTCCTGGATCTACTCGAAGCGAATCCGCAGGTCGGCCTTGAGCTGATACGGCACCTGACGCGAGAGGCCATAAGGCTGCACACCGACGGTGCCGACGCGGGAACGAACGGGATCACCCTTGAATTTGACGCGGGCCCGAGGTTTTTCCCGTGGGTCAACACCTTCCTCTGGTCGCGAGGTCAGTGCCGCGAGTATTCAGTGGGATCGGGTCTCAACGCGCTGGAGGCCTGGGGCCATATCCGCCTGGACAGGGGCGATCCGATCGATGAGGTTCTCGCCGACATCCTGGGGCCCGATGGGAGCTGTGCTGCCTATCTCCTGGTCGCGATGGACGTGCTGATCTCGCATCTGGGCGCCACGCGTGCGGCTCTGGTGCCCTTCGTGTCCAGTCCGCACCTGATGGCGTTCGATCGGTCACGCCAGTCCCACGATCAGATCGGGACGTTTCGTCTGACCTTCAGCGACGAGCCGGCCGGGACAGTGCGTCTGGCCGATCTGGCGGCGCGCGTGTCGCGCCAAGTGACCTTGTACCAGACCTTGGTCTACTACGTCGTGGACGATCCCGTGTCCGCGCGGGTGCGCGATCGCCTGAAAAAGGCAACGGATGCCCTTGGCGCCTATGATCAGACGGCGAACTTCAGCGACCCCGCCTTTATGGGCCGATATGGTTTGAACATGCTGAACCCGGACAACTGGGTCGAACATGGCGAAGGCCATATCTACCAGTCGCCACCCGACGAGGCGGCGCACCTGGCAGGGCTGCAACGTCAATCCACGCAATTGACGACGAATATGGAGATCGATGCGAAGGTAAGGCTGGCGATAGGCGATCGCACTCGGGGCTCGGTCGATATCGCGCGCGAGGCGGTCGAATACGCAGATGGCGCCCTGCCTGACGAAGCGTCCGATGAAGATGACACTATGCGCTTGTCGCGTCTCGTGGCGACCGCGATGCTGGTGGCGCGCGACGGAGATGATGAAACGCTTGACGTGCACGAAGCCTGGGTTCGAACGGTCATCGATCGTGTTCTGTTGAAACCCAAGGACCGTCACGATGTGCCCAGCCGGATGGACTTCAGCCCGCCGGCCCTGGCCGCCTGCACCTTGATCCATCTCTGGAGCCGCAGGCGTAAACCCGAAGACCGGAACCGTCTGATCGAGCTCTCCACGCGCGACGACCGGCCTTCCGTTCTGGCTTTCGCCGACAGCCTTGACACAGTTCTTGCGGCGGATGAGCGGGTTCTGAAGGCGGCGATGCGCGTTGCTTTCGCAAGCTGTCGCTACCGGTGGGCGCCTTGGGACGAAGACCCGGATCAGAAGGCCGCCTATGAACGCGAACGCGCCGCTGTAGACACCAAGGCGGTGGCCGCCGAGGTGGCATGGTTAGACGGTGGGGCTGAGCCCGCATGGCCAACCTTCCCAGACGAGTCGCCGATCGTACGACGTCCGACCAGAGTGAGACTGCCCGCGCAGGACGACTTCACTGAGGATGAAATGCCGACGCGCCGCGCGCGGGAGCAAGCGACGGTTCATGTCGCAACGCAATCGCTGGCGAAATGGCTCAATCTGCTCACGACCAAACCGGGTTCGGACGTCTCCTGGAAAAGCGAGATCGTCGGCGCCTATGCCGCATGGTCGGCGAACCTGAACGGGCTGGGCTTGCCCGTCGATGCCGAACTCGACCGGCGCTACGACGACTGGGACGATGCCTTCTATGCCGTCCTGGCGGTTCTACTCATGGATATGGCGCAAGACCGCTTCCAGACAGAGGTCGAACGGATAACCGGCTTGCCAGATGGCGCTTTTTGCAATGTCGCGGCGTCGCTTCTGCAGGCGGCGGATGCCACCTATTTCAACCAGCCCGCCCGGGCGCCCGATCGTGTTGTCGCGCTCCGCCACATCCTAACGGAGCGTGCGAAGGCGCTCGAGGGTTGGGACTGGCACAGGCCACCCGGTGACACCTCCATCGACCACGACACGGGCGAAATCCTCGCGAAACTGTTGCTGAACACCTACGATTTCATCAACGGGACACGAAGCTACCTGGTCCCGTTCGTTGCCGGGCGCCTCGACCCGCTGCTGGTCCCGATGCAATCGCTGATGTCAGGTGGGCCAACAACCTTCATCGCGCTGTGCACGATGAATCTGCTTCTGGTTTCGCCGCTGGCCCGGCACATGGAGTTCCTGCTCTCGTCCGTTGAGGCCTGGCTCGAACGGCCGGGTCATGACGCCACCATGTGGTTGGAGGTCGGCATCGGCACGAAGGTGACCGACTGGTTCGACAAGGTCATCGTCGAAGATCCGGGTATTTTGGGTCCCGACCATCCGCTTCGCGGACGCATAGATGGGGCCCTGGGTCGACTGGTCGATTTGGGTGTGCCGCAAGCCCACGAACTTCTGGTTCGTATTGAAGATGAAGTGAAGTCGACCCACGCTTGAGCTTCTCTTGGCGGGGAGTCATCCGAAATTCGCCTAGCCGATTGTATCAAATTAAAATGCAGGGGCGGTAGCTAGGTGCTCCCCCACATCTAAACCAAAGGTGAAGACCGGGTATTCGGGGAGGGCGCTATTTGCATATAACCACGCCGCTCCTTTTGCCGCTGCAGTTTGGCGCCCAGGTCGTTTGCTGCGGTTTCAGTCGGAAACCAATGCTGCTTTGATTGGCCATTTGATCCGATGCGGCCCCAATGCCTGGTGACGGACACATCGCCAAACAGGCCGAGTTGCACGTCTAGTTCGTAAAAGCGCGCTATGTTCTGACTTTGGTCGATCCGTCGGAGTATAGTCGCCATCGTGGAATCCTTTGTGAATCCAATGACCTACCTTACCACAAGGGCGCGATTTCCCATAACAAAATCAGTGCGCATTTTATCGCGCATAATATATGTTATGGGAAATACCAACATTTGGGGCTGTCTTAAGGTTGGTGAAAAGGTAGGGTATAATGTTTCAGCACGAAACATGTCACATATGGATATGGATTCTTCCGAACTAAGGGGAAACCTTTACTTGGACTCACTGACTTTAGGTCCTGTTTTGTTTGAGCCAGACGGCAATATTCCGCCCGATTTGTGTTAGACGGCCGTATTGGAGTCGAGGTCACAAGACTGAACCAAAACTTTGAAAATGCCGGTAGTTTCAATGGACTAGAAATTGTTGAAGCATCAATTTCTCGAATGGTGGACTCTTTGCTGCCGGCCATGGGGCCATCAAAATCTGGCGCTGGATGGTGGGTATCATATACCTTCCGACGACCAATTGACCTTAAGTACATCAAAAAGAACCTGCCGTATGTTCTCAAACAAATCTGCCACCTACCCGTTGAAGGAAGCTTCGAGAAAGTTTTTACGCCGACTTTCACCTTGCACTTTGACGCTGCAACCATAGAAATGAAGGACCATTTTGCGTTCGGCGCCTACAGCGATCTAGACGCCGGAGGCTTCATTGCGAGCGAATTAATCCGCAATCTGAACCTCCGAATTTCACTTAAAGAGCAAAAAATCGCCGCGCGTAAAGCGCGATACCCGGAATGGTGGCTTGTTTTCGTCGATCTGATAGGGGGTAGGTTGCCGCCAGAAGAAAAGATGGCAATACGGCCTCACGTGCGCCGGGGGATGTTTCACCAGATAATATTAATAAGCCCCGCAGGGCCGATCGACCCTTTTGTTCTCTGACATAAGGCAGTGCGGATGTAAGCGTCCGGTCACTGCATTTGGTCTCCGCATCGAACTGGGCGAAGTTCTGGAGATAATTCCGGAGATATCTCCGGGGCTATCTACGGAGCTAAGCGATTATGGCGCGGATGGAGATCATTACGGGCGGCGGACGACGCCGGCGCTGGCCTGACGAGGACAAGGTTCGAGTGCTGGAAGAAGCCGCTCAGCCTGGCGTTCGATTGTCCGACGTGGCGCGCCGCCACGATATTTTGCCTCAGCAGATCCGCCGCTGGCGCCGACAGCTGTTCGGTGAGGTCGAGGCCTTACCCGAACCGCAGATGTTCGCGCCCGTCACCTTGGTCGAAGCCGGTACGCCATCAACGCCGAGTGGCCGCAGTTCGAAGCCGCGCCCGGTGATTGTGGAGATCAGTTTGCGCAACGGCCGTGTCTTGAAGGTTGCCGCCGACCTGGAGCGGCAGGTGCTGGCGTCGCTCATCGCTTGTGTTGAGGCGGCATGATCGGTCCAACTGGTAATGTTCGGGTGTACCTGGCCTGTGGTCCGACCGACATGCGCAAGGGTATTGAGGATTTGATGGGCCAGGCCGAGAAGATTATCCGGCAGGTCCCATCCTCGGGCGCCCTGTTCGCCTTCCGCGGTAAGCGCGGTGATCGGCTGAAGATCCTGTGGTGGGACGGTCAGGGCTATTGCCTGTTCTACAAGGTGCTGGAGCGCGGACGCTTTCCGTGGCCGGCGCCTAACGACGGTGTTGCAAGGCTGACCTCTGCGCAGTTGGCGATGCTGGTTGAAGGGATGGATTGGCGTCGACCGGCGTGGACTTCGGCACCAACACGAGTTTAATTTAAGCCTTGTTTTATAAGTGATTTCGCGGGGTTTGGCTGGCGTGATTCAAGTAAATCGGCTATTCTTTCACCCATGGATACGCAGGCTCTGGCCGACATTACCGACGTGGAAGCCCTGCGCGCCATCATCGCCGCGCAGGCCCAGCAGTTGGCGGATGCGGAAGCCGCAATTGCCCGCGAGAAGGCCGAGACCAACAAGCGCGACAGCATTATCGACCTGCTTCGTGCGCAGCTCACACTGCTGCGTCACGGTAAGTACGGTGCGTCGTCGGAGAAGGCCGACCAGCTTGAGCTGATGCTGGAAGACCTCGAAGCCAACCGGGCTGAGGTCACGGCTGTTCTTCCCATATCCAAGGCGGACACTGAGGCGAAGGACAAGCCGTCGCGCCAACCACTGCCGGACCATCTGCCACGGGAAGAGCGTGTCTATGATGCACCATGCACCTGCCCCGACTGCGGCGGTGCCAGCTTCCTGAAGGCGCCGGACAGCGTGCACGAGGTCCTCGACTATGTGCCGGGTTCCTTCAAGGTGCTTCGTCACATCGAGAAGCGCTTCATCTGCAAAGGCTGCGATAAAACACTGAGCGGCGAGATGCCATCATTGCCAATCGAACGCGGTAAGCCAGGCGCTGGCTTGCTGGCCCATGTGCTGGTGTCGAAGTTCGATGACCACCTGCCGCTCTACCGCCAGTCCGAGATCTATGCCCGCGAAGGCGTCGAGATATCCAGATCGACCCTGGCGGATTGGGTCGGCCAAGCTTCGCACCTGCTGACGCCGTTGGTCGACTTGATCAAGGCGCATGTCTTTGCCGGCTCCCGGCTGCATGGCGATGACACGCCGGTGCCGGTGCTGGAGCCCGGCAAGGGGAGAACCAGGACGGGCCGCCTCTGGGTCTATGTGCGTGACGGTCGCGACTACCGGGACCAGGCGCCGCCAGCCGTTGCTTACTTTTTCAGCCCGGACCGCAAGGGTGAACACCCGAAGGATCATCTGGCTGGCTTTAACGGCGTGCTGCACGCTGACGGCTATGCCGGCTACAAAAAGCTCTATGGCAACAGCATCACGGAGGCCGCCTGCTGGGCGCACCTGCGACGCAAGTTCCACGATGTTATCAAAATTAAGCCATCCACTCTGGCTGACGAGGCACTGCGGCGGATCGGCGAGCTCTACGAGATTGAGGCCAGTGTCAAGGGCCTGCCGCCCTGCGAGCGGCGACGACAGCGACAGGAACATGCCCGACCGCGAGTGGAAGCCCTTCATCGCTGGATGAAGGACACCTTGCCGAAGGTTCCGCAGAAGCAGACGCTGGCGGAAGCCATGCGCTATGGCCTGGCGCGCTGGGATGCCCTGCAGGTCTACCTCGATGATGGCACCGTCGAGATCGACAACAATGCCGCCGAGCGAGCCATCCGGCCGATTGCTGTGGGCCGTAACAACTGGCTGTTCGCCGGCTCGGATACCGGCGGTGAACGCACGGCCAATATCCTGACACTCATCGAGACGGCGAAGCTCAACGGGTTGGAACCGGAACGATATCTTGCCGAAGTACTTTGGCGGATGAAGAACGCTTTGGCATCTGAACTGACTACGCTACTGCCTTGGGTGAAGCCGCCACACGGATGAAACAATGACCTCAAAAGCTATTGCAGCAATCCTGAGCGATTTTCGCGGTGACATTGAGCATGGTCACGGCGCGACTTTCGAAGAGATATCAAACTGTGAGCAGGTGCTGGGCATCCAATTCGTTGGCAGTTTCGCTGACTACTTACACACGTACGGATGGCTCAACGTCGGCTCTAGCGAGATCTATGGGCTAGCGAGCGATCTCGAGAAGTGGCAGCGAATTACGGAAAACACCTTGAGTGAACGTCAGGAGATGTACCCGCCGTTGCCTTCGTTTCTGGTAACCTTCTTCAATGACGGCTTTGGAAACCAGCATTGCTTAGACGCCCGCCAAACCATTGACGGAGAGCACCAAATCGTTTTCTGGAATCACGAATTAGGCCCAGATCAATCACCAGAACTTATCGCGGGCTCCTTCGAAGAATGGTTGCGCCTTCTGGTTGCCTCGGAGCAGGAAGACGCCTGACCACTCGCTCGCTTCACCGTACGCTTACGTGCGGATCATGAAAGCCTAGGTCTCGTCCTGCTGATTACTGGCAGACTACAGCCCCATTTTGGGGATGTGCGCCTTTGCATTCTGAGGTAGCATAATGAGCAGAATCAACACGCTCTCGATGCATCGTGCTGAAGATTAGGAGGCACTATGTCGCAGTGGCGTGACGAAGTTGCACGGTTAAATATCGTCACCGTTGCTGAAAAGCTAGGATTGCAAATCGCCGCTGGGAGGAAGTCGCCGCGTGTCGCCTTGTGCCCTTTTCACAATGACTCCTCACCGTCTTTGCATCTCTATCAGGGCGAAAACCCTCACTACCACTGCTTTGTATGCCACGAGCATGGTGACACAGTTGAGTTGGTTAAAAAGCGTCGGGGGGTAGAATTTTCCGAAGCGCTGCAATGGCTCGAAACGAATTTCGGGATTGTAACTTCTAGGTCGAAGTATCGCGCCGTTGGTGCCCGACTTGAGATTATGCCTCGCGCATTGAGCTATTGGCGAGAGCGGGCAAGTCCGAAAACATTAAAGAGTTTTGCCGATGCACGAAAATTCACGACCAAGCAGTTGTCGGCTGCCGGCATCACGGTTGGGTCTGTAGAAGATTTCATTAGAAGCCTACACGATGACAGGGAGGCCCAAGAGGCTGCAGTAGCCGCAGGACTTGCATTCGAAAACGCAAATCAGAGTGCCAGCTTACTCAAAGATACCCTTCTCTCCCCATTCGTAAGAGGGGCGCATGTTCTAATTCCGCTTGCCAACAGCGAGGGTCGCGCGGTTGGAGTAATGGCGCGTTCCCTTCTAGGCGGTGGGCCTAAATACAAATTCACGTCTGGCTTTCAGAAATCCACAATTCTCTATCGGGCGGACCATATAAAACGGCAGCTCGAGCGTTCAGGTGGCGCTACGTCGATTGACGGAAATACGCAAAGCTTTGATCTATGCGTCTGCGAGGGCGTATTTGATGCGCTCCGACTTGAAAGTTTAGAGATTCCGTCGGTCGCCCTCTTAGGTACGTCTGTAAGCGAAGCTCAACTCAACATCCTAAGCCAACTTGCTGAACTGAGTTTGCAATCCGGCCGGGTCCTCAGGCTTCATGTCTTCCTTGATTCTGATGCTGCCGGTCGCCGAGGTCTGGCTGACTGTCTTCCGAGATTACTCGAACGAGCTGCAGCGCATGATTTTTTAGTGGATGTCGTAGCGTTTGATGTGCCACGGGATACCAAGGCCGATCCAGACATACTGTTTCAAAATGTCACGGAGATCGAAGCCCGAACCCGACTCTCCGGCGCGCTAATTTCTGTAATGGATGCGCTATCGGCCATCGCGGTAGACCAGGATTTTTCTGAGGCCCCGGCCTTCATCAGTTCATTGGACGCCGCGGGATCCATAATCTTACAGAACCGCCTTGCTCGCCGCCTTCAGAAGCTCGACTGGCCTAGAGTTTGGCGTCGGCTTGCACCCCATAGGACATCGCTATCAGCTCGTGAAATTGAAGTACTAACTCCTCTGGAGTTGGCCTACGAACGCATTGCCGACCATGTATCGGGCCAAGACGACCACAGCGTCCGCTCGTCGCTTCCTGAACCCTTTAGCGAAATTGAGAAGAGCGATGAAGCTGCTCTACTACATGCGTTGATACTGGCCCGAGAGTCGACCGATAGTCGTGAATACCCGGTAGATGTTGCTGCTTGGGACCGCTTAGAAGATGGCGCGCAGGTATTCTTGCCGCTTATCAAAAGCGACTTGGGAACTCCTTCTCCACCTAAGACCCCATATCTAGCCCATTACGAAGCAAAGGACTCCGGAGCGCCACGTCTGAAATGTGGGCCATGCCCTGAGGAGGCCGTGCAACAGCAATACGTTCTCTCGGAATTGTTAAAGGTCCGCCCCGAACGCGAAGACATTGCAAGACAAATTCCTGCCGTAAGGTATTGGGCGGATCATCCCAGCCTGATTGTAACGGGCGTGAATGCTCCCAAATCTGCTGTGAGCTTCGCGTATCAGATCGACATGCGTGCTCTTGAAGAAAGGCCTGATCGTAACCGCAGACGCGACATGTTTCGGCCGTTTCTTGACTGCTGGAACAGCTTTATTCTGCACATTGGTAATCGAATCGAGCGTATGCGTTCTGATTTGATTTACATCGCTCGGCTTGACGTAAAGGGGTTCTATGACAACGTCCCCCGGTTCGCCATTGAACGGATTCTTGACGAGTTCCTGCCTGAAAGCGATACATTGGATGTCGTCGGCATCGCACAAATGTTCGGCGCCGATAGTTCTCTTGATAGACGACATGACCTAAAAAAATGGATACTTGACCACAGTTTTGGCGATATCGATAAGGGCTATAGTTATTTCCACCCTGGTAACGGGGAGCCGGTTCAAAAAGGTGGATCAAAAGGTATCCCGCAAGGCCCCGCACTCAGTGCCTACCTTGCTAACATTGTCCTTTTTGGGCTTGACGCTGAGCTTGAGCAGTACGTGCAAAAGCTGGATGGAGAGGCCCGACAAGGCCATGGGTTATCCGCATTCGGTGGGGTTTATGCCCGATATGTGGACGACATAATAATTGCAGCACGGCGTCCGGAGGACCTCCAGAGCTTACGCGCACTTATTGAAATGCGTCTTGAACCGCTCGGCCTTGAACTTAACGAGAAATCAGAACATCTCGATCCAATGACGGCTCAAGCCGCACGTGACTGGCTTGTTGAGCGTCGGGGTGCAGGGTTCGTAGCTTACGGTGAAATAGAAGATCAACCAAGTCCTGCGCCAGACGTACGCACTGGGTGGTCGGATATACCAACGCTTGATCGCCGATCCGCGCTTAGCCTCTTGTATTGGAGTGCGTTGGACGATCCCAGTCAAACAAATCAAGCCACTTTCGACGACACATTGGAAGCCGTCGCCAGAGCTGATGGCATTCGTTCAACTGACCTCAGTCATATAGCCAGAAGGATATTTTTGCGGGCGGCTCTTAATTTAGGCGCCGTCGCTGAAGAAGAGAAGTATTCACAATTCTTTCTTCTCCTCCACGAAATGTTTGGTCGAGTCAGAAGCTCGATTTCAGCGCCCGAAATACGGGCCAGCGGCGGCGACTTGGCGGTTGCCACCGATTTGCGTGAAGCCCGCTATTTCCTTGCTGCACTTGCGGGTCTCGAACGCCTTGTCATGGGCAATCCTGAGCACAATCCAACATTCGCGCCTGAGATTGCGAAAGATATTGCGGCCGCAAAAGCCCTAATCATCGAATGGCTTTTGGACGGTAGGTTGCTCTCGGATTTGCAAAGACTTTTAATACAGTCCACCGCATCAACATTTAAAGATAGTCTCCAATCTCAAATTGAAGTTAGCTGCGCGACGTTGGAAGAGCGAGCGGCGCGATTAAAGCGGCTATTTCCGATACGATATCAGAAATCGATAGGACATCGGCCACCAAGCGCAGCGCCTTCAAGTCCGGCAGCCAGCTGCATCCGCATCGGCTGGTTCAGAACCTTTGCCCCTCAAGGGCTAACTACAGTTGACTCTCAACGGCCTATTATAGCTTTCCACGCTATAGCCGCCGCTATTCAGGCAGAAAGTGAAACTGGAGACTCATCGCTCGAAGCGACTGTAATTGCAGCTCCGACATTGACAGCTGCAATGGCCGCAATTTCGGAAAGTGCATTAAATGCTCTGGTGGCACGAGGCGTACCATCTGTCACCGCTGACATTGCCCACGCCTTTCGAGCGTTAACTGGAAACACGGAGCAATTGACACCGGAGCTCCAGATGCGTGCGCTGACGGCACTCATTGCGCTATCGGCAGGTCCAAATCAGGCTCAAACCCTACAAAGACGACCCGAGCTACTTTCAACACTGAGCGGGGGTGGCCTTATCCTTCCATTGCCCCCTATTGCAGGACAGCCAGGGCTGTTTTGCTATCATCCAACAACACGAGAGGTCCGTGCTATAATTGTGGCGTCCCTTACGGACGAAGAGGCAGCCCAAGAACTTCCTGCTGGACTTAGTTGGAATAAGAACCCGTCGGATACTCTTACCTATTGGACTGCCATTTTACCACGAGGAACTGATTTTCTCTTTGATCCGCTTCGCCGTATCAGGGCAGTCGGAGATGAAATTGGTCTGATTGCTGAGGTTTTCACAAGATTAGTTGAACGCTACGGCTCTTCAACCAGTCAAAGATCTAATTTAGTTCACGTTTTTTCATTGTTAGGGCCCTCTTCTTCCGAGCTTGGAAACTCAAACTACCTTTCTCTATCTTGGAGCTTGGATAGAGCCACTACAGAGCAGCTTATTTTTGAACGACGTGGCAACGGCCTTGCTATTCAGAGATCCCCGCATGCTGGAACTCACCTGTGGCGGATAGGGCAGGCCGTTGCGGACCTTTTTGCAATCCATGAGGATGGCGGCGACGCAGATGTGGCCGTCAAATCCGACAGCCGTCTCTTGCAGGACCGTCTTAAAAGGATGGCATTTTCACGCCTTCGGGGCAGGTGGATTAATGGCGTTCAGGTCGCAAGCGCTTTGGCCAAAAACTCCATCCCCCGCGCACTCGAGCGAATAATTGGCGCGTTGCGTGAGACCGCAGATAAAGGAGACCAAGTTGGGCCGTTAGCGCTTGAGTTCTTCCTAACCGGTCGGGCTATGCGCACCCGGATGCAGTTGGGGTCACTTGTCGATGTCGCAGGCGGCTGGTCAAGGTATCTAGAACTGGTCGGGTCTCGGTCTATCACACCAGGGGACGATGAGGAGCTTTTCAGCCGATCCGAGATACGAGAAAACCTGCCCAGGACCTCTCGCGCCTTAGCGAGAATCGCCGACTCGGTCCAGGAATGGAGTATGCTAGCTGATCAAGAGAAGGCCAGCAGCGTTCTGTCAGCCACGAGTGCCGCCTTCGAGATAAATGCATTTCGGACGCAAATCCGCGATATGGCACTTGGCATATTTGCGATGATGAGTGCGACAGAACGAAACAAGATAAAATTTGTTCGACCTGCACTTGGGCCTTTGGAAAGCTTCGGCGAGTTAGTATTTTTTCAGTCTCTATTTCAAGGCACCGATGTTCGGCGAGGGGATTTTGACACCCAAACTCAGGGTGCAGAGTTATTCTCGAAATTAGGGGCGGCACTAACTATCCGACAGCTGCAAGGCAGGGCGATTTTAGACAGGATCTCTACGGTTGGCTGGCTCGTAATTTTGTGCGTAGCAACCGGCGCCTTAGATTTTGAAATGGCTGATACCGGGTCACTCGATAACCTTCGAGAGCGCCTAGCGTTTCCACCGGTGTTCGACCCTCAAATCGCGCAGCCTCTGGTGAGGCTTGCTGTAATCCTAGCGGGAATCTCGGCGGCTCCAGATGCCGACCCTGAAGACTGGCCGTGGGAAATTGCCGAACAGCTTCCTCTAGCGGCGATACGCAAGGCTCTGTCTGAGGCTAGTCTTGCGTTAGGAACAGTCGGAAAGGCTGTCGGGGTGTATCAAAAAATAGATCCTCTTCCGTTGCGCACCCTAACGACTGTGAATGACACGGAGGTAGAGTTCGTCACTTCGGAAGGTGAGACCTATAAGCTTCCGTGGTGGCGGTGCACCGTGGTCACGACAAGCGCTGAGCGCATCGACAGGACTGAGACCGTCTCTTCGGGCGAGCGGTTGTATCATCCGTATTCAGCGCTGTTAAGCGCTGACGGGCGTGTGCTAATCATTCAAGTTATTTCGGAAAGTCTCGCAGCCGTCAGTGGGTTGAAGCGCACTGACGATTCGCCTCCGTCACAGGGCCGCACGCCTGTAGATAGTAGCCTAATACACTCCGACGAGACGGCGATTGTAGATCAACCCCATCAGAACGATCCTGCTATAGATGACGTAGATGCTGGTAAAAGGGGGGGAGAAGCAGAAGAGACTGAAGGCCCAGACATAACGGTTCCCCCGGATGAACCTCAGCCCGCTCGCGTGTCACCAGCGCAAGACGAGGCAAGCTGGCGTGAACGGCAAATTCGATCGTGGAGGGCACGGGCCGAAACATCAGGTCTGCAACAGTCTGGATATGGTCGCATTGCCCTCCTTCAATATGATTTCGAAGATAGCTATTATCCGCTCAAAGTACCTAATTATCGCGACGGCTCCTCGTCATTAGAATTGCCTCGCGTAACTAGCGGCGTCATAGACTATAAGTTGAGCTTTGAGGAGCACCGCCGCCGCCAAGTTCTCCGGTCGGTCCTCGAGTGTTGCAAAACTTTTGGCGTTGAAATTCTGCTTCTACCAGAAGTGTCGCTTAGGCCGGAGACTATAAATTGGCTTAGCGAATTATGTGAAACCGAGCAGATTGGCGTTTCGATCTGGGCTGGATCATTTCGCCAACAACCTAGCTTTGGACTTAATTTTAATTCTGACAACAGCAAGTTCGTTCCAGTTGCTCCGTTGGCTCTAAATATTATTCAACCGGCTCACACTGTCGTGAGTGTCATCTTCAGGGAGACACAGCCAGGGAACCCTTTGACTGTCAGCAAGTCTGGAGTTGTCCAAGACGAACGCCCTATATTCAGTTTGTCTCTTCCCCAAAAAATAGAGCACCGAAAGAAAAAATATCCCTCAATTGGAATGGATGAGGATTTTCGACCATACAATGGGACACTCGAACCAATTATGAACCGGAGCCGTTCCGTAAACCGTATCGAGTCCTACGTCTCTGAGTTAGTATGCAGCGAACTCTTTGTATTCAACGGCCCACTCAACTGGGTTAATCTGGTATCTCACTTGGAAACACTCAATTTGAGATATGAGCAAAAATCCGAAAAATGGATAGACAGTATTATTTCGGATGCAAAAGAATTTGCAAATGTATTTAGCGGTGATGCAGAGCATCGTCCCCGCCGAAGTATTCTACTATTAACCTGTGCAACGTCGCGAGATGCGGACTACCATACATTTGCTCAAAGCGCTTACCTATCCAGCGGCATCATATCAGTGTTTTGCAACGCTACGCATGCTCCCGCTAACGGTGGTAGCTGTTTCATCGGCCCAGGTGGCTGGGAAACCCAAGGAAGGGCGGCAGCCTTACCAGGTCCATATCATGGAATACTTCCCGGTATTCTTACAAGTACGGGCAAAAATCGCGGTGCCCTCGGCACAAAAGAAAATGCTTTGGTAATAGCCGACATTCGTCCGGACAGGACCGTTGATGACAAGCCACGGTCACAGACGCTTGGCGCACCCATGAAACTCGTAGCGCATATACCTATCATCGAGGACCAGGTATTCACACCAGTGGAGGACAAATGGAATTCAAAATGGTGGAAAGCAAGAAAGGCAAGTTTTTTACCTGTCGCACCCGAGGAAAGCCCCTTGGACGAGGATGTCCACGATTTGCTCCGCAATCAGTTGAAAGATCAGGAGATGCTGCCCTTAGATGAGTTCGCCCAGCGCTTTAGTATTTTATTAGATGAGTTTGAAGTGGCGGGGAAGCAGAACACTCTCGATCTGGATGTCGCAGAGCGTTCGAAAATTATCTCCCTTGCGATTGCATTATCAGGACTTTTCAAGGACTCACCAAGCATGCGACACCGGGCAGAAGCCCTTATAAAAGGAGCCCAATCTCATCCCGAGCGCATGCCTTGTGCCGCTTTGATAGACTGGTTGGTAGTGAAGCTCGACATTTCTGGTTTTAGAGAGAAACTAGTTGAACTGTCGAAATTGAAAGGGGAAGTGCAGTTCTCTGACGTATCTCCTGCCTTGCGAACAGCGCCTTGGGCTTGGTGTCCGCCTGAAGCGAAACCATAACGGCAACGTCCACGCACCTGCGAGCGGGAAAACAAGTTTAATCATCTAAAATCCCGGCTCTTCACTAAAGTGGCATGCCCTGCCGGCGACTTCGCCATACGGGAATCCATCAGCGCCCCACCGTTGCGGAACTCGTCGCCGGGCTGATGCGGCAGCGATATCGCCACATCGCGCTGACTGATCGTGGCCAATAACGGCGACAGGTCGTTCAGCGACCGCGCGATCAGGTGGATCACCTGGCCTTCCTTCTGGATTTGACCGGACACCTCAATCAGGCTGGAGGCCAGAAGCACCCGGCGATAGAGCTGCCCGGTCTTCTCCCAGACGATGACGTTCATGTCTGTGGTTTCGTCTTCTATCGTCATGAAAGTCACGCCATTGGCCGAGCCCGGCCGCTGGCGCACCAGCACCAGCCCCGCGACCTTGACGTATTTTCCGTCGGCCTGAGCGATGGCCTCCCGGCATGACATCAGCCCCCTGCTCTTCAGTTCGTCACGAAGGAAAATCACCGGGTGGTGGTACAGACTGTAGCCCTTCGTATTGTAATCCTCGACAACCGCGTGTCCGGCCGTCATCGGCTTTAGCCCGATCTCCGGTTCAATCGCCTCCGGCTGATGCGCGCCGTCCATGTCGAGCAGGTCCGCGAAAAGGGGCAATGGTTCGTCCCGCATCCCTTTCAGAGCAAAGAGGGCTTCCCGGCGTTCCTGTCCAAAGCACGGTTTGAAGGCGTCGGCGCGCGCGAGTTGCTGAAGCGTCGAGATCGGGACGCCCGATCGGCGCCAAAGGTCGTGCAGCGATTTGAAGGGCACCTCGCCTCGGGCGGCAACCAGGGTGGCCGTGTCGGCATTTTTCAGCCCCTTGATCGTCCGGAACCCCAAACGCACGGCAAAGCGGTTAGGATGCCGCGTCGGCTCAAGCGAGCAGTCCCATCGGGAACGGTTGGCGCAAGCGGGCCGCACCTCAACGCCATGTTCGACGGCGTTCCTAATGAGTTGCGCGGGTGCATAGAACCCCATCGGCTGGCTGTCGATCAGGGCTGCCAGGAACACATCCGGGTGGTGGCATTTCAGCCAGGACGAGGCATAGGCGATCAGCGCAAAGCTGGCGGCATGGCTTTCCGGGAACCCGTAGGAACCAAAGCCCTGAAGCTGGCCGAATAGCTGCTCGGCGTATTCCAGCGTATAGCCATTTTTCAACATCCCTTCGACGATTTCGTCGCGGAAGTGATGGACGCCGCCCGTATGTTTAAAAGTCGCCATCGCGCGTCTGACCAAGTCGGCTCGCGCGGCTGAGAAACCCGCGGCGACCATCACCACGCGCATGGCTTGCTCTTGAAACAACGGTACGCCCAAGGTTTTGGACAGGACCGCCTCCAGTTCCGGCGACGGGTAGCTGACCGGCTCCTTTCCCTCCCTCCGTCTGAGATAAGGATGCACCATATCCCCCTGGATCGGGCCGGGCCGAACGATGGCCACCTCAACGACCAAGTCGTAAAAGGTCCGCGGCTTTATGCGCGGTAGCATCGACATCTGCGCGCGGCTCTCGATCTGGAAGGTGCCCATGGTGTCGGCCTGGCGGATCATGGCGTAGGTGCGCGGGTCCTCTGACGGGATGGTCGCCAGATTGAGGTCAAGCCCCTTGTGCTCGCGCAGCAGGTCCAGCCCCCGGCGCATAGCCGACATCATGCCCAAGGCCAGACAATCGACCTTCATCCAGCGCAGGACTTCGACGTCATCCTTATCGAACTCGATGACCTGCCGGTCTTTCATGGCGGCTGGCTGAATCGGGCACATCTCGTCCAGGCGATCATGCGTCAGGACAAACCCACCAGGATGCTGGCTCAAATGGCGTGGCGCGCCCATGAGTTGGCGCGACAGCTCGATGACCAGACGAATGCGGCGATCATTGAGATTGATACCCAGACCGACGGCGTCTTCGGCTTTGAAGCCATCGCGCGACCAATGGGAGACTTGAGAGGATAGTGTCTTGATCAGGTCTTCCGTTAGGCCCATGGCGCGCGCCACATCCCGAAGCGCGCCGCGCGTCCGGTAGCGCGTCACGACCGAACAGAGGGCGGCATGGTTCCGGCCATAGGTGTTGAACACCCATTGCATGACCTCCTCTCGCCGGTTATGTTCGAAATCCACGTCGATGTCGGGCGGTTCATCGCGTTCGGCACTCACGAACCGCTCAAACAGGAGGTCGTTGCGCGCGGGGTCGATCGAGGTGATTCCGAGGACGTAGCAAACACAGGAATTGGCGGCGCTGCCCCGGCCCTGGCACAAGACACCGATCGAGCGGGCGTACTGGACAATGGAATTGACCGTTAGGAAGTATGGGGCGTAGTTCAACTGCTCGATCAGGCCGAGTTCGTGCTTCAGGAGCCGAATGATTTCGTCCGGCACGCCCTCCGGGAACCGCCATTTCGCGCCCTCCCAGGACAAGCGTTTCAAACGCTCCATCGGTGTCAGTCCATCATCGCGGATTTCCGCCGGATACTGGTAGGTCAGTTCTTCCATGGAGAACCGGCATCGGTCGGCGATATCGGCCGATCGCCGCAAGGCTTCCGGATAGTCCGGGAACAGCCGGGCCATCTCTTCAGCGGATTTCAGATAACGGTCGGCATATAGCTCGCGCTGGTCGCCCAACTCGTCGATGGTGCAGCGATTACGGATACAGGTCACCACGTCCTGTAGCGTCGCCAGATCGTGGACATGGTAGAGGACGTCATTGGTCACCACGGTCGGGACCCGGCACTTCGCCGCAAGGTTCGAGAGCGCCAGAAGGCGCGTGTAGTCACCCTGCCGGCGGCGCAGGGTCAGCGCCACATAGGCGCGCTCGGCAAAGGCCGCTTTGAAGCGTCTGAGATAGAGGCCGCATTGATCGTCCGGCTCATCCGGCAGGAAGATGCCGATCAGGCCTTCAGCTATGGCCTCGACGTCGCGCCAGTCGATCAGGCACTTGCCCTTCCCGGCCCGGTGATTGCCCGCAGTCAGCGTTCGGCTCAACCGCGCATAAGAGGCCCGGTCAGTCGGATAGACCAGAAGCGAAGTTCCGTCAGTCAAATCGAGCCGGCACCCGACGATCAGACGCAAACCTGTGGCGCGAGCGGCGACCAGCGCCCGCACGATCCCCGAAAGCGTATTGCGGTCGGTGATGGCCAGCGCGTCCATACCCAGCGCCTTGGCCTGTCCGAACAGTTCGTCGCAGGACGATACGCCGCGCAAGAAGGAGAAGTGGCTGGCGCATTGCAGTTCGACGTAAGGAACCGCCCCGACGGTTGGCATCAGGCGAACTTCCCGTGCATGAACCAACGCAGGGAGCCCGTATCCTCATTCTGACCGTCACCGGTGCGAAAGGCCCAAAAGCGCTCCCCGCCGTCAACCTCCAGAATGAAATAATCCCGGACCTTCCCGGCTTCCTTTTCGGTCTGCCACCATTCCCCTCGCACCCGCTCAGGACCGTCGGCCGCGGTGACGCGATAACGACTACCGCGCCACTGGAACGACACGGGCGGGTGATCAGGCAGCAGCGCCATGGTCTGCATGGGCTCGGGCCGAAACAGCCTGAAGGGACGCCGGAATTTCGCGTTCCGTGGCGATCCCACCGTCTTGGCGTGCGGCGGCAGGCGCCTGACGGCGCGTTCAGGGATATCACTCGGGGCGGCGATGGAGCGGTAGAGACGGCTCTTCGTTCCGAAGCGATTATACAGGGTGTCCCATAGGGTTTCGACGTCAGGCGTCGGAGCCTCGCCGTAACCGGCCAAGATCTGCTGCGGCGCCAGACGTCCGGTCAGGGTTGCGGTCAGCACCATGGCCCGAACTAACCAAACGTTCAAATCTGTAGCATAAGCAGACAAAAGGTGAACATCACGCCGCCGGCTTGATGATACGTGCCCGAGATTGCAGGGTCCTCAACGGACGCAGTTCACCCACGGGACGGGCCAGTTCCTTCTCACTGGCCCAGATATAGTCGCCGGTGAGATTAATGTGCTCCCAGCCAAGCGGCGAGAGGTGGGACAGCATGGCGTCATCGACAATCTCACCATGCGCCCGCAGCTCCGCGACAGCCTTTTCCAGATACCTTGTGTTCCAGAGGATAATGGCCGTCACGAGAAGATTAAGCCCGGAGGCGCGATGCTGTTGATTTTCATAGGTGCGGTCGCGGATTTCGCCGAGGCGGTGAAGGAAGACCGCGCGCGCAAGGCTGTTTCTGGCTTCGCCCTTGTTGAGCTCCTGCGTGGTTTGGCGCCGCAACTGGGGATCTTCGAGCCAGTCGAGAGTGAACAGCGTCCGCTCCATCCGACCAAATGTAAATTCGCATGCAATTCTGACCCCCTGAAGGGTGGTTTTCGCGTCCAAAGCTGACCCCCTATTCGGGCTGTGTCACACTCCTTCCTTTGACGTTCGTCGTCTGAAGGAGGGTATTTGGAGGATGATTGACGTGGATCAGATCGGTCAGATCCGCCGTGCGTATTTCGAGCAGGGCGCCAAGATAAAGCAGATAGTTCGAGACTTGGGCATAGTCGATAGATCCGCTGCAATGGCGGCTGTGCCCTCATCATGCGCTGAACGCGACGTATCCAGCATCGTGACAAGGCCTTTTCACACGACCGTTTCAAGGTGCACCGCCCAAGTTGAGAACTGTTCACAGCTTTTTGCAAAAATTTCATTTTTGCCACCTTGTCGCCATAGTTGCGCCGGGGTAGGTTGCGGCCCGACAACTATGGGGTGTGTAATGAGCGTGGGGGGAAGCGGCGACAGCGGCTTGGATAGTCTTGTCCTGCTCTTGGGCTTTCATCAAATCGGAGCAGATCCGCAGCAGTTGCGGCATTCGCTGGGCAAGCCCGAGGCCGCCGATTCCGGTGACCTTGTGCGTTTGGCACGCCGTTTGGGCGCGCGCTCCAAGCTAACGCAGCTCTCACTGGCGAAGATCGGCGGCGCGCCGTTGCCGGTGATCATCAGGGACAATGGCGGCCATTATCTGATACTGGCGCGGGTTCATGAGGGCCAGGCTTTGGTACAGCGTCCCAATCAGCCGCCTGAGACATTATCCTTTGCTGAACTGGGTGTGATCTGGTCGGGGGAGACCGTACTGGTCACCACCCGCTCGGAGTTGGCGTCTCTCAGCAAATTCGACGTCACATGGTTCATTCCGGCGCTCGTCAAATACCGCGGCCTGCTGGGCGAGGTGCTGATTGCGTCATTGGTGCTTCAACTCTTTGCATTGATCACGCCGCTGATTTTTCAGGTAGTGATCGACAAGGTTCTGGTCCACCAAGGGCTGACTACGCTTGATGTCCTGGCGTTAGCATTGGGTCTGACGGTTGTTTTTGAGACGGTACTCGCGGGCCTGCGGGCCACTCTCTTTACCCACACGACCAGTCGTGTGGACGTTGAGTTGGGCGCACGTCTTTACCGCCATGTCCTGGCGCTGCCTCTGGCTTATTTTGAGCGCCGGCGGGTCGGTGACACGATTGCGCGTGTGCGTGAGCTCGATACCATCCGGGAATTTCTGACCTCCTCCTCGGTTACACTCGTCATCGACCTTTTATTCACCGTCGTCTTTCTGGTGGTGATGTGGTTTTACTCGCCTTGGTTGATGCTGATCGTGGTGATTGCAATTTTGCTCTACGCGCTTACGGCCGGCCTAATCACCACCCCCTTGCGTAAACGTATTGAAGAGAGGTTCAATCGTGGGGCAGAGAGTCAGGCTTTCCTTGTCGAGAGCGTCTCCGGTGTTCAAACGCTAAAGGCAGCGGCCGTCGAGCCTCAGATGCAGCACCGCTGGGAGCGTCTGCTCTCGGCCTATGTAACCTCCGGGTTCAAAGCCGCTAAGCTCAATATATGGGGTGGCCAGGCCATCCAACTCATCAATAAGGCGTCGACGGTCCTGATCCTCTTCATCGGCGCCAAGCTGGCGCTCTCGGGTAAGATTACGGTAGGCGAATTGGTGGCCTTTAACATGCTGGCAGGTCGTGTGGCCGAGCCCGTGCTGCGACTGGCCGGGCTCTGGCAGCAGTTCCAGGAAGCGCGCGTCGGTATCGATCGCCTAGGAGATATCCTCAACGCGCCGACCGAAGCGCAGTTTTCGCCTTCGCGCGCCGCGCTGCCGGGCATTGCCGGCAGCATCCATTTCGATGACGTCACCTTCCGTTATAAGCCGGGCGGCAAGGAAGTGATGCGACGCGTCAGCCTCGATATCAAGCCGGGTGAAGTGCTGGGTATCTGCGGGCCGTCGGGATCGGGGAAGTCGACACTGACCAAGTTGGTCCAACGCCTCTATGTGCCTGAAAGCGGTCGTGTGCTCGTTGACGGCGTCGATCTGGCTCAGGTGGATCCCGCTTGGCTGCGACGTCAGGTTGGCGTGGTCTTGCAGGAAAACCTCTTGTTTAACCGGACGGTGCGCGAAAACATCGCCCTGAGTGATCCGGCAGTGCCAATGGAGGCTATCGTCCACGTCGCCAAGATGGCTGGCGCCCACGATTTCATTCTGGAGCTTCCAGAGGGCTACGACACGCTGATCGAAGAACGCGGCACTAACCTGTCCGGGGGGCAACGCCAGCGTATCGCGATCGCTCGTGCCCTGATCGGTAACCCGCGCATTCTGATCCTTGACGAGGCGACCTCGGCCCTTGATGCCGAGTCCGAGGCGATCATCCAGGAAAACATGCGTTCCATCGTCCAGGGGCGCACGGTTCTTATTATTGCCCACCGTCTGTCGGCCATCCGCATCGCTGATCGCATCATCACCATGGAAAATGGCGTTGTTACTGAAAGTGGCACGCACGAAAGCCTCATGGCGGCTGACGGTCGCTATGCGCAGCTATGGAAGACGCAAATGCGTGGGGGGCATGCATGAGCCTGAAAAAGCATTTCAATGTCCTGATCCAATCGTGGAAGGCCGAAACCGAACGCCGCCGCGCCTATAAGGGCGACCGTGTCGAAACGCAGTTTCTCCCAGCGGCCTTGGAGATTATGGAGACGCCGCCGTCACCGATCGGACGGACGATCATCTGGCTGATTATCGCGGCCGCCCTTATTGCTCTGTCCTGGTCCATTCTGGCCAAAGTAGAAATGGTTGCGGTGGCAGAGGGGAGGCTCGTGCCCACCGGACGCCTGCGATCTGTAGAGTCTCTTGAAAGTGGCCTTATTCGCGAGATTTTGGTTCGCGAGGGACAGCGTGTCGAGGCCGGGCAAGTGCTTATACGTCTTGACCCCACTTTCGCCGTGGCAGATGCACAGAGCGCAGGCACGGAATTGTCAACGGCCAGTCTCACGCTTGCGCGCGCCAATGCCCTGCTGTCCTATGCGCGCGGCGGAAGCGCGCAGATACAGGCGCCCGGCGACACGGATGCGTCCGCGATAGACGCCGAGCGCCAACTCGTGGCGGCACGTATTTCAGCATATGAGGCCAAGCGGGCGTCCTCACGCGAACGCATGAATGGTGCCGAGGCGTCTGCCCGCTCAGCGCAGGCCGAAATCGTCAAGCTGGAACGCACACTGCCCATTCTGAGAGGGCAGTTGGATGATCAGATCGTGCTTGAGAACAAAGGCTTCGGGGCCAGACAGAAGGTTCTACAGCTGCAGCAATCGATCATCACGGCGGAACAAGACCTCCAGTCTCAACAGGCTCGACTAGACGAGGCCCGAGCGCAGGTCGCATCATTGAACCGGGACATGGCCGAATTGCGCGAGCAGTTCGTCGCGCAGGCTGCTCAGGAGCGGTCTGAGGCCGAAGCCTTGTCCGCGACGCGTGCGGATGCCTTTGCCAAGGCTGATCAGAAGCGGCAGTTACAGACGCTTGTGGCCCCCATCTCGGGAACGGTGCAGTCCATCTCGGTCACTACTTTGGGGGAAGTTGCCGAAGCAGGATCGCCCTTGGTGACAATCGTGCCAGAAGGTGAAGACCTGATTGTTGAAGCGCTGGTGCTAAACAAGGACGCCGGGTTCGTCGCCAAGGGCGACGAGGTCATCCTAAAGCTCGAGGCCTATCCCTTTACGCGATACGGGACGCTTTCTGGCCGGGTACTCGAATTCTCTCCCGACGCCATTGTCGATGAGAAGCGTGGCCTTGTTTTCCCGGCAAAGATCAAGATCGTAAAAAGCCGTTTGAGCGTGAGCGGTCGTGAGACCTTGCTTTCGTCTGGTATGAGTGTGCAGGCGGAGATCGTGACGGGCAAGCGTCGCATTATTAGCTATATTCTTTCTCCTGTAGCGAAGGCGATGAATGAGGCGGGAAGAGAGCGATGAGGTTCTAAAATGCATTGCAGTATTGGGATGTGGCTCTTCAGACGCAACTTAACTGGGTGAAATCGGGGCTTGCCTTACCCATTTTGCCGGGCAGCTAAAACGACGCCAAGAGGGATAGTCTGGTTTGCGCTGAAAAGTTGTAAGTTGGGGCCGGAGCTGGTGAATTCCGGGCTCAGATCATAGAGTTATCACAGCGCGAGTAATGCCCGCTTACCCATTAATCCTGAGATCGATCAGTTATTTAGGTGCGTTTGAAACAAAAGCAAAATGCCGTCGCATAACAGCAGTATCTTTGAGTCAGTCGCAATTCAAAGTTGACAAATGCCGCAAAACGCTGTCATCTGCGCTCAGTGTGGCCATGCCGCTGATATGGGGAAACTGACCTATCTGATCCAAAAGCCAGATACTAAACGTCAGTTTGACGAAGGCAATTGCGTGCGCGTAACCCCAGTATGGGGCTAGTTGTCATTCCGGAAGTCCATAGATGATGTTTATTCGAACCAAATTGGTCGCTTTATTGTTGGGATTATCCGTGGTGCCCGCATTTGCAGCGAGCCCAGCCGAAGCCCCCGTTGTCGATTTGCGGATTTCAAATAGCGATGCCAGGATTTTCAAGTTTGAGCCTGCGTCCGAAATCGATTGGAATTGTTCCATTTTCTCATCTTTTGTAACCGCCATACCTCCTCGTTCTATGTCACGGTTGCTTAAGAGGGGCGGCGTCAATTATGATGACACCAGTGCGCGGTCGCTCGCCGACATCCGCCCGGATTTAAAGGCGACCTGTGAGCCTATGGGCTTTGCGCAGAAGCGGCGCCGACAGCCGAAGGTTTCTCGTTCGAGTGAACACCCAGAGGATTTGTTGGATCGTTGCGATATACTAATCGGAGAAACAATTGCAGTAATCGGGCCTCATGTTTTGGAAGGCGCGCTTGGCATTGGTAAAGGCCCCTCATCTGAAGAGGTGGCGCGTCTTCTAAGCCTATCCATATTTGTAAAGGACTCTGTGGATCTGCGAATTCACGTTAGATACCAGTTCGCTCTACTATATTCCGCGCTATATTATGACGCTCGCTCAGATAATCGCTCTAAACCTATACTGAGAGAGCTAATTAGCGCCCTTCAATTCTACCCGACCGATGTCATTTCATGCGCAGGGTTCCAATTTCAGGCGGTCCTGCAATGCCAGGGTATTGATCCCGAACATCCGACCAACTTTATAAATATACCGAACACATTTTTGCTTTCATCGACGGTTCTGCTTAGCCGCAAATACGATTTGGACTACGGCGGCTATGTCGCCAAGCGGCTGCAGATGGCGATCCTGTACAATGATCTCAATTCTGCACTCTACAAGGCATCACCATGCGCGTTTAGCAAGCATGCCCTTGAAGCGAACCTAGAAAAACTCTGAAAACAACAGCAATAAGGGGGGCAATATGCCAAGTCCAACAAACAATTGGGTCGAGACAGCAGGACCGCAAAGTTCAATGAATAGATGGAGGGTTTGCTCCGTCAAAACCTACAAGACCACTTTTGTGGTGCAAGGGCATCAGGTCTCTGTCTCCATCACGCTTACCGCTTCGAACCGGACGCAGCGCAACTACGCTAATGAGGCGAAGTTGTTTGCAGAATCGATGATGCGTCAACCAGACGTTCAGCAGCAAATCCTGTCAGGTCGTAGCGGTCAACCTGCGTCGGAAATTGAGATCACCTACCTAAGGAGTACTGGCGATTCCAATGTCGGTGGCGGAACGGTTGTACAGAATAAAGGAGACGGCACAAACCGTGTCTTAGTTGCGCTCAGTGAGAATCTTGCCGCGGGTGGTGGGGGTTCAGAGCGTATGCAGCATGCGGAGAAGTTGTTCCACGAAGTCGTTGGTCATGGTCTAAATCTCACGCAGAATTCCAGCCACTGGTGGGATGGACCCGTTAACTACACACCAGGGGACAGTGTTTCTACAGTAGTAAGCCGCTATGATGCTTTAGATTCAGATTTTGCGACTTTGGCCGCTCGTGTGCGTTCGGCCAACTCCATTCAGGAGGTCGCTGCTGTTCTGAAAACAGGCTATGCGACCGGCATTCTTACCGCGGACAAAGTGCTGCGTGATATATACGGCACTGGTCTTAGTCTGCAAGGGCTGAAGAACACGTACGGTGAAGAGTGGGTAGATTACGCGCGAGCGAATGCTACCCAGCATAAGCTTGCTGTGATTTACAGAGAGCTGACTCGAGCCGGCTCCACGCCTACTTCCCAAGATATAAGTCTTCTCATCAGTCGCGGCATACTTAAGCCATCTGCAGCCGGAAAATCCAGCAACTTCACTTGGGACGATTTTGTTCCATCAGACAATCTTGAGCTTGCAAAGAGTAAAGTCAACGGCACACAGATCGTTGGCGGAGAAGCTAGGGACACCAGCGGGAATGTCATTTGCCCGGTCGCTCCAGGCCTATTGAGTCTGGAGGAGCAGCGAGAGCTATTAGAGACCTTCCTCAAGGGCAGCAACGGAAACAAGCCGACACAAGCGGAGATTGAGGCCTATATCAACGCCTCATATCATGGTCAGATCGGTTCGATTGTTGGATCGTCACTAGGCAATTACTTGGCCAAGGGCGATGCCCTTAAAGGCATCGTGTATTCTTCGTTCCTTGGTGAGGTGGGGGAGCGGGTCGGTTTAGCCATTGGCGGCGCCGCAGGTATTGACCTTACTCAAAAGGTGAAAAACGAAGTCGAGTTCGAGTGGGAACGGATTTCGTTTAGTCAGCATGTACTCGAAAAAATGCGCGATGCTGCCGCGGGCACGGTGTCTTCGATACTCATGGCCGATCTAGCCAATAGTTTAGGAATGAAGGGCTTTGGTGCGGAGCTGTTTACAACAGCATCGTCGAGTGTTGTCAGTCAGGTTCTGCAGAACGCTTTCAACAATGTCAGTCTGTGGAATGGTATCCGAGTTGCAGAAGTGGGCTCCAACGGCGCTCTGACAGGAAAGTGGGATTATACTCCCGCGCGTGACCTGATGGCCAACGCCATCGGCTCCTTTTTGGGTGCGAAGCTTGGGGCAATGGTCGTTAGACCTGAGACTGAAGCGGCAGTGGTTCTGTCGTCTATAGGTTCGGCTGTCGGCAGTTATGTTGCGCTTCAAAGCACTGGTTTGGCGTCTTTCCTTTCACTCAAGACGAGCTCATTGGCATTCAATATCATTGCGCCAGGTATCGGTGCTTTCGTTGGCTTTGTCCTTGGCGCGCTAATCGGAAATCTTTTTGGTAAGAAAAAGAAAATAAGGACGCCCACAGCAAATGCCGAGACTGTGCTGCAACTTCCTTATGCCCGATATGAAGTTGGCGCGACTTCTGCAGCAAACGGAGGCAATCTCGAATTGGCGACCGCGATGGCGGCAAATGCACGAGACATTCTCAATGGCTTCATTCGAGAGATCACCAACGGTAACGATAAGGCGCTTGTATCCAACGTTAATGGTTACGGCACGACGCAGTCCTACGGCCATACAAACAGCCAGTTGTACGTGAAAATCAATGGCCTGACGACCTACGTGAATTCGGCTGACGAGGCCGTGGAAAAGGGTACGCTCGCAGCTATCCGCAATACATATGTTGTGGGTGGCGACTTGTTTATGAAGCGCGTGGTTCTTCAAACAGCGGCCGAAGATCTCCTCGCCTTCTCAGGCGACCTGCAAACCGCGCGAGACTATAATTTTTACAGTTCGAGCCGAGAACTGATTAACGGTTACATTAAAGAGGGTTACGCCGACATCTCAGCGGCTGACCAAAGCTTTTACACAGGAACGAACAAGGATCTCGTTGATAAAATCGTTGGTGGAGGCGTCGGTTCGCTATCGTCCGCGGAGCAAAGCCAATACGCCAACAATAAGCCGCAGATTGACCGGGTTGTCCAATCTGTGCAGGCACAGACCATAGCCACTCCTTGGCTGGTAACCTTGCAGCGAGCCGGTGAGCTGAAACTGGATCAATGGTCAGTGTCAGATTACTATGGTGGTTTGCGAGGCTTCCTTGAATCGCTCGGTGTCGGCAGCGCGGGGAGCGTCTTTTTCGAACAGATTACAGCAGGCTGGGTCAACACTGGTGTCAGCGGTATGCATCTGTCAGCACCGTCCTCCATTTTTGGTTTGCTTCCTCAGGCAGCGGCCGATGGGAGATCGGTCATCGTCAATGATGTGACGAAGTGGAACCTGTATGCGTCTTCGGGCACCACGTCGCAGAATAACGACTTTATCCACCTCGACATCGACATGAACGATGAGACCACAGCCACAGTGTGGGTCGAAAGCGGTTATGGCGAGGACTACTGGAATGGTTGGTACTGGGATTATCAGTGGATCGATACGTCTCACTGGGAAACACAAACCGTATCAGGCGGCGATGATGTGTTTATCGCTGGCAGCGGCAACAATACACTCAACGGCGCCAACGGCCATGACTGGCTCGACGGGCAGGGCGGTAACGACGTCTTACACGGCGGCGAGGGCAATGACGTTCTGATCGGAGGTGCAGGCAATGACCTGCTTTATGGTGGGAACGGCGATGATTATCTCTCCGGCGGTGATGGTGATGACTGGAGCCCGAATGGCTTTGGTCTGTGGGGTGGCGCAGGTAATGACGTGCTCTCAGGCGGATCAGGTGTCGACGCCCTCTATGGAGAAAGTGGCGATGATACGTTCCTGGTCGATAATGACGGCGTTTACGACCATTATGAGGGTGGCGATGGTTCGGACACCGCGTCGTTCGAACGCTTCAGCGAAGTCGTGGGCAAC
>NZ_JBKFEE010000023.1:0-28436 GCF_046503825.1 Asticcacaulis sp. W401b
GTTTGAGATATCTGCTGATCTGAAAGGCAGGATGCCCGGAAGCGAGCGTTGACGAGCCTATTCTTTGGTGGAGTGGATCGAATAATACGGCAACGTCAGCCTCCAACTTGTCTCTTCCCACGATCCCGGAGACACGCAAAGTCCGTGTACGCCGTTGCCAAGCAAGTGGAGTTCGCATAGCATACCACCAGAGGAGGTGGGCATGGATCATAAAAAAGGGACCGCTAAGTTTGACTAGCGGCAATATTCAATCGCAGGAAGTCCAATCCCATTCTCGGCTAAGTACGACGGCCAGCGGCGACCCCGGCGACGAGACCGAACGCAACTTCCGTTACCAACACCAATATGGTGTGGTGCTGCTTGCCGCCGTACGGCGCGGCAAGCTGAACTACATCGCCATCTACTGCGAACACCACGAAGACTTCTTGGCCGAACGCCCCGATGGCCTTTTCGACGCCTACCAGATCAAGACCTCGAAACCCGAGAATGGGGCTTGGACGCTAAAGTCGGTCCCTCTTACCAAATCGATCGGCCGCTTCGTCGATCTTATGGCGGCATTCCCCGACCAGATCGGGAGGTTCGTGTTCGTGTCCAACTCCGACGTAGATTCTGTCACGCCGGCGAGTACGGACGACAAACGTCGCGGCCGCTGTCCTGGCCTCATGCTGGACCATGTCAAATCCTGTAGCGACGCCGATGCGATACAGCCACCGTTTCGAAATACCTTCGACGCCCTGGCGGCGGAACTTGGTGCTGATAAAACGCAGCTCTTTGAAGTGTTGCGAAGGCTCGAAACTGTCAAAGGCCCCTCGCGCGAAGACTTCGACGCCGCCCTCGCTCAAGAACACATCGGCGGCCTTACCGAATGTGCGCATCTCGCGCCGGCCCCCCTCCGCGAACTCTGCAACAACCTCGTCGCCACGTTCCACCGCGCCGCATCGCTATTTGTGGTCGACCCCGATCGTCACCTCGCGAAGATTCCCTCCGGTACGACTGACAATCCAGTGATCGCGGCCAAGCGAATTGTGATCGCGGATGTGGCTCTGGCTCCAATGTCGACGGCCAGCGACACGTTTCGCTATCAAGGCCCACCGACCATCAGCCTAGGTCAACTTCGGCCCAAGCGCATCTTGGAACAGAAGCTGGAGCGCGGCGAAGTCGGCGATCTGATCGACTACATGAAGGCGCGCGAGCAGGCGGCTGAGTATCATTTTCTGGAGGAGCAAGCAAAAGACTCCGCCTGGGCAGCTCGCCAGCTCCGACAGGTCGAGGAAGCGGTCCACGGTGAATGCCTCGAGTCGTACATGGCGCATCAAACGCCTGGAGCGCCGTTCGGGCGAGCTATGTTTAACGACCTGTCGACCCGCCTACGGAGCTTGGAGACACAGCGGAGGGATCTGCTAGGAGGAGCGCCTTATGAACTGCTGATGGGTACCGCAGCACTGCTGACCCACGACTGCCGCGTATGGTGGAGCGACCGCTTTCAGGTCGACGGAGGCGAAGGATGAGCATCTCAGTCCTAAAGGCTGCGGCTGACGCTGAAAACGCCGACGGTCTACACCTCGCTCGACTCTTGGTGCTACTGCGAAGCGCGGACAAGCGCGGCAAGGGCGCACCGAAGCCGGTGGAGGGCATAACAAAGCTTGCGAAGTTGGACTTCCTGCTTCGCTACCCGGTTTATCTTGAACGGGCGTTGACAGCGCTTAACAAGGCGCCAGCGGACGCAGCGGTGTTGCCGCGGGAGCGCACGACCGTCGAGACCAAGATGATTCGGTTCCGCTACGGCCCATGGGATGGCAGGTATCGTCGCTGGCTCAGCCTTTTGTCCTCTCGCGGCCTCATCACCTTGTCGCTCAGCGGCCGCAAGATCGAGATTGGCTTGACAGATCGCGGTCGCATTCTTGCCGACGAGCTAGCCACACGAACGGCTTTCGCGGATTTCGCCACACGGGGCGCCGTCGTGATGAAAGCAGTCGGCACTATGCCTGCCACAAAACTTAAGGACTTCATCTACGAAATCGTCCCGGAGATCACGGGCATGAAGTGGGGCGCTGAGATCGGCGCCGGCAACCCCGAGGCGGAAACCATCGCCAGCAGCGGAGAGCCCCGATGAAATTTAATTTGGTGTCTTTAAAACTATCGCTTCGTCGAGCGGACGAGCAGATCGATTTCTCAAAGCTCAGCTACTTCTGGGGTCAGATGGGTGCGGGCAAGTCGAGCATTGCACGACTGATTGACTACTGTCTTGGCGGCACGATCCAGTTGTCGCCCGCGTTGCAGGCCGAATTCGTCTCGGCGACCCTGACCGTTGAGCTTGAACGAGCCATGGTTCACATCGAGCGGGCTCGGGATGCAGCCGATGTCCTTGCCTCATGGGAGGACGATCAGGGGCGCTATTCAATCGTTATACCCGCCCGTGCGGCTGCGGGCGAGGTTATCCCGGAGACCGGCGTCGAAACGTTGTCGGACCTGATCTTCTGGCTCTCGGAGATCAATCCGCCGCGTGTTCGCAAGAGCAAGGTCAAGTCAGACAGCAAGATCGTGCGTTTATCATTGCGCGACCTGCTTTGGTACTGTTACCTCGATCAGGACCACATAGACAGCTCGTTCTTCTACCTTGAGGAATCGGCTGAGTTCTATATGCGGCTTAAGAGTCGTGACGTGATCCGTTATGTCATTGGCTACCACGACGAGCGAGTCGCCGATCTGGAAGCTGAGCTTGATCAACTCCGAGCGAACAGGACCGCGCGGGTTGCGTCGATAGATAGCCTGTCCAAGGCATTATCGGAGGTCGGCATCGAGTCTGAGGCGCAAGTGGCAGAGCGCGAGTCGGGACTCCGCGCCGCAATCGTCCACGTGAACGCGGAACTGGAGGTGCTACGCAACGGACGTCGCGAGGAGCTGACTACCCATGCCATTGACGAATTGGCCAGGGTGGCTAGGGACTTGGGGTCTGAAATTGCTGAGATTGACCTCAACGCCGAGGAACTCCGAGCTATGCGGGACCGACATGTGAGGCATCGTAACGAAATCGAGATGCTGGGTCTGAAATTCAGGCGGTCTGCGGAAGCCCGCGAAATTCTTGGAGATGTGGCCTTTAGCGCTTGCCCGCGATGCACTCAAGCGCTGCCGAGCCGGCCGGCACAATGCTGTGAGGTGTGCGGCCAGGAGGATCTCGTGGATCTATTCGATCCGGCCGAGGTCGCGGCGCTTGAGGCTGACATCGCCAGTCGACGGACCGAACTGAAGGAAGCCATTGCCACGATCGACAGCAATCTAGCCAGCATGCGGGCACGCCGGTTGAACTTGCTCCAGGCCAAGGACAAGGCTGAAGCCGACATCAATCGCGCCGTCGCCGAACAGGACTCCGCCTTCCTCTCAATGAGCTTGCTGAAAGAGCGCGAGCGTGCGGCGCTGGAGGCCGAGCTAGCGAGCATCGCTTGGCTGCTACGCCTACCCTTATTGTTGCAGCAACAACGCGATGCTCTCGCACAAATAGTGGGGTTGGAACAGGCGAAGCGCGACGCGCTCAAAGAGGCGCGCACCAAAGCGGAGGCAGATCGAACAAGTCTCGATCGTTTCGCGGGCTACTTCCTGGACTGCCTAGTGCTTTCTGGAGTGCCGGGCATCCAACGCACCGATCATGTGGAGTTGAACCCACCCGACTTCTACCCGGCAATCCTTAGTGCAGACCCCAGTGACCTCACGCTCTCGACCTTCACCTCGCTCAGCAGCGGCGGAAAGAAGACCCTCTTCAAATGCTGCTTCGCGATCGCCTTGCACCGCATCGCGGCACAGCTTCACGCGCCACTGCCCGAGCTCCTAATAATCGACTCCCCGATGAAGAATATCAGTGAGCGGGAGAACAGGGCGCAGTTCGAAGGGTTCTATCGCATGCTGTACCAGTTGAACGGTGGGGAACTTCGGCAGACTCAGTTTGTCTTAATCGACAAGGAGTTCTTCGCGCCTTCCGATGAACTCGCTACAGGCGTCACGAACCGGCACATGCAGCCGGATAGTGACGAACACCAGCCACTAATTCGTTACTACAGAGGTAAATAGCGCAACAGGATCGGAATGTCTGTGGTCCACCATGGGGCCTGGCTCGACATCGGACTGGCCTGCTGGCGAATTCGGCTTTTGGTACTTGGCGCAGGCCATCGTAGCGACGGTAATGGAGGCGCATTACCGACATTCATCTGAGGAAGGCCCCAAGTCCTGTCCGGGCCATTTGTCGTCGAATGGCAATGTCCGCACTTGGGCAAAAGGGGAACGGGGCTATGGTCCGCTTTGGGCCAAAAGCGGGAAAATAGAACCTGCTTCCTCGCCTTGAGGTATCCACTCGGGGAGAGGGGATCTGTTGGATGATTCCCGCATCCCAGAACTCGTTGTTGCCTCGCTAACGCGCGAAAGGTGTCGCTTTCTTGCGCGTTTTTGGTGTTCGGAATGCGAAAAAGAGCGCAAAAACATACATCTTGGATTGCGAAAAATGCGCCATTCGCCAAAGAGCTGCGAAAAATCGGTGTTTTAACGCTAAATTTTCGGCGCCTTAATGCTAACGCACATTTCGGCTATAGCCTGACGGATGTAAAACTCGCGTTCTTCTGGTATCTGGCTTTGCCCCATGATCATCAAGTGGTGCGTCCAGGGCGATTGTGTCAGCAGTGCTGTCACAATTTTTGACCCACGATAGGTCTCGTAAAACTGCCGCATTCTGAACAGGTTTCTGGACGTGAATCCGCGCAGACCTGGGTAGGTCACGGCTATGTGCCGAGCCAATTGTTGAACGACGCCATCCCCCCATTCAGTAGCGGAGATCTTCCGGCTCAGAGCCTCACCAATTTGCCAGTAGAGGTCGATCAGTGTCGCATTGACCGCTACATACGCCCTTTGACGGGCGCTTTCGATCAGTTGCGTAATGGCGGCAAAATCATCACCCGTCGATATCTGACTCATGTTTCAAGCGTCCCCAACCGGTCAGGAAGGCAGTGCATGATTTCAAGCAGAGAGGAGGAGGAGCTACCGATCTTCATTTCACTTTAACGCTGTCGGGTTGTGCCGATATCAGTATCACAAACAGCGAAAAGCGGATCAGCCATTAGAAAACTTCGTCACTCCGATTATCGTCCTCGAATCGCCATCCCGACGTCAAAACAGACATGTAAAACCATAGTCAGCGGCAACTCAACTGACAAGGGACTGATTTGCCTGACCATCCCTCGAAGTTGATCTGGGGAGGCCGCACAGGAACGTGAGAGGCGGTTAAGAGCGGTTCGATTCCGAGGGGATGACCGCACGGCAATTGGGGGGTCAAAAGCGGCTATACTGTATCCAGACCCACCGTTTCGGGGGGCTTGACCAAAAAATCCCGATTTGGTCTCGTTAGAGGGCGGGAAGTTATCTCGCCGCAAACCTTTGTTTCACAACCGTTAGAGTGAATTTAAGGCAGCCATCATGACCAAAAAACTCCCAAAAATAAGCCTGGAATTGAGGTGCACCTGACTCACCTGGTGAGCCGTGTGGCCGTGGGCCGTCGCGCTGATCCTGTCGCGGCCCTTGGCTTAAGGTTTGGGCCGACATCATCACTGACCCGTCCTTCGTGCGTTGGGCCCGTCGTGTCGGGTGCTTGCGGGATAGGTTTTGAGGTCAATCTGGCCGATTTGCCGTCGGCGTGAGCGCCGTCGAGACCGCGTGTTTCGGTCGGGGAAACCGGGGGGTCTTGGGTGGGCCGTCGACCTGGCCTTGATCCTCTGACCGGTTGCCACAGGCCATCCCTTTTACGCGCAAGGGGCAGGCGCTTCGCTTGTCGCCCTTGGCGACCCCTTTGCGCGCGGTCTGGCCGGTGGACACCCAGGGTCAGAGGCCAGGTCATCCGGCCTCACCCTCTTTCGGTTTCCTCATTCGACCTTCAAGGATCACGCACATGTCTCTCTTCGGCGCCCCCACCACCTCCTATGATCACGTCACCGAGTTGTCTCACGATCCCCGTCCGTTTCCCGCGGAGAGCGAGGTCGAACACCTCGGCCACGCCCTCATGACCGAAATTCTCGACACCTTCGGCAAGGACGCCATGGAAGACCACGCCAGCATGATCGCCCACTGCATCATCGGCGGTATTCACGCCGCCCAGCAGCGCATCGAGCGTGACTACGATCGGGCGTCCAACGAGCTGAATAGCCTGCACCGCGAGTTCGACGGGTCCGAAGTCAAGGACAGCCAGATCCAGGATGCCACCGAACGCTCCCGCTATTTCGAGGCCGTCGCTGTCGTGCTGGAGACGTTTCGCCGGTCCGCCGAACGTACCTACGAGGTGCAAACCGGCGATGTCTGGACGCCCTATCGCGGATCGACCTCCAACCGCCTGACAACCTTTGCCGTCATGGAAGCGGGTGAAACCCTGCGCCGTAAGCGCCAGCACGCGCAGAAGGGGGCCGAACCGACCGCCAAGTACGTGGTCTTCCGCGGCGTGCAATCGGCGAACACCGATGCCGATGCCGAGCGTATCCTCGCCGCGCTCGACTATGCCCGCTCCAAGTGCCCTGACATGCAACTGGCCTGCACCGGCAATCTGGGCGCTGAGAAGATCGCCATGATGTGGGCGAAGTCCCGCAACATCATCGTCCACAAGACCGATTTCGCAAAAGCCGCCGGTCGCCGGGCCCCCTTTGTGGCCAACGACACCCTGCTGGCGCTGAAGCCGGTTATGGTCTTCTACATGCCGACCCCGGTGAACCCGCTGAATGCGCGTGATGCCGAGGCGTCGGGGATCGTGTTGAACATCGCCCAAAAGGCCAATGAGCGTGGCATCTTGACCTTCAAGGTGGCGGCGAAGGGGACGGCCTGACGGCCGCAGCCCCCGCGATAGCGGGGGCTTTCTCTTTTGATGGGGTATGGATAGGGTCAGGCGGAGAGGGCCGGCCGCTGATCCGGGGCGACGGTCAGTTTGACGCCGAGCGCATCGAGGATGGAGAAGATGGTTTCAAAGCGCGGGTGGGCTGTGGGGCGCAGCGCCTTATAGAGGCTTTCCCGGCCAAGACCTGATTTGGCGGCGATATAGGTCATGCCGCGCGCCTTGGCCACCTCTCCCAGGGCCATCAGGAACACCTGAGGGTCGCCATCTTCAAAGGCCGCATTAAGATATTCGGCAATCACCTCGTCGCTGTCGAGGAAGTCCGAGACCTTTAAGTCCGAATACTGCGTCATTGCGTCTTACCCTTTGTCTGTGCCGCCGCGTACGCCTCGGCTGCCAGGCTTTCTTCCAATTCGCTGGCCATTTTAAGGGCCCGCTTGATATCCGCCTTCTGACTCGACTTGTCACCGTCGGTCAGCAGATAGCAGACGACGTCGCGAATGCGCGTGTAGTAGGCACGATAGCCCGCGCCGACATGGATGCGCATCTCCGAAACGCCTTCACCGACCGGTTCGCAGTGCCCGAAATTGCCCGCTTTGGCGGCCGTGATCCTCGCCAGCACACGGGCCTTGGCCTTGGGGTCTTTCAACGCCCTGACCCAGTCGCGAAATTGATAGGACTGCTTGAACGCGAGTTCCATAGGTGACTTTTGATCGTATCCATTTGGATACGGATTGCAACAGGGAAGTCGGAGCTGCCTGTACCTCAGTTTGGTACGATGGCAAACGTGCTGCATGAAGTCGATCGGTCGGCGCGGCGTGCCGTTCAATCCCGTCCATAGCGATAGGGCACCTATCGACGTTCGGATCGAGCGCAAGGGGCTTCACTATCACCGGCTTAATTCCTATTCCGACTGTCTTTGAGACGTCCACTGCTACAGGGCGGGAGCGCCCCGACTGCGGCGGGACCGTGCTCGCAGGTCAGCCCCGCCGGGGCCGGGTCTTCGCCCTTCGGGTCGCGGTCCCTCGCGCGGCTGCGCATCGCGCGCACGCGGTTATCTGACGGGAGGAGAGGTGATCGGGACCATTAGAACACGGCCGCCGCCCAACGAGGTACGGCTATCGATATTCGTTCGCACAAGGATGAGGTCATTCGACACATCGTTTACGCGTACCCCCGCCGCATTGCGGAAGGGAGAGAAGGGCGTAAATGTCGGCGTGTCATCCCAGCCAAAATCGTAAAGTCCGTCAGCCCCTAACGCGAGGAGACCGGTGTCCCGATAAACGAGGCCATAAAAGGGCAGGCTCTGGCCGTGGAAGTTCGGATTCTGCGACGGAACCGTTTCCTTTGCATAGGTCTGACGTATCGTTTCGCCGCAAACTTCGATAAGACGCCCGTGAGACATCCGATGGACGCCTCCGAGCGCCGCTACGATGCAGTCGGGTTTTTTCGGCGACACGGCAAGGGCGTTGACCCGGTCGCAGTCCGGATCGAGCGGCTGTCCGCAAATGTCCCGATCGGCGTTCTTGAGCGTAGTCACAATTCCCGTTTTCAGATCGACCCTGTGCAGGCCTCCGCCCCATTCACCGGCACTGACGCCGACCCACAGGGTCTCACCCTTTGTCAGGATAACGGTTTGTCCGCCCCATGGCAGCCGGCCCGAAAGGGTCACGATACGGCGGGTCGGTCCCTGAAGCTGGAGAATCCGGCGGCCGGCCAGCACAACGATGTTGCCAGGCTGGCAATCCAGCGTACGTAAATTTTCGTGATCTTCGCGATCAAACGTGTCCGTCAGAGTCCAGGTTTCACCTTGCCGGGTCCAAAGTGTCCATTTGCCGCCTGATCGCGGCGCTGTCAGAGCCGTCACGTTTCCATCAATCGAACAGAGGCCATGGACCGGCTCCGATAGCACCTCGTCGACGCGCCTATTCTGTGGGGTAATATGGCTAAGGACCCCGGCGTCGGTCAGCAGCCACAGACGTCCCTCCGCGTGAACCGCCTGGCGGATCATGTCGTCTTGTCCCGGTCGCACCGGCTCGAGCGCCTGAGCGCCGCCGACGAACAGACAGAAGGCGGCAACCCCAGCCAGTAGACGATTCATTGGCCCCATATCCCTCGTTTGTTATCGCCTGACGTTATCACATGCCGGTTACGACCGGAAGGTGCGGGTCTGAACGTTATCGCGTAACCGATCAGGGCCTTTGGGCCCTTCGCAAGAGTCACATCGTCTTCGCCGATGTGGGATGGGGCGCGTCCCGTCACTGACGGGACCGGGCTCGTCGCAGGTCAGCCCCGGCCGGGCCGGGTCTTCGCCCTTCGGGCCTCGATCCCTCGCGCGTGCGTAGGTCAGTGAAGGACCGCCTGCCAACCTGTTGACTTCATTCAGTTTGGCAAAGCCCGCTAATTTTGTCTGACCGGCTTTGTCCGGTTAAGATGCGTGAAAAAGCACCATAATCCGGATAAGACAGGTCCGATTCAACAGCCCCAACTTGAGTCCATTGAATCTATTCAGAAATTTGAGCATTTCGTAAAGTCGCTAATTCTGACTAGCGCCTCTTAGGGATATCCTTTAGCGCACTGATTTGTTGTCGATCCACCGGAAGATGGAAGTCTCAGGCTGCGCGGTAAATTCGCATTTCGACGTGCTGACCGGTCTTGGCGATCATGGTGACAAGCATGTCCAGACCGAACAGTTCGATTTTTCCTCGCAGCAAATCGGAAATGCGAGGCTGGGTAACGCCCAAGACGTTAGCGGCCTTGGCCTGGGTCAGCTTTTCACGTTTGATGTACTCTTTAAGCTCGATCATAAGGGCTGACCGCAGCCGCATATTTTCGGCCTCGGCCGGAGTGCTCTCGATAGCGTCCCAAACGCTGGCGAATTTTTCGTTGCTCATGGTTTCAACTCCTTCACCAAGTCTTTGTATCGGCTCTGGGCCAGGTCCAAATCCCGCTTGCTGGTCTTTTGCGTTTTCTTCTGGAAACAGTGCAAGACGTAAACTGCATCCGAAAACTTAGCGACGTAGATCACCCGAAAGGCTCCGGCTGTGTCCCTGATACGAATTTCCTGAACTCCAGCCCCTACGGTCGCCATCGGCTTCCAGTCGTCCGGCTCAAGGCCGCGTTGCACTTGGTCGAGCTGGTGGCCGGCTTCGCGTCGAGCGGTATGCGGGAAATCCTTCAAGTCATTTAGGGCGCTACCCCAGAAAGCGACCGCCTTTAGGTCATCCATTTAGCGCATATACAATTTCTTGTATATTAAAGCAATGGCCACTCAGCAAAACCTGTCTTATTCCAAATTGCGTAACTGTACGGCTGTGAAGACGAATGGCCGGAGCGGCGCCGACGTGCCCCCTCAGTCTGGGGCTAATAGGTGCGTTTTGGTTCGATTGAAAACGAAACCCTGCCCTTGAGGAGATCCAGAAGCTTGAGAAAGGTGTTGAGGGTTGGCTCGTCAGAAAGGCCCGCATCTTCGTCCAAATGATCCAACGCGATCGCTACATCGTTTACGGCAGAGCAAATTTCCGCAATCTCACCGTCATCAAAGACAGCAGCCAAATAAGCTCGTGCCGTCTCCACCTCGCTGAGATACTCGGATGTGACAAATGGTTTTATCGACATGGCCATCATCGTCTTGCCCCCACCCGTAGGCACTCGAAAATTACCGTAACCCCTAGCGGCCAAAACGAGCTTCCGGCAAGTAAAGGTACCCTTGAGCGGTATCTGCGACAAATGTCGCGCTCCGCGACACTGGGGTTCACGTCTTGGCTTTCCACTCCATCGGTTTGAGGTACGCGACGGCGTGGCGCGTCCGGTGTCGTGCGCATGCGGCGGTAAGAGCGCGACCTGCACCCTTGGTTGGGACGAGGATCCGTCTGGCGAAGCCCCTCACTTTCGCCGACGAGATCTGCCATGGCGAGTTCATTGTGGTGCAGTACGTCCGGCGCGGCCGCAAGCGCACCGCCTATCGGGCGCCGAACGGCCGGCTTTATCGCATCCCCAACATCCAGACCCGCGACTACGAGGTCATCGATGGGCCGGTGAGCGGGTCGGTCGCCGGTTAAAGACGAAAGACAGGTCTCAGGAGGGTGTTCAATCGCCTGAAGGAGGCCTTTTCCATGTCCGATGCCCTCATGTCCTATCGACCCGTCGCCACTCTCGTTCCCGAAGACGCGCGCACGGGCTTTATCCCAAAGCTGCTGCCCGGCGTGCCGCTCCTGCTGGCCGAGACCTATGTCTTCCGCTTCATGAGCGAACTGTCGGCGGACTATGGGGGCGGGCTCTGGGCTTATTATTGCGCCTCAAATGACCCGCTCTATATGGCACCCAGTGGCCACGAACCGATGCGGGTCACCTGGGTCGACAATTTCTTCGACGGGGTGATGAGCGCGGATGCAGCCGGCATCGTCGCCACCTTATTTACCCTGTCGCACCTGTCGTTTCGTTATCCGTCCGAGGGGCTCTCCGAAAACTTCGAGCGTCTGCGCGACTTTTCCTACAGCCACGCCGAGGCCGAGCTGATCGGCCGGGCCATAGACTGAGGGAGGGTGTCATGAGTCTGGAATGGTCACAGGGCTATCAGGCCGGGCTCGCTGGCTGTGCGATCGATGCCCAGCAATCGACGCCATGGCACTTCGGCATCGATCAGGGCAAAAAGGACCGCAATCGTCGCGCATTGCGAGCTTGTGTGGCCGTGGCGCAGGCGGAGACACCGCCGCCGCGTTGGGTCGTGTTCGAGTACGACGTCCCGGTTGTCGACGAGACGTCGGTCACCGATCCGGTGGTGGTCGACGGTGATCCGACCTATTTGCAGGAAGCGCTTAAGCAGGCCGACGATCAGCACTGGCCGAGCCGGCGGTTCGGATATTGAAACGACGAACTTAAGGGTCAGATGTCGAAACCTCTGCCGTATGGCATATGATGACGATAGAAGTCCAAGATCGAGAAAGTCATGCCGAGACACATTCAAATTCGAGACAACAAGGGCGGCAACGATGTGGAAATGCGCCGCGCGGGCGCGGCTTACGCCTGCACCTTGCCGGCTACAATGGTCGAAGCGGCAGGCTTCAGGGATGGCCGCATCGGTAAGGCGGGAAGGCGCAAGCGCAATCGCTTCACCCTCGATGCCCTATTGTCTGAACTCCCTGAAACGGTTGAGTTGACCGACGAACAAAGAGGCTGGGAGCACATGCGCCCTACCGGTAAGGAAGTCTGATAGACCGCCCACTGAGACCGATACGAGGCGATATCAATTACCGGAATTCGCTGCAGCCGCCGGAGGGCGACACGACGCGGGCGGACTGTAAGACTGGATATCTTGATTGCGCGGTAATTCATGTCTATATTCACATGCATTAGAGGTGACGCTATGCAGACGACCGGAAAATTTACCACTGCTCAGACCGCGGCGATGCTCGGCTGGTCGGTCGACAGGCTCAATCGGACCCGTAAAATCCTGATCCCTGCGGCTACGGGCAAGTCGGCCGGCAAGGCGACCCCGCGCATCTACGACTACCGCGACCTGCGTTTTCTGATCCTTGCCAAGAAGCTGGACAAGATTCTCACCCCCGATGGCCAGCAACGGGTCTTCAAGTGCATCAAGTCGATGAAGGTCACTGACCAGACCTTGTTTGTCGCCGACGTGCCGATTGATCTCGGACCGGTGGATGACGAGTTGCAGAGCGCTATCCGCAAGCTCGAAGACGTCGGCAAAGGCATCGTCGAGACCGGTGGCGACGCGTTCTTCGAGGGAACCGACATCTCGGTCTATCGGGTCGCCGCTCTGAAATCCGCGCAGACGTTGGACGAAATTCTCGAAGATTACCCTTCGCTGACGCGCGCTCAGGTCGAGCGCGCAGTCGCATTCAGTAAAGCCTCGCCCAAACGCGGCAAGCCCTATCCAGGCGTCAGTTTGAAACGCGCCCTGAGCCACCTGGCCGAACTGGGCGCGTTTGACGCGGATGAGGGTGACGCCGAGGCGGGGCGGTGAGCCTCTATCTGATCGACGTCAATGTGCTCCAGCAGTTTCGGCCAGGCGGCAATGCCAATGTCGCGAAATGGAAGGCAGGCATCGACGATAGCAAGATACGTATCTCAGTTCTCACCATTTATGAGATGAAGCGGGGGGCCTATGCCAAGGGCCGGGGCACGCCCGCCTGTGACAAGTTGCTCGCCGCCATCGACCTCTTCGTTCAGTCGTTTGGGACAAGCATTGTCCCGCTCGGCATAGATGAGGCCTCGAAATGGGCAGAGACGGTGCGGGGCGCGTCCAAGGACAGCATTGATCGGGCGCTGGCTGCGGTCGCGGCTGTGAATAATCTGACCGTGGTCACCCGCAATACAGTGCATTTTAAGGGACTGGGCGTGCGCGTTCTCAACCCCTTCGATGACCCGCCAACTGTGGTCGAGCCTGACGCCTGACGTCTTTGGTGAGGCTGGGGCGAAAGACAAAGACAGGGCCTTGGGAGGTGTCTCACTTGAAAGGAGCACATCCCCATGGCAGACTATCATTCCCCTACCGTCATTCAGCCCAATCTTCCGCTGGCCGATATCAGCCCGCTTGAGCGTTTGTTGCTCGGTGCGATGTTCGACGCGGAAGTCGATGGCGACGGACTGTATCTTTGCGCCGAATTGTCGATCGACACCCTGCCGTTTGTCGGCGTGGGGGAACTGCGTGCCAGCTATGCGGAGAGTCTCGGTTTCGAGAGCCGCTTGCTGGCGCCCGTTCAGCTCTGGCTCGATCAGGTCAGCGAGGCCGCAGACCTCGAAGACACGTACTTCGATTTCGACGCGCACCTCGAAGAGCCGGCCTATCAGATCATGCTGCAGGACATCGTCCGCCGCTCGGCCACCATCGGCTATTTCATCATTGAAGGTGCCTATACCTGCACCAAGATGCGGGCCGACGGGTTCGGCGGGTGGGCCGGGCTCATCCATGCCAACGGTATTCGTGTGGAAAGCACACGCGACGTCATCGAGCGCTTTTTCGGTGAGGAGAAGGTCCCGTTCTGATCCAGCGGGTTCAGGGACCTTTACCCGGCAGCTCCGCCTCACCCTGGCCGCATCCCCACAGCCACGTCACTCCATCGCGATCGAGCATGACGTCTTACTCCGGCCGTGCCGTCGCGCAAGGGGCAAGCCCTTCTCCACTGCGTTGCGACCCTTCGGGTGCACGCCAGCCCTTTGACCGGAAATAAGAGCGCATGATCGCGGTGGACCCGCGAGCCCGCGGGGATGCGCCCCAAGGGTCAAATGCATAGGAGCTACCCATGAAGTGCAAAGTTCAACTGATCGGCCGCCTCGGTTCCGAACCGGAGATCACCAGCCTCGGCAACGGCGCACAGGTCGCCACGCTGAGTATCGCCACCGAAGAATACTGGAAGGACAAGCAGGGCAATGCCCAACGCCGCACCACCTGGCACCGCGCCAAGTTCTGGGCCGAAGGCACCATCGGCTACATCCAGCGCAACCTGACCAAGGGCCAACTGGTCGAGGTCGAAGGTGGCTTCCGCTACGAGGAATACACCGACCGCGAGGGCGTGAAGAACAAGGTGCCGGTCATCAACGGCACCAACATCATGCCGCTGTCCTTCCCGGATAATAGCCCGCCCGAGGGCCAGCCCGGCAATGGCTCCGGCGAAGACGACTACATCCCTTACTGATCAGCATCGCCCTCCGGTTACCGCCGGAGGGCATTTTTGATTTATCGGAGGTTATCGACATGGCTCGTATTCAATCCAGCTTTTCATCCATCGATCCCGACGACGCCGAAGACCCGGCCTTCTGGGACTGGCATTTGGGAACCGCCAGAGCGCAGGATCACTTCGAGGCGGCGTCGGACGCGCACCGGCTCGATCTGGCCGAATTCTACAGCCTGGCGGACGCCGAGCGCCGGGCGCGTGAGAATTAAGCATACGGGCGGTCTTCGGGCCGCCCTTTTTCCGTAGGTTCGGGTTCGACTTTCGGGGGCTGGGCCCCACGGGGTCCGCCCGCGAAAGCCGTGCATCTTTGCCCTTGGCTTCAGATGGCCGCCCCGCCGCTGCCGCTCGGTTCGGGGCGCAACGCCATTGGGGTGTGCAGGTCCCCCATCCTGCCAGCCATCCCGATCCGTCAACGGCTGCGCCGTTCCCCTTCGGTGACCGATCGGGGCCCTGGCTGGTGGATGGGCGGCCTCTTTCACTTCATTCCTGGAGGCCTGTCATGGTCTACTTTTCGGGTAATCTCATCTCGTGGATCGCACAGTCGCGCGGTTATGCCTTTCGGATCGGTTTGGATGTGTTCGACGAGTCTATGGACCCGGACGTGGTTCATCATGTGGCCATGCAACTGGCCGGCAGCTTAGAGACGCTGACGAAGACGGCGGTTGGCAAGCTTCATCGCTCGCCTGAGGCGCCGATGGCCTATGTGAAGGCGTTTTCAGATTACACGGACGGGTACACGCTTTGCCCGGTCCGTCACCGGCAATGGCGTCTGTTGCGTCGCCGGTCGGCCAAGCTGGACCGTCGTCTGGCGCGCTGGTGGGCGGACGGGTGATGCCGCGCCTCTTATCACACAGGTACGGGCGGATCGGGGGCGGTGGGGAGGCGTGCCGCCTTGCAGACCGGCCCTTGGCCTTGTCTGGCCGCCGCTCGGTCTTCGACCTTCGGGCGCGTCGTGTACCGGCTGGTCGCCGGTACGGTCATCTCATCAATGATCGGCCCAGCGTAGCAGATCACCTCAAATGTCAACGGCTGCGCCGTTTCCCTTGGGCCCGGCTGTGCCTGGCCCTGCGGTGACATTGGAGGGCTCCGATCTGCCACGAGGCCCTATCATTTAATCGATAGGAAGGGTTACGACATGAACACGCAATTCCAAACCGTCCAAACCAAAGCTTGCGGCCGCTCCGATGATGCGGAAATCGAGGCGCTGGTCTCGGCCCTGGAGGCGAAGTGGGCGCATGAGCGGATCGCGCGCGAGGCGGCTGCGCTACAGAATTAATCGATAGGGTCGCCCGGCAACGGGTGGCCCTCTTTTTTTGTTTTCGAGCTGACGGTGGGCGGGGGGGGAGCGATCTTGAGGTGGCACCATGCCAATTTCGTGAATCGCCAGGCCTGAATTCGGTATTGCACCTGCGAGTTACGTGCACTAGCCCTATCGGTCCCCGCGTAATTTTCACTACCCCACCTCTTGAGACATCTGCCGGAGCCGCTATGCGCCGGTCGATCCCCTATGCCTGCGCGGGCCCCTGACGCTTCTGTTTGTTGCGTCCATCCTCATGGAGCCTAATCATGAAAACCCTTGTCTTCGCCAATCAGAAGGGGGGTGTCGGCAAGAGTGCCATCACGACCCAATTAGCTTTCTATCTCCAGTCTCTCGGTTTGCGAGTTCTGGTGATCGATCTCGACCATCAGGGCAATACGAGCCGACCGCTGGCGGATTCTGGCCGGGTCACCGTCGCCAGCGGCACCGCCGCCGACCTTCTCGATGGGACCTTGGGCGCGGCATCCCTCCAAGGGAACTTTGATCTGGTCCCATCGCATGTGGCTCTGACCCTATGCGAGCGGAAGGCCGATCAGCACAATCACATGGCGTCGAACCTGAGTGACTTTCTGTCATCGGTTTGTGATTTTGACGTGTGCCTCATCGATACCAACCCCAACCCGGACATCCGCTATGTGTCGGCGCTTGTCAGTGCCGACTATGTGCTGGCACCGATCCAGCTCAATCAGGAAGCCATCGAAGGCCTGGCCGGACTGGTCCAGCATCCGCAGTTTGGGCTGGAGCGTATTCGCAGCGTATTGAACCCCAAGCTCGTGTTTATCGGCATTCTCCCTAATCTGGTTGAGCCCACGCCTTTCCAGCGGACCAACATGGTGGCGGTGACGCGGCGTTTCGGGTCCCGGCTTCTGCGCAGGGAGCACAACGGTCAGGTCGAATACGGCTTCATTCCCAAGCGTTCGGCGATTGCCGAGGCGCAGGCCGAGGCGGTGTTTCTTCCCGACCTGAAAAAAACCAGTGCCCGTGATGCCTGGAAAGAGATCCAGCCGGTGTTCGATATGATCCTGTCGGCGATGGGCGTTAGTGCCCCGCAGACGGAGGATGCGCAGTGAGTAAGCTCAATCTCGATCTGCTGCGCGACTTCGATGCAGGGACAGCGTCAGCGGGGATGCCATTGAAATTGTCGCTCGACCTTGTGCATGAAGATCCCAATCAGCCGCGAAAGGCGTTTGATGCGGCGGCGCTCGGCGAACTGAGCGAAAGCGTCCGGGTCTCAGGGATCAAGTCGCCGATTTCGGTCCGCGCGCATCCGACCTTGTCCGGCCACTATATGCTGAACTTTGGGGCCCGACGTCTGCGGGCTGCGCGCGCCGCCGGTCTGGAGACCATCCCGGCGTTTCTCGACGAAGCCCATAGTGACTATGAGCAGGTCGTCGAGAACCTGCAACGCGACAATCTGACCCCGATGGAGATGGCGCAGTTTATCAACGGCAAGCTCAAGGGGGGAGACACGGCGACCGAGGTCGCGCGCCGTCTGGGTATCGATAAGGCGGCGGTCAGCAAGTACGGCGCGCTGATAGACGCCCCCGAAGCGGTCGAGGCCGTCTATCGCGAGGGTCGATGCACCTCGCCAAGCACGCTTTACGATTTACGCAACGCCTATGGGCGGTGGCCCGACGAAGTGTCGGCGTGGCTGCGGACAGGTGTCGAGGTATCACGCGGGTCGGTGTCGGCGCTTAGGAAGCGCCTTAGCGACGCGAATTTCCTCGACGTGTCTGCCCAGACCGAAGAGGCTGATCCCGGTTCAATGTCCACGTCAGGAGGGCCGGGTGCTGTGCACGGGGTCGGCGGGTCCGTTCGACCCGTTCACCGGACGGTATTGAAGCGCCGCACGGCGATGCTGCGCGTGGCGGTATCAGGCCGCGAGGCGATGCTACGGCTCGATCGCTGGCCGTCGTCGCCTGAGCGTGTGGTTGTTCAGTTCGCCGATGGCGGCATCGAAGAGGTCGATGCCGGGGCCATACGGGTGCTGGGCGTGACCGAAGTTTGAGCTGTCTGGCCCTGGGCGTTGTGCATGTCCAACAAGGACGAGGTTTGTAGAGAACGTGCAGGATAGGCCATAGGCCGGGTTTGTATTACGTGATTTTTTGAGGTTGCTTAGCGATGCAGAATTCTTCTGACCCGACTGACAAACCAAAGGCTCGCCCCACCACCCTGGTGGTCGACTTAAAGGACTTAAAAGCCCCCTGGACCGACTGGTGCGCCTCCCATGGCCTGACACCCTCAGAGGCGGTCAGGCGCGTGCTGGGCACGGTGATCTCCGGGAGCGCCAAGGGCAATAGCCCGGCGCCCGAGAGCGTCTCGGCCGCCGCGCTGCGCCGCTGTGAAATCCGCCTCTCGTCGGATGAGCACACGGCCCTGATGCGACTGGCGGAAGAGGAGGGCATGACGCTTTCGAGGTGGTTTCAGGCGCTGGTGCGCCTGCATCTGTCCGGTCGGCCGCAGTTTGGGCGCCAAGAGATCGCGGCCCTGGTAGAGTCGAATCAACAGATCCGCGCTATCGGGCGGAACCTCAACCAGGTCGCCCAGCGCCTCAATGAGGGGAGCGGGGAGGGCGTGAGCACCGAACAGATGCAGGGTCTGCGCGACGCTATCGAGACGCACAAGTCGCACGTGCGAGTGCTCTTGGATGCCAATGGCAAGCGGTGGCGGCCATGAGTTTACCCAGAGCGTATGTCGACGGGTTTCTGGTGGAATGGGAGGCGGGCGAATACAAGGCGCAGGTCAAGATGCTGCGCGCCACCTCGAAAGCGATCCGATTGTTCGGTTCGGAACAGGGGGCTGGCCGGGGTACGGGCACGTCGGCCGACACGGCCAAGCGCGCCCAAGCCGTACGGGAGCGGCTGGCGCGCACCGTGCGGCGGGTGCCCGAGGTGATGGTCAAGATTACTTCCGGCAGTAAGGGCATGAAGCAGATCGGGCGGCACTTCAACTACATCAGCCGCGACGGCCAGATCGAACTGGAGGATCAGGACGGCCTGGTCGTTAAGGGCAAGGCCGAGTTGAAAGAGCTGAAAGATGACTGGCGTTCGGGCGGTCTGGAGCCCATCGGGGAGACCAGCGATAGGCGCGACACGCTGAACATCGTGTTCTCCATGCCGGCGCAGACGGACGAGGTCAGCCTGAAGCGTGCCCTGCGGGCGTTTGCGAAGACTGAGTTTGCCCGTCATTCGTACGTGTTCGCTTATCATACGCCCTCGACCGACCCGGACCCCGATCCCCCCGACCATCCGCATATCCACCTCAGCGTGAAGATCGAGGGGCACGACGGGCGACGGCTCAATCCGCGTAAGGCCGATCTGCAGCGCTGGCGCGAGGGCTTTGCCCACGAGTTGCGGGCGCATGGGATCGAGGCCAATGCCACAAGCCGTCTGGCGCGCCTGCGGCGTGATCGCGGGGAAAAGCGGGGCCGGGTGGAGGCGCAAGCGCGGGGTGCCAGCACTTGGACTGGACGCACGGCGCTCGATCCGGAGCGTCTGGCCGTTGCTCAGAAACTGGAAAAGGACCGTATCGACTATGTCTATGCGGCGAGTAAGGTGCTGGGACAGTCGGAAGATCCGACGGACCGGGCGTTGGCGGTGGATATCGCCCGGCACCTGCAAATGGAGCTTAAGGTGAAGGCTCCTGCCATCGCGCGGCCGGAGCCAGAGCGATAGAACGCGGATCCAATCGATGCCATGACGCGCTTGTGATAGCGGGGCCTTGGTTTATTGAAATGACTCATATATATTTAACACGTCGTCGGGATCGCCCCCCCCCCCTCGAATCCGGCGATGAAAAACGGACGTCCTCATGCCCCGAGGACGTCCGTTTGCGTTTTGGGGGAAGGCTCATGGCCCTTTTATTCTGCCTGTGGCATGGTGGGATGAAAGGCGGGCCATCAGATGAATATGCAAAGCTCCGCGAAGGATGTAACGCTGCAGGCGCTGCGCGAAGCGATCGCGACAGGCACGCGCGGGGAATTTGTCTGCGCCTTTGACAAAAACATTGATCTCGATACCTGGAGCAGGCAAGCGCGAGAGCTTGCGGGTTTCGCGGAAAGTAAAGGCTACGCGGCCAGGGCTCATCCTACGGCGGTGGGTGCCAACTTGGTCGATTTGCTAGTGGTGCGGATTTAGGCGGGTTCACCCGACGCCGAAGCGAACGGATGAACCCAAGTGTCCGCGCGCCTCTCCGCAACGGGCTCTGCGAGCAAAAAGATGTTCGCGCCAATTGTCAATTGTGAAGCAGCCTTTGACGTGGGGTTCGCGTCAGTATAAGGCAAGAGCTTCCTGATTTCACCTAAATTTGAGCCGTTTGACCGGCGAACAGGGGTACATTCTTGGAACAAAAGTCAGAAATCACGGATAAGGTCGTAGAGATCGTGTCAGCCTATCTCGGCAACAACTCAGTGCCGCCGACAGAAGTGCCGCAGCTTATTCAAAGTGTTTACGGCGCGCTAAGCGGATTGTCTCCGGCTACCGCCATTTGTGAAGACACGCAAAAAGCGCCGGCGGTTTCCATCAAGAAATCTATCGGGACTGATTACCTCATTTGCCTGGAGGATGGCCAAAAATTCAAATCTTTGAAGCGCCATTTGGCGACCAAGTACAATCTAACGCCTGACGAATACCGCGCGAAGTGGGGCCTACCGAAAGACTATCCGATGGTGGCCCCCGGCTATGCCGAGACTCGCTCTAACCTGGCCAAGCAGTTTGGGTTAGGGCAGATCGGTCGCGGCCGTCCGGCCGCCGCGACTGCGTATATAGCCCGTCGCCGTAATGTGTCTTAAGTTCGGGGGGCGCTCTTGCCAGACTAGGCGAGAGGCCGGCCAGATCGATTCTGATCGATGCGCGCCACAGTGATCTTGCCAGAGGCCAGCGCACGGACCGGATTATCCCGGCGGGCAGGTTCTTATACCTGGAGGTCGCGCCACTCGCCCGTTTCCTCCGGGGGGGACTGACGGCGATCTTCACCGTTGTAGGAATCTATTCGCCGTCGGCGGTCTGGTCCAAAATACCCCGGCGCTTTGATAAACGGACGCGGTGAGTTGATGATCTCCCGCACCTTCTTATAAAGTTCGGTCGCTGTTACAGGCTTGGTGCAGAACTCAGTCGCGCCGGCGTCTCTTGCTGAAATCACGCGTGTTCGTTCAGAGTGCGCTGTCAGCATTATGATGGGAATATGGCGGTTTGGACTGTCAGTTGAATTGCGTACCATTTGCACGAACTCGATACCATCCAAAACCGGCATTTGATAATCACAGATTATAATGTCGATGGGATTTGTTTTTAGGGTGTCAAACGCCTCCGGCGCGTCCCTCGCTTCGATCACCTTTTGGGCCCCAAACCCTCGAAGTATCGTCTTTATTATAACGACCATGTGGTGGTTGTCGTCGACCAAAAGGAAGTTTACATTTTTCAGCGACGCCATAAAGCTACCCGTCGCAGGCTAGGCACTGCCACTTTGTTCCACTCATCAGCGTGTTTGAAGGCTTATCACACTCAACAAACTGAGGGTGATTTGACGTTTTGCCAGAGCTTCAGACTGGATTTGTGTTTGCGGATCCGTTGCCTTGACCGCCGCCACCTGGATGTTATCCGCTCTTTGCGCTTCTTCTGTTTTTGCGCTGCGCATGAAGGATTGTAGCAGGTGGTTCGGCCCCAACACACCTGGCGAAATGGTTAAACTCATAGAGCGCCTCCTGCTTCAATTTAGTCAGCCATAGTTAATTTAGAGCTAACCCTTTCGCCCCGGTTTTGGGTGGGTGCGTTATGCGGGGAGCAGTATGAGAGCAGGGGGGCACATTTCATAACCGCTGTTTGTAAGGAGCTGAGGTGAACGGAGTCGGTGAATTAAAGCCGTAGTTTTCCGGGTGCCGGATGACATGTTCGCTAGCAGTTGCAGCGGAGAAAACTTTCGAGGCACCGTTTGTCGAAGGCGTCGTCTGGATATGGGCAGCGCTTGTACGCTTCGAGGATCATAAATACGGTCGATGTGTGGACGAGACGCTCGCTTAGCTGTGGTTACCCATGAGTTCGGGCCTCCGACGCCCCCGTGGAGCGGCCATTGTGATCACGAAAAGTTTATGGACGGCAGTCTCTTTTTGAGAACGATTTCATTAGTATATTATCTCATAATAATCAGATATTTGCGGGTTTGAACAGCTGGGACCTAATACTAAGGCTGAGATCACGTTAACGCCTTGGCAACCCGAAGGAATAACAATGTAATCTGTGCTGGAGGGAGATACGTTATGCTTGCGTTTGCGTTCGGAAATCGGGAAGACCTTAAAAATCAAAAATGCGCTGAGCTCTTGAGGGCCATAGATGCGAGCCAGGCCATCATTGAGTTTGATCTCGATGGTCGCATCTTGGCTGCCAACGCGAACTTCCTGGCTACGGTGGGCTATTCCAGTTCCGAGGTTATTGGAAAACATCACTCGATGTTTTTGACCCCCGACGAGGTCTCTACCCCCGCCTACCCAGCATTTTGGAAAGACCTCAAGTCTGGCATCCCGAAAAAAGGGGAGTTTCGCCGTCGCGCAAAGGATGGCCAAGACATATATCTTGAGGCCGTTTACAACCCGATCCTGGCCAAATCCGGAAAGCCCTACAAGGTGGTGAAACTCGCCGCAGATGTGACGCAACGCAAACTCAGAGACCTTGATCTCGAGGGAAAGGTCGCGGCCATTTCGCGGTCACAGGCCATGATCGAGTTTGCACTTGATGGAACCATCCTGACGGCGAATGCGAATTTTCTCAGTGTGTTGGGTTACAGCCTTGAAGAAATCGTAGGCCGTCATCACAGTATGTTCGTGCATGAACGCGAAAAAAAGTCTCGTGACTATGAGGCTTTCTGGAAACGTCTCCAATCGGGCGAATACCTCTCCTCACGGTTCAAACGTATCGCTAACGGCGGTCGTGAAGTGGTGATGCAGGCATCATACAATCCTGTTTTCGGCGTTGATGGTCGGCCAATTAAGATTGTGAAGTTTGCAGCCGATATAACAACTCAGGCCCAGAAAGACGCTGACAATCTTGGGCAACTGGAGGCAATATCTCGAGCACAGGCGGTTATCGAGTTCGCCCTTGATGGTACTATCCTCAAGGCAAATGACAATTTTCTGAAAACGATGGGGTACCGGCAGGAGGAAATTTGCGGGAAGCATCATCGAATTTTTGTTGATGAGGAATTTGCCCAAAGTGACGATTACCGTCAGTTTTGGGAGCGACTCGCTCGGGGCGAGTATGTTGCGGGCGAGTTTCATCGGCATACGAAGGATGGTCGCTCGGTCTACATCCAAGCAACTTACAACGCGATTCTGGATATCGATGGTCGCCCATACAAGGTCGTGAAGTATGCCTCGGATGTAACGGCAAGACGTGTGGCCCTTAATCGAACAACAGAGCTCTCGCACTCACTTCAGGACCTTTCCGCCGCCGTTGAGGAAATGGCCGCTACGGGTCGATCCATTGCGGACACAATGACGCAGACTAAGGCGGCAGCGGATCAGGCGAACCAATGTGTGACCGATGCTGACGAAAGTGCCCGCCGGCTCGCTTCAGCGGCCGCGCAAATGGACGGAATTGTTGAACTGATCAGCAATATCACAAGCCAAATCAACCTCTTGGCTCTAAACGCCACAATCGAATCTGCGCGTGCAGGTGATGCCGGTCGCGGCTTTGCCGTGGTCGCCACGGAGGTGAAAAATCTGGCGACGCAGGCGCGCAGGGCGACTGAGCAAATTAGCTCTGAAATCAGCGGTGTTCGCGCGAGTTCGTCGGCAGTCGTCGAAGCTTTAGACATGATCCGAAAAACCGTTTCGAATGTTCAAGAACAGGTTTTGTTCACTGCAGGGGCTGTCGAGGAACAGAGCGCTACCTCTCAGGATATGGCGAGAAACATGCAAATTGCATCGTCCGAGGCAGAAAACATCGTCAGGGCCGCCTAGACTGCAGCCACAACATTAAGACCAACGGAGGATCGGGCGATGTCAATCAGCATCAAAAACCTGCTCGTGGGAATTTTGAGCTTCTTAGCACTTATTATATTAAGCGTGGCAGCGCTCGCTTTGGTTGAGTTGGATGCAACCAACCAAGATACACGTGAGTTGGCTGACAACTGGCTTCCGTCCGTCGACGTTGTGAATGCAATTAATACAGATACGTCAGATCTACGGGTCGCAGAGGGCAGCCACATTATGTCAGTCGCTGCAGAGGACATGCTTGTCGCGGAGCGCCGTTTCGACGCCGTGATGGGCGAGTTGAAGAGTAACCAGGCTAGGTACGAAAAACTGATTTCATCTCAGGAAGAACAGAGGACGTATGAGACATTCAAGTCTCAACTAGCAGACTATCTCGTTTTACATGAGCAGCTATTCGCCCTTTCTCGGGCCAATCGGAATGCGGAGGCATCAGAGCTGTTCCGCGGCCCTATGAGTGCCGCTTTTGACAAGTTTTCGGCAACATTGCTCGTTCTGGTCAAACTCAACCGGGAGGGTGCCAATCAAAGTCGAAAAGAGTCGCAGGCGACTTATGATCAGGCGCGATTGGTCTTGTGGGGCGCCATCGTAGTAGGTGGCCTGACACTTGTTGCAGCCATCTGGTTAGTGCTGACAAAGGTCGTTGCCCCCCTTTCCTCGGTCACTCAAGCGATGAAAAGCATCTCTGACGGAAAGCTTGATACCCATGTTTCACATACACATGAGAAAAACGAAATCGGGCTTATTGCGTCCACCCTTCTTGTGTTTCGGGAAGGTTTAACGGAGGCTAAGCGACTGCGAGAAGAAACGGAAGCGCTTCGTGTGCAGGCGGAGGTCGTAAGGCGTGACGCTATGCTCAAGCTCGCCGACGATTTTGAACGGTCGGTAGGTACCGTGGTGTCGATGGTTTCCTCAGCAGCAACAGAAATGCAGGCTGCGGCTACGCAGTTGACAGCGACGGCCACGGAGACCTCTCATCAGTCCACTGCCGTGTCTGCTGCAGCTGAGGAAGCCGGCACTAACGTGACCTCTGTGGCCTCTGCAGCTGAAGAACTTGGTGCCTCGGTAGGCGAGATCGGGCGACAGGTTTCCAGCTCGGCCACTATGTCGCAGAAGGCCGTAGATGAAGCCGATAAGGCGACATCCGTTATCTCGGAACTTAACGCGATGGCCGCTTCCATTGGCGGCGTTGTTGACCTTATTGCGGGTCTGGCCAGTCAAACCAATCTCCTTGCCCTGAATGCTACCATTGAATCTGCGCGTGCAGGGGAAGCGGGGAAGGGGTTCGCAGTGGTTGCGTCTGAAGTGAAAGCGCTGGCCGGGCAAACGACGCGGGCGACCAGCGAAATTTCGGATAAGATTACCAAGATTCAGGAAACCACCGCTCTTGCGAGTGAGAACTTCCAGAACGTAGCCGATACGATTAGGGCATTGAGCTCAACAAATTCAGCGATTGCCTGTGCTGTAGAACAACAGTCGGCGGCAACGAGTGAGATTGTTAAGGCTGTCGCACAAGCTTCGCTCGGTGCGCAAGAAGTGACCGCCAACATCGCGGGTGTTGCTCAAGGCACCGAACAAACTGGGGCGGCGGCGTCTCAGGTTCTCGCATCTTCAAGCGAGTTGGCTCAACAGTCGGAGCGGCTCCACCACGAAATGGAAACGTTCCTAGCAAACGTGCGCGCGGCTTGAAACTGAAAGAGGTCGCCGATGAACGAAAAGGTGCAAACAGCGAATTCGGTCCACATCCACCCGACGTTTTGGAAACGACCCCAAAACTCATCTGAGACCGACATCTCAAATGAGTTAGCGGCACTGCCATCGACCTGTATCCAAGCCGAACTACAAAACAAACTCAGATCTTTGAGCGACGCTTGCAGCCAAATAACCGCAGAGGCCCTGCGTCTGACAGCCTTAGCTCAAAAAGCCAAAGAGCCTCAGCGCAGCAGTCTTCTTTCTGACGTGGAAAAACTGAAGAGTTGCATTGCAGAGATATCCCTAGTTGCCGTTGATTTGCAGGCAAAAGGCGGGACGTCACCAATTCAAGAGAGTGTGAGGGATTTAGGCTCAGGCCCCATTAATTAACGCGAGGGATTCCCAAGGGAGATGCAATGTGATTGAACTAAACCGCATTCGCGGTATTGGGGGCATTGGGCGAGCGTGAGGCGCCCCTGGCTGAGAGAATTTGGTGTCGAGCCAACCTTTCAGACAGGAGAACCCCAGATGGCCGTTCGGGCCGCTACGATGTTCGCGAAGGCTTCGCGGACCTGACCGTGCCGATCGCAGCAGACCAGCCGGGCGCAAAACGAATCCAACTGGACGCGGGCTTACGCTACACTCAGACATCGCTGGCCTCGGTTGATCCGGTGACGACCTTTAATATCGGTGGCGTCTGGCAACCGGATTCGCTTCTGACCGCACGGGCGCAGTATGCACAAGGCGTTCGTCTGCCGACTGACATGATGGGGTGGACGGCTCCCGCTCCCGGCATCTAGGTGCCAGAGCGAACTCTAAACTGGATCAAATCCAGGGGGCAACGTCGCGGTGTCTCGCGGATAACAGGCCTGGCTTTATTGGTCTGAGTTTAAGCTGCCATATCTGACATGCTAGTGAGGAAAATGCGCGATATTGTGCCATTATTGGCATGTTATCGCCAGCCAAGAGGTTTGTCGCCTTCACCAGTCATTATCATATCTTGCGTATAAGGCGTCAAATATGGCATGTTAATGCCTAAAATCCCCTTAAGGCGCCAGATATGTCTGCTAATTCTGAAGGCATTGTAGAAACCGTAAGCCGCCTTGAAGCGCAATTGGGTGAGCGTCTGGCCCGGTTACGCCTAAGCCGCAACCTTACGCGCGATCAGCTTGCCAAAGAGACTGGGGTATCGTCACGCACACTGGCGCGTCTGGAAGCCGGGCAGGGGGCGTCTCTGGACTCTTTTATCCGAGCGCTCCTGGCTCTCAACATGGAATCGAACCTTCTGGCCATGCTGCCGGACCCGGCTGTCCGCCCTATAGAAAGGGTTAAGTTGCAAGGCCGCGAACGACAACGTGCCAGACCAGTGCAGTCTGAGACCAAACCGGCTTCGGAATGGGCCTGGGGAGATGACGAAGAATGACTGATGCCCATGTCCGTCTGTGGGGCAAGAATATCGGTGCTGTAAGTTGGCTCAAGGAACGCCAAATCGGCGTCTTTCAGTATGAGCCAGACTTCGTTGCCAGCGGCATACAACTGGCGCCCGTAGTGATGCCGCTAAGCCAGGATCCTTATGAGTTTCCGAGCCTGTCGCGCGACGCCTTCAAGGGGTTGCCCGGCCTGTTGGCGGATTCGCTGCCCGACAAATTCGGCAATGCTCTCATCGATGCATGGCTTGCCCAACAAAGCCGCTCTGCTGCCAGTTTCAATCCGGTCGAACGGCTTTGTTACATCGGAACACGAGGCATGGGCGCCCTGGAGTTTCATCCCGTCATCGCGCAAGGCCAGAAGGGTTCCCGCACTGTCGAGATCGACGCCTTGGTCACACTGGCCAACCTGGTCCTGAACAATCGAGAGCATTTGTCGGGCGTGCTAACCGGTGCGGACGATCACGAGACCCTGCAAGACATTCTGCGCGTAGGCACCTCCGCTGGCGGCGCACGGGCGAAGGCCGTCTTGGCCTGGAATCCGCAGACAGGAGAATTCCGCTCCGGGCAGATCAAAGCGGGCGAGGGCTTCACCTATTGGCTCATGAAGTTCGACGGCATCAGCAATAACAAAGACAAAGAACTGGCCGATCCACAGGGCTTCGGAAGGATTGAATACAGCTTCTATCTTCTCGCAAAGGCCGCGGGCATCGACATGACCGAGACCCGTCTGCACCTGGAAGGTGGCCGCGCCCATTTCATGACCCAAAGGTTCGACAGGACTGCAAATGGCCAGAAGATCCACATGCAATCTCTTGCTGCTATGCGCCACTATGACTTTAATTCCGCGGGTGCCTATTCCTACGAGCAAGCCGTCGAAACGATCCGTATGCTCTCTCTCCCACAGTACGACATAGAGCAGCAATTCCGCCGTGCAGTCTTCAACATCCTGATCCGAAACCAGGATGACCACGTCAAAAACATCGCCTTCCTAATGAATCGAAAAGGGGAGTGGCGGCTGTCGCCAGCGTTCGATGTCTGTTACGCTTACAACCCCTCGGGCGACTGGACCAGCATGCACCAGATGAGCCTGAACGGAAAACGTGATGGATTCGAATTATCTGATTTGTTGGACTTCGGTGAGTTCTGTGGATTGAAGCGCCCCGCGGCCGCAAAGCTGGTTCGCGAACTTCACGAAACGGTGGAGACGTGGCCCGATCTGGCGGGAGACGCTGGCGTCGAAGAGAAAAGTATTCGAGAAATTCGCAGCAAATTACGCAGTGAACTGGTTCACCTATCTTCGGCCGAGCGTGCATCGAATTAAGGCTATCGCGCCGTTGTGTTTACTGCGTCAGTGCGTAATGCGGACGGTTATCTTCTTGCTGGTATATGGCCTTGTCGTAAGATCGGCGCCGAAAGTGACGCTAAGGAATTCATTTGAAATCAATGGCCTGCGACGAAATCGCCGCGT
>NZ_JBKFEE010000024.1:0-24994 GCF_046503825.1 Asticcacaulis sp. W401b
CGCGAAGTTTACTCAACCCTAAAAAGCAGAAACCGTGTCAGCCTATGGTTGACAGACACGCGGCTTCTAATCCCAATGGGGAGCCGACATCCATGCCGGTTACAGGTCAATCACGGGGGCCGCGCGCCTGAGCGGTGAAACCCCCTATGCCGCCATCCGCAGATTCGTCGACGGAAACTTCACCCTTGCATAGCCGTTCTGCCAGGTAGGTGAGATGGGGTGGTTACCGTCCTCCCCAGACGGCATCGCAATGTGCCAAGGTAGTGGTGTTAAGGGCCACTGAGCGGAGAGGACGGCGACCGTGACGAAGGATACAATGATCGGCGTAGACTTGGCAAAGTCTGTCTTTCAACTTCATGGCGCGTCCATGACGGGTGAAGTACGATTTAAGAAGAAGCTGTCGAGGGAAGGGTTCTTGAAGTTCATGAGGGCACAGGGGCCTGCGGTTGTTGTAATGGAGGCCTGTGGCAGCGCGCATTATTGGGCTCGTGAGATGATGAGCATGTGCCACGACGTAAAGTTGATTGCGTCGCAGTACGTGAAGCCGTTTGTGAAGCGTCAGAAGAATGATGCGGCCGATGCGGAGGCATCGTGATCGCAGCCCAGCGGCCGGAAATGCGCTTTGTGGAACCGAAGTCGCCGGAGCAACAAAGCCGGGCTCTTTTGTCCCGGGCGCGCGAGCGGCTCGTTCATCAGCGCACGGAGCTGATCAACGCCCTCAGGGCCTGCCTCTACGAAGCAGGTCATGTTGTTCCGCAGGGAATAGGTCAGATTACGCGCATTCAAGAGATACTGGATGAGCCTGGGAATGACTTGCCGGACCTGATGCGCGAAGAGTGTCAGGACTTGCTGGAACAGATCGGTGAAAAGACGGCACGCATTAACGCCCGAATGCAGAAGATCAAGGCAATGGCTGCAGAAACGGACACGGCGCGGCGTTTGCAGACTATCCCCGGTGTAGGCCCGCAAACGGCGTTGGCTGTCGAGGCATTCGCCCCGGCGATGGAAAACTTTAAATGCGGTCGCGACTTCTCAGCATGGCTTGGGCTTGTCCCTCGACAACTCTCCTCTAGTGGGAAGGAGAAGCTTGGCCGGATATCCAAGGCAGGGCAGGCAGATATTCGCAGACTGCTGATCATCGGCGCGATGTCCCGCCTGAACTGGATGGGCTGCAAATCTATCCCGGAGGGATCGTGGTTGGCCCGGATGCTTGTCGCCATCGCCCTGGCGAATAAAATGGCCCGTACAATCTGGGCTTTGCTTACAAAGAAAGAGAATTATAGAGTTCCGGCGCAGGTAGTGACAGCATGATCAACAGGATGCGAAATCGACATGACTTTGGATGATGGGGAGGGAAAGGAAGGCGACGACCTGAATAGGCGAAATGATCGAACAAATCTGGATAAGGAAAACCAGTTAATTACTCCGAGCCATTAACTCTTCCGTGAGATTTAGGCTTGATCCGCGGGTCACCATACCGGCCAGCGGCTTCTGAAATGCTGCAGCAAAAGGCCTGACAGAGGACCGCACTCGATCCATCGCAATTTAGGTAAGAATCTTCTTGCATCCCGGGCGGCAACCACAGAGGTAATTACCTTTCGTCACCGCCATTGAGGATCCAGGGAACTTCAAAAGATCTCGCTCAGTCGGTGCCTGGATCGGCTTAACGAAAAGACGCTACCAATCAGGTGAGGTAGATTACGACGGCCACATATCACGCCGAGGCGATAAACACTTACGAGGATTGCTTTATGAGGCCGCCACAGTGATCCTGACGCGCAGCACCGTCGATAGCAGCCTGCGTAAATGGGGCTTAAAGCTTCGCGAAAGAATCGGATTCAAGCGAGCTGCCGTCGCTGATGCTCGAAAACTCACGGTTATAATGCATGCAATGCTGAAAAACGGGAAATTTTTTGATCGAAATGCAGGCGTAGCATTATGACTTATAGAGGTAGCGTTCAGGTTCTGAACGTTTGAGAGGTCCCTGCCGGGACGAGGGCTGAGCTATTCCGTTGATGGAGTTGCACCGCTGATTCAGCGCAGTGCGTCGTCCACATTGAAAGCTTCTCCCGTGAAGCACCATCATGCCGCGCCTGATGTCGACCGCGGAGACAACCATACACCCGGCGGACTACTCAAATTTTAGGTGCTTGACCTCAGCCTCGCGATTAGACAACCTCAGCCCCGCAATTAGATAACTTCATTAATTCTCGACGAAGATTAACAAACAGAGGCTGTAATGCGGATTTCAAGAGACACGTCTCTCTCAGCTCTGACAAGCATTCGGTTTTTCGCTGCCTTGGCTGTTTTGATGTTTCATTACGGAGCGGGTTTTTCACGCAGTCTCAACGCTCCGGAGTTTGTGACGCGGGCACTTACCGACGGCTATCTAGCCCGGATCATTCATCGTAACAGCGTTCGCCTTTCCATTTAGATCGGCTTTTTCACGGACGCGTTCGTTGGCGTCGTGTTTTCCGCCACGCGCTGCGTTTGATTTTTCTCCGATGGGGTTGATGGTGATGGCGGCGGCTTTGGGGGCATAGCCCCGTCGTTCATGCGGGGGCGGGTTTGAGGCCCACCATTATTTGCCGGAAGAGAGAGGCCTCCGGGCAAGCCGCGGCGAAGGCAATCCTTACGCGATGTGCGGTCTCTTTGATCCGTGCCCCGATCTTCAGCAGGCGCAAGCGGATGGTATTGAACTCAGCGGTCGCCAGCTTATGGGCCTTGGGGATCTGATCGCGGACAGCCAGCATCAGCCAATAGGCGGCGGTGTGAAGGATCAGGCGCATCTGGTTGGCCAGAGGACAGCGGCAAGAGGTGCGATCGCTTTTGAGCTGGGTCTTGTGGAGCTTGATCAGATTTTCAGCATTGCCTCGGGCACAATAGAGTTTGGCGTAGAGGGTTTCCGGATCGGGATCGGTCAGGGATGTCACGACGAAGCGAGTGTCGAGGCCGAGCGGCGTGGCTTCAATGCGGGCGATAACGCGGCGCTCACAGCCCCAGGATTTGGCTCCATGACGGACTTCGGTGTAGCTGCGCACGGCCGCGGCGTCCTGTTCGGCCCGAACGACACGGATATGATCGGCAAAGGCTTTGAACCGGCGAGCCCGAAGATATACTCAACGCCCTTGCGCTCAGCCCAGGCCATGACTTCGGGTCGGGAATAGTGACCATCACCGCGCAGGGTAAAGTGGGTTGTGGGCCAGTGTTTGCGGATCTGGCGCACCAACCTACGGACCCAGCCGCGCACCTCCTTGCCTGACGGCGTCTTGCCGGGGCGCAGGATGACGACGACCGGTCGGCCTGTGGTCACATCGTAGACGTGAATGGGCTTAAAGACATATTCCCCCTCATGGGCATTGAAGAGCGAGAGCTGTTGTCGGCCGTGAACCACGTCGACCGTGTCATCGATATCGAGGGTTACGGCGGTGGGAACAGCCGACCCGAAACTGGCGCAGTACTGTTCGATAAGACCGTAGGTCAGCTTGATCGAGCTACGCAGGTCCGGCGCTTTCTCAAGGCGCGACAGGGTCGGTTGTGAGCACAGGTCCTTGCCGCTTTCAGGCAGTCGCCCGCATGCCAGCTTGAAACCCGGATCGGTGCGCAGGAAGCCGAGGTCATTGCCATCTTCATAGCCGCAAGCGATGGCGAAGACCCGGGCCTTCAGGATCGACGCAAGGGAATGGGTCACCAGGAACGGATTGCGTTGATCGGGTATCAGCCGCCAAAGCCGATCAATGATCCCGATCCGGCGTTCCGCGGCAGATAACAGCATGACACCGCCGTCCGAACTGATGCGTCCGCCATCAAAGGCAGCTGTGATTTTCTTGCGCGAAACGCTTGGCAAATCGAACGGAAGATCGGTATCCTGGTCCATGGCGGGTGTGGCTCCGCGTGTCTTGGGTTTGGGTCAGGTGTGGTAACCAGAATCTATTCCAAAACAACGCTTTACGCCATACCCGCTGCATCATTTTGCCGCCGCCATGAATAGGATGGGCTAGGAATCGGTGATATCGTTTCGGTCCTGAGTATGACGCAGTCGTGGACGACGCCGGCGAGCGACCACGGTTATGTCTGGGTGATGCAGGCGTGGACACTATCGATTGAAGCGGTGTTCTACTTAATTTTCCCTCTAGTCTATCCGCTCCTCCGTGACATCGGGAATGCCGCGCTCGCCACCATGCTGGCAGTATGTGCCCTTGTCATTGTCATCATTGGGACACCGTCTATCGCACCAGGCACCATCGACATTGAACTATTCGGAACCAACACATTCGTGCCGCTACCGCTATTCCGTATGGCGGAATTCGGTTTTGGTGCAGCTCTATGTATCCTCCATCTTCGGGCTCCCCAATGGTTCAACAAGGTTAACCCAGACATTGCAGAGGCCGCTACCTTAGCGGGCATTATGCTCGTGCTGTCATTCGCGGAGAGCGTTCAGACCAAAGCTATATTTGCAATTTTGGCTGGGCTTTTGATTTTCTTTACTGCAAGCGGCAGAGGTATCATATCGCGAGTGCTTTCCAATCGATGGTTGATACTTCTGGGTGGTGCCAGCTATTCCCTTTACCTCCTGCAAGCGCCGGTACGGGCCTGGTGCGCGATGCTAATCCCAACCCCCTTTGATCGCTTTGCAAGCCCAGCGATTACGATCAGTCTCGCGGTTCTAGTGTTTCTGTTCGTCGAAGAACCAGCGCGGCGTAGCATTCTTTTTCATTATAAGCGAATCTGGGGGGTACGTCCATCACAGCAAGGGTAAATCCCGGCAAAGGTCCTTAAGCGACATAGGATTTAGTCGCCCCAGATGAGGCTCTCGGGCTGTAAATCCGTCAGCCTGGAGATTGCTTTCTGGAGTTTTTCCAGAGCCTCGCTGATGTTGAATAACCGATCGTCAATCTCGTGGGCGAGCCCGAACATCTCGGAGACGATTTCCGCATAGTTCTCAGCATGCCAGCCGTGGCAAGCTGACGAAAATCCGGACCTCTCCGGAAACCACTGATGCCTAGCGCTCAGTTACACCACGTCCCGGGACACGATTTTATTTTGTATGCGAAACCAAGCAAATTGTTGGCGTTCGGGCGCATATCTGGTAGTTGTAAAATAAAATCATGCCCTAACGACATCTGGAGCGTCAGGAAAGCATCGGCGTAATGGCACGGTTTGTCCGCACTTCCTGAAGCACTCCTATAACCCACATAGACGGAATCGAATTTCAGCATTTACCTATTTTGCGGTCGCGTATTTAATTTCAAGCAGGATCGCCCGTATTTCAAAACGTGCTCAGATAGCTGAGAGTGAAAATGAACAAAGTATTCGTAACGCAAGAAAAGATGAATATGAACAACATTATTTATTCATCTGAGCCGCGATTCAGATTAACGGGCCGTCTTGTCGGTTACATGGACACCCTTATAATATTATCATACATTATTGGTGTTGAGCAGACGACGTTTCATTTTGGAGTGATTCTATTAAAAATTTTCCTAGCATCCATATTCTATAAAAAAATTCATATACCCAGAAATGCATTGTTTTTTGTTTTTGTAGTATTTTTTTCAATATTGCCAGGGATCGTAATTAATGGAGAAGATTACTTACAATTAATACAAATTTTAGGATTTTCTGGGCAATTAATCTTGTCATGCGCATTAATTGGCAAGGATGGATTGTTGGATTATCTTAAATCTATTGCTATTTCTGTTTCTACATTCGCCGTAATACACTCAGTAATGTGTATATTTAACTATATTCCGAATAATTATGGACGCTATTTCTATTTCAGGGGTTTCCATCCAAATCTTGGTTCCGAAATTGGCGCAATTGGTGTTGTGGCGGCAGCACTATCAATGCGATGGAAGTCTACTGCAATGATTGTCGCCGCTATCGTTCCGAGTATCATGCTAATGCAGGGGCGTGCGGCACTTCTAGCTGTGGTGCTTACTCTTGCTCTGCGTTTTGGTTTTGAGGGTGTTGCCTATATGTTTAGGCTCAGGGCAAGAGCCTTTCCTGTCTTGCCGACCGTTGTATTCTTAATCTCTCTAGCTCTGCTTGCTTCATCTTTGATTTACCACGTAATGTCCGACGTGTTTATGTTAAATGACGAGTATCGGGGAGTGGGCACAGGATTCGTAGGAAGAGATTCCCACTGGCTGACCGCAATTGCCGTTATCCAAGAGAAGCCGCTCTTCGGAGCAGGGCCGGGCTATTTCAATCAAAGAGGTATGTTAAGTCCACATAATTTTTTCTTATACGGTATCTCAACTATGGGCATTATAGGGTTCGGAGTTTTCTTAGCCAATCTCACTTTTCTTTACGTTAAAATGTGGAGTGCAAGTAAGTTTCATGGATTCGTGTTGGCTGGCATACTGCCATTATTTCTTTTTAATGATAGAATGCTGAACGTAAATCCATATCCATTTGTTGTATTTGTCGTATTAGTTTCATTCAATATGAATGTTAGTTTTCGGAGAGAACGAACCGGATTCGAATGATGCTCAATAACGCAATGTCTATCATGTTGATTATCGCCGAAAACTGACCCTCACGGAGCAATTATTCTCGTTAGGCTGTGTGGACGAATTTGACCAAGCAAAGTCCGGCGGCGAAACTGATTATAGATGGGAAGTGTCGCTCTGTTTTTTCGCAGCGTAGGGCGATGCGCTTGAAGCGTTTGAGACGACCGAAGGCCTGCTCGATGCGGGCTTTGGCCTTGTAAAGAGCCTTGGCGAAGACGGTGGGCTTATCTTTTTCGTTGTCTTTGTGAGGGATGACCGGGACAATGCCTCTCGCTGTCCATGCCGACGTGTCACAGCTTTCCCAGCACATTCGGTGTCGCTACTGCCATATCGTAAGCATACGGCGTGTACCGCGGAAAATCTGCGCGCCTGAGACCGCAGCTTGTGCTCATATGAGCGCTCACATGAGCGTACTTACGAGCGCAGCGAGCGGGTTTCATGACACGAACAGTGGTTTTGAGCGGTACGGAACGTCGCCGCAGTTGGCCTGATGCCCTTAGGCGTGAGATCGTGTTTGAGGCCTTTCAGCCGGGCGCGATCGTGTCAGAAGTTGCCCGCCGTTATGATGTGGCCACCAGCCAGATCTACGGCTGGCGTAAAGACATGCAGATGACTTCGGACGCTGCGCCGATCCCAGGCTTCGTCGAAGCCATCATCACGCCAGCCCAGTCGTTTGAAACGGCGCGCCCCGGCGGCGGCATATCGGTTGAGCTCACTTGCGGTGCGCGCGTGCAAATATCGGCAGGCACCTCCGCAGAGATGATCTCCGCAACCTTGAGGGCTTTGCGATGATTCCGGTGAGATCTGATGTGCGCGTCTGGCTGGCCACGGGACATACGGACATGCGGTGCGGCTTTGCAAAGCTGGCGCTGATCGTACAGGAGGTTTTGAAGCAGGATCCCCATCAGGGGCACCTGTTCGTCTTCCGCGGGCGCGCCGGGGATCGCATCAAGATTATCTGGCATGACGGCGTCGGCGCGTGTTTATTCTACAAGCGTATCGAACGCGGACGGTTTATCTGGCCAGCGGTCCAGGACGGTTCGGTGAGCATCTCAGCCGGTCAGCTGGGTTATCTTCTCGAAGGCATCGACTGGAGAAATCCGCAGATTACCTGGCGGCCAGAGCGTGCCGGATAGAGGACGTTTGCGAAGCCGAAAAGAGCACAAAATCCTATACAAAATAAGGGATTCATGCTTATATGATGCATGGATCCCAAGCCCGTTTCCTCGCTGCTCGAGATGGCCGACCTGCAGGCGGAACTCGATAGAACACGGGCCGAGTTGGCTGTGGCCAAAGCGCAAAACGCTGATGATCTGGCGACCATCACGCACCAGAAGCTGGTAATCTTCAAGCTGCAGAATGAACTTCGCGGCTCAAAGTCTGAGCGTCAGAGCCGACTGTTGGATCAGCAGGAATTCCTGTTCGAAGAGATCGAAGCCGCAGCCACCGAGGATGAGCTCATCTCGCAGGCCCTGGCCGCCAAAACCACCTCGGTCCGAGGCTTCGAGCGTAAGTCTCCCGCGAAAAACCCGTTCCCCGATCATCTGCCGAGAGAACGCGTGCTTGTCCCGTCGCCGAAGGTCTGCGCTTGCTGTGGCGGTGATCGTTTGCGCAAGCTCGGTGAAGACATCACCAAAAGTCTCGACGTCATTCCCCGTCAGTTCCGCGTGCTGGAGTATGTTCGCGAGCGGTTCAGTTGCCGGGATTGCGAGAGCTTCAGTCAGGCGCCCGCGCCGTTTCATGCCATTCCCCGCGCCTGGGCCAGCCCCAGCCTGCTGGCTATGATCCTCGTCGAGAAGTTCGGGCACCACAAACCGCTTAACCGGCAGTTGGAGCAATATAAGCATGAAGGCGTTGAGATCGCCCTGTCGACGACGGCCGATGCCGTTGGTGCATGCTGCCACACACTCAAACCACTGATCGAACGGCTGGAAGCGTATGTGTTCAAGGCCCAGAGACTGCATGGTGACGATACGACTATCCCGGTTCTGGCCAAAGGCCACACGGATACCGGCCGAATATGGGCCTATGTCCGCGATGATCGCCCCTTCGGGGCGACGTCACCCCCCGCGGCGATCTTCTATTACTCAAGAGACCGAACCGAAGCCCATCCGATTGATCACCTGAAAACATGGAGCGGTGTGTTCCAGGCCGACGCCTATGGGGGGTACAACAAGCTCTATCTGCCTGATCGCAAGCCGGGCGCCATCCTTGAGGCAGCCTGCTGGTTCCATGCCCGGCGGCCATTCTTTGCTGTCGCCAATTATGAAGCCGCTGCGCGCCGCAAGGCCAATGGCAAGAAGACCGTGCCCATCTCTCCGATCGGCCTCGAAATGGTCAAGCGCATCGACGCCCTGTTTGAGATCGAGCGCGGGATCAACGGAAAGTCACCGGAAGAGCGGGTCGCTGTGCGTCAGGAGCTCAGCAAGCCCCTGATCGAAGACCTGAAGCTCTATATGGACGATCAACTAGCCAGGCTGTCAGCCCGCGACGACCTCGCGAAGGCGCTCAACTATATGCTCAAGCGCTGGGCGTCCTTCACGCGCTTCCTCGATGACGGACGTATCTGTTTATCAAATAATGCCGCAGAGCGTGCCGTCCGAGGCGTGGCGCTGGGTCGAAAGAGCTGGCTGTTCGCCGGTTCAGACCGAGGGGGTGAGCGAGCCGCGGCGATGTACAGCCTGATCTACTCCGCCAAGCTCTCCGGTATCGATCCTCAGGCCTGGCTCGCTGATGTTCTTACACGCATAGGCGGACACCCCAATACACGGTTAGACGAACTGTTGCCCTGGAACTGGAAGCTTATCAAAGATAGCGAGCGAGACGCCGCCTGATGACTGATACCATCTTCTTTACGCTGAAATACGTGGCTGCTGAGTTGAACGAGAAGCCGGCGCTCATCTACGAAATCGCCATCGACATGTTCACGGAAGATGGCTGCTACACCGCATACGACAATTACCCTGCATCGCCAGACCACAGCAGTCCCATCACCCTCTTCACTCCAGAGGGCATCACCTACCTCCGTGAGGCTCTCGAAGACAATCGGGATCATTATGAGGCGCGCAGGCGCGAAACCCAGCGCCAGAACAGAAAGCGTGGACAGAAGCCGCCGACAACTTGAACGCCGAGCCACTCTTTGCGCTCGTAAGTACGCACTTATGAGCGCTCATATCAGCACAAGCTGCGGTCTCAGGCGCGCGGACTTTCTGCGGTACACGCCGTATGCTTACGCCATATCGACCTGCCGCCGATACGCCCCGTAGTTACACGGGTCGAACTCATGGTAACTGTTGCGAGCGGGCCACCTGTTCTGAGGCTGTTTTCCGTGAAATGACCGAGGCCTGAAGCCTTGGAGAGTTCTCACGATGGACGACAATGATGGTCATCAGCATGATGCTGATGATGGTATTAAGAATGGCGTTCTGGGCAGGGGTGTGGGTCGGCGGGCCTCTTCTCCAAGCCCGGAGCTCTATCGGCGGATTGAGGTTCTCACAGGTAGCGGGCGCCGCAAGACCTGGCCGAAGGAATTCAAGGCACAGGTGGTCGCCGAAACCTTTACTCCTGTGTCAATCGGCGTCGAAAAGGGGCTCTGACTCAATTTTGATGCAGTTAGGGCGTCGGCTGGCTTTGGTTTCACCTAAGAATCAACGTCATGCAAAACGCCCTCAAACCTTCCAACCTCGTCCCCGCCGGCTTCGAGGTCGTTAACGCGGTGACGGACGGTGCTGCCACCGTTGTCACGGTGCGCGCGACGAACAGGGGCAGCGCTTGTCCATGCTGCGGTTCATTATCCGAACGTGTCCGCAGCCGGTATTGTCGCCGTGTCGGTGATTTGCCACTGGCTGGGCGGCCGGTGCGCCTTCTTGTTTCGGCGCGGCGCTTTCAATGCGACTTCGTTTCATGCAAGCGACGCATCTTTACCGAGCGGTACGATAGTGCGGTCCTGGTCCCATGGGCACGCCGGACAGCTCGGCTCGACTATGTCGTTCACCAACTCGGCTTGGCATTGGGAGGCCGACCGGCCGCCAGTTTTGCCTCGCGCCTGATGGTTCCGGTGAGCAACGATACATTGCTGCGCGTCGTTCGACGGCGAAGCGGAAAGGCATTTGCCCCTCCAAGCGTAATCGGCATTGACGACTGGGCTTGGCGTCGCAATCAGCGCTACGGGACGATTATTTGTGACCTGGAACGACGGCGACCAATCCGACTTCTTCCCGACAGAGAGCCGGCAACGGCTGAGGCGTGGCTTAGTGGCCAACCGCAAATTACCATTGTCGCCCGGGATCGCGGCGGCGGTTACGGCGGGGCCGTGGCCAAGGCGCTACCCCAAGCGACACAAGTGGCGGATCGCTGGCATCTGATGGAGAATGCCAGCCAGGCATTCAGGGATGCCGTGCGGAAATCTATGCGCCAGGTCCGGGCGGCAATAGGCGCAACTGTAATCAATGCGGACTTGCTCACCTCCGCAGAACGGCTCCAATACGAAGGCTACCTTCGACGTGAAGATACCAACGCCGCGATCCTTAAACAGTCGGAAAGCGGAGCCTCGATCCGGGAGATTTCCCGGGTTACCGGTCATAGCCGCGGCATGGTCAGGAAAATCTTGCGGGGCCAACGTTCGGACATTTTTCGCGTTCGTGAAAGCTCCCTTGAACTACACTTGCCATGGCTGGATGAACAATGGGTGGCCGGCCATCGAAATGGTGCCGAGCTTTGGCGACGTCTCAAAGCCTTAGGCTTCCAAGGTTCAATGCGGGTCGTTACCGAGTGGGCGACAAGGCGGCGACGTTCGGAAAAGGCCGACGCAGAAAGCTTACAGCGTGTTCCGTCGGCGAGGACCATTGCCAGGCTAATGACAGTGGGCCGAGATACCTTGTCAAAAGCGGAAACCTTGCTCGTCGCGGCTATCGAAGGCGGCGTTCCGTCACTTGTCGAAGCACGCGACCTTGTTGCGAAATTCCACACCATGATCCGCAAAAAAGCCATGGCTGAACTCGACCCCTGGGTCGAGCAAGCAAAAGCCAGCCTGATCACCTCGTTCGCTAACGGCGTGGCCAGGGACCGGGCGGCAGTCAGCGCGGCGATCTCCTCATCATGGTCCAACGGCCAGACAGAGGGACAGATCACTAAACTGAAGCTCGTGAAGCGCCAGATGTACGGCCGCGCCAAGATCGATCTTCTTCAGGCGCGGTTGGTGGATGTTTATTGAACCCGTTTGCACCAAAATTGCGTCAGAGCCCTTTTTGCACGCCGGTCTACAAACTTCGCGCTGATGTGCTGGCTAAAGAGGCAGCAGTCCAGAATTATCGGATCGCCAATAATCTTTTAAGCACGACCGGCGCGTCTCTGGTGGAGCAGGAAGCGTCTAATCTCAACCAGAACTTCGCCGCGGTGAAGGTCGATCTGGCCGAGGCTGAAGCGCGCCTGGCGACGGCTAAACGTCAACTGGCTGCTGGCTCGACGGGGGAAGATGTCGGCGAAGCTTTAAACTCGCAGGTGATCAAGGACCTTCGTTCGCAACGCGCTCAGGTCAGCCGTCGGATCGCTGAAATGGAGACACGCTACGGGCCGCTGCATCCGGACATTATCAAAGCTAAGCGCGAATTGCAGGATATTGACGGGCAGATCAAATCCGAGATCAACCGCATCATATCCAATCTCGAAGCGGAAACAGCTGTTCAACGTCAGCGCGCCGGTTCTATGGCGAGCAGTGTGGGTCAGGCAAGGGGCGCGCTGGCTGGAAACAACCGTGCCCAAGTGCGCCTGAACGAACTTGAACGCGACGCTGAGTCTGTGCGTACGCTCTATGAATCCTATTTGGCTCGCTTCAAACAAACCTCTTCGCAAGATGGTATCGAGAAGACAGATGCGCGGATCGTGGCGCGCGCCAAACTACCGACAGGGCCATCGTCGCCTAAGATCCCTCTGGGAATGGCTATAGCACTGATAAGCGGCTTAGGGGCGGGAGCCGCGTCTGTTCTCTTAAGACGTGCACTGGACAGCGGTCTGGTCACAGCGATCGATGTTGAAAATCAGTTGGGCCAATCGTGCCTGGCCAGTGTCCCGGCCTTGGGCTCTACGGTTGAGAAAGGCACTAAGGTCCCAACCGAACCTTTCCGTTATGTGCTTGAGAAGCCATTGTCTGTGTTTACCGAAGGCTTTCGGAGCCTGCGCGCTTCGCTGCTCTACTCGCGGCTTGGCAATGAGGTAAAGGTCATCGCCATTACCTCCTCTCTTCCCGGGGAAGGCAAGACGACGACCTCCATGTGTCTGGCGCAGGTGTTTGCTCAAGCTGGCCAGTCGGTGATCGTTGTTGACTGCGACCTGCGTCGTCGATCGCTGAATGATGTCTTAGGCATTGATGCGAAGGTGGGCCTGCTGGAGGTTCTGGCTGGAACGGCCCGTCTGGATGAAGTGCTGTTGCGTGATCAGCAGGGCGTGGACTATCTGCCTCTTGCGCGCAGCCAGTACACACCGAAGGACGTGTTTGGCACGCAGGTGATGGACCAGTTGCTGCAAACGCTTCGTTCTCGTTATCAGATTATCATCCTCGATACGGCGCCTGTGCTGCCCGTGGTCGACACACGCATCCTAGTGCACTGACACATTCATAGGATTCACAAGACGGCTCGGGTGTGCGAGTTTGGCTGCATGTCCCAAACCGTATCCGTTATCGTTTCCGCTGAAGACCAGGCGCGGCTGGCCGCGATTATCGCCGACCGAAGCCGGCCGCTCAAGCACATCCTGCGGGCCAAGATCGTCCTTTACTCGGCCGATCGGCTGACGGCGCTGGAGGTCTCGCGGCGGGCAGAAGTCAGTCGGCCCGCAGTGTGGCGTTGGCAGCGACATTACGCCGAAGGTGGCGTGGAGCGGCTGCTGCGCGAAGGTAGCCGCAAGCCAGGCCGGCAAGCCGTCCCCTTAGTGACCGTGGCCAAGATCGTGGCGATGACTTGCTCGGAGCCGCCCGGTGAAGTCACCCACTGGACCGGCCGAGCCATGGCCAAGGCCTCGGGCCTGTCGCTTCGAACCATTCAGCGCATCTGGGAAGCGCACGACCTTCAGCCCCACCGACTGCGTACTTTCAAGCGTTCCAAGGACCCTGCCTTCGCCGAGAAGGTCGAAGATATCGTCGGCCTCTACATGCATCCCCCCGCCCACGCCCTGGTCCCGTCCATCGACGAGAAGTCCCAGATCCAAGCGCTCGACCGCACCCAGCCTGGCCTACCGCTCAAGCCCGGCAAGTGCGGGACCATGACCCACGACTACAAGCGCCACGGGACCACAACCCTGTTCGCCGCTTTCAACGTGCTGGACGGGGTCGTCATCGGCCGCTGCATGCAGAAGCATACACACCAGGAGTTCATCCGCTTCCTGAACACCGTCGAGCGCGAGGTCCCCGCCGGTAAAAGCATACACGCCGTCCTCGACAACTATGCCACCCACAAGCATCCCAAGGTCAGGGATTGGCTCGCGCGCCATCCTCGCTGGGTATTCCACTTCACTCCGACCTCCGGCTCGTGGCTCAATGCTGTCGAGAACTTCTTCTCCGTTCTCACAAGGCGTCGCATTCGGCGCGGCGTCTTCAAGTCTGTCATCGACCTTCAGGCCGCCATCAACCGATATCTCGCCGAACATAACCAAGACCCAAAGCCCTTCGTCTGGACCAAGCCCGCCAAGGAAATACTCGCCAAAATCGAGCGCCGACCTGTACCATCCGTTTGAGTCAGTGCACTAGCAAGAAAAGCGGACGTTACCGTTATGCTTGTTCGCTGGCGCAAAACGCCTAAGAAGGCCACTATCGCTGCGCTTGAGCTGCTCGAAGAGGCGGGCGTCAATATGGCGGGTGCGGCGCTTACGCAGGTCGATATCAAAGAGCAGGCCCGATACGGGTAATTGCTCACGTGGTTGGCAGATTTGGGGTTGCGCGATGAATCGGGTTCTGAATCCATGGGGTCATGATTCGTCCTCCGCTTCGTCCTCTTTCGGATAAAGAAAAAGACGCGCTGATTGCAGAGCAAGCTGATCTGCTGCGCCAGCAAGGGGCTATGATCGAGGAATTGGTCCGGCGGCTGAATGACCTTGAGCGGCGCGGCGGCAAGGCGCGGAAGACTTCGAAGAACTCGCATCAGCCGCCATCGAGCGACGGCCCTGGTAAGCCGAACCGGCCGGGTGGCGGGGCTAAGAAGCCTCGCCCGTCGCGTCCGGGCGTTTCGCGCCGGCTGGCCGACAATCCTGATCGGACAGAGCGCGTGTATGCTTCTGAGTGTCGCCACTGCCATGCCGATGTGTCACGGCTTTCCCAGCACATTCGGTGTCGCTACGACCATATCGACCTGCCGCCGATACGCCCCGTAGTTACGCGGGTCGAACTCATGGGCGGGCGTTGCGGATGCGGTCGGCGTTTCCGCGCTGCCGCGCCCGCCTCGATGCCCACCGGCTCACCGTTTGGTCCTGGAATCCGTTCACTGGTCACCTATTTGCACCATTCTCACCATGTCAGTTTTGAGCGGCTGTCGCGCGTCATGGGAGAACTGTTCGGCCTGAAGATATCCGAAGGCGGTTTGACCAATATCTTCAAGGGCCTTGAAGGCAAGATGGCAACGGCTTGCGAGGCCATTGCCGCTCAACTGCGAACCGCCCGCGTCGTCGCGTCCGACGAAACCACGACGCGCGTCAGCGGTATCACCCAATGGCAATGGAGCTTCACCTCGGACAAGGCGGTCCTTCATAAGATCGCGCCGAGCCGAGCCAAGTCCGTTCCGCAAGAAGTGATGGCGGGCCATTATCCGGACGTTTGGATCAGCGACCGCTATGCCGGTCAGCAGGAACTAGCCAAAAATCACCAGGTCTGTCTGGCCCACGTTCTTCGCGACGTACAATATGCCATCGACTGCGGCGACACGGTCTTTGCCCCGAAAATACGCGACCATCTGCGATGGTGTATCCGCGTTGGACATCGAAGCGGGGACCTGAAAGATGGAACCCTTCGCGCCTATGCAGCCAAGGCAGACGACAAACTCGATAAAATCCTTGCCATTCCAACGGCCCATCCGGCCGGGGCCTATCTGAAAAAGCAAATTAAGGCGTGGCGGACCAAGTTCTTCGTCTTCATGACCGATCCCAGGGTGCCACCCACCAACAATGTCTCCGAGCGAGAGATCAGACCGTCGGTCGTCTTCCGAAAAGTGACAAACGGCTTCCGCTCACAATGGGGCGCCGACATACACGCAGGATATCGCTCAATCACAGGCACTGCACGCCTACGCGGCCTGATGCCTTACGCCGCGATCCGCGTCCTCGTCGACGGAAACTTCGCCGTCGCGTAGCCTCGCACGCCAACCACGTGAGCAATTACAGACCTCCAGCGCCGTCAGCCGATCGGCCGAGTAAAGGACGATCTTGGCCCGCAGGATGTGCTTGAGCGGCCGGCTTCGGTCGGCGATAATCGCGGCCAGCCGCGCCTGGTCTTCAGCGGAAACGATAACGGATACGGTTTGGGACATGCAGCCAAACTCGCACACCCGAGCCGTCTTGTGAATCCTATGAATGTGTCAGTGCACTAGGCCTACCTCCGATCGGGAATAACGAGGAAACGGCATAATCACACCACAGACACAAGCTTAGCTAAGGTGCATTCCTGTCCGTAAAACCGAGACCACCTGTGATCTCGCTTGACGCGAAAAGTGCATGGAGTACATTGGAGGGGCTATGAAACGCTGGCGTCCTGAAAAAGACTTAGCGAATCTCAGGTATATCAATCTATAATGAATACTGCGCATTCGTTTGGATCTGAAATTTTACATAGAAGGAAACAAATTCTAATTGGGGCCCTTGACACCATTTTCCATGGCCTGCGTCCGGAACACGGGCCTCCAAAAGGGCAGGCATCTACGCCCTTCAATTAGTATTGGTTTACGGACATATCAAGCCGTCTAGCCTCACGAATTCAACGCCATTGGCTTCCAAGTTCGAGTTGATTCCCGATGCTACTTTTACAATAATCGTAGATGGTGAAATTAAATTGCGAAGCAAGCCTATCTAATGTCCTTTTAACGGGCGGCAAAGTTGGACTTGATAATATTTCTTGTTATTATTATGTAATGTAAAAGAAAAATGCACCAGTAATAAAAGAAAAAATGTTTAATCAAATTAAAGTAAATATTAATGGAAAAAAAACGAAAAGTTATATTAGCTGGACCATTCCCGCCACCGACTCACGGGGCTTCCAAGGTAACTCAGCTAGTAGCGAAAATACTTACAGACACTGGAATAGAGCCTTTCTTGTTTGATATTTCATCGACAGGAACCGGATTTATATATCATTTTAATCGAATATTGCGCTTCGTTAAACTTTGGTTAGCGTTACCTAAATTTGGACGGAATACTATTGTATATATATCTTTATCTGGAGGTCTCGGGCTATTTTATGACTTGGTGAGTTGCATTATATCAAATATATGTAGGCACAAATTGATTATCCATCACCACAGCTACGCCTATATTGATAGGGATAATGCAATTGTTCGAATAATTTCACATATGATTGATGAGCATATTTTTCTCTCACATTCAATGTCGGTTGCTTTCAAAAAAAGATACCGATTAAAATCCGGTGTCGTTGTTAGTAATTTGGCATTTTTTCCAGTGGAGACAAATTTCACCAATCGCGATCGGCCGCTGTCTACAATTGGATATTTGTCCAATATTTCCTTCGAAAAAGGAATAGCGAGATTTCTTACTATCGTGGAAATGCTTAGAGCGAACGGTTCTCAAGTTGCCGCTCGAATAGCCGGTCCAGTAACCGATCCAGAAGTCGCCGCTTACATAAGGGATGCACAAAAACGAAATCACGGACTCGAATATATTGGCCCTGTTTACGGGCAGGCAAAAGCAGACTTTTTCGCATCCATTGACTATTTCGTTTTTCCAAGCCTTTATATTAACGAAGCGCAGCCGATGGTGATCTACGAGGCGCAATCAGCTGGCTTACCAGTAGCAACTACCAACCGCGGCAGTTTGGCTGACATGTTAGGTGCAGATGATACTTTGCTGGATCCTAATGCAGAATTTCTGAATCCGCTAGTTGAGAGGCTTCTGAAGCTAGAGGCGGATCCGGACCTATTTTCTAAAGTACGCGCGAGGTGCTTTGAAAGACAATCTGAAATGTTAAGAACGTCTAGAGCTGACCTCGATCTTTTTATTGGGCTTTTTATATGAGCATTGAGAGGATGAATTATCAGGATTTGAGCAAGTTTCGCGTGCCGCCGGGATTTCGAGGCAGATCAGGATGGTTCGTTCAATTGTGGTGGCTTGCCCGCGCGTTGCTGTTTAGTACATCGCCTCAAGTATTGTATGGATGGCGGGTATGGTTACTTAGATGTTTTGGTGCCCGCATAGGAAAGGGAGTAATAATACGGCCTTCGGTTCGTATAACTTATCCTTGGTTTTTAACTATAGGCGACCATGCGTGGGTAGGCGACGGCGCAGAAATCTACAATCTAGCTCCAATCGAGATTGGGGAACACGCTGTCATATCACAAGGTTGCTACTTATGCACTGGCACGCATGATTTTGAGTGTAATGATTTCGCCATTCAAGCGCATCCCATTCGAATCGGCGCCCAATCTTGGTTGGCGTCGCAAGTGTTTGTGATGCCAGGTATTCAGATTGGTGCGGGCGCCGTCGTAGGTGTTCGATCAATGGTCACAAGAGATTTACCACCAGGCACAGTTTGTTGGGGATCCCCAGCTAGGGTAATCCGAGTCCGTGAGTGTCTCCGTTAGACTTCAGCATGAATAATTTTCACCTAGCGAGGACTTTATGAAAATAGAAATTTGGCACAACATAATGTGGTCAAAATATAAAGCGGTGGTGTTCTCTGAGCTCAACAATTTATGCTCAAAACTTGGCCATAGCTTAAATGTTTTTCAATTCGGAGAGACGGAAGGAAATCGCGTAAATCTCTCAGGCATCGACAAATCTTACCACGAATATGAATATAAGTTATTGTTTAAAGGATCCCTTGATAAAATTCCTGTTTGGAAAAGAATTTTCGTTGCTGCGCGGTGGACTGCGTTGTCAAAAGCGAATGTCATTGTTCTTGCAGGGTACGATAAGCCAGAATACTGGGTGCAATTACTTATTTTGAAGTTCAAATCTTCAAAAATCGGCGTCTTCTGCGACTCAACTGCTTTTGACAATCCACAAACTCGCATTAAATCAATGTTCAAATCTGCGTTCTTGAGGAGCTGTGATAGAGTTTTTTGTTATGGTATACGTGCAAAAGAGTACGTTATGTCTTTTGGAGTCCGTGAGGAAAAAATTTCATTCCGTTGTCAATCTGCAGCGTTACCTAAAGATTATGATCGTTCGCTGATAACTGATAAAAGAGTTCAATCTAGAAAATTGCTTTCAAACTCACCACGTTTATTATATGTTGGCCGCCTGTCGCCCGAGAAGTCGTTAGACGTACTAATTGAATCTTGGAGTCGCTATATCGAAAATTCTCCAAATGCAACGCTTCGAATTGTGGGTAGCGGTCCGCAGGAGGAGTTCCTGAAGGTGCTAACAAAGCGTCTCAATTTAGGTGCTTCGGTGAACTTTCTGGGTCCAAAATCCGGAGATGATCTGTACAAAGAATACCTGGACGCATCGGCTTTAATTTTACCTAGTTATAGCGAGCCATGGGGTTTGGTTGTTAATGAGGCTTTTAGCTTTGGCTGTCCGGCAATAGTGAGCAATCGTTGCGGGTGTGTTCCAGAATTAGTAATAGAGGATATAACTGGAATTAGTTTCGATTTATTTGATCCAAACGGGCTCTATAATGCTTTGTTAAGGGCGGAGGCATTATTCACTCATAGTGTCGCCGAAACCTCTTCTAAATGCCTGAGTTTGATTCAAAGATATTCCCCCTCTGCTGCGGCTGAAGATATTTATAATGGGCTCGTATCGCTCGTCCGCTAAATCTCATCGAGAATTGATAGAGTTGTTTGGCTGCCGGGCTGCGGTTGTTCAGGCGGTACGGACGAAAATTTAGGTAATTGCTTCTGTGGTTGCCGCCCGGGATGCAAGAAGATTCTTAGCGAAATTGCGATGTATCGAGTGCGGTCTTCTGTCAAGCCTTTTGCTGCAGCATTTCAGAAGCCCCTGGCCGGCCAATAGTTCGTAATCGTCCGGGGTATGGATTTTGAGAACTGGGAATTTGGCGTCAAGTTAGCTCACAGATGAGTCATTTGTGAACTAACTGGAGGTCTGATGGCGAGGATAGAGGTGTGAGGTGATGGCTGCTACACCGCATACGACAATTACCCTGCATCACCAGACCACAGCAGTCCCATCACCCTCTTCACTCCAGAGGGCATCACCTACCTCCGTGAGGCTCACGAAGACAATCGGGATCATTATGAGGCGCGCAGGCGCGAAACCCAGCGCCAGAACAGAAAGCGCAGACAGAAGCCGCCGACAACTTGAACGCCGAGCCACTCTTTGCGCTCGTAAGTACGCACTTATGAACGTTCATATCAGCACAAGCTGCGGTCTCAAGCGCGCGGATATTCTGCGGTACACGCCGTATGCTTACATCGAACATCACGCTGTTACCATTACCTGCCAAAGCGCCAGAGCTTAACCCACAGGAAAACGTCTGGCAGTTCATGCGCGACAACTGGCTGTCCAACCGTAAGCGTAAGCCCCACCCCGTGTTTTCTGGCGGCCTGAAAAGTTCGAAAATGCCGGGTTTTGATACACGGGGTATGAACTTCTATGGCTACGCCTATGCATGCGACTAGAAATAGTCAGTTTGTGGAGCTTGTGACAAGCGGGAGGGTCGGGCGGGTGCGCCGCGACTGGCCTGAGGACTTCAAGGCGGAAATGGCGGCGCGTTCGATGATGCCTGGGGTGAACGCGTCGGCTCTGGCCCGGGAGATCGGCATCTCTCCGTCGCAGCTGTTTGGATGGCGCCGGTACTGCCGTGATCATGGGCTGGTTGAGACGGTTTGCGATGTGTCAGCGCGGCGAGCTGAAGAGAAGGGCTCAATCGAGATTGAGATCAACGGCGCGGTCGTGCGATGTAAGGGGTCGGTTGATGAGCGGGCGCTTGCCCGAGTGATCCGAGCGGTACGCGCGGCATGATCCCAGCTGGCGTCAAGGTGTTGCTGTCAGCCCAGCCTATCGACTTCCGAAAAGGTATGGATGGTCTTCTGGGTCTGGTTCGTGATGCAGGTCACGATCCGTTCAACGGGACGGTCTATGTGTTCCGGTCTAAGCGGGCCGACCGGCTTCGGATGGTGTGGTTTGATGGCACTGGGGTTTGCCTGGTATCGAAGCGTCTTGAGACGGGAAGCTTTTGCTGGCCGAAGGTCGGGCACGCGCGTATTCGCTTAAACCAGGCGCAGGCGCTGGCCCTTTTGGACGGGCTCGACTGGAAGCGGGTTCGGCCCGAGAAGGTGGCTCGTCCCCGCCTTGCCGGATAGGGAAATTTAGTCCGAAAATCTGAAGAAATCCCATGCAGATAAGGGGTTTGCATGGTATAAATCGTTCATGTCGGCCCCCTCGATTATCCTCCCGAAAGATCCAGCCGCGCTGATGGCGTTTGCTCTGGAAATGGCCCAAAAGGCCGCTCGGGTGGAAGCGCTTGAAGCCGGTAATTGCTCACGTGGTTGGCAGATTTGGGGTTGCGCGATGAATCGGGTTCTGAATCCATGGGGTCATGATTCGTCCTCCGCTTCGTCCTCTTTCGGATAAAGAAAAAGACGCGCTGATTGCAGAGCAAGCTGATCTGCTGCGCCAGCAAGGGGCTATGATCGAGGAATTGGTCCGGCGGCTGAATGACCTTGAGCGGCGCGGCGGCAAGGCGCGGAAGACTTCGAAGAACTCGCATCAGCCGCCATCGAGCGACGGCCCTGGTAAGCCGAACCGGCCGGGTGGCGGGGCTAAGAAGCCTCGCCCGTCGCGTCCGGGCGTTTCGCGCCGGCTGGCCGACAATCCTGATCGGACAGAGCGCGTGTATGCTTCTGAGTGTCGCCACTGCCATGCCGATGTGTCACGGCTTTCCCAGCACATTCGGTGTCGCTACGACCATATCGACCTGCCGCCGATACGCCCCGTAGTTACGCGGGTCGAACTCATGGGCGGGCGTTGCGGATGCGGTCGGCGTTTCCGCGCTGCCGCGCCCGCCTCGATGCCCACCGGCTCACCGTTTGGTCCTGGAATCCGTTCACTGGTCACCTATTTGCACCATTCTCACCATGTCAGTTTTGAGCGGCTGTCGCGCGTCATGGGAGAACTGTTCGGCCTGAAGATATCCGAAGGCGGTTTGACCAATATCTTCAAGGGCCTTGAAGGCAAGATGGCAACGGCTTGCGAGGCCATTGCCGCTCAACTGCGAACCGCCCGCGTCGTCGCGTCCGACGAAACCACGACGCGCGTCAGCGGTATCACCCAATGGCAATGGAGCTTCACCTCGGACAAGGCGGTCCTTCATAAGATCGCGCCGAGCCGAGCCAAGTCCGTTCCGCAAGAAGTGATGGCGGGCCATTATCCGGACGTTTGGATCAGCGACCGCTATGCCGGTCAGCAGGAACTAGCCAAAAATCACCAGGTCTGTCTGGCCCACGTTCTTCGCGACGTACAATATGCCATCGACTGCGGCGACACGGTCTTTGCCCCGAAAATACGCGACCATCTGCGATGGTGTATCCGCGTTGGACATCGAAGCGGGGACCTGAAAGATGGAACCCTTCGCGCCTATGCAGCCAAGGCAGACGACAAACTCGATAAAATCCTTGCCATTCCAACGGCCCATCCGGCCGGGGCCTATCTGAAAAAGCAAATTAAGGCGTGGCGGACCAAGTTCTTCGTCTTCATGACCGATCCCAGGGTGCCACCCACCAACAATGTCTCCGAGCGAGAGATCAGACCGTCGGTCGTCTTCCGAAAAGTGACAAACGGCTTCCGCTCACAATGGGGCGCCGACATACACGCAGGATATCGCTCAATCACAGGCACTGCACGCCTACGCGGCCTGATGCCTTACGCCGCGATCCGCGTCCTCGTCGACGGAAACTTCGCCGTCGCGTAGCCTCGCACGCCAACCACGTGAGCAATTACCCAGACAGAGGGACAGATCACTAAACTGAAGCTCGTGGAGCGCCAGATGTACGGCCGCGCCAAGATCGATCTTCTTCAGGCGCGGTTGGTGGATGTTTATTGAACCCGTTTGCACCAAAATTGCGTCAGAGCCCCTTTTCCACGCCGATCTACAGTGATAGGTCGTCATCCTTCGATAACACCTGCGTATTTTTCCATTATTATCTCGCGATCTAGATGTAAGCGCACGTAATCTTGCCCCTTTCGACCCATTTCACTACGCTTCTCAGAATCCTCAAACAATTCGGCTACCGCAGAAAAAAGCATGGCATAGTTCCCGTTTGGTACGCAGATGCCAGCGCCGCTTTCTTTTGAAATCATATCTATCGTCGAGCCAGCCTCGGCGATGCACACGAAAGGTCGTCCCACGGCCATTATACTTACAAGTTTTGACGGAACTGCGTAATCTCCTGTGTCAACGGCTTGGGGTACAAGATGGATGTCTATCTCTTGTAAAGCCGCTGAAAGTTTTTCAGTGGGTGCCAGATCCAAGAACTGAACATTTTTTATATCAAATTTATCAATTTCTTGAATAATTCTCGCTTTTTCGGATCCGTTGCCGCGTAGTATAATTTGAGAATTTGAATATTTATCCCCGATGTCTTTAATAAGGGGCAATATTTGATCTATATTTTGCTTTTTCCCGAAATTTCCACTGTACCCAATGGAAATCGATTTTTTTTGCTCAGATTTTAATTCACTTAAAGTGGACCAAATCGGCAGAACGATTATTTCTCTCCTTACACCGTTTCGTATTAAATACTTCCGCATGCCATCTGTCAGGACAATAATTCGATCGGCTCGGTTTAAAACAATTTTTTCCAGAAAGGACATAAATTTGACCAAAAGCGGCATCGTAACAATTCCGAGCGACTTTGCTAAGCCGCTTTCAATGTCGTGAACCACCACGATTAGTCGTGCTCCTCTAATGAGTGATATGATGTATCCAGACAAAGCCGTTAGTATGGAGGGGATGTATGCTACAACCACATCCGCACCTTGGCTTTCCTTTGAAAAAGCCGCAATCACTATTCTTGAAAAAAAGGTAAAGTCATTTTTAAATCGCGCGCCAAATCCTCCATTCTTACGCTGAACTGACGGAACTCGATAAAGTGTTATTCCTTCATACCGTTCTTTATCTCTAGATCCGTCGCGCCAGGCCTCAAAGCCGTCGACTGTAGGATAATGGGGGCGAAAAGCATAAGCAATGACGTCATGTTTTCTGCCCGCCAAATACTGCGCTACATCCGTGCAATATTTGGCAGAGCCGATCACCTCGGGCCAGAAGTAAGGCGATAAATAAATGACTTTCATTAATAATCTTTCCAATAACGAAAATAGAAATTTTTCGTATATTTTAATATAAACCCATGCTGTATTATATCCGTTTTGGTGCCCAATAAAAAAATTTATAACACTGTATCATTTACAATATTGCGCCCAATTTGAACGAAAAGTAATCAATTCGCCGTTATCAAATAGAGACCTACCGTGGATGACCCGCCACAGTTTAGGTAAAATTATCTAATAAGATCCTTTTTGAAAAAGTACAGCGGGAACAGTATAGATAAGTATTTTGCAATATACTCCCAGAGATTTCTTTTTTGCGAACAAACGGTCCAACGCAACTCGTCTCTTGTACGACACATTGTTTCGACCGGATACCTGCCAAAGACCTGTTACACCGGGTGTTACGGAGCAATAAAATGAAAAACTCTTGCCATACTTTGAGATTTCTGACTTCACTATCGGTCTAGGACCCACTAAGCTCATGTCTCCTTTTAAAACATTCCAAAGTTGAGGTAGCTCGTCGATACTGGTCTTACGAAGGAACTTTCCGAATTTTGTAATTCGTGGGTCGTTTTTGAGCTTGTGGTCTCGTTCCCATTCCACACGCGCAAATGGATTTATCTGTAGCCAGTCAGAGAGCGCTTTGTCAGAATTGGATACCATACTTCTAAACTTATAACATTGAAATTCCTGGCCTTTGTGCCCAATCCTGGACTGCGAAAATAAAACCGGTCCACCGTCCTGCATTTTTATAACTGTTCCGACTAGCGCAAAAACTGGCAAAAAGAAAATCAATGCAAACAAGCTGATGATGACATCCGCAATTCTTATAAATGGAAATGATTTCCCATTTTTACTTTGGCTAAGAATTTTAGTATTAACTGGGCGAAAATTGTCTCTCTTTTCGGACGATGTTTGGATTCCATTTTTAGGAAAGTCAAAACCCTCAACTTTAATCATCTCAACCCCTCCGACACAACCAAAGTGGAACACACATAGGATAAACAGCAAGATTTATTCCAGATCGCTCGTACTGGAAA
>NZ_JBKFEE010000025.1:0-23247 GCF_046503825.1 Asticcacaulis sp. W401b
GGCATAGCGGTATTCATCGCCCGTATAGGGCCGCAATCCAAAGCGGCCCCAGAAATGCTGCTCAACCGTGGCCGGAAGGGTAACCGTGGCTTCGGGGGTCAGCGCGCCCCACCCTCCCGTCGGTGGATTGACCGGAAGGGTCTTCAGGTCCGCCTGCGTCGGCAGATAGATGACATCGTCCTTATAGGGAGCTTTTTCGTCGATCCACAGGCTCCAGCCCTCGTCGGGTACACCCCACGCAGATGTCTCCGCGCCTGCTGAGGGGGCCGCCACAGCAGCGGCGGCACCACTCGCGGCGGTAACGGTGAGAAAATTACGGCGATGGAGTTGGGTCATGGTTCACTCAGGAGCTCCCTCTTGCCGGTTCGCGAACAGAGGGTGGGAAAAGGTCGTTATTGAATCCAGTTACGATCGGGGAACACGCTCTCCAGCCGCCATTTTGCGGCCTGATCGGCGGTTAACCGCTTGGCCCAGAAGGCCCGCTGGCTGACATCCGCACCGGGTCCACTGGAATTGTATTCGGCAAAGTGCGCCGTGGCGTAGGTCTCGGTCTTGCCCGGCGTCCATTCGCGCCAGCCTTCCGGATGGATGCGCCCGTCGATGCGCGGATCGAGGAAAATGACCTGCGCATAGGGTCGCCACGCCCGCCCGAAATAGTAACTCCCCTCGCCTGCCGTGGTAATGCGACAATGATCGAACACATAGGCCGTGGTTTCGCTGTCGGCCGTGCGGCTGTGGGCCGTGATGAAGGCGCCGTTCCGCTCAATGATATGCAGATGGCAGCGATCAAAGAAGGCCAGCGCATTGCCGAAGATGAAATCGACATGCCCTTCGATGTAGCAATCCTTATAGTACTGACGGCTTGGGAGGGTCGGTTTTTTTGACGCCGCATAGAGGGTGTCCTGCGCCCCCAGTAGCCGGACATTGCGTAAAACCGCACGGTCAGCGCTTATCGATAAGGCCACGGCCTGAGAGGGATTGTCCGGCTGAGTGAGGTGGTAGTCGTTCTGGATTGTCAGGTTGCTGGCGCGAAAGCCATCGCCACTGACGGTAAACGATGCCGACTTGCCCGTGCCCCCGGCCATTTTGGCGCTATCGCCCCAGACAATGACCACGTCTTCCGGCTTTTCGCCCTTCCCGACCAGATGCACGCCCGGCTTCGACAGGCTGAGTTTTTCGCGGTAGGCCCCCGGCGCAATCTCAACCACGCCTCCCGCGTCAGGCAGAGCCGCAAAAACCTCAGCCAGAGTCTTGTATTGCGTCGGTACACGCACAACAGGTCGCGTGCGCGCAAAAGCCGGCGCGATCGTAATGAGCGTAAGCGCTCCCGCACCGCAAAAGGCGCGGCGATTGAGCTGGATCGAATCCACCATGATTACAGCGCCCGGTATCGGAAGTTGCGAAAGCGTGCCTCGCCCTGCCCGGCGGCATAGAAGCCCGGCTTGAGCATCAGGAAGCCGCCGCGCACATTGTGGTGATAGCCTGACACCTCCATACCGCGGTCAAAACGCCGCCAGGTCTGACCATCAGACGAGGTGTCAAAGGTCACAATATGCCGGTCGTTGCGCAGGCGCATGAACATCCGGCGGCCGTGCGGATTGGCCGGACGCCCGCGCTCGATACCGTACTGATGCGTAACGAAGTTTTTGCCATCAAACCCCAGACCGCAATAGAGTTTGGTGTCATAGAACAGCAGCAGGCCGGCGCGCACGCCCTCGTCGATCTCGATATCCATCTCGATCTCATAGGCGGGATCACCGACTATGGTGATCAGCGGCGCGCCGGAGCTGGGCGCTTCACCCACCGCCCTGAGATGCAGCACGCCATTTTCACGGCGGATACGGCTTTTCTCGTCCGGCGACGGATTAAAGAAGTTCCACTGGATGCCGTACTTATCAGTCGTAAAGTCGTCCGACAGGGCAAACCCGTGCGGAGGCTGAAAGCCATGCGGTTTGCCACCCTTGGGCTTCTTTATGGGCTGCGACAGGTCACCGCCACCGAAATCAAACCAGCCGTCCTTCGACCACGTCACCGGGGCCAGCAGGGTCTGCCGCCCCAGCGTCCAGAAGCCGTTTTCATAGCCGTGATAAACGCCCCACCAGTCGCCCGCCGGTCCTTCGACCAGCGTGGCGTGGCCGCGCGACCACCACTTTTCTTCCGCGGACGTCGTGCGTACCAGCGGATTGCGCGGGTGGTGTTCCCACGGCCCGTTGATCGATTTCGAGCGCGCCGCAATGACCATGTGCCCGGTCGGCGGGCCCGCTGTGCCTCCAATGGCGAGGATCATGTAGTAGTATTGACCGTGCCGCGTGATCTTTGGCCCTTCCGGGGCAAAGCCTTCAACGATCCAGTCGGACGGATAGCGCCACGGATCATAGACGTGCTCGACCTCACCCGCCTTCGACAGACCATCGTCCGAGAGGCGCACGCGGTCACCGCCCGACAGGAACAGCCAGCGCGAACCGTCTTCGCCCACTGCGTGTCCGGGGTCGATGTGGCGCGGCAGATCGAGGTCGATCGGCTCGGACCACGGGCCTTCGATACGGTCGGCCCAGATCACCCATGAGGTGGTCTTTGAACCCGATGCCGAGGTCTTTTTGGTCGGGATATAGAGATAATAACGCCCTTTGTGCTTGCAGAGTTCCGGGGCCCAGACCGAACCGATATTGCGCGTCAGGGCCGGACCGATGGGCCGCCAGTTCACGAGGTCCTTCGAATGCCAGATCACCAGCCCCGGATAGGCGTCAAAGGTCGAAAACGTCATGTAATAATCGTCACCGTCCTTCAGGATGGAGGGATCGGGATGGTCACCGGCCATGATGGGATTGAGGAAGGTGCCGTCACCCAGATCCGGCTGACGCTGACCCTCTATCCCCTTGGGCCAGGTTTTGGATTTGGTGGTGGCGGCTTTTGGCTTCACCACAGCTTCTGCAGCGGGCGGCGTACCGAATATTAGTGCGCCTAAGCCCAGTCCCTTAAGTGCACTGCGCCTGTTCGTTGTCATTTTAGCATTTCCTTCTGAGGTTTGTTATGTCGTTGCCGTACCTTCCCCTCTGGCCAGTTGATCTCGCAACTGCGGTCGACACTCGGTTCAGAAACGGGGCAACACCTTCCGATCATTCACCTTCAGCTTCAACTCGGCCCCCGCGGTCGCAGGCAGGCTTCCACTCCCAGTGGGCTGACCGCCGCCAACCCAGATCGTCGCTAATCCCGCGTCCGCTACACGCTGACCGTCGGTATTGACCACACTGAGAGCGGCGGGATCCAGTTTGAACGTCACTCGTTGCATCTCTCCCGCCTTGAGGCTGATGCGTTTGAAGGCTTTCAACGCCCTGACAGGTGCAGTCGCCCCAGGACGAGAAACGTACAATTGCACTACCTCATCGCCTTCACGCCCGCCGATATTTTTGACCTCGACTGAGACATCAAGAGAGTCACCAGCCGTCACTGAGTTACGGCTGGCCTTCGCGCGGCTATAGGAAAAGTTGGTGTAACTCAGCCCATGACCGAACGGATACAAAACCTCGCCCTTGAAATAACGGTAGGTGCGGCCATCCATGCTGTAATCCTTGAATGGCGGTAAATCATCGGCGGTCCTATAAAAGGTCACCGGCAGCCGACCCGCTGGACTGAAATCCCCGGCAATAAGGTTGGCTACGGCGCGCCCCCCCTCCCCGCCCGGGTACCATGCCTCGATAATAGCTGGCAGGTTCTTATCTGCCCAATTGATGCTCATGGCGCTGCCATTGATGAGCACCAGCACAACTGGCTTGCCCAAAGCGTGTAGGTTTTCCAACAACTTCTGCTGTGGCGCAGGCAGATCTAGACTGGTACGGTCGCCACCGGCGAATCCCGGCGCCATGACCTTCATCTCTTCGCCCTCAAAGCGCGACGTCAAACCGGCGGCGAAGACCACCAAATCGGCAGCCTTAGCGGCCTCCAGCGCCTTGATGTCGTTGGCGCTGGGCTGACTCCACTGGATACGGTGGTCGCCGCGTTCGCCCTTTTGCGCGGCCTCGATACGAATCTTGTAGGCCTTGCCCGCCTCCAGCGGCACGGTGGTGTCCGACGTCGGCCAGGCGATGTCCCAAACATCGGCCACGAGCTTGTCGTCGATGAAGACGCGATAACCGGCGTCTCCCGTGTAGCGGAAGCGATAGCCACCCGTCTCGGTCGGCTTAAGATAGCCCGACCAACGTACCACGCCTTCACGCGCCTGCCGCGTTGGCCAGCCCCAGCGATACTGGGCGTTTTTGACGTCTGAAGTGGAAGCGGGAGTGCCGTCGAAGTTCAAAGTACTGAATTCTTCGGCCTTCAGCCCAGGCAGGGTACAGGCGGCGTCCACACAGAAGGCGCTATCCGGGATGTTTTCCAGCGGCGGCCCTACCCAGCCCGTGCCTTCAACGAAGGTGACCTCGGCATTGGGAAAGCGTGATTTGAGCCCGGCGTAGATCGTGACGGGCTTGGAGGGAGTGCCATTATAGTTACCGACCAGCGCCTCGACACTATTGGCATTCGGGCCTATGACGGCGATGCGGCGCGGATCTCCCTTTAGCGGGAGCAAGCCGTCATTCTTCAGCAAAACCAGCGATTTTTCGGCGGTTTCCAGCGACAGGGCGCGGTGTTCCGGTGTGTCGTAATCTGTCGGTTTGATACCTGCAAACGGGCCGGTATAGGGCTGATCCAGCAGGCCCAGACGGAAGCGGATCTCGAACAGACGTACTAACGCAGCATTGAGTTCAGCTTCGCTCAGGAGGCCTTGCTTGACCGCGTTGACCGTGGTTTGAGGATCGAAAGTCTTGTTAGACACAAAGTCGCAGTTGAGGTCCGTCCCCGTCTTCCACGCTGAAGCGATAGCCTGTTCCGGTGTTTTGACGTAGGCGTGCGAGGTAGTCAGGTAGAAATCGGCGATGGCCGCGCAGTCCGATACGACGTGACCTTTGAACTTCCATTCCTTCCTGAGCAGGTCCTGAAGATAGGGCGTGTAGCCACAAGCCGGAACGCCATTGATGGCATTATAAGCGCACATAATCCCCTCTGCGCGGGCCTCGGTAATGGCCGCATGGAAAGCTGGCAGATAGGTGTCCGTTTCATCGCGCTTCGACGGGTGAACGTCATCGAAATGCCGGTCAGCCTCGGGCCCCGAATGGACGGCGAAGTGCTTGACAACCGCGGCGGTCTTGGGGTGATTGGGGTCATCGCCCTGCAAGCCTTGAATAAAAGCCACGCCCATGCGCGAGGTCAGAAACGGATCTTCGCCGTAGGTCTCCTGCCCCCGCCCCCAGCGCGGGTCGCGGAAGATGTTTACGTTCGGCGACCACACGGTCAGGCCCTGGTAGCGCTTGGTGCTGCCGTCTGCGCTGCGCAGGGTCTGGTTCTTGGCGCGGAACTCGGTAGCGATGGTGTCGGCTACACGGTGGATCAGCGGCGTGTCCCATGTCGCCGCCAGACCGATCGCCTGGGGAAAGACAGTCGCCTCCCCAGCACGCGCGACCCCGTGCAACCCCTCATTCCACCAATCATAAGCCGGAATACCAAGGCGCGGAATGGCCGCAGCCCCGCTTTGAATCTGAGCCGCCTTTTCTTCCAGCGTCAGACGCGCCACGATGTCCTTGGCTCGCACTTCAGGCGAAAGGGCCGGATTGCGGAAGGCTTCTGCCATCGGGGCGGCCATGGTGGGCAGCGTTGCGACCGATGCCGCGGCCAGGGGTGCGAACAAGAACAGGCGGAGCAAGGTTTTCGTCTTCATATACGCCTCACGTGTCAAGAAAGCCGATCAACCGGCTCATATTGTTGATATAGGTGCCGGTCGAAATACCGATGACCGGCTCGGCAATGGTGAACGGCGAGGTGTCGCGCGCGTCGATCTTCTCGCCTTTCGCCGTCATAGACGGTGGCAGTTTTTCGGCCTCGGCATCAGGGTGGTAGATATTACTGGTGGCGTAGAGCGGGGTCGGCCAGTAGCCCTCGGCATTCAGTCCGGCGATCAAATCCGCGATGGAGCCGCGTGCGCCCTCAGCCATATTGAGATCTGAGCCTTGCACGTCCCTGACCACGAAATAGCGCGGCAGTGGCACGCCGCTTTTGTTCAGAAGCGGCGAGTCCTTCGTGGCCTCGGATTTGGGCATCGCTCGGACGCGTGCCAGTTCGCGCCTTAGCCGGGCGACATCAAGCTTTCGGTTGACCCACGATACGCCGTCGGCTGGTACATAGGTGACGGCGTTGCGCGCATCGCCCGACCAGGCGCCGCTCCCGTTGAGGTAAAGGGCACGGTTGGTCCCGACCTCGATAAAGGTCGGATGGGTGAACCCGTTGAGCTGCCTCTCTTTCGGCAATTCCATGCGATCGAGCCAGTCGAGCGCCGCGTCGAGTCGCGCCAGATATTTCGTATCGCCCGTCCAGCGGTAGAATTTTATCATCTGTCCCACGCAGGCCTGCGTAGTGTGGGTGGCCAGAGACGCGGGCTCCGACGAGCGGGCGCCGGCAGGGATCAAATCTGGGGTATATTGCAGCGCCCAACCCGGCTGGGGGTCACCCTGCTGCGCAAGAATGAAAATTCCCATTCCACGCTTCAGCGGCTCAAGCACGCGGCGCTCGCCCAGTGCCTGATAGATGCGCATGAGGAAGTCCGTATTGTTGATCGCCACCTCGTCGTTGAAGGTGATATTGGCCGTATAGTCCGGCAAACCGCCGTTGGAATACTCTCGGTTGATTGGAAAGCGCTGTGGCCAGCCGCCGCCCGGGTACTGAGCATCGATGACGAAATCGACCACGCGCTCCAAGGGCGCGCGGTATTTCGGATCGCGCTTTTCCAAATAGAGCCTGAGTAGAAACTCGCCGCTTTCGACCGTGCCGCCATCATCGAAGGTGGCGTTTCCATAAAAGTGGCGCATTTCCTCCAGCCTTCGGCCGTGCGATCCGATCGTATCGTACCAGTCCATCAGAGAGGCTTCACCCGCGAAGTCGATCATGTAGTGCCATCCGCCAGATGGATGCTGGCCCCATATGAGCGCACCCGCCACATCTTCGGCCGCCTTATAATATTGCTCCTCTTTGGTGGCATGATAGGCATCGAGGAAGAGGTGGCCCATGCTCGGTGTGCCTGGAGGCTGCACCCAGATCATCGAGGGTTTGGCCTCCATCTCGCCCCAGCGGCGTGAGAAGTCAGGCAAATAGGACCACACATAGCCACCATTAACCGCAACCTTGTCCGTCATAAAGCGCGTTGCGCGGCGCATAGTGTCGAGTACCTCTGCCCGAGTCGCCACCGGGGCACCCTGCGAGCCCGCCGTGTAGGCGCAGGCCCCGCTAGCCATCAGTCCGGCCAGATAGTGACGCCGATTCATCATAACGCTATCCTTCTATCTGTTTCCACTGAAGACCGGATATGCCTTCAGATCGATAGTGCATTTCCATGCCTGAAGCGGGTGTTCCTCGTTCCTCTCCGGGCCTGCAAGTTACGGCTTAAGTCTTCGAGGTCGTCTTCCCCTGCCCTCAGCAACGGGTACATGCCCATTCTCAGCGGTGAGCTGGAAAGTGCGGGCCGCTTGGAACCACAAGCGCCCATAAGGCGTCATGCGGAGATGCGTGAAAGTGGTCCAGACAATCTCCGCGAGTCCGTAAGAAAAACGAAAAAGAAGCAGGTTGCGGCAGGAGGTCCGCAACCTGCGCCGTATAGGGACGCTCGGTATCCCCATGCGAAGTTGACCGAAGCCCGTCTCACAGGGAGAACGGAGACGGGTTCAAAATCATGCGTTACAGATTAGTATTTGTAGCGCAGTCCGAGCCTAAAGTTGCGACCGGTAGAGCTGTAAGAGGTCAGTACGGGGTCATTGTAGGCGTATTGACGTCCGGCCTCATTGGTCAGGTTGAGAGCCTCGAAGGTTATGCTGAGGCGTTTGATGGGCGAATAGCGCATTGACATGTCGACATTGGTCGTGCCGTCGGTAATGCCAAATTCGTTGATTAGCGGAGAGTTACAGGCCGAGCCATTGGCTTGGAGCCCCGGATCGCAGCTGCCGACGCCGATCGGATAGGTTTTGTAGAACTGATCGCGGTCGGCCACTGAGATGCGGGCGTTGAATTTTTTTGTCTCGTAGTAAAGCGTGAAGTTCATACCCTTAGGCGACGAACCCAGCCACGGACCGGCCGCCCACACCGCCGGCCGGGTCACGACGCCAGTACCAGGCGTCACCGCCCCCGGATCGACCAGGTACATGAACTCGGATTCGAGCTTGGTCATGTTGAACTGGACGCCAAGGTTCTTGAAATACCAAGGCAGAAAAGTCAGATCCTGCTGAACACTGAATTCCCAACCTTGCAGATAACCGCCCGGTGTATCGCGCGTCTGACGGGCCTGAACCATACCGTCCGCATCGATCCAAGAGCGTCGGTTGACGTCGCCACCGGTTAGGCCCGGGAATTGCAATTTCAGCGCTTCGCGTTCCTCGGCGTTGAGGAATTCCGAGAGACGGCCTTCGTAGAAGATGGTCTGTGGGAATGAGCTGATCTCCTTGCGGAACCAGCCGAGGCTGATCAGTCCGCCCTGCGCGAAATACCATTCCGCCGAAACATCGTATGAGTTACCGCGATACGGAGACAGCTTCGGGTTACCGACCGACAAGGAGCCGAAGGCCGACAAGTCGGTACCCGACGGCACATTGATGGCGGTTATTTGCGGGCTGAGAATGCCAAGCGATGGTCGCGCCATGACCTTGGCCGCGGCTGCGCGAATGTACAGATTGTCGAACACCTCAAAGGTAACGTTCCCCGACGGCAAAGTGTCGGTATATTTATTGTTACCGGTGACTGTGCGGCCGACCGTATTCTGACCGATCGAGTTAATCTCGGTTTCCGCCTGGCGTACGCCGATATTTCCCGATAGGCGACGCCCGCCAAGAACGGTGTATTTGAAATCCACCTGCGCGTAGTAGGACGTATTGTCCTCCGAGACTTTATAGGCGGCACGGCCACGCTTGGTTGAGATGGTCCAGTCACCATATTTGTTGATGCAGTCACATTTGAAGCCGAAGACGGAATCGAAGGCTTCGATGTTAGGCACGAAGAACTTGGTCACGGTACCGGCCTGAAGATCGAGGCCCTGCCCGAAGTCCACAACATTACCCAACGAAGCGACGCTGACCTTGGCTTCCTTTTCGGTTGGGTTGACGATATCGGAGCCACGCGACCAGTTCTGCGTCTCAAACTCAAACTTGCGCTGGGTTCCCCCGAAGCGGAAGGTCAGGTTTTCGTTCCAGTCGTAGGTGAAGTCGGTCTTCCAGCCGGCGTACTTGTTTTCGGTATAGCTGCGGTAGTGACGCATTGCCGACAAGCCCTTAACGATGCCCCAGTTATTGGGGTTCGCTGCGTCGAAGCCGGGATTATAGACCGGTAGGCTATCTTTGTTCCGCTGATCCCAGACGAAGGTTTCCTGAGCGTCCAGGCGGTTGAACTCTACGAGATAACCATGTTGATCATTGGTTGAATTCGACACCCCCAAAGCTAACTTGCCGAACAAGCGGTCTGTGAACTGATGCGTCAGTTCGAACGAGGCCTGGGCGAATTCCGTCGTATAGACAGCGCGGTCGGCGCCCGAACGCCAATCGACATTCGTTAGCTCGAGATAGGTGACATTCTGACCTTCGACTTCGGCAGCCTTCAGCTTGACCGAGGGCCGTCCGATAAGGTCGCCACGGAACGGCAGGGTTGTCGCAGCGCCAGCATAGCCCGGCGACAATGGATTCGTATAGTATTCATAGGCATCGAGGTTGTTCGGATTTACGCTATAGGCATATCCCGGCAACACAGCCGTGCCGTAAAGTGCCGTGCCGCAGTCGTAACCGGCATTCAGCGCGTTCTCCGTAGCCGAAGAGCAGACGCCGGGATAGAGGGCACGACGCTGAGCGTCGGTAAAGGTGGTACCCGCGCGTGCCGTCGCTGTCGGAACATTGGCGCCATATGCGTAGCTGGCATTGGTGTTGTTACGATTCAACCCGACAGCGCCCAACTGATAATTGGTGCTTTCACTCTTGAATTTCGAATAAAGGACATCGATCGACACGCGCGTGCGCGGGGCCATCTGCATCTGAAAGCCCGTTGTAATACCGAGGCGTTCGGTATCAACATTGCGTTGGCTAACCGAGGCGAGCGCCGGGAAGCGGATCAACGAGTCGTTACAGCCGCTCGTGGTGGGCGTTAGCTCGGCAACCGGCTTGGCCAGCGCCGCAGCGCAGCCGGGGTGTAGCTTGGCGTAGGCGACCGGATCAGAACCCGTAAGTTCTGCATAGGCCAGTGGGTTAGCAACAGGGTTGTAGTAATTTGCCGGATTGGCTTTGTACGCGGTCAACGCCGTCCCTGTCAGGGTCGTCGGGATCAGAGCGGTGAATTGCGTCCCCGTTGGCGCCGCAAAACCCGCCCGGCCCGGCAATTCGTCGCCCAAATAGTCAGTCGAACGGTAGACATATTCCACGCCGCCCGGGCTACGAGCGTAGTTGTCGTCTTCAGAAGACCGCTTTGCATAGGCTGCCGACATAAGGAAGCCAAGCTTGCCGTCGGCCCAGCGCTTAGATACCAGACCTGTTATCCGCGGACTGCTGGACTTGCTGTTCTCGTAATAGGAGTTTTCAGCAGAGAAGGCGAAGGCCGCGCCCTTATAGTCGAATGGACGCCCGGTGATCAGATCGACCGTCGCGCCTAAGGAGCCTTCGTCGGCATCGGCGGAAGACGACTTACGCACGCGAACCGAACTGAACAGTTCCGAAGCGAAAGCGTTGAAGTCGAACGAGCGCGAACGGTTCGGGCTGCCATCGGCATTGTTGGCCCCGGACGTCGACAGCGCCTCCATATTATTGATGCGCACCCGCGAAAAGCCACCATCTAGGCCGCGGACCGAGATGGTTCGCCCCTCGCCGTTGTCACGGTCAATAGAAATGCCAGGGATGCGTTGAAGCGATTCCGCAAGGTTCGAATCCGGAAAGTCCGCAATGTCTTCGGCGTCGATCGCATCCATGATGACGTCGGCGTTCTTCTTCGTACGCAGCGCGCTTTGCAAGCTGGCGCGGTAGCCCGTGACGACAATCGTCGTCGTGTCGTCGGACGCAGCGGGAGGTGCAGGGGGGGTGTTCTGCTGCGCCATAGCCGGCGTCAGCGATAACTGGGCAATCACCGCCCCGGCGGATATGCCCGCCATCAGCAGCTGGCGCATGGCGTCCCGGCTCTTAAATCCTGAGTTCATCGAGTTGTGTTCCCTGTGACTGCTTTATTGACGACCGTCATTTCCGCGTCTGAGGCGGTTTGCGGTCGTCGCGTTTGACTTCGCGCTCTGCCATCGCAGGCACACCAAAATGGTAGCGCTAACCTTTTTCACATATCAAGCATAAATATTGAGAAATTGAAGTATTTAATGCCATTATGTATTATGTTGCAAATATAACACTAAGTAAAACTCCGAATTCAATTCATGCAAATTCGCGCCACCCATTCACAACGGGCAGCGTTACTCACCATTACGGAGCGATAAATATTTTGCGTTATTCTTGACTCTCAATGGTCATGGCATTTCCGTTTCCCGTTTTTTCTATGCGGGTAACGCAAGGCTGCATTCCCGCTTACTGGGATTGACGAACCACATCCTCATTCCAGACAGGACCGGATCGATTTTTTTTGAAAAACTGCTCGCGGTCAGCGCCGAAAGCGCAAACCCATATAGATTTGGCGGCCTGCCAGATTGCTGCCAGCGAGCAACGGAGCGGATGAGCGATCCCAAGTAACGGTCTGCGCGCTTGTCAGGTTGAGTCCTTCGAGGCTAAGCGTCCATTGCGGCGTCAGGGCATAGCTGGCCGAAAAATCCCAGTAGGTCGCGGGCTCCGTGCCGCTCGAATCGGTATTGAACGAGCCCGGCACATTGATCAGGTAGCGATCGCGATAGCTGGAAGAGACACGAAACTGCACTGGTCCAAGTTCGTAGAAACCGGTCACGCTGTAGGCGTGACGCGATAGATTGATCAGATCATTGCGAGAAGTGATGACAGGCGGGGTCCCACTGAGATAATCGATGCGGCTATGGGCATAGGTGTAATTGACCTTTACCCCCAGGCCCGACCACGGCTGCGGCAATGTCTTGAAAGTGTGCTGATAGTTGAACTCCAGCCCCTTCAACGGTCCACCGGGCGTATTGACGACACTGGTGACGTGGAAGTCGTCGGTAGCCTCCACTCCTGTATTGGCCAGCAGAGATTCGGGCAGACCCGTCGCTGCAAATGGCGCGACATAGGTCAGGTTTTGGATGTATGTCGAGATGTCCTTATAGAACAACGCCACCGAGACGGTGCTGTCGGTCGAGGGATACCATTCCCAGCCCAGATCATAACTCACCGCGCGGATGGGCTCGATAAATGGATTGCCAGTGGTGACCAGACGACGCGCCCCGCTGACCGTGATGGCCGTCGCTGCCGCCAGACTTCCTAGAGGCGGGCGCGCCATGACTTTCGCTGTGCCAATGCGCAGAAACATCTCGTCGGACAGGCGCCAGGTAGCGTTGAACGATGGCAGGACATCCGAATAGGTCCGAGCCACCCGGGTCAGAACGAAAGCATCGGGTTCGGCATCGGTTGGCACATTGCTGTAGAACTCAGAGGCCTGTCGCGTGCGAACGGCCCGCACGCCGACGTCGCCGCTCAAGGGCCGCCCAGCCAAATTGGTGCGAAAATGCAGCTTGGCGAAGACCGCCTGATCGTTTTCGATTACCGATTGGTTTTGTCCGCGTGCCGCCACATTGGTCGTCGATGCGGCCGTGCGCCCGCTGTTGGCGTAGAGATCGTAGGCCACCGCAAAGGCTTCTGGCTTCGGTACGACCCAACAGCGCGGCGTTCCTTCTGGTGGGGCGATGACGCCTAGTCCGCAGAACAACTCGGTCAAACCCATCAGGCCATTGGCGGGCAACGGAAAGTTCGCTTCCCCGCCGTCGAAGCGATAGCTGACAGAGCGAAACCCATACCGTTTCAGTTCGAATCCACCATCGAAGCGCCACCTTGCACCGCGGTCGTGGCTTAGGGCTATCTTGAAGATATCGTAGTCATTTCGCAAAAAGTTGGGCCGCAGACGAATTTCTGGTCCCGCGCCGCCTGTCCCGCCCGGCTGAACGACACGAGGTCCGAAATACCAGTTGGATGGATCAGTAACGTCGAAACCGTAAAGGATCTTCGGATGCCCCTGACCGCCTTGACGCGTGTCGAAACTGTAGCCATCGACATTAAAGCGGTCGATCTGAACCGTCAGTTCCCTACCGTTATCGAAATCAGAACGCGAAGCGCCGAGCGTCGCCGAAAAGGACACAGCGTCGGAAAGCTTGTACTTCATCTGCAGCGCGCCCTGTCCGAAGCGCGTGCGGAATTCATCGACCGTGACCTCCGAGCGCACATCCACATTGTCGAAGAGGCCATAGGTGACCGCGCTGTTTTCATCGACTTCTACAGCGCGCGCCACGGTTTCCGGTTTGCCGCCCTGTGCCAGGCCACGGCTGAAACCAATAGCCTCCAGATAGTAGTCGCGCCGTCGCGTGTGGAAATCCGAATAGAGCAGGTCGAGCGACAGCGACAGGCGCCCCGTCGGTCGCCACTGGACGCTCCCTGTCACGCCGAACCGGTGTATTTCGCCGATCGAATTGGTGTAGCGGTAGAATTGCGGGTGGTAGGTGCTGTCGCGGTTGATCAAGGCATAGGCCGCCTTCGCCTGGGCAAGGTCTGCCGGCGCTACGTCGCATAAGCCACCCGTGCCCGCAGTCGGGATGCAGAAACCGCCATTGCCCGTGCCCTGATTCCAACCTCCGCTGTGTACGCCTTGCACCTCCAGCGGCATGTGCGACACCGAAGCCGAAAATAGTATACCCAAGGCATCGTTGCGAAAGTTGTCGCCGATAAGTAACGTCGCGCGCGAGCCATAGCGCTGACTGAGCGCCGAATAGCTCCCCTGAATCCCGCCCGCCAGCCGAAAGCCCGGCTTGTCGAAGGGTTTGGGCGTCATAAGGTTGACGGTCGCGCCCAGCGACCCTTCGGGTAAATCGGCGCTGGAGGTCTTCCGGACGTCCACCCGCCCGAAAAGTTCCGCGGGGAAGACGTTGAAATCGAAGCCACGGCCCTTGTTGACGCCGTAAGTCAGGCCGTCCGTAGCCGCCTGCGCCTCGACGCCGTTAATTTCGACGCGGGTAAAATCCGGCCCCAGTCCGCGCACCGAAATCGAACGCCCCTCTCCCTGATCGCGGGAGACCGCCACGCCTGGCATACGCTGCATGGCTTCGGCGAGGTTGTTATCGGGGAACTTAGCTATGTCTTCGGCAACGATGCTGTCAAGGACACCCGCATAGGCGCGCTTAACTTGCAGGGACTGCACCAGACTGTTCCGAAAACCCGTGACCACGATCAGCGGAATCTCATCAGAGGGCACAGCCGCGGCCACAGTCGATGGGGGCATTGGGAGGCGAGAGGATGAGTTAGCAAGTGGTTCGCGCACCATATATGAGCCGCCCTCCGTGCGCGCAAAGACCAGTCCGCTCTCTCCCAAGGCGCGCTCCAACGCCTTATCGAGGCTATAATTCCCTTTCAGTTCGCCAGACCGCCGACCGACAACTGCCGAAGGGGGAAAGACTATATTGACCCGATAGCTGCGCCCAATCGCCGTCAGTGCGTCCGCCAAAGGCTGCTCAGGTAAATTCAGGACAAGGGGATCTCGTGCTGCGGCAGGTGATGCCGCAACCATTAGTGTGCCCAGCAGATACAGGCCGGGCAGCCACCCGCCCGATGCGCGTCCAAATATCATGCCCCTGCTTCCGGCAATTCGTCCCGCCCACATGGGCAGGCGCGCCTATTTTTTTTTATGTGCGGCAGTGGAATGCCGCTTTGTAACCTTAGACCCTGTACCAATAGATGTCAGCGCCCCAGTTCGATAACCTCCCCAGAGCGACGCGCATGCAACCCGTTAAGCTGCGCCATGGTCGCGGCGAACTCCTGCGCATTACTGGTCTCAAAAACACCAGAAACCCTAAGACGCGCCACCTTGGGATCGGTAATGACAATGCGCATGGTGTTATACCGGTTAAGCTCACGCGCGGCTTCGGACAAGGTCGTGTCGGAGAAAATGATCTCACCGCGCCTCCACGCCATCACCGCCTCCAACGAGGGCCGGTCAACCACCAAACGCTCGCCTGCCACTACGATGGCGCGCTCGCCAGGCGACAGGATAACCGAGGCTGATAGCTTCGACGACGGGGCGCGGTCCTCATCGGCAGGCCCGACGCGGACGCGACCGCGCGCCAGCGTCACGGCCACCGCCTGCGGATCGCCTCGCACCACGAACGCCGTGCCCAGCGCCTCGACCTGTTCACCGCTGGCATACACGATAAAGGGCCGATCGGCGTCGTGACGTATATCGAACCACACCTCTCCGCGTTCCAGCGTCACCCTGCGCCGCTGTGCCGAATAGCTGACTAGAATTCGGCTATTGGTATTGAGCATGACGGCTGTGCCGTCGGGAAGGGTCGCCGACTCGCGCTGACCGACCCCGGTCTCATAGGCTAGAGTCTGTGTGCGGAGAAGAGGCGACACGCCGATCCCCAGCACCACGGCCGCTGCGATAGCCCCGCCGAGAAACAGAGCCCGACGCACGGGAAAGGCCTTTGCAGGTTTCGCGGGCACCGGGCTCATTTGAGCCGCCGCGCCCGGCAAAAGCTCCCACAGGTCAGTCACGCGCGCGAAAGCCTCTGCCGCGTCAGGAGAGGTTTTCAACCACGCCCGAAATGCCGCGTCAGTCTGAAGGGTGCGTTCCCCGTCCTGCAATCTGACCAGCCACGCAGAGGCTTCGGCCGCCAGCCGCTTCTTGTCATCGGCGTCCATCTTCACCATCCGTCCAGCCACTTCAACAATTCCAATGTGGCGCGCGCCACCTGCTTTTCCACCGCCGCGACCGACATGTCCTCCGCCGCCGCGATCTCCTTGAAAGTCCTGCCATCCAGCCGTCGACTCAGCAATATGCGCCGGGTTCGATCCGGCAGAGCGTTTAGCCCATCTGCCAGCCGCCTCAGTCGCTCGTGACTACGAAGCACTTCGTCCGGCAGCGGCGTCGGATCTGGGGGCTCCAGCGGCGCCTCCATCTGATCGACAACGGGCGACAGCCGTCGCCGCCGCGCCTGATCGATCGACAAGTTCACCGCCGCCTTGCTTAAAAGCGCGTCCGGCGACCGAATTTCGCAGGTAGGTCGGGTCTTTTCCGCTTGTTGGAAGCGCGCCACGCGCAAAAAAGCCTCCTGAACCAGATCGTCGGCGTCCTGAACCGGCGCCCCCTTTCGGAGGACCGCTCTTCGCGCATTGGCAAGGACGGTTCTGAAGCTTGTCATGGACATCCTGAGTTTAGCCCTTCACTGGCCCTAGTTTTTAGACGAACCGGAACCGCAATTCGGACATTTCGAGCGCGACTTTTTCGACGCCGACCGAGAAACAGCGAGGACCTGACGATCAAGAGGACCCAATAAGCGTCTAAGGGGGTACTTTCACAAACAATTCGCACGCGCAACGCAATCTGGGGCGCGACCAAAAAGGAACTGCTCTTAATTCGGATCAAACGACGCTGACGCAATGGGCGCCAAAATCATAATTTTCAACGAACCGGTCCCAGAATATCGGCCTCGACGATGCTCAGGATATTCCCCGTCTTGACCTTTTCCGCACCGGTCGAAGCCCCCTGACGATCGCTGGTCACTTCGATGATATTGCCGAAGCCGTCGCGGTCCTCGGTGCCCGATGTCAGCTCGATCCGCAGCTTCTGCCCGGTCTTCGCTGGCCAATTCAGATCGACATAGCCGAGGTTCTTTTCCGGCGTACCCGCGTAGACCACCACCCCGTCCAGCGTGATTTTCAGGGGATAGGTGCGCACGCGCCAGCCGGTCATGCGCAGGGACACGGAATTGACGGCCTGCGGTGTGCCGAGGTCGTATTCGATCCACGCCGTGCCGGCCGTGCCATCGGAATTCCACGTCGTCGCCTCGTTATCGTCGCGCGACCTGGCGGCCTCGGTTTGGTTGGAACCGGCGGTAATGCGGGCCACTGTCACGCCGCGTTTGGTATCGGTATAGGATGGGGTCGGAGGCGTCGGGCCGCGCTTGAGATTGACGGGCTGATAGTCCTCGGCGAACACTTTCGACAGGCCGCTCCTTACCGGCACGGACTTCGATGTCGTCGCGACCGTCGCGCCTTTTAAACCGTCCGCCGAAGCCGTCAGCGTCACCTTGCCCGCCTTTGTGGTCGCGCGGATCATGACGCGGTTGACGCCGCCTTCCACCGGCAGAACCTGAGACAGAACGTAATTGGTGGACGTCTTCTTGTCTCCCAAACCATTGGCGCCGATCTCTTCCTGCGCCAGCCCGCCCTTCCACACGGCGGCGCCATCCAGCTTGAAATTGATTTTATTGAAAGCCGTCGGCACGCGATTGCCCGCCGCATCGACCACTTCGACATCGACGAGCATGGCGTCCATGCCGTCGGCCATCAGCCCACGTGGCCCATAAAGCGGGGTCAGTTTGATTGCCACTGGCGCTCCCGCCGTCTTGCGCACATCCTCGGAGGTCTTGCCATCGGCATAGGTCGCCACGGCCTTCAGTTCGCCCGGCGCATAACTGACGTTCTTGAAGGTAAACAGGAAGCCGTCTGACTTCTCGCCCCTACCCAAAGACTTGCCATTGACGAAGAGTTCGACGCTGTCGCCGTTGGATGCCACGAAGATGTCTTTCCGCACACCCGGCGTGTAGGTCCAGTGACCGATAATGTGCGTGTGATGCCCTTCCGAATTGACCCAGCCGTCCCACATCACCTTGTGCACCCACAGGCTGTCTTTGGGGATGCGCATGGCATCGACCTCCCCCGAACGGCGGTAATTGTTATCGCCGCGGAAGTGCGAATTCGAGTCGGTGAAGCCGATATTGACGCCGCCCGCGCTGACCCGGTCGCCCATACCCGGACGGTAGCGGTAGAAGTCCCACCAGCGCTTGACGTTCTCTACCGCTATGCTTTCGACATTGCGGTTATAGGCCGGCGAATCCTTATGAAAGGGCGGGGTGAAGTCGTCCTGATAGGCGCGGGCCGCTTCGTCGCGCGAATATTCCGTTGCCCACATGGGCTTGGATTTCGACTTGTTGATGTACAGCATCTCACCGCCATATTCGGCTATCTTCGAACCCATCATTTCGCGTGAACCGATGGCGCGGCCACCATGCGGATCATAAAGGTCGCGCACGGCCTTCATCTGCGCCATGTGGGCTTCGGTAATACCCTTATTGCCGCTCTCATACAGGACGATCGAGGGGTTGTTGCGGTTATAGATGATGGCGTCGCGCATCAAATCCACGCGCAGATCGAAGCGGCGGTCCTGCGGATCGCCCTCCGAATCGCCCGCGGGCATGGCCTGCAACAGGCCCAGACGGTCCGCTGATTCCACGTCCTGCTTCGACGGCGTCACGTGCATCCAGCGCACCAGATTACCGTTGCCTTCCAGCATATGGTTGTTGCCGAAATCCGAAATCCAGGGCGGCACGGAGATACCGACGCCCGGCCATTCATTGGTCGAGCGCTGGGCATAGCCCTTGACCACCAGCACGCGGCCGTTGAGCGTAATCTTGCCGTTGCTGAAATCCGTCGAACGGAAGCCGGTGCGCGTATCGACGGCATCGATGACCTTGCCGTTTTCGCTGAGGGTCGTGGTCACCGTGTACAGATACCCGTAACCCCAGCTCCAGAAGTTGAGCCCCGTCACGCGCTGTTCCGCGCTGAGCGTCGCGGTTTGCCCTGCCGCCACGGTGACGGGCGCGCTGGTGAACTTTGCCACCCGTTTGCCATTCAGATCGCGGAGCTCGGCGCCATAGGTCAGGGTGCGGGGCGCGGCGGTGTCGTTCCTCACCTCGGACTCGGCGTGGATGGTCGCAGCCTTGGCTGCGATGTCGTAGTCCTTGCCGTAGATATAGACGCCCGTGGTTTCCAGTGACGACCACAAGGGCAGGGTCTGATAGACGCCGACGGTGAGGTGCAGAGCGACGGATTTATTGATGCCACCGTAATTCGCATAGAAGTTCTTATCCGACCACTGATAGCGCGTCCCGGTCGTGCGTTCGCGCGCCGCCCAGTCGTTGTTGACGCGCACGGCGATGACATTGTCACCGGGCTTCAGGGCCTTCGAAATATCGAAGCCGAAGGCCATGACGCCGTTTTCGTTATAACCGACCGATTGACCATTGACCCAGACGTCGGCGATGTGACGCACGCCCTCGAACTCGATGAAAACGTGTTCGGGTTTCGCATCGGCGGGCAGCTTGAAATGCTTGCGATACCAGGTGATACCGGTCTTCTGCGCGTGGATGTCCGAGGCAAAGGCCTCTTCCTCGTTGAAGGCATGGGGCAAAACGACGTCCTTCCACGTCCTGTCGTCATAAGCGACTTCCGAAGCCCTGGCGTCATCGCCGGTCTGCATCTTCCAGTCCCGATCAAAGCTGAAGCTCTGACGCGGCGAGGTGACCACGATCGATGCACGGTGCGCTTCGGCGGGCACGGTGAGCCCCCCACTAAGCGCCAACACCGAGACGAAGCTGAAAAAATGTTTGGACATGGTACACTCCCCGGCATTCGCATTGCGTATTTTTGCGGTCGCCCATCCCAAAAGTGCGTAACACCTAAATGAAACGCATAAGATTGACGAATTCGACATATTGGTCAGACCATTTACGCAGGTCGGGTCACAATCCGTCGCACGCGCGCAGAAGTAAGCGAATTTTGAAGGCAGAGATGTGTGAACCGGGGGAGCTAATTATAGCTTACCCTAGCGGCAGCACAGCTCCATGGGCTCGTCGCAAGGCCCGTAAGCTGCATCCTGGTGTCGTCGTCAGGTTGCCCCGATACAGGGCAAACCTAAAAAAGACTTTCGTTTAGAAATCGATATGTTAGGCCTTAATATCCCAACCTTTTGGACGCCACCTATGACAATCACCTCACGCCGACACCTGTTTGCCGCCGGTCTGGCCACAGCGGCAGCGCTCCCCACCAGCGCCGCCCTGCCCGCCACAGCGGCGTCAACTCCCAGACCGCGCTGGGGCAAAGGCATCGAGGGGCAGCGCAAGGCCGATCTGGGCAACGGCACCTATCTCAATCCGATCATTGCCGGAGACCACCCGGACCCGACCCTGCTGAAGGACGGCGAAAACTACTATATGACGTTTTCGTCCTTCTATTCCTACCCGGGCCTGATCCTGTGGCATTCGACCGATCTGGTGAACTGGACGCCCATCGGCCCGGCCCTATCCAAGCCGCTGGGCACCATCTGGGCCGTGGACCTGTGCAAGCACGGCGACCGCTACTTCATCTACATCCCCGCCGCGCCGGATGGGGGTGAATGGTCGATCTTTGCCATCTGGGCCGACCGCATCGAAGGCCCGTGGAGCGATCCGGTCGATCTCAAAATCAAGGGCTGCATCGACCCCGGCCACATGGTCGGTGAAGACGGCAAGCGCTATCTGTTCGTCAACGGCATCCGCAAGATTCGTCTGACCGACGACGGTCTGGCCACCGACGGTGATCTGGAAGCCGCCTATCAGCCGTGGACTTATCCTGACGAATGGGTGACAGAAAACTTTGCGCCCGAAGGCCCCAAGCTTCTGCGGCATGGGGACTATTTTTACCTCATCACGGCCGTGGGCGGTACGGCCGGCCCGGTGACCGGGCATATGGTCATTGCCGCCCGCTCGAAATCCATTCACGGCCCCTGGACCCATTGCCCGCACAATCCGCTGGTCCGCACGCAAAGCGACGCCGAACCGTGGTGGTCACGCGGTCATGCCACACTGGTCGAAGGACCTGCCGGCGACTGGTGGATGGTCTATCACGCCTATGAAAACGGCTATCGCACGCTGGGCCGTCAGACCCTGCTGGAGCCGATAGAGTGGATGAAAGACGGTTGGTTCCGCGCCAAGGGCGGTGATCTGTCGAAACCCCTGCCCAAGCCAAAGGGCGGCAAGACGGGCGCAGCGGGTTTTGCCCTTTCAGATGACTTCAGTCAGGACCGTTTCGGCGTGCAGTGGGCCTTTCACGACCCCAAGCCGGACGAGATGACGCGGGTAAAGCGGGAAAATCGCAGCCTGCGCATCACCGGGCGCGGCACCTCGCCCGCCGACAGCGCCCCCCTGACCTGCGGCGTCGGGGACCGGTCCTACCGCATCGAGGTGACGCTGGAACTGCAAGGGGAGGCCGAGGCCGGGCTCCTGCTGTTCTATAATCACAAGGCCTTTGTCGGTATCGGCTTTGATGGCGAACGTACCCGCACCTGGCAATATGCCGAGGATCAGGCGTGGAACCGTCAGACGCTGAAAAGCCGCAAGGTGCGCCTGCGCCTGACTAATGAGGCTAACGTCGTGACCTGGCATTATTCGGGCGATGACGGTCGAAGCTGGACGCGTCATCCAACGCGCATGGAGGTTTCCGGGATGCACCACAATGTGTTCGGTGGCTTTCTCAGTCTGAAGCCGGGGATTTACTGCACCGGCGATGGCGCTGTGCGCGTTACCGACTTTAATTATATTGCTACCCGTATGTCCGTACCCTCTTAAGAGCAGATGCAATTGGCTTGGCTGTAATTTTTGAGGCAGACCTGCGGTGGCCAGAATCAGGAAATAGAGGCCTTTCCGGCGAGAGTAAAACTCCAAGATTTGCCGGGATTTGGTAGTCTGAAATCACCAAGCCCCCCGCACGTCCTAGAAAGAGCGCAATCAGTTTAAGGAGCGAAGATGGCGCGCAATATATAATTGAGCGCCTTTTTATTCGCATTGACAGACAAACAGTTGGCTCTTTCCTCAAAACGATTTTGGCAATTCCATACCACCGAGCCGATTAAATAGAACGCCTAAAAGTGGATTAGGTGTCATGACTGTCAGGGATCTCCCAGTCCGCAGCGGGTGGCACGAGGACAGGCATGTATTTGCGCCCCTCGATCCAAGCATCGATCGTGTTCGCCCATTCCTGAAGCATATGGCGACGCTGCCGTTCATACTCAGCTTTGTTATAGGTGCCGCGCGACGTGCGGTTGTCCTCATGCGCCAGGGCCTTTTCAATCCAATCCTTATTGAAGCCCAGTTCATTCAGGAGGGTGGAACCTGTGCGTCGCAGGTCGTGAACGGTGAAAGGCTCCAGTGGCAGGCCCTCCCCTTTTGCCCGCTCTACGACGGCGGCAGTTATTCGGTTGAAGGTGGCATTCGACATCGGTTGATCAGCCTCGTAGCGAGACGGAAGCAAGTAGGGAGAATTACCGGCACAGGTTTTCAGAGCGACCAATATGTCCAGCGACTGTTGCGACAGATAGACATTGTGGTCGCGGTTCTTCTTCATTCGCTCCTTGGGAATGCTCCATACCGCGTTCTCGAAATCGACCTCATCCCAGGTCGCAAAACGTAACTCGCTCTTGCGCACCATTGTAAGCAGTAGAAACTTCATCCCAAGACGGATGGTTGGTAGGGTTGCGATATGCTCAAGCTGGCCGAACAGAACGCGTATCTCCCGAGGCGATAACGCCCGGTCTCTGGGAACGAAGGTTGCAATCGTGGATGCACTGACTTCATCGGCGGGGTTAGAAACCTTTTCGCCCCGGGCAATTGCAAACATGTAGATCAGCCGAACGATCTCGCGCGCGTGGATGGCGGTTGCCGGGGCGCCCCGCGCCTTGACCTTTTCCAGCATCACGCGCAGGTCGGGGGGAAGTATTTCGGACATCAGGCGCCGATCAAAGACCGGGAGGATGTCACGCTCATACACGGAGCGACGCATGGCCCTCGTGCTATCGGCCATCCGATGTTCCAAGAACCATTTTTCGGCCCACTCGGAAAAACTCTTCGCAGCCTTGCCGCGCTGTTTCTCCCGTTGCTTTTCGAGCGCTGGCGATAGCCCCTCTGCGATGGCCCGCTTAGCGTCTATCAGCTTCTCACGAGCCCGTGCCAGGGAAAGTCCTGCGCCACCGTAACGCCCCAGCGTCAGGGTCTCTCTTCGCCCATTCAAACGGTAGTCCAGCCGGAACGTGATCGACCCCGTCGGCTGGACGATAACGTACATACCGTCACGGTCGGCAACTTTATAGATTTTATCCCTTGGTTTCAGACTCTTAAGCGTAAGCATACGGCGTGTACCGCGGAAAATCTGCGCGCCTGAGACCGCAGCTTGTGCTCATATGAGCGCTCAC
>NZ_JBKFEE010000026.1:0-22987 GCF_046503825.1 Asticcacaulis sp. W401b
CTTGTCGACGATCGTCTGGCGAAGCGCACCTTCGATGGTCGCCCCGGCCTGACGCCGGTTGAGAACAATCGGCTGGTCATAAAAGATCGACCATTGGTCCAGAATATGAGGATATGTCCCGATGGCAGGACCCTTTCGGCGGGGATCCAGACGCGCATTCCACAGGCGGCGGGTGGCGTCGAGGCTCACCATGTCGGCCGACGCATAAAGGCCGGGCCCCCAAAGGCCGACAACCCGATGCTGGCGCATGAACCGCACAACCTCGTCATTGGCGGCGCGTAGCCGGGGCTCGGACTCCAGTCGCAAAACCATGCGCCCCAGAACGTCGGCGTCAAGGAACGGCACCATTCGAACTAGGTCGGCCATGGTCAGGTCGGAGCCAAGCGCCAACAGCGCCGCGTATAGGGCAATCAGTTCGTCTTCCGAGTGAGGGGCCCTTCCAAGGATCGCCCAAGAGAAACGCGTGCTGGCATCGACCTCGATGATGACGTCCGACAGCTGGGTGGCGCCGAACGACGCGGCAATGGACCGCTTGGCGCTTTCGACAGCCGGGCGCATAGCGGCCGCTAATCGCCGTGTAGAGTTTGATGATCGGATCTCGCCCGTAATGTGCATTTACTTCCCCGGCGTTCTCGGCGGCCGCACCTAGAAAGATGTGCTGTCCGTCGGAAGAGGAAATCGTAGGCGAGCCGAAAACCGTAGCAAACGCGTCTCCATGTTGGGCCTCGATGAGTTTCGCCAGCGCCAGCGCGAAAGTGTCCTCACGGAAGTGCCAGATGGCTGTTTGTTGTAACTGTCGGCGCGTGCGGCCAGGACTGGCTTGAGCCATTTTGCTGAGACCTAAGTTGGTCGCTTCAGCGATGAGCGCTGTGAACAAGGCGCGCTTGTCAGTACAAGGGCGCCCCGTCTGGAGATGCTCGAACGCCTCCGTGAATCCTGTCATTCGGTCTACGTCCATTAAAAGGTCTGTCAACCGGACCGTCGGCATATGACGTGACAATACGCCGGCAAAGGCCACAGCTTGCTCGCTTTCCTCAGTGAAGACCGCTGGCACTCGAAGGCCTTTCGCGCCGATGCGGGTATCGCCCCGATTAGACGCCAGATGTTTCGCCGCTGCCTGTAAGGATGTCTCAAGTTCAGCCTTACGCGCGGCGATATAGTTCCAGAAATCCGGGTTTACTGCGATGGGCAACGTGCCGGACGTCTGAATCAACTCGAACTGGCCGCGAGGAAGCAGGTATGTATCAATAGTCTTATAGGCCCGTGAGCCGACGACCGTCACGTCACCCGACGCGAGGCGTGCTTTGAGCTCCAGCAGAAAATGGATTTCCATCATTTTGTGATCGGAGCCACCGTCGGCCGTCACAATCTGGTGACGGACACGCGACGGCACAAACGGAAGGAACTGCGCAGCCCAATCCGCTTCAGTCATTCGGCCCGGACTGCGGTGCCACCGCTGGCTCAATCCAAGGAGCGCCTTCACCAAGCCCTGATACCCTGCCGATGCCTTGAACTCGAAGGCGGCTAAAAAAGGCGACGCATAGCGCCGTATGGCGGCATATTCGGGACGTAGGTCAACGAGCAGATTGTTCTCGGCAGACAACCGGCGTGTTGGATTAACACTGCAGACAACGCTGCGGATTTCGTCCCATGTGGTGAACGCGGTGATAGCGGGATCAAGCGCTTGACCGGCGTCATGAGCATCTACAATTAGGGCTGTCAGATTTCGCAGGAAGGCCAAAGCGTCCTGACTATTCGCCGCCTCCTGCCGGGCGCACTCCTCGCGCCGACGGTGGGCCCGGCGTACAGAGCGGGCGATCAAAGCCTCGAACATGTTTATTGCCTGATCTGTCAGGTCCAGTCCCAGCTCAAAAACTGTGGCTGCGAGTGTTGTGTAGCGTCGCGGCGCATTCATTTGCCTGTAGTTCTGGGCGGTCAGACGTTTGCCTTCGGCCGCCAGATTGACACGGCGGTCCATACCAATCAGTTCCGCGATCTTAGGAGTCATGTCGATCTTCCGAATGAGATCTAAACGCTGAGTGATCCCAAACATTGTCCGGCTGCCTTGTGGTCCCGGCGGTTCGCGTAGCCATGAAATCTGATGCAATCGCCCGTGTACCGGTTTGTCTGAGACCAGCGCATCGAGTGCACCTTTGGAGAGATCTGTAAGGGAGGCGTGAACGCCGTCGTAGAGATGGCTCTCCGCTTTATGAAGGGCTTGCGCCACCAACCTTTCCAATACGCTAATGCCCGGTATGATGATCCGCCGCCGCCGCATTTCCTCTGCCAGTGAGAATACCAGGGGGCGCGCCTTGGGTGTGGCAATTGCCATGCCTCGCACCCAGTTCAATAGCTCGGCCCGATGGGGCTGGGTCATTTCCTGAAAGCCGTACGCTCGCCTCAGGACGTCCAGATGCTCCGAGCGTGTCGCCGCCCGTTTGCAGGCGTCCAGCAACACGTCCGAGCGGGTCGCTAACTGCTCGGCAAGGAACCGCGCGGCTTCCACCGGGATTGTGTCCCCGGCGGCAATAAGTCGACCGGGGTAACGCAGGGAGCAGAGTTGTAGAGCGAGCGCAAAGCGAGTCTCAGCCTTTCGGCGCGTGTTGATCAGGACGAGGTCCTTCGGATGAAGCGTCCAGTGCTCGATCAGTAAGGGTTCATGGATGGGATGTGAGAGCAATCCCGCTCGCTCTCTGGCCGTGAGGATGGATTTTCTGGGCATTGTCGGAACCCTCCGCAGCGGAGATAAGAAAGCAGCAACACAAGCTTCCGCCGCACTGCGTCAGGAAATCAGGCCCGATGTACTTCGCTTGCTCGCCCCGGTTGGGCCGGTAGGCTGTCGGCGGGTGCTTTAGGAGAGGGTCTCGGCGTGAGGCAATGCACTATGTCAACTGGGTTGTCGGCGTTGAAGGAGGCTGGCCCATCGAGCGCAAGAATGGCGGAGCCGATCTTACTCTGCATCGGTGCTGATCTCCCAAGGAGCGACACAATTCAAACTTCGTTTGTCGTCCCATGGGTTATGGGACCTGCTGCGGCGTTACATCTTGTCAGACCTGACGCCAGGTGTTTGGCAAAAAGTCACCCCCGCCGGGACGCGGCTCTAAACTCGGGCTCCTATGAATGGTCCATCGAAGGAAGACTCCGCGCCGGCGGGATGTACATAGCGCTCGGGCAGGTTCAGAAATCGGTGTCGGTGTCCATTTTTTCTCCGCACAATCTCCACCTAATCCTAACCTTCGAACGCTATGCTAGGTCCGGGAGCATGACAACGGTCAGTTTCGGCACGACCACTGGGCAGGCGCCATCTTTCACAGTTCAAGTAGGGTTCGTTTCCGTTGTCACTTATCCGATCCAAGGGTAGCTGGCACCAAGCCCACGGCAGAACGCCGCTAAGATTCACCGGGAAGAGCATGCAAAAGAACTCGATGCAACTCATAACTTTTCTCGGTCTAATGCTTCCGTGCCTCCTGATGTCAGCCTGCGCTTCCATCAAAGCCGTGTCCCCGAACGAAGCCCATCTGACGGGTGCGTTTATCGCGACCCGCGCCGAAATTCTGGTCGCCACGAACCGAAAAAGGGACGATCCCCCTAGCACCAGCTTTTCGGGAGAGAGGGATGTCGAGACCCATCTGGTGGGGGTGACGGTTTCAGTTCCGCCGCGAGCCAATCGCAGACCTGGACAGCTTAAATGGTCCACATCGTCAAAAGCAAACGATGAAAAGGTGTTCCACCGCGTTGGCATGTCCGAGCTCGATAAAGGCGACCTAGAGCAATGGTTCCTCCGCCACCCGCAACAGCAATCAGGCCACGTTTTCCTTTTTGTACATGGTTACAATACGAGGTTCGACCCTGGTATCTTTCTGCTCTCGCAGCTCGTAACCGACACTGGGGTGAAGGCGATGCCGGTTCTGTTTTCCTGGCCCTCGCGGGGTAAGCTTTTGGCTTATAACTATGATCGCGAAAGTGCCATTTACGCCCGCACCGCTCTGAGCGAGGCGATTGAAGATATTTCCGCCGTGCCCGAAGTGACCCAGATAACCATCCTGTCGCATTCGATGGGCGGATGGTTGACCATGGAATCCTTGCGAACTTTGGCGCTCAAGCACGGAACGGTACCGGCGAAGGTTCGAACGGTCGTGCTCGCGTCACCCGACATCGACATTTATGTGTTCGGCGAACAATTCACCAGCCTGGAAACAAGCGGGATCGATTTCACGATTCTCATCTCAAAAGATGATCTGGCGCTGCGCGCCGCCAGGTGGTTGGGGGGTAATGTCGATAGAATGGGACGCATCGACCTTAAAGAGGCTGAATATGCCGAACTGTCTCGGCAGTCGGTTGTCCGGGTCATAGACGTTTCGTCGATCGAAACCGACGCCGTCCTCAACCACCGCAAGTTCGCCGAGAGCCCGGAAATCGTCGGCGTACTTGGCAGAAATCTCTTAAACGGCCAACCCTTGTCAGACAACGACGCGGGCCTGCTCGAGCGCCTTGGCGTGCTGATTGTAGGCGGCACCAAAGCCGCAGTCGAAACCGTCGATGACGCCCGCAACCAAGTGAAAGCCGCGATTGATCGCAGTAAGTAATCAAATCCCCCACTTGTCCGCCAAATCTCCATCGAATTTCAACGGAATCTCCACTCTATCGCGCCACTATCGGGGCTTTGTCCGGGATCGCTGCCATTTTGGCAACATGCACCTACGCCCGGACGTCTATATCGTAGTGAACTCATGGACGTCGCAAACCTGACATCGACATCATCTGGGATTGTCCCTCCGCACGACCCAGGTCCAAACTGGCAGCGACGATATTGGGCGGTATTCACAGGCCAGGCGTTCTCGCTGGTCGGCTCGGCCCTTACCCAGTTTGTGCTTCTCTGGTGGATCACCGACACGACAGGCAGCGTCTCCGCGCTGGCAGCCGCCGGAATGGTGGCTTTATTGCCCCAGGCGCTGTTAGGCCCATTGGGTGGGACGCTGGCCGATCGCTGGGATCGTCGAGTGATTATGATTGCAGCCGACGCTGTAAGCGCTCTTTGCATGCTAGTTCTGATCGCTTTGTTCCTGACCAATGCCGTGGAACTCTGGCACCTCTACACAATGATGTTCGTACGCAGCTCAATGCAGGCGTTTCAACAGCCGGCGGCCGCCGCCAGCACTGCGATGCTCGTTCCGGAGAGCTTCTTGTCTCGGGCGGCGGGGCTTAATCAAACACTTGCCGGCATCATGACGGTAGCCGCAGCACCTCTAGGCGCGTTGGCAATTAGTGTTATGCCAATTGGCTACGCGCTGGGTATTGACGTCCTGACTGCGGTGATCGGTATCCTGCCGCTTCTTGTCTATAGCATACCTCAGATTAAGGCGGCCCCAGACAAGGCCGGTGGTCTTTGGCAAGAGTTTCTGGAAGGCGTTAGGGTGGTGTGGAACAACCCGGCACTCCTTCGTCTCTACGGCCTGATCGGCGCCGTCGTTCTGATCATCATGCCCTCATTCACCCTAGTTCCCCTTCTCGTGAAGCAGCATTTCAACGGCGGCGCCGTTGAGGTCGCCTGGATCGAAAGCATCGGCGGCATCGGTATGATCGCCGGTGGACTGCTGGTTACAGTGGTCTCGCCGAAAAAGCGGGTGATGTGGATATTGGGAGGTTTCGCTATTTCATGCCTGAGTCTGGCCTTGATGGCGCTAGCTCCCGCCAAGATGTTCGCATTGGCGATTGCGTGGTGGGCACTAAGCGGCGTAGCTTATATTGCGGGTAATGCGCCTTTCATGGCGCTCCTACAGTCTCTGGTACCGAACCAACTCCAAGGCCGGGTCCTGTCTCTTTTGTCCACGATCATGGGGTTGGCCGCACCTGTCGGACTGGCGCTGGCGACTCCGCTCGGAGAGGTTCTCGGTATCAGATGGTTGTTCGTTACTCTGGGCATCTTAGGGGGAGTTGTGACTCTTCTTGGGTTTCTGTCTCCGATAATTCGACGCGTGGAACAGTCTCGGTGACCCTCCGAGACGCCATTCGCATCACAGACGTACAGCCGCAGGCTCGCTGAGGGGACGGCCGTGAGGTATGATCAACGAGAACGTATGGCCAGATGGATCTTTTGAATAGGAGGCGGTGCCCCCGTGCGCCTCGCCGATGGCACGGACAGCAGAGAGCCCGATGCCCATGCCTCTCGTGGTGTCCTGATCGGGTTGGCCGCGCTGATAGGCTTCGAAGGCAATTTCGGCCAGCGCGTCATCCATGCCCGGTCCCTGATCGGTTACTGATATACGGATAGCCTCTTCGCTCGCCGATAGCCTTAAGCGCAAGGTGCAGGGATCGGCATACTTCAAAGCATTATCGATGAGCGCCAGCATGCCCTGGCGGATGCGGGCTGCGTCGACTTCGGCGATGCACCGCTGCAGGTCTAAATCAAGCCAGAAACCAGCCTCAACGACCCTGGATTCGAGGAAGAGTGCGAGGCTTTGCATCTCGGCCGCCAGATCGGTCGGCTGACGATTGAGCCGCAAACTGCCGCCATAAAACAAACTGACCGTCCGCAAATCCTCAATAAGACGCGCGAGCCCCTCAGCTTGCTTGTGAAGGCTATGGAACAACTCGGGATCGGGCGCGAAGACGCCATCGCGTAGCCCCTGTAAACGTCCCATCAGAATTGTGACCGGGGTGCGCAACTCATGTGCAATAAGACTGTTCCACAGTGTCAGATCGTCAGATGCCTTCTGCAAGCGTTCAGCGAGCGCATTGAAATTGTCGACCAGCGCCGCAGTTTCGCCGAGTGTCCGATCACCCGGGACGGCGCGGGCTGTCAGATCGCCGCTGGCAACGCGCTGGGCCCCGTCCGCGACCGAGTTCAGGGGAAGAACGATCCGACGCGCAAGACGGGCCGACACAAACATGGCAACCGTCAACCCAAGCAGACAGAATCCGAGGAGTAATAGAAAATCCAGGCTGCTAGGGACGGTGGCCGTCATATCGACAAGATGAGGTGCAATCGTGAGTGCCACCGCGTAGAAAAAGTAGACGCCAAGGATTGAAACCAAAAGCATCGAAACCGTAACCAGAACGGTTGATCCAACGATCTGGTTGGCGAGACTTTTGGTGGTCTTCATGCTCTTGGTGCCAATCTATAGCCAACGCCCCGAATGTTGTTCACCATTCCCAAGGCTCCCGCCATGTCAAGTTTACGTCTAAGATTGCTCAGGTGACTATCGACCGTGCGCTCCAACGCATCCCCGCCCGGCAGGCAGGCATCGACCAATTCACTTCGTGAGAACACGCGCGTTGGATTGCGGGCCATGTGCACGAGCAGACGGAACTCAGTCAATGTGAGATTCAGTTGCGTCTCCGCGCCGTCAGCCACCCGCACGCCGACCGTATGGCCTTCGAGATCGATTTCAAGTCCGTTGGTCCTCAACAGGCCCTGTTTCCCAAGGTCGCCGGCCCTGCGCAATACCGCATGCACGCGTGCCACGACTTCAACGGGGTTGAAAGGCTTTACGACGTAGTCGTCTGCGCCGATGCGCAGAGCCTGCAGCTTGTCCAGATCCTGATCGAGAGCCGTAGTCATCACCACCGGAGTCGATCCCCGTCGACGGAGTTCAGCGAGAACGCCCCATCCGTCGAGCTTGGGAAGCTTAACATCGAGTAAAACCAGGTCTGGCTTGAGTGCCAAATGGAAGTCCAGAGCCGTAAGACCATCCGAAGCGCGAACCGTCCGGAATCCTTCACGATCAAGATAAGCCGCGAGGACTTCCGCGATTTCGGCTTCATCCTCTACAATAAGTATAAGTGCGTTCATGAGCTGAATTATAATCTCTCCGCGAGGGCAGTACCACAATTACGACACGACGTTATCCAAGCTCCACCATATCTCCACATTTCCTCCACACAACCTCGACGCTTGCGAGATATGGACCCGCAAAAGCCCGAAGTGGGTCTGTTGTTTGGAGATTGAGATGTTTGGACGAATGCCAAACAAGATGTTCGTGACTGCTGTTGCTGTTGCGGCCCTCTTGTCCGCGTGCGGTGAGATGCCATCGGAACCGCCGCCCGGGCCGGCGCAGGTTCGCGTACTAAAGGTCGTGGAAGGCGCGGCGACACTGAGCGATGAGCTTCAGGGACGCGTTGTTGCGGTGAAGACAGCGGAAATTCGACCGCAGGTCAGTGGCATTGTGCTGAAAACGACATTCACGCAAGGCTCAAAGGTGAACGCGGGTCAGCTACTTTTCCAGATCGACCCCTCTACCTTTAAGGCGGAAGTCGCGACCGCGCAGGCCGCGCTCAAGCGCGCTGAGGCGACCTACAAAAATGCGCAGCTCCAGGTCTCGCGCCTCAAGCCCTTGGCCGAAAGTGAAGCGGTCAGCCGACAAACCTACGACAATGCTGTGGCGGCGCGGGACGAGGCTGAAGCCGATTTGACCCAGGCTCGAGCGACGCTGCAACGTCGCCAGCTCGACCTTCGGTTCGCCGGGGTCACGTCACCTATCTCTGGCCTTATCGGCGCGGCAAATGTCACAGAGGGGGCACTCGTCGGCATGAGCGACGCCAAAGCGATGGCGACGGTTCAGCAGATCGATCAGGTTTATGTCGACGTCCGTCAGCCCATGGCGAGGCTGCAGGCACTCCGAGCGGCCACGAAGAGCGGGTCAAGTGCTGACGGTGCGCCTTTGGAAATACTCGATGCCGATGGACAACCCTATGCCGTGAAAGCGAAGCTTTTGTTTTCAGACATAAGTGTCGACCCTCAAACGGGCGATGCCATAGCCCGCATTCTTGTCGACAATCCTGAACAAGCGCTCCTGCCGGGCATGTTCGTGCGCGCACGTCTGCCTCGTGCAACCGAACGAAACGCAATACGCGTGCCTCAACAGGCCGTCCAGCACGACGCGGGCGGGAACGGTTACGTGACTGTCGTCGACGGCAAAAAAAGTGCGGTCCAACGTCAGGTCAAGGTGAGCGACGTCGTAGATGGAGAATACATCGTCCTCGAAGGCCTGAAGGCCGGCGATGAGGTCGTTGTCGAAGGCATGGATCGCGTCACGCCGGGCGCGGAAGTCAAGGCCATCCCCTGGCAGCCAAAATCGGCCGAGAAGTAAGAGACGAACATGCCCCAGTTTTTCATAAACCGCCCCATTTTCGCTTGGGTGGTCGCCATTGCGATCATCCTGGCGGGTGTGCTTTCAATCCCCAAGCTTCCCGTTGAGCGCTTCCCGTCCGTCGCACCGCCAAGCATCAGCATCTACGCGACTTATCCAGGTGCCACCCCGCAAACCATGAACGATTCCGTGGTGGGGTTGATTGAGCGCGAACTTTCGAGCGTCAAGAACCTCCTCTATTTCGAGTCCTCGATGGATACGTCCGGGACAGCGACGATCACGGCGACCTTCCAACCTGGAACGAACCCGGAGCTGGCTCAGGTTGACGTCCAGAACCGCATCAAAACTGTTGAGCCGCGTCTTCCCCAGGTCGTTCGCCAGAACGGCTTGGCCGTTGAAGCCGCCTCGTCCGGCTTCCTGATGATGGTCAGCCTGCAGTCTGAGGGCGGGCGTTATGATGAAGTGGCTTTGAGCGACTACGCTACCCGTAACCTGGTCGAGGAGCTCAAGCGCATTCCGGGCGTGGGTCGGGTGCAGAATTTCGGGTCTGAACGGGCTATGCGCGTCTGGGTCGACCCGAACAAACTTACCGGATATGGCCTCACAATCTCCGACGTCACCTCCGCTATCGCCGCGCAGAACCTGCAGATTGCTCCAGGCGCGATCGGCGGAGCTCCCACGCGCGCGGATCAACGCGTGACGATCCCGTTGGTGGCGCACGGTCAGCTCGAAACGACTGGTCAGTTTGAGCGGATTGTTCTGAAGGCAAATGCCAACGGATCGAAGGTCGTTCTAGCAGACGTCGCACGGGTCGAGTTTGGCGCTCAGTCTTTCAATTTCTCGTCCAGACAGGATGGGAAGGCGGCGGCGACGCTGGCCTTGCAACTTGCACCGGGCGCCAATGCGGTCTCGACGGCTGACAAGGTCGCGCAGAGGCTGGATGAGCTCGCTGTGAACCTTCCCAAGGGCATGACCTACTCGGTTCCGTTCAACACCGCCCCCTTTGTCAAAATTTCGATTGAGAAAGTGGTGCACACGCTGGTCGAGGCAATGGTCCTTGTCTTTCTCGTGATGTTCCTCTTCCTTCAAAACGTTCGATATACGCTCATTCCGGCCATCGTTGCGCCTATCGCCTTGCTGGGCACCTTTGCGGTGATGCTGATGGCCGGGTTCTCGGTGAATGTGCTCACCATGTTCGGGATGGTCCTCGCCGTGGGTATCATCGTCGACGATGCCATCGTCGTCGTGGAGAATGTTGAACGTATCATGGCAGAAGAGGGACTGGGGCCTAAGGAGGCCACCCAAAAAGCCATGCGTGAGATCACCGGCGCAGTCATCGGGATCACGCTCGTGCTCACGGCGGTATTTCTCCCCATGGCTTTGGCCAGCGGCTCGGTGGGGGCCATCTACCGGCAGTTCACCGTGTCGATGGCCGTCTCAATTCTGTTCTCCGCTTTCCTTGCTTTGAGCCTCACGCCCGCGCTGTGCGCAACGCTCCTGAAGCCCATTGCCGGGCATCACGAGAAAAAGGGCTTCTTTGGCTGGTTCAATCGCGGCTTCTCGCGAATGACCAATGGCTACGAGAGCTTCGTTGGAAAAACGCTGCGGCACAGCCGCGCGGCCATGGCGACCTTTCTGATCATCTGTGGCTTGTTAGGCCTGTCCTTCACCATTCTTCCGAGCGCCTTCTTGCCGGAAGAAGATCAAGGGTACTTCATCACCTCGTTTCAGCTCCCATCCGACGCTACGGAAGCCCGAACGCTGGACACGGTTAAAATGTTCGAAAAGCACATCGGTGGCCGTGAAGATGTAAAAACCAATACGTCAATTCTCGGTTTCAGCTTCTCCGGCTCCGGGCCAAACTCCGCCATGGCCTTCACCGTCCTCAAGGATTTTGAGGACCGTAAGGGCACTGCGCAAGCAGAGTCCACAGAGGCAGGAAAGGTGATGGCTGGGGCGAGTGAGGGCACGGTTATGTCCATGTTGCCGCCCGCAATCGATGCTCTTGGCAATTCTTCCGGCTTTTCAGTCCGACTACAGGACCGTTCCGGCCAAGGCTTTGCCGCACTCATGGAGGCGCAGGACAAGCTGCTGGCGCTTGCGGCCAAAAGCGAGAAAGTCGTGTATGTCTATCCGGAAGGGTTGCCGGCCGGAACGGTTATAGATCTAGAGATTGACAGAGAGAAGGCTGAGGCGCTGGGTGTATCGTTCTCGACCATATCGGATACACTGTCCACCGCGTTGGGGTCGGCCTACGTGAACGATTTCCCGAACAACGGTCGTCTCCAGCAAGTGGTTGTGCAAGCTGACGCGCCCTTCCGGATGCAACTCACGGACGTTCTCAATCTCCATGTCCGAAATGAATCCGGGTCGATGGTTCCGCTGTCTGCCGTAGTGACGCCCAAGTTCGCAAAATCGGCGTTGCAGCTCATCCGGTACAATGGCTATCCGTCGGTTCGTATTTCGGGCTTCAACAACTGGGGCGTCTCCAGTGGCCAGGCCATGGAAGAGATGGAGGCTTTGGCAAAGCAGCTGCCTCCCGGGTTCACGCTGGATTGGACAGGGCAATCGTTGCAGGAAAAGCTTTCAGGCAATGAAGCGCCCGCTCTGCTCGCTTTGTCGATGGTGGTCGTGTTCCTCGTGCTCGCTGCGCTTTACGAGAGCTGGTCAATTCCATTATCGGTCCTTCTAGTTGTCCCCCTGGGTTTGATTGGTGCCGTCGCTGCCGTCCTTCTGCGCGGTTTGCCTAACGACGTCTTCTTTAAGGTGGGTATGATCACGATCATCGGGCTATCTGCAAAGAACGCCATCCTGATTGTCGAGTTTGCCAAAGCCTTCCGGGAGCAGGGCATGAGTTTGATGGATGCGGCGATCAAGGCTTCCAAGCTTCGCCTCAGGCCGATCATCATGACCAGTCTGGCGTTCACCTTGGGCGTTGTTCCCCTGATGATCGCAAAGGGCGCCAGTGCCGAAACCCAGCACGCAATCGGCACAGGGGTATTCGGCGGAATGATCACGGCTACCGTGCTCGCGGTAATCCTTGTGCCCGTCTTCTACGTGGTCGTTGTCGGAATTGCCGAGAAGTTCAAGCGCAAGCCCAAGCCTTCACCAAATCAAGATGTAAGTTCCGGAGATCAGGAACATGCGTAATATTCTACTGAACACCTCTCTCGTTGCACTTCTGTTGGCGGGCTGCGCTGCCAATCCGCAGGCACTCACTCCGGCAGTCTCGTTACCGACGACTTACAGCCAGCGCCTTGACATTGACACCGGAAATGCTGCCGACGCCGATTGGCGCGCGATCTTCAATGACGCCCGCTTGCAGGCGCTCATCGAACACGCCGTGCACCAGAACCACGACCTTCGGCTGGCGTTGCTCAATGTCGAGGAAGCTCGCGCGCAGCACCGCATAACAAGGTCCGCAGGCTTTCCCAGTTTGGATGCTAGCGTTTCGCAGACACGGTCGAGGGCCCCTGATCCGTTCTCGGGCCAACTGACGGAGCAGGAACAAAACGGCGCGTCTGTCAACTTGTCAGCCTTCGAACTTGACCTGTTTGGGAGGCTGCGCGCCCAGTCGTCAGCATCGTTTGAGCGCTACCTGGCTACCGAGGAGGGCAGGGCCGCTGCACAAATCGCGCTCATCAGTGCCGTTGCCGAAGCCTATATCAACGAAAGCGCCGCGCAGGCTCAGCTGACTATAACGGAAGCAACGTTAGGGGACTGGCGGCAGTCTTATGAGCTCACTCGGACCCTCCACGCCGCCGGGCAGGTGGGTAGACTTGAGCTGTCACAAAGTGAAGGGCTGGTGCGGCAAGCAGAGAGCGATCTGGAGGCTGCTCGTCGCGGCGTTGCACAAGCAAATGGGGCGCTTCAACTGGTTGTCGGCGGGGCGTTCCCACCCGACTTGCCCAAGGCTCAGGAGTTTATGCGCCTCGGAATTCAGACCCAGTTGCCCGTCGGGTTACCCTCAGACTTGCTCACCAACCGACCGGATATTCGCCAGGCAGAACGTCTCCTGCAAGCTGCGAATGCTGACGTCTACGCGGCACGCGCCGCGTTCTTTCCCCAGATTACATTGACTGGGAATTATGGCGTCGGTAGCACGGACCTGGATAAGTTATTTTCCGGCAATCAACGCGTCTGGTCTTTTACGCCCCAGATCAGTGTACCCCTGTTTCGAGGCGGGGCGTTGAAGGGTGAGCTTCGGCTCGCGAGCGTGAGGCAGTCGTCCGCTGTCGTCACGTACGAGAAGACTGTCGCCGTTGCGTTCAAGGAAGTTTCAGACGGTTTGGCCGCGCGCGCGACATACGCAAACCAAATAACCGCCCAGCAGTTAGCCGTCGACGCGTCCACCCTGCGACTACGGCTCTCGAAAGAACGCTATAAAGCCGGCTTCGATAGCCGTCTTGAACTGCTGGATGCGCAACGTTCCGATTATGCGTCGCACCAGTCATTACTACAAATGAAGCAACAAGAGTACATGGCTGCCATTGCCTTGTATCGGGCGCTTGGCGGGGGCGCTCCGAACGTCGAGCAGAGAGAGCGTTGAATATGGCCCGTCCGGCGAAAAGTGAAAAGGTGGCGATGCGAAGGCGGACACAATCTGACCTGATCGTGGATGCCGCAACACGGTGCTTTCGGCGGGCGGGATTCGACGGCGCATCTACGCAGATGATAGCCGATGAGGCCCAGTTGCCTCAAAGCCTTCTATATCGGTACTTCCGCGATAAAAAGGCCATCATAGCCGCCGTCTCCGAGCGGTATTTGGACGGTCTGCTTGATCACTTGGAGACCTGTGCCGATGGATGCCTGAACCGTTTGACCGATCGGACTCATGTCAATTCGCGGACGGACACGCTTTATTTCGATATTCGCGCATCAGCCGAAAGATGCGAGGAGGTCGGCAAAATACTAAATGACTTTTTGGTGTCCCGCCAGAAGAAGTTGTTTGAAATGATTGTCAACGCCGTGCCCGATTGTGCACCTCAAGAGGCCGTTCGGTTATCCCGGTTACTTGGAGTGGTAATTGATGGTTACTGCTTCAATGCCTTGACTATATCAGAGATCCAAACCACCCATCCCTAGGCTGATCAGGTCACTGGGAAGGGCTGCGAGGTTGCTGCGAGGGAGAGAACGCAGCAACGGCTGTCCCCGTCTAGACCGCCCCCAATCTGGCGGGGACAGCCACTATATTGCAGTAGCCAAGAAGAATCTAAGTGTATTCCTGTCATTAGACCGAGAGTTCGGTCATAAGTGAAGAGATGGGACCGGCTGCACAGGATCTTCACAATGTCTCCATGGCTGTTCGACGTTCATCTCTTAGTTTATTTCAACGCCAAACAGTGGCGTGATACTGACTGAGAGATAATCCCATGACTAAGAAATTGATGGTCACCATTGCCGCTGTGGCAGCCCTTGCTTCTGCCAGCCCCGCCGCATTCGCCGACGCATTTGACGGCATACATGTCGGCGCAGGTGTCGGTTCCAAGAACCTTTCTGTGGACGACCGCCTTCCGGGCCTGAACGTTCGAGCGGATAAAAGCAAGCGCGAAACGAGCCCCCAGATTTTTGCCGGGTTCGACAAGACGATCTCAGACCGTTTCGTGATCGGCGGCGAACTCAATGTCGGCTTGAAAAACCGCGACCTCGCCATTCGCACCAATGCTGTGTCTTACAAAGCGGAGATCGGTAAAACGGTCGACTTGACGGCGCGCGCCGGTGTACTCGCCACGGACAATCTGCTTCTCTACGGGCGCGCCGGGGTGTCCCGTTACAAGGTTGAACGCGAAGCGTTCAATGGTACAACGCGCTTGCTGAGCAGCAAGAAGACAGAGACCCGGCCCGTGTACGGCGTAGGTGCTGAGTACGCGTTTAACGATCACGTTTCGCTGCGGGGCGAGTATCTTCGCCGCAATGGCAAGAACGACCTAAAGTCGGAAGACATCACTGTGTCGGTTGCCTACAAGTTTTAGGGACCACGCCCCTGGGGTGTTTCGCCTCAGGGGCGCGTACTATACGATTGAAGGCGGCGCGCAGCGCTTGCACACTGTTCGATTTTTGTTCACCCATGGATCCGCGGCATTACAATGCCGCTTACAGACCATTAAAAATGGATGCTCTTGAAACTCCGGACAGCCCTGCTAATCTTCCTAGATAAAGCGTGTGCAAATCGCGGCAATCTTGAAGAAGTTCTTATGATGCAGCCAGCCTCGAATGAATGTTTTGACTCGGTGCCAGTAGGCGGGGCCAGAGAGGAAGAACTCGAGCATGATCGCATCGTCGAACAGCTATTGACCAGCATGACCGCGGCAACTGCTCAGCTCAATTTTCTCAAAAAACAGACATGTGGACAGGAGCTGTTGTAAACGCTCGCAATTCGCGTTGTGACTAATCTTTGAGAATGTGGAGGCACGATTCTCAACGCGCTTCAGAAAAGGGTGAGAACTGGCAGCATTTCCCATAAGGTTTCTTATGCGAAAATTTACAAACAATTGTATTTATTGACTAATTGTTCGACCTTCGCCCGTTTGCGCTCTTCCATTTCGTCACTTCGGTCTTCAAAAATAGGTTTTCGGTTCTGGCGAAATCCTGTGCCCGTTTATTGTTCAGAGGCCTGCTTGAGAAATCCAAAACTGACAAGGAAGGCAAAGGCGCCGAGGTTGTGATTGTCTATGGTCGGCATGAAGCCACCTGCCCTGTCAGGGCCTTACGCCAATGGCTCGATAAGGCCTAACTACACCGTCGCTGCGAAAATCGCCAAGTCAAACAACGGATGGTGAACAAAATCGTTGCCATTGACTGTTGTGCAATAAGGGCGCAAGCTCCTCCCGGAACCAATCCGGCACCCTCGAGGCAAGCATGTCATCTGCGCGGAGCTTATCTCTTCACGGCGGCGGCGCCCTGTCCGCCCTTCCCACTCATATCCCAAGGCGTCGGTTATTGGGCGCCCATACACCGCAGCAATCACCTCAATGGTTTCGACCGGTATTTCGCGCACAGTTTCGAAAAATCGCCTGTGCAGCCCGTAAACCTTGAGTTGGATTGCGAAACCCAACCGCTGCGCGGCAGGCTTCGTATTGGCGAGTTCCAACTCCTCTAGAGATAAGCTCCACGCAGATGACATGCTTGCCTCGGAGGATTAGGATTGGTTCCGGGAGGAGCTTGCGCCCTTATTGCACAACAGTCAATGGCAACGATTTTGTTCACCATACGTTCTTTAACTTGGCCATTTTCGCAGCGACGGTGTAGTTAGGCCTAGATGCCGAGAGCGGGAGCCGTCCACCCCATCACCTCAGTCTACGGCCTAGTTTTTATGAGCTGGTCTGTACGACCCATCGATTGTGGTGATGATTTGGGCAACCTTGGCCGCCCCCTCTTCAATGCGCTGGACATCGAATGTGAAATTGCCCTCGTCTCCAGAGGCGCCGCCTTTGGGATAGTACAGCGTGACGAGGTGCGTGCCAATTTTGGTATCGGCGGTATAGCGACAGGGATTGTTGCCAGTTCTTTGTGTAATAAAGAACTGGCAGTTGAAGTAGACTCTTCTTTCGTCTACCGTCTCCCAACCTAAAACGTTGCAGAATACGTGACCTTCTGGTGGATTGGTGCATCCGTTATAAAGATATTGGTCCGCTGCCGCATTAGACTGTAGATCGGGAATATTTTCGTTCGTCTTGAAAAATGCGGCGGCTTGGGTTGGGCGGGCACACTTGCCCGCGCTCAGATCCTGATCAGTGTAGGCGTCATCTATCCGGCTCTCGTTACCGATGGCGGCAACAAGAATCATCTTCTCCGACTCCGCAGAGGCATTCAGGATTTGGCCAGTGTCCATATCAGCCGCATACCAGAACGTTCGAACAAAGCGGTTCGCAGTAGGATAGCTATCGTAGAGACCGAATTCGTAAATAGGGATCTGATACAGTTGTCCGCCAGAGCAAACCGTGCCTCGCTTGACCTCAGCACCTGATACGGTCTTGCCGGTGATGTATTCCCGTCCTTGCAAAGGTCCCGAGCACGCCGCAAAAGCATGCAGCGCTGCGACTATCAAGAGACCTTTCAGCCATTTTGAGTTTTGCGTTTCCAAGTCACCAACCCCAAAACCGTGGACATTTACGGCGCTTCAGTTCATCGCGCTACGACCGCGCGAGAATGCCGACCGAGAGTTTCGTGAGCTTTTGCTAGAGCCATTCGAATTGGCATAATCCCCGCAGACACCTACCTGCCAGGTACAATGAGACCGCGGCACCTCGTAGCCAACCCAGAATGACAATTGCGAACGCGTTTTATATGCATAATTTCCATTCACCCATAACAGGTGACGCATTGCCATTCAATTACAAAACTAGGCCGTAGACTCATAACGCTCTGATCCAGATGCGAGAGGCTGAAATCTTGACAGCGGCAAGGAAGTTGAGGGGATTTTTGTCATACCGCGTGGCAATTCCCCGGAACTGCTTGAGCTTATTGAAGAAGCGTTCGACCAGATTTCTTTGCCTATAGACCCAGCCACTGAAGGCAAAACTGTCCTTTCGATTGCTCTTAGCCGGGATATTGGCCCAGGCCTTCTTTTCGCTGGCGGCAGTACGCAAGGCGTTTGTGTCGTAAGCTTTGTCGCCCAGCACAATGGTGCCTTCCCTCATGGCGCTCAGCATGGTCAAAGCCATTTGGCTATCATGAGCCTGTCCGGCAGTCAGTTCGAGGGCGATAGGTCGCCCTTCGGCATCGACGACGGCATCCAGTTGCGGCGCCAAACCACGCAGGAGCTCAACAAGGGCAAGCCAGAAACAGCCTTGCGCGCGCGGTCTTCCTTCACCGCCTCGGCGAAATCCGCGACCGCACCTATGAAAATCAACAGCATCGCGCCTTCGGGCTTAATCTTCTCGTGACGGCCATTATCCTCTGGAACACAAGGTATCTGGAAAAGGCTGTCGCGGAGCTGTGGGCGCATGGTGAGATTGTCGATGACGCCATGCTGTCCCACCTCTCGCCGCTTGGCTGGGAGCACATTAATCTCACCGGCGACTATATCTGGGCCAGTGAGAAGGAACTGGCCCGTCCCGTGGGTGAACTGCGTCCGTTGAGGACCCTGCAATCTCGGGCACGTATCATCAAGCCGGCGGCGTGATGTTCACCTTTTGTCTGCTTATGCTACAGATTTGAACGTTTGGTTAGTTCGGGCCGACATGCTTCTTCTTGAGCTCCCGGTGGATCGCCGCCCAGTCAGGTTCCGAGCGCCGACGCTGCCCTTGCCGCGTCGCGGCCCTGCCGTAAAGCCGCTGTTCCAGTTCCGCATCCGTCACCGACGCCGACAGCGGCCACTCCAGTCCCGTGGCTTCGAACCGCTTCAGCATTTCCCTGACGGTTGTCTCTCCCATTCCTGATCGACGCGCAACTTCGCGGCCGCTCAGATGGGCTTCAAACTTAAGCTGCAAAATCTCGCGCACGCGTCGCATGGCTACTCTCTCCGTGGGCATCATCCGCTCCTGCAAAAGGAGCGAATTAACCACCAACGGACGCTGCCAACCTCAGCCCACAACTGCGCGGGATAATGTCGGAATCGGTGCGCGCCATCATCTCGGAATGCTGCGCGCCATCATGTCGGAATCCTGCGCGCGATCATCCCGGAATCTGCAGCCAGCGAAGCGATACACGCGATGGCGAAGTGTCTCGACGTCACGGCTGTTCAGACTGAAAGAATGGGCTTGGCGAGCATATCTTTCACAGCCAGTGCAATTGGACGAGCCACTGAGCAAATTAAGGCGGTATCCACCGCACAGAACTTCAGCGACCTGATCGACAAGCAGACCCGTCTCTTCAATGACAACGTAGGCGATTATATGAGAGATGTCTGGAACATGAATGATGTGTTCGTGAAATCGATGTCGGCCATGTACGAGCCAATGCGGATTGGAATCGAAGCCAGCATCAAGGCCACATCCGATACGCGCGAACGGGACGTGGAACCGCAATAGGCCTCTCAGTCACCCAAAAGCGGTTCTTGAAGGGTCGTAGGGACGAGTCCTGTGTAGAGGAGATGGACGGATGACCAAGCCCGTGCTCATCTATGAATTCGACCTGGATGACCTTTTGATGGATCCACTCGTCGCATTGCTCATGCGCAGCGATCATGTCGTTCCAGAAACCGTCCGCGATGACATGTACGCTATTCGCAACCGCATGAGGTGCGAGCTAAAAACCACACATCCTCAGTAAAGTGTAAGATACTTCCGGTCTATCTTCCACGCACCGGACCGGACGGCCAGCAGGTGGCGCGATGGTGTCTGGTCTAATTGTATTGCGGGTTGGTGCTCATTAACGTTACATAAATATCATCGGCCTACGATGAATTCGCCGGAGGTTTGCATGGACGAAGACAGTCTTTCGGAACGCGTTGATGAACTTGAAGCCCTGGTCAACCTTAGCGATGACAAATCCGAGGAAATAGCTGACAGTCATGCGAGTTGGCTGATCGCCAATGAGGCATTGATACATGCAATGCTAAACCTTATGACTGTCTTGACTGATGAGAAGAAATTATTGCTTGAAAATGTCTGGTCATGTGCCCGGGATTACGCACGAGAGCGCTCTCTACTACCTGACCTTGATCCCGATGATGCAGGCCTCCATCGTCGCCATGCCGCCGCGAGGATTGACAATTTGATTGCGCGGGTTGCGGTTCAATGGGGGCTGTTCGAGCACCAGAGGTGACCCTATGTGTAAAGCCTGACCAAATCTGAAGCGGTTGCGTGCGCCGGTGTCAGGGCAGACGCCGATGTTCTTCCCTAAACAGGTTGCTCAGACCAAGCCATTCGGGTTCGGAGGTGGCGATCCGAAAGACGGTTACATTTTCCAGATCACTCTATGCTCGCCCCTTGTCGTAGAAGCAGTTCGCAAAGATATCCGGATCGATCAGCGCGCCCAGTGCATCGACAGTCCCAACGGTGCTTTGGCCTTTCCGGTACCAACCCCGCAAAGGTGCCATGTTAGTTTTGGCCCAGGTCTCATCAATAAAAACAAGGCGACTTGGGTCAAGACGCCCCTGATACATCTTCCATTGCCGACGTCGGCGCTGGATCAGAGGCCGATCCTGTTCGGTCGGCAGAATGCTTTTTTGACGCTCAGACCATCGTCGTGCACAAAGTTCCAGACCGAGCGATAGTCAACCTTCACCCCACGCTCCGCCAGTTCCCGACAAGCCCCATCAGCGTAGAATCACTTCGCGTGCACTCCAGAAGCCAGTCGCGGTTTGCCCGACCAACCCCCCGGGGCTTGTGACCGCCCATCTGGCCCGAACACACACACACACTCCCCTTCGCCTTGTAGCGCTGCCATCACTTAGTAACGCTTGACGGTGCGCGATTGAATGCAGCCCGTGCCCCCTCCCCTGCCATGGCACGTTCACTCTGTTCCCTGCCAGAGGCGCGACGGCCGCTGCGCAGTGGGGAGATTCTGGCCTGCCCCACGGCAACCGAATGAGTGGCCTCTGCGCGTCAGTACTTGACGCTCAAAGTCACATAGGCGCTGCGTGGCGCACCCGGTGTGATGTTGCTGTCGCTGTGGGCGTTCGGATAATAGTCGATATCGAACAGGTTCTCGACGTTCAGTTGAAGCAGCAGTTTCTGCGAAAGCGTGTAGTAAAGCGCGCCGTCAACCCGGGTGTAGCTGTCCAGGGTCACGTCGTTGCTGATCGAGGCATAGGACTTGTCACGGTAGAGCACGCCTAAGGCCGCGCCCAGTTTCGGCGTGAAATCATAGCGATTCCAAAGGCTGAAGCTGTTATCTGGCGTCTGCGGCAAAATGCGGCCTGCAGGCGTCGAGCCGACGGCCTGGACCGTGCGGGCGTCCTGCCAGGCATAGCCGGCAATGACCTGCCACGCAGACGTGACCTGCCCTGCCAGTGATAGCTCCACGCCCTCCATGCGTTGCGCATCTCCCGGCAGCAAGACCAGTTTGGTGCTGTCATTGGGGTCGGTGACCGCCGAATTGCCGCGGTTCAGCCGGTAGGCGGCGGCCGTGAAACTCAGGGCGGGATTAACGTCCCACTTGGCACCGATCTCGTAATTGTGGAATTCTTCTGGATCCAGCGCCTGGTTGCTGACGCTAAGCGAGGCCAGTTGTTCGCCCGAACGCGGCAGGTAGGTCACGCCGTAGCTGGCATAAAGCGACAGATTTTCAGCCGGCTTATAGATCAGGCCTAGTCTTGGCGAAATCAAATCGTCCTGTGAAGACAGATCGCGGGTTTCCGGCGTCGTGGCCCGCAGATTGGTGACCTCCGCCTCGAAGCGGTCGAAACGGATGCCAGCGACCGCCTGCCATTGATCGTTGAAGACGATCTGATCCTGGACATAGACGGCGGTGAAGGTGTTGACCCCTGTGTTCTTCGCGTCCGAAGCGGATTGCGTGAAGGTCATCGGCACCGAAAGGGTCGGCGCGGAAAGGCTAACAATGCAATTGGTCGTCGTGCTTCCGTTCAGGCAGGCGCCGTCGGGCAGGGTGAAATAGCCCGTCTTGCGCAGGTTGTCGGTTTCCTGGCGACCGATTTCCACACCGGCCAGCAGGGTATGGGCGATGCCGCCGGTACGGGCGCTGAAGACCAAATCGGTCTGGTTGAAGACGTTTTCGCGCTTGGTAAGGTTGTTATAGGCGCTGATGCCGACCGTCGTGCCAGCTGCATTCACGTTGCCTGGGAAGACGTTCTGATAGAACTTGTCGTAATTGGCCAGTCGAAAGCGGTTACGCAGGGTGACGCCGGTTTTGAAGCGGTGCTCGACAAAGGCCTGGAAGGCGTTAACTTCGGACCAGGTCGGGCTAAGGGACGGATTGCCGAAGAAGGTTGAGGCGTCAGTTTCGACCGGATGGCGGGTGCCGCCGCTGGCAACGCTGTAGCTGGGAATGCCACGGTCGGCGATGCGCTCATCCTTGTAGAACTCATAGCCCAGTGTGATCAGCGTCTCGTCTCCTGCCCGGAAGGCGAGGGTAGGATTGATCCCCTGACGCTGATAATTCACGCCATCACGGTAGCTGCCGGAGTCTTCCCACAGGCCGGTGACGCGGAAGGAGGCCTCCGCCGCCAGATTGCGGCCCATATCTACGGTGACCCGCTTCTTGTCGTAAGACCCAGCCTGGAGGTTTAGCCGGCCGGTTTCCGTGAAATCGGCGACCTTGGTGACCCGGTTGATCAGGCCGCCGGGGCTGCCCCGGCCGAAGATCATGGCGTTGGGGCCCTTAAAAGCTTCGATGCGCTCGATATTATAGGTGTCACGGTAATATTGCACATCGTCGCGCATGCCGTCGACGAACAGATCCGCCGTTGACGAATTGCCGCGGAACACCAGTCCGTCGCGGTTGCCTTCGCCCTGGGTTGCACCGAAACCCGGCACGTAGCGGACGGCTTCGGCCATCGACTGGATTGCCTGATCGTTGATCTGCTTCTCGCCGATCACCGTGACCGCCTGAGGGACGTTGCTCAGGCTGGTGTAAGTCTTGGTGGCGGTGACGCTGGCCTTGGGATTGTAGCCCGCTCGTTCACCTGTAACGATAACGGTAGTCGCTTCCACATCCTCCGCGGCGGCGGCGGTATGAACGAGAGCGAGCGCCGTTCCGGACAGCAGGCCCGCCACCAGCAAAACGCGGCCGCGCATGAATGTCTGCATTATCGATATCCTTTGTTCTTAAGTGAATGCGCTGATGATGCAAGGCGCATTCCGCAAATGTGTCGCAATAACGACGGCTGCGTATCATTTCTGATAATGAGACGCAAGAACGATGCGGCGGATTTCTTGGATTTTTCTGGAATTTCTCGGGGGCCTAGACTTGGGCCAAACCGGGATGACGGAATGTGGCCTTTGGTCTCTTAATCGATCCCACTCAGTGTTTCAGCGGCTAAAGAAATAAGCTAA
>NZ_JBKFEE010000027.1:0-16763 GCF_046503825.1 Asticcacaulis sp. W401b
GGCGCGCGGACTTTCTGCGGTACACGCCGTATGCTTACTCTTAAGCGCAGCATCTGTTAGCATGACCTCGCCTCCAAAGCGGTAATATGTTAAGAAACGAGACAAAAAATACCGTCACCCCGAAATCGCACTTTCGGAAGTTATTTTCTCTCGTTTTTACAGTGAGTTAGGGCAAAAAAAATACCGTCAGAGCCCTTAGCACCCTGACGGTATATTTATTTCTCGGCGGTATCAAGCTGACGGCATACCCTCGCCTACGCCGTCACACTATTCGAGCGCACATCAAAGGCTGCCGATAGGACTTGAAAATTTGTTATTTAAATACAGGAGATTACAGCGTACTTGAGGGTATAAGAGGGTGTAAAAAAAGGCTCGTTTTTATTCCCACTCAATCGTGCCGGGAGGCTTGGAGGTCACGTCGTAAACGACGCGGTTGACCCCCCTCACCTCGTTGACGATGCGCGTGGCGCAGCGCCCCAATACCGGCCAAGGGAACTCATAGAAGTCCGCCGTCATGCCGTCCGAAGAGGTCACGGCGCGCAGGGCCAGCACGTCCTCATAGGTGCGCGCATCGCCCATGACACCCACGGTTTTCACCGGCAGTAGCACGGCAAAGGCCTGCCAGATATCGTCGTACAGACCGGCCTTGCGGATTTCATCGAGATAGATGGCGTCGGCATCCTGAAGCGTCTTCACCTTTTCCGGGGTCACTTCGCCGGGGATGCGGATGGCCAGACCCGGTCCGGGGAAGGGATGGCGGCCGACAAAGGCTTCGCTGAGGCCCAGTTCGCGGCCCAGAGCGCGCACCTCGTCCTTGAACAATTCACGTAAGGGTTCGACCAGTTTCAGCTTCATATAGTCGGGCAGACCGCCGACATTGTGGTGGCTCTTGATAACGGTCGAAGGCCCGCCGTGCGGCGAGACGCTTTCGACCACGTCGGGATAAAGCGTGCCCTGAGCGAGGAATTCGGCGCCGTCGATTTTGGCCGCCTCTTCGTCGAAGACCTCGATAAACAGACGACCGATGGTCTTGCGCTTCTGTTCGGGGTCGGACAGGCCCTTGAGCGCCCCCAGAAACTTGTCCTGCGCCTGCACATGGATCAGCGGGATGTTGTAGTGATCGCGGAACAACGACACCACCTGCTCGCCTTCGTTCTTGCGCAACAGACCCGTATCGACAAACACGCAGGTCAGTTGCTCGCCAATGGCTTCGTGGATCAGCACGGCGGCGACCGACGAGTCCACCCCGCCCGACAGGCCGCAGATAACGCGCCCCGACCCGACCTGAGCCCGGATTTTTTCGATCATTTCCTGACGGAAGGCGGCCATGGTCCAGTCGCCTTTAAGCCCCGCGATCTCGAACAGGAAGTTGCGGATCATCTGGGTGCCGCGCACCGTGTGGACCACTTCGGGGTGGAACTGCACGGCGTAGAAGCGGCGGGCCTCATCTGCGATGGCGGCGAACGGTGCGCCTTCGGAAACAGCGATAACCTTGAAGCCGTCAGGGATGGCGGTAACGCGATCGCCGTGGCTCATCCACACGATTTCCTTGTCACCCGGCTTACCCAGACCGCGGAACAGCGGCGTATCGGCGGCGATTTCGATCTCGGCGCGGCCAAATTCGCGGTCATGGCCGCTTTCGACCTTGCCGCCCAAAAGGTCGCACATCAGTTGCTCGCCATAGCAGATACCGAACACCGGCAGGCCCATATCGAACAGGGCCTTGTCGAGGGTCGGACCGGCTTCGACGACGCTATGCGGCGACCCGGACAGGATCACCGCATTGGGGGCGACGCTTTTGATCGCCTCGGCGGCCTTGGTGAAGGGATGGATTTCGCAATAGACGCCGCATTCGCGCACGCGACGCGCGATGAGCTGAGTCACTTGCGATCCGAAATCAATAATCAGGACTTTTTCGTGATGCGACATGCGCCTGTTTTCCTATGGTTTTTCGACCAATTGTCTTATGGCTTGCGCCGGTATAGCGAAACGAAGAACCCGTCCGTGTGGCTGGTTCCGGGGCTGAGGCGCAGGCGATGGCCCTGCGCAATTTTTTTCAAAGTCTCCGCGCCTTCCGGGGTCACCGCGGCGCCGTCCAGCGCATCGGCAACCGGGCGCGGTGTGAAGTGAGGGTGGTCGGCTTCGAAGCGGTCGGCGGTCATTTCATTTTCGTCCGGCAGGATCGAGCAGGTGGCATAGGCCAAAAGCCCGCCCGGCTTCACCAGACGCGAGGCGCGGTGGAGGATGGCGCTTTGCAATTCATGCAGGCGCGCCACCTCTGTTTCTTCCAGCTTATGCGCGGTCTCAGGCCGGCGACGCCACACGCCTGAGCCAGAGCACGGCGCATCGACCAGCACCAGATCGGCCTGGGCTTCGAGGTCTTCCATCCCCTCGCCGTCCGGGCCAAGCTGGCGCAACTCCGCCTCCAAACCGGCGCGGGTCAGGCGCGGCTTGATATTGTTGAGGCGCGTCTTTTCGACATCCGAGGCGATTAGACGACCTTCCCCCTGCATGGCTTGCAGCAGGGCCAGAGTCTTGCCGCCGCCCCCGGCGCAATAATCGACCACCGTCATGCCGGGCCTGGCTCCGGCGAGGAAGCCCGCCAGTTGCGAGCCCTCGTCCTGAATCTCGATCGTGCCCTGCCGGAAGGCAGGTAGTGCGCGCACATTGGGCGGCGGATCGGCGGGCAGGCGCACACCAAAAGCTGAAAACGGCGTCGGTTCGGGCCTGTAGCCCAGCATTTCCAGCCCGGCGATCAGCGGCGCGCGGTCGCCATTGACGCGCAGGTCGATGGGGGCGCGCGGCAGCATCAGGGCCTCAGCCTCTTTCAGCCAGTCGTCGCCATAGACGCCTTTGAGGCGTTCTACCACAAAGGCCGGCAGGCCGGATTCCAGCCATTCGGGCGCTTCGCCATCCCCGGCCTCAAGTCGTTTGCGCTCCGCAACCGACAGCTTTGGCGGGGCATAGCCTTCGCCGGTGTAGAGGCCGTCGATCTCGGAAAGGCTTACGCCGTCAAGGAAATGCAGCGCCCCCAGTACCAGCGAACGCCCCTCCGACGAGTCCATTGCAAAAGACAAGCGTTCGCGCGCACGCAGACACTGATAGACCTTATCGGCAATGGCGCGGCGGTCCTTTGACCCGGCATAGCGGTTGTTGCGGCCCCAGTCCTTCAACACCTCTTCGGCCGGACGGCGCGTCTTGCCCAGAAGGTCGAGAATATCGGAAGCGGCTTGCAGGCGGGCGGCGGGGGTCACTCTTTATCCTTACGCAAAACAGGTCCAGACGCACATGCCGATACCGACCAGCGAAAGCAGGTAAAAGGCACTGCGCAGCTTGGTGCCCAGGGCATAGGCCGGGAAATAGGCGACGCGCGCCAGCAGGTAGATATGGGCCCCCAGCCGCGACACGTCATTCGACTTGCCCGCAAAGGCCAGGGCAATGACGATCACCGCGAAAAACGCGAAGGTTTCCAGATAGTTCTGATAGGCGCGGCGCATCCGCCCGGCGGCGGGGCCGACATCGAACGCTTCGTCACGCGGGCTGGCGTTCCACTGGAAATAGCCCGGTTTGAAGGCGGGCGCGACAGCAGAGATAAGGATCTGAGCCACGCCCCACAGGGCGGCAAAGACCAGAACCTGTAATTCCACCGTCATGCCCGCACTCCCTTACTGGCGATAGTTCGGGGCTTCGCGCGTGATCATCACGTCGTGGACGTGGCTTTCACGCAGGCCCGCATTGGTGATGCGCACGAACTTCGCCCGCTTCTGGAACTCTTCGATGGTCGGCGCGCCGACATAGCCCATCGAGGCGCGCAAGCCGCCCACAAGCTGATGGATGACCGGAGCGATGGGCCCCTTGTATGGCACCTGACCCTCGATACCTTCCGGCACCAGCTTCATCGAATCCTGTACGTCCTTCTGGAAGTAGCGGTCGGCCGAGCCGCGGGCCATAGCGCCGACGCTGCCCATGCCGCGATAGGACTTATAGGAGCGGCCCTGATAGAGGATGATCTCACCCGGCGCTTCTTCGGTGCCCGCGAACATCGACCCCAGCATGGCGGTCGAAGCCCCGGCGGCAATGGCCTTGGCCAGATCGCCCGACAGCTTGATACCGCCGTCGGCGATGATCGGCACGCCGGAGTCTTTTGCGGCGCGCACGCAGTCGGCCACGGCGGTCAGTTGCGGCACGCCGACACCGGCGACCATGCGCGTGGTGCAGATCGAGCCCGGCCCGATCCCCACCTTGACCCCATCGGCCCCGGCGTCGATCAGGGCGCGCGTCGCCTCATAGGTGGCGACGTTACCCGCGACGATCTGAACGTGGTTGTATTCGCGCTTGAGACGCTCAACCGCCTGCCCGACCAGCGACGAGTGGCCGTGCGCCGTGTCGATGACCAGCACGTCCACCCCGGCGTCGATCAGGAATTGCGAACGCTCATAGCCGGCGTCACCGACGGTCGAGGCGGCCCCGACCAGCAGACGACCCGACTCGTCCTTGGCCGCCGTCGGATAGGCCTGCGCCTTTTCCATGTCCTTGACGGTAATCAGGCCGACGGCACGATAGGCGTCATCGACGACGATGATGCGCTCGATGCGGTGCAACGCCATCAGTTCGCGCGCCTTGTTCTGGTTGACGCCCTCGGTCACGGTGATCAGGGCATCGCGCGTCATCAGATCGGCCGCGGTCTTCGAGCCATCGCTTTCGAAGCGGATGTCGCGGTTGGTGAGGATGCCGACCAGCTTGTTGGTGTCGCGCTCAACCACCGGGAAGCCCGAAATGTGACGCCGCGCGATGATGTCACGCACTTCGCTGAGCGTCGTTTCGGGATGGATGGTCACCGGATTGATGACCATGCCCGACTCGTAGCGCTTTACTTCGCGGATTTCCTCGGCCTGACGCTCATTGGACAGGTTGCGGTGGATGATCCCCAGACCCCCGGCCTGCGCCATGGCCACGGCCAGACGCGCCTCGGTCACGGTATCCATCGCCGATGAGACCAGCGGGATGTTGAGTTTGATGGTGCGGGTGAAGCGGGTCTTCGTATCGACCTGAGTGGGCACCACGTCCGAGGGACCGGGCTCCAGCAAAACGTCGTCGAAGGTTAGGCCTTCGCGTATATCCATAAGGGACTCTCCATTTTGCGGGTTGGGCTTAAGCGAAACGCCGCGCCGCGTAAAGAGGGGGCGCGTCACTTTTGGGGAAATATTGTTTCAGACGCGCGGATCAGGGCGGCAAACCTTTGCTTAACCGTGTTTGTTGGCGGCCTGTTCAGCCTTTGCGGCTAAACTGTCCACAGCGTCCCCCTTGCCTGCCCTGACTGAAAGTCGCGCCCATGAGCCAGTTGAAAATCCGCACCGAGTACTGCATCGCCTGCTGGCTGGTGGAAATGTCCTATGGGCTGACGGCCTTCTTCCGTCAGGCGCGATTTAAGACGATGATGCGCGCGCACCGCCTGAAGCTGAAACTGGCGGTTTAAAGCCCAATCCGACAAAGTGGCACCACTTTTCGGAAAAATTGCGCGACCAAACAAAAACTTAGAACTATTCGGCGGCTCAATTTAGCCGATGAATCCTCTCATTCCCCATTCTTGTATCTGTCACAGAGGCGGATTAACCTGCGGAGACTTCCGGAGGTACTGATGAAGCGTCTGTCGATCATTGCGGCCCTTACCCTGTCCGCCAGTTTGGGTGGTTGCGCGCTACTTCCCGCTGCCTCACCGGCACGGGTAGATTTCGTCGTCATCAACGACACACCTTATGACGATACCGACCGCGCCATGCTGGCGAGGGCCATACCGGCGGTGAAAGCCCAAACGCCTCCCTTTATCCTGCACGTCGGCGATACGCAGTCGGGTGGCGAAGTCTGCGGCCCGCCGGATGCCGCCTTTGCCAAAATGCTGGCCGATCTCAAGCCCATTCCGGTCTTTTACACACCCGGCGACAATGAATGGACCGACTGCGACCGCAAGGACGATCCGGCGACGGGGCGCAAATTCTCCGAATTGCAAAGGCTTGAGGGCCTGCGTCAGCGCGTCTTTGCCACGCCGCAGGTCAGAGAGGCCAAATGGCACTATGCACAGCAACCGGACATGCCGGAAAATGCCCGCTTCGACTACGGGCGTTTCGTTGTGGTGACGATGAATGTGGTCGGCACCAATAATGGCCGTGATCTGGTCATGGGCGATGATCTGAGCGTGGCCGCCAGCGCTGCCGATGCACGCGATGCCCATAATGTGGCGTGGCTGAAAGCCGCCTTTGCCCATGCCCGCAAACGCGGTGCCGCCGCAGTGATCGTCGCCACTCAGGCCGATATGTTCAATCAAAAGGCGGAGGCGCGCTTTGTCCCCTGTCACGACGTAGCTGCGGATGACAAGCGCCCTTGCGACGGCTTTCTGCCGGTGCGGGCGGCCCTGATCCATGAAGGCCGCGCCTTCGGCAGGCCGGTCTTCCTGATCCACGGCGATACCTCGCCCTTTACCCTGACGCAGGGCGACCTGCCCGGCGACAACCTAACCGACAGGGCCGGCAATCTGTGGCGGCTGAACGCGGCGGGCGATGCCGGATCGGAAAAAGACAAAAGCTGGGGCGTGCGCGATGTGACCACGGTCAGCATCGACCTGTCCAAGGCGCAGCCTATCTCGGCGCGCGGCCTGCTGACCGGTGAAGTGCCCGGTCGTGAGACGCCGAGACCGGACGCTGATTGAGTTATTTGCGTTTTTTCAGACGCTTGGCATTGGCGATGGCACGGCTGTGCACCGGTTTCAGGCCGTGCTCGGTCAGGGCCGCCGCCTTACCTGAGAGATCGGCCGCGTGGTTGACCCCGCGCATCACACTGTCGGCCAGACGCGCCTGATGCGTCAGGGCCTCGGCCGCTGAGCGGCTGGTGGCCAGCGCCGTCAGGCTATGGCCCATATCCATCATGTTGTGAAAGGCCTGCGTGCTGACCTCGTGGTTGAGGTTCATCCAGTACTGGCTCATCGCCATCAGCGATTCGGTCCCGGCTTCGAGCTTTTCCTGCCCCATCAGGGTGAATTCGCGCTGATCCTCCGCATTGGGGATAGCGTCGGCATTGGCCATGCGGTTGACGCGGTGGGTGATGACCTCCGCCGAAGCCATCAGCATTTCCGAACTTTTGAGCGCCAGAGACGTCCAGGCAAAGAACGGATTAAGCGGTAATTTGGTCATTCGTTTCCTTGGGGTACGCATACTGTTTATGGAGCCGGTTCGGCTCTGGTTATATTCCGGTACAGAGATAACACAGGAACACGAAAACCATAATAGTTTATGCGGTAGCGGCCCGGCCGGTTGAGCTTCCCCTGAAGATCGGAGGAATCGAACTTCAGATAGGGCATGCTGTCCGTATTGCGGAAGGTTCCCGACGTGGTGAAGACCAGATAGACGTCTCTGCCGCCTTCACGCTTGGTGGTTGTCCCGGTCACCTCGACCACGGCCTCACCGTGGCTCCAGTAGGGGGTGGTTGCCCAGCCCAGTACCGCCACGGTCAGAACGCCCAATACGGTCAGAGCTATCGTTTTCAATCGTCTCATCGTGCGCCCTCTTCTCCCCGGCATTTCGGGCGGGGCGGGCTAAAGAGGCAATATGGTTCCTGACCCTTGAAGCCTACCCCTTGAAGCCTTGGGCCACGATGTAGATTTCCGACGAATCCGCCCGGCTCGACTTCGGCTTGAAGTGCTTCACATCGCGGAAGGCGAGTTTCAGCTTGAGCAGCAGATGCTCCGTCTCACCGCCCTGAAAGGCCTTGGCAACGAACGCGCCGCCGGGCTTGAGATTGTCCAGCGCGAAATCCGACGCCAGTTCCAGAAGCCCCATGATCTTGAGGTGGTCGGTTTGGCGGTGACCGACCGTATTGTGCGCCAGATCGGAGAGCACCACATCCGGCTTGTCACCCATCATCTCCATCAGCCGCGCCGGAATGGCCGGATCGGTGAAGTCGGCTTCGATCATGTCGGCACCGGGAATGGGATCGACGGGCAGCAGGTCAACCCCCACTACGTGCGCCGCGCCCCGCGACTGCGCCATCTGTACCCAGCCCCCCGGCGCACAGCCCAGATCGACCACGCGCGCGCCGCGTTTGAGGATGTGAAAGCGGTCATCGATTTCCTGTAGCTTGAAGGCCGCGCGCGAGCGCCAGCCCTCGGCCTTGGCCTTTTGCACAAAGGGATCGTTCAGTTGCCGTTCCAGCCATTTGGCAGACGACTGCGTGCGCTGCTTGGCGGTCTTGACCGCCGTGTGGCCCTTGGCGCGACCGGACAGGTTGCCGCCCGCGGGCGGCTTGACCATGCGGCGGCGCGGTTCTTCGGGGGTATCGTTACTCATGTGGCGTCTATAACGGGTTTTGCCTCACACGGAAAATCATTTTGCCTTTATGGCCGGGCCTGTAAGGTCGGCCGCGAAAGGAGAGCCCCCATGCGCCTGACGCCCCTGCTCGTCCCCGTCCTGATCGCCGCGGCCCTGAGCACCATCCTGGCTGCCTGCAAGCCCGTGGCCGTCAGCGAAGCGGATCAGTCCTACGCCACCGCCGAATCCGTGGCCGCCGTCGATGCCTCCGAAGCGCCACTGGCCTATGCCGAGCCGACGCTGAACCCCAAAAGCGCCTCAACCGCCACCTGCCTGGAAGAAAAAGGCCAGCTCGAAGCCGACAAGCTGGTGCAGCGCTGCCGCGCCGTCAGCCCGGCGACGCACCCGCCCTGCAACGTCCAGAACCCCTGCCCGATGATCGAGGATGAGATCAGGCGATCCTGCGCGCTTTACGATCCGGATGAGCAAAAGCCGGCTGAATGCACCGGATAGGATTTGTCAAAGCCCGACGAATAGCCTATTTCAGCCGCAAACCTTGAGCATCCGCCGGCTCAGTTGAGCCGCCGTATCGCTCAATTTTTTATAACGCCTCATGCCGAAAAGTGGTGCCCACTTTTCGGCATGAGGCTCTAAATTGGAGCCCCCATGTCCGAAGATCTGGAAAACACCCTCATCCTGACGCTGGAAAGCGGTGACGTGCGTATCAAGCTGCGCCCCGACCTCGCCCCCAACCACGTCGCCCGCATCAAGGAACTGTGCCGTCAGGGCTTCTATGACGGCATCGTCTTCCACCGCGTCATTCCGGGCTTCATGGCTCAGGGCGGCGACCCGGAAGGTCAGGGCTATGGCGGTTCGGGCAAGAAGCTGAAGGCCGAATTTTCGCGTGAGCCGCACGTGCGCGGCGTTTGCTCGATGGCGCGTTCGCAAAACCCCGACTCGGCCGACAGCCAGTTCTTCATCTGCTTTGCCGACGCGCGCTTCCTTGATGGCCAGTACACCGTCTGGGGTGAAGTGACCGAAGGCATGGAACACGTCGATGCCCTGCCCAAGGGCGAGCCACCGCGCGCGCCGGGCAAGATCGTCAGCTTCAAGGTCGCCGCTGACGCCGCCTGAGCCGCGTAAGCCCGCTTTGACAGAGCCCACCGGTCGGACACCTGTCCGGCCGGTTTTTTGTTTGTGGACAGACGTGTGTTAGGTTAAGACAACGGTGTCGCCAACATTCGGAGCCTGCCCTATGACCCCGCGCTCCCGTCTGAACTTTTCGCAGAACGACGAACAGAAACGCATCACTATCCGCTACATCGGTGATGTGGACGGTCAGGAGATCGTCAACGGCATCGCGCGCTATCTCGAAACCGTGGGCGAGGTCTGGCTGTACGACATCATAATCGACATGCGGCGCTTTGAGGGCTTCGTCCCCTTTGATGAGCTGGGACGGCTGGCGCGTCAGTGGGCCACCATCGCGCAGGGCCGCGACATGGGGCGCAAGGTGGCCATCATCAGTCAGGACCCGCTGGTTCTGGCGCGTGCCAAGGCCTATCCGGTCACCTTCCCCACCCGCGTCATCCGCATCTTTGCCGAGATGATCGACGGCGAAAACTGGATCGAAGGTAAGGAAACTGCCACACCCGCCGCACAGGACGCCCCACGCGCCTCTTGATTTTCAGCTCGCGATCACCTTTTAAGCGGGCATGAAGGTTTCCGATTTCGATTTTGACCTGCCCGAGGATCGCATTGCGCTGCGGCCCGTCACCCCGCGTGAGGCCGCCCGCCTGCTGCGCGTCGATGGCGAGGTGCGCGAAGACTGGCGCGTCGGCGACCTGCCGTCGTTGCTGAAGGCCGGTGACCTGCTGGTCATTAACAATACGCGCGTCCTGCCGACCCAGCTTAAGGGCATCCGTGAGCGCGAGGGCCAGAGCGTGGCGTTCGAGGCCACCCTGATCAAGTCCCTGGATGGCCAGAGTTGGCAGGCCTTTCTCAAGCCCGGCCGCCGTATCCGCGAAGGCGACACCCTGCGCTTTGATGACCTCAGTGCCCGTGTTCTGTCAAAAGACGAAGACGGCGTCTATGTGCTGCGCTTCGAACAGTCGGCGTCTGAGGTGCTGAACGGCTTGCACCGTCTGGGCGGGATGCCGCTGCCGCCCTATATCCGCTCCAAACGCCCCGAAGACGAACAGGACAAAAGCGACTATCAGACGGTCTTTGCCCGCGACGAAGGCTCCGTCGCCGCCCCCACCGCGGGGCTGCATTTCACGCCGGAACTGCTGCACGCTCTGCGGGACAAGGGTGTGCTGTTCGAAGAAGTCACCCTGCACGTCGGTGCCGGCACCTTCCTGCCGGTCAAGGTCGAAGACACCCAAGACCACAGGATGCACGCTGAATTCGGCGTCGTCTCGGCTGACTCCGCCGCGCGTATCAATGCCGCGCGCGCCGCCGGGGGCCGCATCATCGCCATCGGCACCACCGCCCTGCGCCTGATCGAAAGCGCCTGCGATGCCGATGGCCACATCCATCCGTTCAGCGGCGACACCGACATCTTCATCACACCGGGTGTGCCGGTGCGTTCGGCTGATATGCTGTGGACCAATTTCCACCTGCCGAAATCGACCCTGTTCATGCTGGTCTGCGCCTTCGCCGGCACCGAGGCCATGAAGGCGGCCTATGCGCAAGCCATCGACAGCGGCTATCGCTTCTTTTCGTATGGCGATGCGAGCTTGCTTACGAATAAATCGAAGTAAGATGCAGGGGGCTTTTTTTGTGCGCTACCGCTTCGCTGCTTGAGCGCGGGCCCCTGCACCCCGAAACTTGGAGCGCAAACATCGACGATAGAGCGCGAAATGTAATGGGGTGCAGGGGTCCGCGACCCCTGCGTCTTTAAAGACTTTTCGCCTTAAACCACGGCACCATACGGGTGATCGCGTCCTCGACCTCAGCCGTCGAGACGGCGAAGCTAAAGCGGATAAAGCGGTGCCCTTCGACCGGATCGAAGTCGATGCCGGGGGCCGTGCAGACGCCGGTATCGTTAAGCAGTTCCTTGCAGAAGGACAGGCTGTCGTCGGTCAGGTGCCCGATATCGGCATAGATGTAGAAGGCTCCATCGGCCGGTGCGATGCGGCTCAGCCCCAGTTGCGGCAGGGCATCGAGCAGAAGGCGGCGATTGCGGCGATAGGTTTCAACGTGCCCGTCCAGCTCAGAGCGGCTGTCGAGCGCAATCAGTCCCGCGTGCTGGCTGAGCGACGGCGCGGTCAGGAACAGGTTACCGACATAGGCACGTGCGGCGGCGACATGACTTTCGGGCACCAGACACCAGCCCAGCCGCCAGCCGACCATGCTGAAATATTTGGAGAAGCTGCTGACCACCCAGGCGTCTGGCGCGCATTCGAGCAACGACCGCGCCGGGGCCTCATAGGTCAGGCCATGATAGATTTCGTCCGACAGGATTCGGATGCCGCGCGACCGGCAGACCTCGGCAATGGCCTTGAGTTCGTCCGGCCCGATCACCGTTCCGGTCGGATTGGCCGGGCTGGCGATAATCACCCCGTCCGGCGCCGGATCGAGCGCGCTTAGCGCCTCGGCGGTCAGTTGAAAACGCACCTCCGGCCCACAGGGGATTTCGACCGGTACCATGTTCAGCGCCTTCAGCACATTGCGATAAGCGACATAGCCGGGCCGCGCCAGCGCGATGCGCGCCCCCGGCCTAAAGCCCGCACTGAGCGCCAGCACCAGAGCGGGTGACGCCCCGCAGGTGAGGATAAAGCGCTCCGGATCGACGCTGACGCCGTAGCTGTCGAGATAATGCTTCGCCAGCCGCGCCTTCAAAGGCGTGCTTTCCCAATAGCCCATACCGTCGCTGTCGAGAATGCGATGCGCGGCCTCAATGGCGGCTTTCGGCGCGCCGGTGGAGGGCTGTCCGAACTCCATATGGATGATGGAGCGCCCCTGATCCTTAAGGGCGTGGGCCAGCCGGCTGATCTCTATGGCGTAAAAGGGGGCAATGTCTGCGGTCATGCCCGCTTATACCCCATCGGCCACCGCACGCCAGACCGGATTGCGGGCTCAGACGAAGCAAGATAACGCTTAAGGTATGATCGAAACCCCTCGCCTGCTTCTGCGCCCGCACGTCCTCGACGATTACAACGCGCTTTGCGCCATGTTCGGCGATCCGGAGTTTTATCGCCTGTCAGGGCTCACGCCGCAGTCGCCCGAAGACGTCTGGCACCGCCTGCTGCGCTATATGGGGCACTGGACGGCCTTTGGCTGGGGGCTGTTTGCGGTTGTCGATAAGGAGACGGGGCGCTTTATCGGCGAAACGGGTCTGGCCGATTTCCACCGGGGTCTGGGACCGGACTTCGACCTGTCGCCCGAAGCCGCCTGGGCCATTACGCCCGCCTGTCATGGTAAAGGTTATGCCGTCGAAGCCGTTGACGCAGCGCATCAGTGGTTCGACGCGACCCGCCCGCAACGCACTGTATGCATCATCGACGCGAGCAATAGGCCGTCCTTAAAGGTCGCATCGGCGCTGGGTTATGCCCCATTCGGCGATGCAACCTATAAGAGTCACAAAGTCACCACCTTCCAGCGTTATCCCTCACCCTGACATAGGGGGGATGCAATGGATATCGGCATGGGGATTTTGTGGGGCGGGCTTATCGGCGCGCCCGTCGCCGGGTTTCTGCTCAACAGTCTCTGGCAAGGCGAACGCCGTACGGCGATCATCGCAGCCGTCTCCGTTCTAACTCTGATCGGATTGGCCTTTGCCGCAGGCCTGCGCTTTACCTCGCCCCTGCTCAATCTTGCAACACTGGTGATCGGCTATAGCGCCTACGCGTTCCTGACCGTCGATGGTTGGGTATAAGTCATAAGCGGTTTATCCTGCGCGCCTTGGCGACAACAATCACCACGCTGCCGATCATCTTCGGCTATTTTCTGGCAACGATCGGCTTTCTGGGCCTCCTTTTCATCTGGGGCGACTTCACCGGAAAGCCCGGCCACGCCGAAACCCTGGCACCGGGCATAGGTTGCGAAATTCGCACACAATCGGGTGGCCCGTCATGGGGCACCACGGTCGTCTCCGTGCACCGCGAACTGACGCCGTTTTTGCGCTGGGAACGCGCTCATCAGCGCCTTTCCGAGGAAGAGGCTGTTTACAGACGCGCGTCTGATCTGTGCAGAGATGCCTACACCAAATGGCAAAACAGTTGAGTTTTCAATATCGTTCTAGTGGCGCAATCCGCTTTGCACAATATTGGCGAAAAGGTCCGGATTTCATGTAGTCGGGCGGAGGATATAGTCGGCTGTAATCACCCCGCTCCAGCGGGCGTGACGTTACCGGATTTCGATTGACGGCACGGACTACCAAAAAAGTGCCCATGAGCCCCTCTACCAAACTACCGGACTTGGGGAACCTTGCTTGCGCCCATCCTAAATACTCAGCGGTCACCTTTTGTAAGGGCGCTTCAATACGGAACATATCCGTTTCAATCGCTAAGCTCTGAAGGTCTTCGGGATCAATAACAGGCCCGTCTACGTCACTCCATAAACGTATCCCTCTCGCTTCGACACTCAGATCGCCGTTGTCCTCACAGGTCAAAGACAGCTCTTCATAAGGATAACTGCCGCTATCAACGTCATAGAGAACCAAAACACCTTCATTTGCGCGGTCGTAGAGCCATTCCAGTTTTTCTTTGGCGTGGGCGATGGGGGTGAGAAGAACAAAACTCACGCCTGCGACCCATAGATATATCTTCATCACTCCCTCCCTCGTCGTATCAGAAAGTGCAACTTCGACAGCCAACTTGCAACGGCTTTGACTTAAATACTGAGGCCGTCTAATACCCCGCCCATGTCCGCATTCCCTTTTGAAATCTCCGCTTCCGATGGTCAGGCCCGCACGGGCGTGCTGAAAACGCCGCGTGGTGATATCCCGACCCCCATCTTCATGCCGGTGGGCACCGCCGCCACGGTCAAGGCCCTGACGCTTGACATGGTGCGTCAGAGCCATGCGAAAATCATCCTCGGCAACACCTATCACCTGATGCTGCGCCCGTCGGCGGAGCGTGTGAAGCGACTGGGCGGTCTGCACAGATTTATGGGCTGGGACGGTCCCATCCTCACCGATTCCGGCGGCTTTCAGGTGATGAGCCTGTCGCAGATTTCCAAAGTCACCGAAGAGGCCGTCACCTTCCAGAGCCATATCGACGGCTCAAAGCACGTCCTGTCCCCGGAACGTTCGATGGAGATTCAGGCTGACCTGCTGGGTTCCGACATCGTGATGCAACTCGATGAGTGCGTCTCATGGCCCGCCGACGAAGCGCGCGCGCAAAAGGCGCTGCAACTGTCGGCGCGCTGGGGGCTGCGGTCGAAACAAGCCTTCGGGCAGCGCGACACGCAGGCCCTGTTCGGCATTCAGCAGGGCTCGACCTTTGAGAGCTTGCGCCGGGAATCGACCGACCGCCTGCTGAAGATCGGCTTTGACGGCTATGCCATCGGCGGTCTGGCCGTCGGTGAAGGCCATGAGGCCATGTGCGACACGCTCGAATACTGCGCGCCGCTCCTGCCGTGGGATCGTCCGCGCTACCTGATGGGGGTGGGTAAGCCGATTGATCTGGTCGAAGGCGTGGCGCGCGGCGTCGATATGTTCGACTGCGTCCTGCCGACCCGCTCTGGCCGCCATGGTCAGGTGTGGACGTGGGAAGGCCCGATCAACATCAAAAACGCCCGCTTTGCCGAAGACGACACGCCGCTGGATACCACCAGCGACTGTCCGGCCAGCCGCGACTATTCCAAGGCCTATCTGCACCACCTGTTCAAGGCCGAGGAAATCCTGGGGCAGGTGCTGCTGAGCTGGCACAACATCGCCTTCTTTCAGGCCCTGATGATCCGGATGCGCGCTGCCATCGCGGCCGGTGAGTTTCAGGCCTTCCGCAAATGGTTTCACGAGACCCATCTGAAAACGCCCACCCCGAACTGACGGGCGCTTAAATACCAACGGCCGAAGATGCTGACCGCATCCGGCCGTTGAAGACACGAGACTGTCTCATATGTGTCAAAGACATGAGACAGTCTCGAAAGGCATACCAAGAGTCATTTTCAATGACCCTTGGCATAAGATCGCATTCTAATTATTTGCGCTTGTTGATTTTTCGCGGTGTCGGTGCCGCTGCCGGTGTCGGCTCGATCACTTCTTCCACCGTCACGCGGGCCTGCTTCGGGACGAACCACGACGGCGCCGCCGGTGGGGCGCAGTTCTTGTTCATCCCGATGCCTTTCAGATAGGCCCGGCGTACATTTCCGGCAGCAATGGCGCGATCCATGGCCTTCTGATGCTTTTCAGCCCCTGTCACCTTGCGGATCAGGCCGCGCATGGGCAGGACATCGGTGGCCGCTGAACGCACCGCCGTCAGGGTGGCGTCCGAGGCCATCTTGCCGCCGCGTGAGGTCATGGTGCCTTCCGGGGGCGGCGGTTCATCAAAATCCGGCCCCAGCGCCTGATCCAGCAGGGCCACCTCGCCCGCGATGGATTCGCAATTCTCCAGATTGGCCAGATCGTAAGTGTTTTTCGACGCTCGCATCAGAACGGGCGGGATTTCCTTGCGTCTCAGGTTGAGATCCACCAGCGGCGCGGTAATGGCATCCCCGAAGCCGTCCCCCACATCCGAAGCGCTCTTGCGCATGGTCTGAGTGAACGTCGGATCATTTTTCGTCTTGGGGTCGGCAGCCTCTACGGGGTGAGATTCGACGATCTGCACCTTGTCAGGCTTGCTCGCGCAGGCACTGAGGGGGCCGAAGAGGCACGCGATTCCGCCAATAGCCGAAGCGATACGCCACATCTTCATTCTGAAAGTCCCTCCGCGCACCCTGCTGTACGCCATTTATCTACAACACAACACATAAAACTTGAACCTTGCGCTTGCGCAAACAAAAACTCCCCACTATGAAGGCCGCACCCGAAACGACTTCGGTCGTAAGGTACGTCTTGATGAGCCCGTAGCTCAGCCGGCTAGAGCATCTGACTTTTAATCCCATTAAACTCTTTGTTTTTATTACCTTTTTTCAAAAAAGGGGACACAGAATCGGCTCTCACGTCGTTTCGCGAAACAAAAAGGGAACGGGAAAAATCTATCAATTTAGCCGCCCGGTTGATGCCGTTCATGTCGGAATTAAGCTACTCTACTCAGGCAAAAATAAGGTGACAATCAGGTCCGAGGTACACCGCAAAAAATATCCGGTGCCAGCTTGCCTACCTTACACGTTGCATGCGCCAATTCTCACATAAATCTGGATATGGCGCGTGACTGGCGGCAAGATGTTATTACACAAGCCTCCCCTCTTTGAGATGGAGAGTTATAGCATCTCTTACGAGACCCGTCGGAGTGTAAGTTTTTGTGCGCAAGCGCTCGTCGGGCGTTAAGTCAGCTGTTAGTTACTTAACTGAACTCGCGCGAG
>NZ_JBKFEE010000028.1:0-14621 GCF_046503825.1 Asticcacaulis sp. W401b
TTCATTTGCGCGTTTTAACCGGTGTCTTGACCGGGGTTTTGGGCTTGGTCGTCTCAGATGCTGTTTCAGCCTCCGCAACGGCCTTGACTTCCGGCACCACAACGGTATCCAGCTTGGCCTGCACGGCGGCCTTCTGCTTGTCGTCGGCCTCCAGCGTCAGGACGCGCGCCCACTGATAGCGCGCTTCGATGGTGCGCCCCAGCTTGTGATAGACGTCGCCCAGATGGTCGGTGATTTCCGGATCAGCCGGTTCGGCGGCGATGGCCTTTTCGATCCATTCCAGCGCCTCGGCATATTGCCCCTGCTGGTAATAGCCCCAGCCCAGCGAATCCATGATCGCCCCTGAGCGCGGTGTCTTTTCGAGCGCCTTGCGGATCATGACCATGCCTTCGGTCACATTCTCCTTCCGCTCGATCAGGCCATAGCCCAGCAGGTTGAGCAGTTCGGAACTGTCCGGTTGCAGGGTCAGGCCCTTTTGCGCCGCCGCCTTGGCCTTGTCCCAGTCGCCAGCGGCCTGATACAGCACCGCCACGGTGAACCACGTTTCCCAGCCGAAATCCGCGTCGCCATAGGCGGCCTGATAGGCCTCCATCAGCTTGAGCGCCCCGGCCGTATCGTCCTTTTGCCACAGAAGGCGCGCCCGCTCGACCGTCAGGCCGATGTCCTTCGGGTCTGCGGCGCTCAGTTCGGTAAACAGGGCCTCGGCCCCGTCGAGATCGCCGGCTTCTTTCAGGCTCCAGGCGGCGCGCACCTGCGCCTCGCGGTAAAAGGGCGAGTCGGGCTCAATCGACGCCCATTCGGTCTGCGCCGCCTGCACGTCCTTCATGCGCATCAGCACCTGCCCGGCCAGAAGCCGCGTGCGGTCAAGCGTGGGCGTGGCGGCCGCGGTTTCCGGGGCGGCGTATTGTGCCAGCCGCAGCGTCGCCAGCGCCATTTCCGACTGCTGCTCCGAGGCATAAAGCGTGCCGGACAGGAACAGGCTGTCGGCCAGAATCAGCCGCACATCCGGCGATTTCGGCTTGCGATAGTCTTTGGCGTCGAGCCCGTCGAGACGCTGACGCACCAACCGGTCCTCGGATACGCTCAGGATATCGGTATAGAGCTTACGCGCCTCGTCCTTGCGGCCACGGCCTTCCAGAAATGCCCCGTAATAGGGGCCGAACAGCACGCTGGCCGGACCGGGCTGACAGATGATTTTAAAGATGGCCTCGGCCTCGGCATGACGGCCCTTCATCTCCAAAAGACGCGCCTGATTGGCGGCCTGAAGAAACAGCACCAGCCGGTCGCGATTCGGTGTCGTCCCGGCGTTGAGCTGGCTTTCCAGCGTCGGGTCTATGGCCTTGTCCCACTGACGCGCGGCGGCATAGGACAACGGCTTGAGCAAAAGCGTGGCGCGGTCGCTGGCGCCAGCCTTTTGCGAGGCTTCGATAACGGCAGCCGCGGCCTTGCCCTTGCCCTCGCGGATCAACGCGATGGCCTGTATCTGAGCCGCCACCGTGCGCGACAAGCGCCCGCCATTTGCGGGCACGTGGCTGCGGGCAAAGCTCATATCGCCGCTGAGCACCGCCGCCAGAAAGGCCCGTTCGCGCAAGGCCGCATTGGCAGGGTCAGCGTCCGCCGCCGCCATCAGGGCACGCGCGGCCGTCTCCGTATCGCCTTGCGCTGCGGCCAGACGCCCGACCAGAAAGTCGCCATAGGCGCTGGAATAGGCCTTATCGGCGGCCATGACCGGCGTGGTCAGGCACACAAGGGCGGCAAAGGCGGCAGAGGCAAGAACAGGCTTCATCAGGGGCGTCTCTCGATTACCGGCACAGTGAACGCAGTAAATCCGGCAGGATCAAGTCCTTATCGAAGGACATCCCTTTCAAAAACGTCAAATTCCAGGGAAAAGCCCGTGAATCTCCTCCCTGTTGCGCAGCAATGGGGAGGTGGCAGCGAGCGAAGCGAAGCTGACGGAGGGGACAACGCGAAAGCAATCAAAGCCTCAGCGCCCTGAAACTCAAACGCCCTCCGCCTCAGTCAGACGGCTTCACAGCCTGCCACATCCCAACAGCTTTGCCATAGGGAGGAGAGACATCACATATTCGGATAGTTGGGGCCGCCGCCGCCTTCGGGCGTGGCCCACACGATGTTCTGCGTCGGGTCCTTGATATCGCAGGTCTTGCAGTGGACGCAGTTCTGGGCGTTGATCTGGAAGCGTGGCTTGCCGTTATCGTCCACCACCTCATAGACCCCGGCCGGGCAGTAGCGCTGCGCCGGTTCGGCATATTTGGGCAGGTTGATAGCGATGGGCACCTCCGGGTCCTTAAGGCGCAGATGGACCGGCTGGTCCTCCTCGTGGTTGGTGTTGGAGATGAAAACCGAAGACAGCTTGTCGAAGCTGATCTGGCCATCGGGCTTCGGATAGGTGATCGGCTTGAATTCCGCAGCGGGTCTGAGCGACTGCGCATCGGTCTTGCTGTGCTTCAGCGTGCCCCAGGGCGACCAGCCGCCGGTGAGATTGCCCACCGACATATCGAGGCCACCCAGCACCATGCCCAGCGTCGTGCCATAGCGGCTGAGCAGGGGTTTGACGTTACGCACCAGCTTCAGTTCTTTGGCGATATCTGACTTCTGATAGGCCTTGTCATAGGCTTCCAGCGTCTGCGGCGCGTCGCCGGACGACAAGGCTGCCCACGCCGCATCGGCGGCCAGAATGGCGCTCTTGATGGCGTTGTGGCTGCCCTTGATGCGCGGCACGTTCACAAAGCCCGCCGAACAGCCGATCAGCACCCCGCCGGGGAAGCTCAATTTCGGCACCGACTGATAGCCGCCTTCGGTAATGGCCCGCGCGCCGTAAGAGATACGCTGCCCGCCTTCCAGATGCTCGCGCACCACCGGGTGCTGCTTGAAGCGCTGGAACTCATCGAACGGGGACAGATAAGGGTTCTGATAGTTGAGGTGGACGACGAAGCCGATCGACACGTATTCGTCGCCGAAATGGTACATGAAGGAGCCGCCGCCGGTCTTGTCATCCAGCGGCCAGCCCAGCGTATGCTGCACCAGACCGGGCTTATGCTTCGCCTTAGGAACCTTCCACAACTCCTTGATGCCGATGCCGTATTTCTGGACGTCGCTGTCCTTGTCCAGCTCAAAGCGCTTGATGATCTGCTGCGACAGCGAGCCGCGCACGCCCTCGGCAAAGAAGGTATAGCGGGCGCGCAATTCCAGACCGGGCTGATAATCGCCCTTGGGCTGGCCTTCGCGGTCGAGCCCGAACACGCCGGCCACGACACCGGCCACAGCCCCCGCGTCGTCGTGCAGGACTTCGGAACAGGCCATGCCCGGATAGATTTCAACGCCCAGCGCCTCAGCCTGCTCGGCCATCCAGCGCGTCAGATTGCCCAGCGACCCGATATAGCAGCCGTGATTCTTCATGTAAGACGGCATGGGCAGGAAGGAGATATCAAGCGCGCCCTGCGGCCCCAGATAGATGAAGCGATCCTCAGTTACCGCCGTTTCCAGCGGCGCGCCCTGCGCCTTCCAGTCGGGAAAAAGCTGCGTCAGGCCCGACGGATCGATCACCGCGCCGGACAGAATGTGAGCCCCGATCTCGGAGCCCTTTTCCAGCAGGGCCACCGAGACGTCGCCGCCACTGGCCTGTGCCGTCTGTTTGAGGCGAATGGCCGCCGCCAGCCCCGCCGGGCCGCCGCCCACGATGACGACGTCATATTCCATCGATTCGCGTTCAGGTGCGTCCGCCATGTTCGTACTCTTCTCTAATATTTCCCGGTGCCGGTTTGATCTTGTGGCACAGTTTCCGTAAAGACTGTAAAGACCCTGCCGATCATTTTTCTCAAAGATGTCTGTTTATGCCGGAGCCTCACGCCATCACGGCCCAAGCCATGCGCGAGTTGGAAAGCTATCTCAGCTTTCTCAACGACCATGAGCTGGACGACATCTACGATGCTCAGCCTATTAATCGTCTTTTGGCGGAAAATAAATCGCGTTCTGTGACGGCGGCGGCGCAAAACGCCCCGGCGACGGTCGCCCACCTGCCGAGTGCTGTGCGCGTCAATGCCCTGAGGCCTGAGTCGCTGCGCCATTTTGATGTCGAGCGCGCCGCCGCTGCCGCCGCGGCTATCGCCGCCAGCGCCGCGACGGTCGAGGCGCTTTATGCCGCTCTGGAGGCCTTTCCGGATGTGCCCCTGCGCTATGAAGGCGGCAAGGGCCTGATCCGCGGACGGGGGGGCTTACCGGCGGACGTGCTGATCGTCGGCGATGTGCCCGACGCCGATGAGGACGAGGCGCAGACGGCCTTTCAGGGCAAACCGGGGCATCTGACTGATGCGGCCCTGTCGGCTCTGGGGCTCAATGAACGGGCCTTACGCCTTCCCGGCCTGTTCTGGCGTCCGGCAGGCGGGCGTCCGGCCACCGACGAAGACATCCGCCTGACTGCCCCCTTCCTGCGCCGCCTGATCGAACTGAGCGCACCGAAGGTCGTCATCCTGTGCGGCGCGACGGCGGTGCGCAGCGTGCTCGATTCCAACGACAGCGTGCAAAAATTGCGCGGCAAAGCACACGATCTGACCCTTTCGGGCGGTGCCCCCCTGCGGGTTTTTGTCACCTTTCCCCCGGCGCTTCTGCTGCGCCAACCCCTTGCCAAAAAGGCATTCTGGAGCGATTTCCTTCTGGCCACGGAGGGTCTGGCCTAAGAGCGCAACCCTTAATAGCTTGCCTCCCCATCAGGTTTTGATTACTGTCCACAGGCGTCCGCACTTTCCCGCGCTGGCCAGGATGCACCGCTTCGACCCTTATTGACGGCAAAAGTCAGGTCCGAAGCCTCCCGATTTGGATAAACAACGACGGAGTGTTGCCTTGACCAGACCTGCGAGCCGCGCCCGCTACCGGCATGTCCTGATGTCCGCCGCCGCGCTTGCCGCCGTCTGTTTCTGTGCGCCCGCCCTCGCCCAAACCCCTGTTTCGACCGGCGACAAGACCGTCGATGCCATCCTCAGCACCCCGCAAACCGCCTATAAGGGCGCTGTCCTGCTGGCGGCAGCTTCCGACACACCGCGCAAGCCCGTCGCCTACAGCAGCCTGACCCGCTCGCCCCCCAAGGTGCCTGCCGCACTCGATCCCGGCCTGTCGCCGTGGGACGCACAGCTTTATCAGGCGGCGTTTGACGCGCTCGACAAGGGCGATTTTCCCACCGCCGACGCCTCGATCGAAAAGATCAGCGACAAGAGCCTGATGGGCTATCTTGAGTTCAACAAACTGTTCCACCCGGACTACAGCTCAACCTACGAAGAGTTGATGAGCTGGCTGGAGCGCTATCCCGACCACCCGCAGGCCATGCGCGTGTGGAATCTGGCCAAGCGCAAAAAGCCTGAGGGCGTCGAAGACCCGCCGTTCCCCAAACTGGCCGGGGCGCAGAAACTGTCTTCCACCGGCCTGCTGGACGGACCACCGCGCAGCGAAGTCAAGGCGGGCACCGCCGGACCCGATTCGGCCCTGACGCCCAAATCGGCGCGCTCGGCCTATAATGACGGCAAGCTGGATCAGGCGCTGAAACTGGGCGTGCAGATCGGCGATCGCTGGGTAGCGGGCCTCGCCGCCTATCGCCTCAAGCGCTATGACGAAGCGCTGAAACACTTCGATTTCATCGTCAATGACCCCAGCCAGAGCGCCTGGAGCCAGTCGGGCGGGGCCTACTGGGCCGGTCGCATGGCCGCGAAAATGGGCCATAAGGGCGACGCCGAGCTTTATTTCAAATACGCCGCCTCCTTCCCCTTCACCTTCTATGGCCTTCTGGCCGAGCAGCGTCTGGGGGCCGAACCCGCCGTCGTCCGCGCGCAAAAGGGACAGGCCCCGGTCTTTGCCGAAGAAACGCGCGGGGCCTATACGGCCAAGCTCAATGCCGATTTTAACTGGGCCAAAAACGACGCTCAGGCCCGCCGCGTCTCGATGCTGGTGGCCGTAGGCCGCAAGTCTGACGCCCGCACCGAATTGCAGACCGCCATCCAGCGTTCACCGGATCAGCAGACGCGCAGTAATTGGCTGGCTCTGGCCGACGCGCACGATCTGTCCGTCTCACAGATCCGCACCTCGGACCGTCTGTTCGACCCGGCCAACTATACGATCCCCGATTTCGAGCCGACTGAAGGCTGGCGCATCGACAAGGCGCTGCTGTACGCCATCGCCAAAAAAGAGAGCAAGTTCAACGCCAAGGCAAAGAGCTATGCCGGGGCCTATGGCCTTTTGCAACTGATGCCGGCCACCGCCTATGTGGTGACGCGCGATTCCAGCCTGATGAGCAATCCGGACAAGCTGCTCGACCCGGCGGTCAATCTTCAGGTGGGGCAAAGCTACATGCTGAAACTGGCGGCGTCGGGCATCAATGACTCCGACCTGTTCCGCGTGGTGGCCTCCTACAATGCCGGCGAAAAATGGGTGCAGGACGCCATGCGCTCGCTGGGCGATGACGCCGACTCGCTGCTGGTGATGGAGTCGATCCCGGTCGCCCAGACGCGCCAATACGTCGAAGAGGTGGTCGCCTCTTATTGGATCTATCGTCAGATCATGGGCAAGCCGTCAAAGACTCTGGCGCTGGCCGCATCTGACGCCAAAATCGTCGATATTCTGGCTGATAAGTAATTAGCCACGAAAAACACGAAAATCACGAACGCTTAGCGCTCTCAGGCACCTTCGCCCTAAGGGCTTTGCTGTGACCGCGGCAAGCAGACGTAAAGGTGCTTCGCGCGAACAGATTTACGCAACGAAATTCGTGATTTTCGTGTTCTTCGTGGCTAAATCTACGCCTTCTTCACCGGCGGCTTGGGCGGAAAGCCCAGCAGGTACAGCACAAAGCCGCCCGCCTTGCCGAACAGCGATAAATACCAGCTCCCTTTGCGGAAGCGCTCGCCATTGGTGGTCAGCGACACCGGAATGGGCCGCAGGCGCGCCCGGCCGAGAGCCAGGTCGATGCTCAGGTCTTCAAACGCCACCTGATCCTTATAGCCGCCCACGGCGTCATAGAGGGCGCGCGACAGGAACAGGCCGTGGTCACCGGACGGGATGGCCAGCCAGCGTGAATTGAAGGCCACGACCTCCGCCCAGAAGCTGGCGAACCACGACGGATCATCGAAGGCCAGCCGGAAATAACCAGCGCGCAACGGAAAATGCTTCATGTGGTCGCGCACATGGTCCATCCAGCCGTCACCCAGAAGCGAGTCGGCGTGCAGGATCATCAGCCAGTCGCCCTTGGCCGCCTTACACCCCTGCCACAGTTGCAGACCGCGCCCCGCGTCGGCGTGCAGCACGGTACAGCCCGTGGATTCGGCGATTTCCAGCGTCGCGTCTTCGGAGCCGCCATCGACGATGATCACTTCCTTGATCAGGCCTTCGACCACCGCCGGGACCAGCGCGCCCAGGGTGCGCACCAGTGTGGCTTCGGCATTGAGGGTGGGAATGACGACAGATATCAAGGCAGTTACCGCGAAAAGACGCCGACCAGCTCGACATGGCCGGACCACAGGAACTGATCTATAGGCGTCACCCGATCCAGTTGAAAGCCCGCCTCGGTCAAAATTTTGGCGTCGCGAGCGAAGGTCTGCACGTTACAGCTCACGCCGACGACGCGCGCCACCTGTGAGCGGGCGATCTGCTGCGCCTGCGCTTCGGCCCCGGCGCGCGGCGGATCGAAGACCACGGCGTCCCAGCCGGCCATTTCCTCGGCCACCACCGGCGCGCGGAACAGGTCGCGCGCTTCGACCGTGATCGGTTTCAGGCCCGGCGCGCGGCCAATGGCGGCCTTGAGCGCCCGCACCGCCCCTCCCGCCCCGTCGGCGGCATAGACCGACGCCGTTTCGGCCAGCGGAAAGGTAAAGGTGCCCGCCCCGCAGAACAGGTCCGCCACACGCCTGGCCCCCGCCACCGCGTCCTTGACCAGCGCCACCATATCGGCCTCGGACGTCGCGGAGGCCTGCAAGAACGAACCGGTCGGCAGGTCCACCGTGGCGCGGCCAAAGCGCACGCCGGGCAGATGCGACTGATAGAGGATGTCATCGGCCATCGAAATACGCGCCAGACGGATATCCGACGACTGCGCGATCAGGGCGATCTCCATGCGCGCCTGCGCGCTCAGACCGCCGCTTTTGCTGCGCTCGATCCCGCGCACATCGACGTCCAGCCCGGTATCGGAGACGGTCACCGACAGGATGGGAGCGGATTTCGGATGCTCAAACAGGTGCGCGGCGATGTCGGTCAGGACGGGTATGGCCGCGATCAGGGCCGGATCGGCCACCGGACAGACCTCGATCTTCACCTGATCCCACGAGCGCCGCCGCTTATAACCCAGCTCGGTGCGCACCGTCTTGCCCTGACGATATTGCTTGGCGTGCAGGCCGACCCGACGGCGCGTGGCGGGCGGCGTGGTCAGTATCGGCGCGACTTCGGTGCCCAGCCCCGCCCGACGCAGCACGGTTTCGACATTGGCGCGCTTCCAGTCGCTATAGGCCGCCATCTCCCAATGTTGCAGGCTGCACCCGCCGCACTGGCTGAAATGCGGGCAGACGGGGGCGACGCGCTTAGGGGACGGCGTCACCACCTCGATCAGCCGCGCATGGCCGTCCTTTGGTGCGGAAGCCCGCACGGTCTCACCGGGCAGGGTCAGGGGCACGAACACGCCGTCCGTCGTCACACCGTCGCCCTGAAAGCCGACTTTTTCGATGGTAAGGGTCACATCACTCATGGGCGGCTAATAAAGGAGTTGGGGTTCAAAGCTGAACAAAAATTTTGAAAAAAGTTCTGCGTCCAGACAGGCCGCCCTCCCGACTTCCGGCACAACAGGGGCCATTATGCATTGATATTTCAAATATTTTCGGAAAATTCCAGCCCGTTCAGCCTGCAAAAGAAAATGCCAAGATGAACGAAGATGAACAGGGTTCTCAAAAACCGTTCAGGTTGGGGGACCTATAAAGGTCCTCATCAACGACGGGCTGACCCGCCGCGGAATGGAAATAAACCCGAAAGGAACCCCACCATGACCAAGTTCAACACCACGAAAAAGATCGTCCTGTCGGCCGTGGCCTCGGCCATGGTTCTGAGCGCCGGTCTGGCCGGCACCGCTTCGGCCTATGACCGTTACGACCGCTATGAGCGCCGCGGTTATTCGGAAGCCTGCGCCGAGCGCAAGACGAATAACAAGACCAATGGCGCGGTTCTGGGGGCCGTTGCCGGTGCCGCCGTCGGTAACGGCGTCTCGGCCCGCAACGCCCGCACCGAAGGGACTATTCTGGGCGCCGTTGTCGGCGGCCTGATCGGGGCCAAGGTCGGCTCGGACAACACCCAGTGCCAGTACTATGGCAGCCGCGACCGTTACGATGACCGTTATGAGCGTCGTGACCGCTATGACGACCGTTACGATCGCCGCGATCACTACGACCGCTATGACCGTTACGACCGCCGTGATCGTTACTAACCGATTCGAGAACCCCTCCCCATTCTCTGATTTCAGAGGATATCCGGGTCCACTGACGCCCTGCACCTTCCCCCCTTGGTGCAGGGCGCTTTTTTTATTCTGATAAGCAAAAACTGAAATCTCGCGAGCCGCCCCAAGAGATTTTTCTCGATATGGCCCGAGGAAAAGTACCCGGCTTGCCGGGCAACTTTTCCTCGATCATTAGTTGGTCCCTTTTTTCTGGTTCCAAGCGAAGGCCTTGGCCCCCCAGTAGTTCCACACGCCGCTGAGCAGCGCCGCCGAAATGCCGGCCGCGAACCAGTGGATACCGAAATAGTCCTTCAGCAGGATTGCTACCCCGAGGCTGAGCAGCGCCCCGATGGAACAGGCGAAGTAGAAGCCCAGCAGGCCGGTAAGCATCGGCCAGCCCTTCAGGCGCTTGTCGCGGAAGGTCAGGACGTTATTGATATAGAAGTTCCACGTCATCGACAGCCAGATGGCCAGACCGTAGTTGATGATGTCGTCGTAGCGCACCTGATAGCGATAAAGCGGCAGGCCACCATCGACGCGCAGCAGCGAATGGCTGAGCGCCAGAATAATCGCATAGACGAACGCACCCGACACGCCGACCAGCCCGAACAGCACAAAGCGCGCCGAGATGATGCCGTTGGTGGCCTTTTCGATCAGCAGCGCGCCGAGGTCGAGCACGACGCGGATATCGAGCTTGGATTCGCCGCCCTGACGCTGACGCAGAGAGGCCTTCACCTCGCCGAAGCGCGGGCGCACCTTGGTCGAAGCCACCAGATCGACCAGAATCTTGAAACCCACCCCGGTCAGGTTGGGACGCGCGGTTTCGTACCAGTCGCGCGTCATCATGAAGCAGCCGCTCATGGGATCGGTCAGGGGCGCTTTCAGCACCAGACCGGTGGCCAGCGTCGCCGCCTTGGAGCCCAGATCACGGATAAAGCTCAGGCCCGTATCCGTCTTGCCGATATAGCGTGAGGCGCAGACGAGGTCCTTGTCGCCTTTGAGAATCATGTCGGCCAGGGCGCGGATGGCCACGGGATCGTGCTGACCGTCGCCGTCCATAATCCCCAGCACGCGACCGCGCGCCATGTCCCAGCCGCGGATAGCCGCTGACGACAGACCACGCTCACCCTTGCGCACATACAGGCGCACGCGCGGATCGCTCTTACCCAGATCGCTCACTTCGGCGGCGGTATTGTCCTTCGAATCGTCATCGACCACGAGGATTTCATAGTTGAGGCCGCTCAGGTGCCCGGCGATCTCGGTGATCACGCTGCGGATGGCCGCGCCTTCGTTCAGCGTGCAGATGATAAGGCTGAGATCGGGCGCGGCGGCGTCCGGGGCTTTGTCAGCGGCAAAATTTGCGTCTGGCAAAAACAACTCCTGAAACTTATGGTGCGGGCCTGTGGCCGTGTGGGTCGCGGTATATAACAAACTTTTGATTTGGCATAGCGGCATCAAAATTCCGCTCCGCCAACGCGGCCTTAAGCGGAGGTCAGCGGGCTTTTTGAGGTGTGGATGAAACGGTTTCCCCCGGCGGTGCGTATCGGACTGATTGTCTTCGTCTTTTTCCTGCCGCTGCTCTCCGGCGTGTTGGGTAAGATCGCCAAATCCCACGCCTGGTTCGGTGATTATCGTGCCGTGGCCTGCGGCGCGCAGAAGGTCATTGACGGCGGCGCGCTGTACGATCTCAACCTCAAATGCGCGGCGATGGAGGGCACGACGGCAGTCTACGTCTATCTGCCCGTCGTCGCCGAAGCCTTTGCCGGCGTGATTCGCCTGATCGGTCCGGACGGCCTGATCTGGCTCTATGGCGCGCTCTATGTTCTCAGTCTGGCGGTATTGCTGGGGGTGATTTACGTCCCTCGGCCCAAAACGGGCGCAGGACCTGAGCCCGCCCTGCTCGATAAAATCCCCTTCGCCGCCTTCCTGACCGGCAGCGCCGTGGTGTGGGGCAATATCGCCGTCCTGTGCCACGCGGCGGTGCTGGGCTCAGCGCTGGTCGCCAAGCGCTATCCGTGGCTGTTCGCGGCCGTGGTCGCCCTGTGCGGCGTCATCAAGCCGGTCTTCCTCACCTATCTGCTGGTGCTGCTGTTTATCGACCTGCCCCTATGGAAGCGGCTCGGCTGGGCGGCCCTCGCCGCCATAGCCGGGCTTTTGCCCACCGTCCTGTTTGCGACCGAAGGCTCGACCCTGTCGCAAAGCTGGCGCGCCACCCTGTCGGGGTTTGTCTATACGACCACGCCGGGCGAAAGCTTTTACGGCTGGCTGGGCCTCGTGGGCCTGCGCGGCGACAGTATAGCGGCCAATCTGGGCTGGCTGGTCTTTGCGGGTCTGATGGCTTTGAGCGGGCTTGCCATCGCCGAAGGGCTGAAACTCGACACCCGCGCCCGCATCTGGCTGGGCCTCAGCCTTGGGGTCCTGACCATTCCGCGCCTGATGTCGCAGGACGTGTTCCTGATCGGCGTCGGGCTGGCCTATATCGCGCTCTATAGTCCGTCCCTCCTCGCAACCTCCAAACCCTTAAGCGTCCTGAAGGATCGCGGCCGTACGATTCTGACCGTCATCTGCGTCTTTTGCCTTATCGGCGGGGCCGCCGAACTGGGCGATTTCACCACGCGCATCAGTACGTTACTTTTAAGTCTTTACGTTCTGACTGTGGGGGCCCAGACCTTTGCCCAGCGCCGCGACGCCATCCTGACCGCTCTCCTCTTCCGAAAGTCTGCCCGTGTCCCTGACTGAATTTTTCCGCAAGCCCCGTCCCGACGCCCTGACGTGGTTGCAGGCGCACACGCAAAAAAAATCCACGCGCTTCTGGTTCCTCTTCCTGATCAGCTTTTCGGTGGTCAGTCACCTGCTGGGGCGTCTGGTCAAGGGCAAGTGGTGGATGAACGACTTTGACGCCCTGATCTGCGGGGCCGACTATATGCGGCGCGGCCTGTCGCCCTATGCCTACGAACCGGCCTGCGAAGGCCTCAAGGCCGCGCCCTACGTCTATGCGCCGCAGATTGGTGAATTCCTGCGCCCGATTATCGAGGTGACGGGGCTGACCGGGGCGCGCTGGCTCTATGCGCCGTTTCTGATCGCCGCCCTGCTAGTCATTGCGTGGTACGGGCTGAAACGCGGCTTCCCCAACCCGCCGCTGCATATCCGCCTGCTGGGCTATACCATCGTCTCTGGCTCAGCGGTATCGTGCGGCAATATCGCCGTCATCAGCCACGCCGCCGCCATCGGCACAGCCCTGATGATCCGCCGCACCCGCCTGCCCTTCCTGCTTGTGGTGCTGGTGTCGTCGATCATCAAGCCCGTCTTCCTGACCTATCTGATCGTGCTGATGTACGATGCAAGGCCCCTGCGGTCGCGGCTTGTGTGGTCCGCCGCCGGGGCCGTCATCGGCATCGGCCTCTATGTGTGGATCAGCCGCACCGCCGGCCCGCTCTATGAGGTGTGGCAAAAGACCATCTACGACATCACCCTGATCGAACAGCCGGGCTATACCCTGCTCGCCTGGGCCGAATGGGTGGGCCTGACCATAGATCATCCCGCCACCCTGATCGCCTTTGCCGTCTATTTCCCGATCATGGCGCTGGCCGGGCTTCTGCTCTGTGATCTGGGCAAGCTCAGCCTCGACACGCGCATCCTGATCGGGCTCGGCATGGCGCAACTGATCAATCCGCGCATGATGTCCTATGACATGCTGTTCCTGCCAACCATGCTGGCGGCGGTCGTTATGGTGGCGCGCGATTACGGCGAGCGCACCTTCTCTAAGGTATCGTGGACGTTTTTGTGGATCGGCGTCGCGGGCTTTTTCATGGCCGTCTTGCCCATCAAGGACTTCAAGCCCGCCGACATCATGTCCCCGGCCTTTGTCGCCCTTGTCCTGTGGGTCAGCCTGATCGTGATCCGGCAAAACAAGGATATCATCCAGCAAACCCTGAAAAATCCCAAGCCTTTTCTGGGTGATATTATACAGGGACGCCTGTAGGCCCAGACACCAAAAAGGACCGGAAACGACATGATTGCCCGGTTTTTGCCACGACTGCGAACCGCCGGACACAGAGTGTCCTTAGTTTCATCCATATGAGCGGCGACCTGTCTTTTCTTTCGATACAGAGAGAAAAGACATGGCCCCCAGTCCCCGCCTGACGCACCTGCCCCCGCTGTGGTGGGGCGTTTTATGCTCGCTGCCGGTTTTGGGGGGACTGGCCGGGCGTTTTGTGCGGGGTACGCCGGGCTTTGAGGACTTCGATGCCGTCACCTGCGCGGGCCTGACCCTGCTGCAAGGCGGCAATCCTTATGATCTCGCGCCATCCTGCGCGGGGTTGAAAAGTGCCGTCTTCGTCTATGCGCCGCCGGTCGTCGAAGGCGTGGCCTTTGTGATCGCGCATCTGGGGGCCGACGGATACCGGCTGCTGTTCGGTGGCCTGTGGCTGCTGGCGCTGTGCGGGTTGAGCGCCTATGCCGTCAAATTCGCCCTGCCGGAGGTCGATATCCGGCTGAAACTGCCCTTTCTGGCCCTGTTTACCGGCGGCTGCATCGCCTGCGGCAATATCGCCATCCTGCTGCATGGCGGGGTTCTGTTGGGGGCGCTCAGCCTGCCGCGAAGGGTGTGGCCGTTTGTACTGACCGTCACCGTCGTCAGCCTGATCAAGCCTGTCCTTCTGACCTATCTGATCGTTCTGGCCTATATGGACCGGCCCCTGCGCTGGCGCATGGGGTGGACAGCGGCGGGCGTCGTGGCGGGCCTGAGCCTCAGCCTATGGGTGCTGCATAGCCCTTCGCCGCTTACGCCGCTGTGGAAAGACACCCTGTCGCAGGTGGTGCTCAGCGACCAGACGGGCATCAGCTATTTCGGCTGGCTGCACAGTTGGGGCATAGACAGCACCTCGCCGGTCGCCCTGTCGCTTCTGCCTGTGGTGATGGGGACGCTGGCCTTGTCGGGGCTGGCTCTGGCGGAACTGGGCCAGCTCGGCCGAAATGAACGGCTGGTTCTGGGGATGGGGCTGGCGCAGTTGCTCAATCCACGTCTGATGGATTACGACCTGCTGCTGGTGGTGCCCTTTGGCGCACTGCTGGCGCATCTGGTCGCGCGGCACGGCGGCCACTGGGCCAGCGTCAGCACGTGGGGGCTGATCGGCCTGACCGGCAGTATATT
>NZ_JBKFEE010000029.1:0-14314 GCF_046503825.1 Asticcacaulis sp. W401b
ACGACGGGGTCATTGGGCCGATAAGGCCGAGATCCGCTGCGGGCCCGTTTACCGAAAGGTTAACAAGGCTGGACGCGTCGAGGCTCGGCGCCTCAGCGAGGACGCGGTGCGGCAGATATTGCTGCGGCGAGCCGCCGAGGCTGGACTTAAGGGGACCATCAGCGAACCCGTCAGCCCTCATGGGCTCCGCGCGGGTTTCGTGACGACGGCCTACCGCAACGGCGTGTCCGACGAAGAAATCATGGGCCACACGCGGCACCGCAGCCTCTCGACAATGAGAAGCTATGTTCGACGGTCGAAGCTCAAAACGTCGGAGCCGACCGGCAAGCTGGGTCTCTGAATTCGCTCCCGGGAGCCGACGTGTTCATGGTTTGTCTGCTTATGCTACAGATTTGAACGTTCGGTTAGTTCCGGCCGGACCGCCAAGTTATGGAAAGGGCTGTTCACCACTAGGAGAAATTTTTAACACCCAAATGGCCTTTCTTGGTGATGAAGGCGCTTCCTCATTCATCTTATAGAAGTAATCAAATTATGCGACGGTTGGACGATGGCCGAACATCGAGATAACGCAGACCGAAATCCTGATGCCTTGGGGCAATTTCGCGCGCCGGTGCGAGCATATTTCCAACGACGCGTCGCGTCCCCGTCCGAAGCCGAAGATCTGACACAGGAAGTCTTCCTACGAGTGATTCAACGTCTGGAGCGTGGGCCGGTCGACAACCTGGAGGGTTATTTGTTCCATGCGGCGTCCAATCTCCTGAAGGAACGGGGTCGTCAAAACACCTACCGGGGTGCGGCACAGATCATCGACCTGCAGGGGGAACTGGCCGGTGGCGAAGAAGCCCATACGCCCGAACGCATTTTGCTGGGTAAGGATAGGATCGAAGCCCTGCAGCGCGCACTACTCGAATTGCCGGAACGAACGCGCCACATCTTCATCCTGAACCGGTTTGAAGAGATTTCGGGTGCGCAGATAGCCCGAAAGCTTGGACTTTCGGTCTCCGCTGTTGAAAAACATATTGTCAAAGCCCTAGCCCATTTGAAGAGCGTGTCGCAATGAGCGCGGTAGATTCCACTGATAAACACGCAATTCCGACGCGGCCGGACGACGCTGCCGACTGGTGGTTTGCCAGGCAAGCGACCGGCAGCCTGAGCACACGCGATCAGGCCCGTTTCATCGCTTGGCTTGACGTAGCGGAGAATGCGGAAGCCTACGCAAGGGTGTGCGTCCTTGTCGAAGAACTCGCGAGCTTTGCAGCCGAACCGGCGGTACGAGATCTGAGACAGGCGGCTCTGGCCGCGTTCGCTCAACCTAAGACCGTTTCGAGGTGGCGATTAGCATCGGTGGCCGCTGCATTTATACTGGGGCTGTCGTTCCTGATGATTGCCGCGGATGTCATTCCGAATGAACCAGCCCCAAATCGAACGGTTTCTAGAGCAAAGCGCTACGCCACCGAGGTTGGGGGTTTGCAACACATTCGTCTCGATGACGGGTCGATGGTGCATCTGAACACAGACAGTGAAATTGAGGTCAATTTCTCTCGTGAACGGCGCGACATCCGTCTGATACGTGGAGAGGCTCTGTTCGAAGTTGCCCACAACGCCAGTTGGCCCTTTGTGGTTACAGCGGGCGATCGTCACGTGACCGCTGTCGGGACGGCATTCAACGTGCGGCTCCAGGGTAAAAGCGTCGATGTTGTTCTGGTGGAGGGTAAGGTACGCGTCGAACCCATGCAACGCACCATGTTGCAGACGGTGATACCGCAGCTTGCAGCGGAGAACGTCGTCGCGGGCCAGCAACTACGCGTGGAGGGTGGAGACGAACGCGCACGAGTGAACAGCACCGATGTCGGACGGGCGGTAAGCTGGCGCGACGGGCAACTCATTTTCCGTGAAGATCGTCTGAGCGACGCGGTGGCCGAGATCAATCGGTATTCCAAACAGCAAATACTGGTCACGGACGATCGCGTGGCAAACCTGAGCATTAGCGGCGTTTTCAATACGACGCGACCGGAGAATTTTGTCGCCGCCATCACACATTTTTATCCGGTCTCAGCCGAGCAGACTGCGGCTGGAACCGTTGAATTACAATGGAAGGTGACGGCGAGCGCCGAAAAATAGTTTGTCAGCGTGAAATAATTTCATTTCGCAGGTAATGAGTCCCCCTGCCTCATTCATCTTACAAATCAGAGGCCCCACTCCTGAGGGTCCACTGCCATAAACAAACCAGGCAGGGGGAAAGACATGTTATTCTTGAACAGCACCAGCGTGCGTGCGCTCGCAATGGGCCTCGCCGCATCAACCGCTATCTCAGCCCCGGCGTTTGCCCAGGCCACGGCCTCCATTGATATACCGGCGCAATCGGTCGTCGGCGCGCTCGAAGCCTTCGGACGGCAAACCAACTCCGAGGTCATCTTTGATCGCGCCCGTCTGGCCAATCTTCAGGCACCTGCCGTCAAGGGCGAGTTGACGCCCTCCGAAACCTTGAAACGCCTGCTCGTCGGCACCGGGCTGAGGTGGGAACAGATCAACGAAAAAACCTTTGTCGTGAAGGCATCGACGCAAGGCCTAAACACCTCTGAAGAGCCCGCACTTTCGCGCCCCGCCGTGACACCGGTGTCCATGGTCACTTCAGAGGATATTCAGGAGGTGATTGTCGTCGGTGCGCGCGCGTCTCAGCAGCGTGCGATCGATCGCAAGCGTAACGCGAAAACCGCCGTGGACTCGATCGTCGCTGACGATGTGGGTTCCTTTCCTGATCGAAACCTGTCCGAAGCCTTGTCGCGCATTCCGGGCATGCAAATGCCCCGAAACGAAACGGGAGAGGGCGAAGGGGTCAATGTCCGCGGCAATGACGCCGATTTGACGCGTGTCGAGATGGACGGGATGTCGGTCAACAGTTCCGGCGCGGGTCTGGCTATTGACGGCGCGAATGGCGGTGGCCGTGGCGCGGACATGCGCGAACTGCCTGCCGACCTGATCAAGAGCGTCGATGTCATCAAAGGCCAGACGCCGGACCTTACGGAAGGCGGGCTCGGCGGTACTGTCCAGATTCAGACCCGCACCGGTCTGGATTTCAAAAAGCCATACCTGTCCATGCGTGTGTCGGCGGCACGCAACTCGTTAAGTCAGAAATGGGCGCCCGACATCAATCTGGTGGCCTCGCGCAAGTTTCTGGACAACCGGCTCGGCGTGGTCTTCAACCTGACCTCGACGAAGCGTCTTAATGACAGCCACCAGATCAATGGCTCGGGATCGAGCAACGCGCAGGGTTATGCCCGATCGTTCGACTTTGACAATTCGCCGGGAAAGACCTTCCAGTACGATCCCTCGCTCGTAACGGGCGAGGCGGCGAACCGGCCCATTCGTGACTTTGCTCTGGCCAATGGCACCGGCCGGTTCCAGACCTTAACCCCCGTCGAGGTGGTCACGCGCGCAGCGAACGCCAAGACCAAAGCCGACTGCGTCGCAGCCTTTCCGCTCTACTCGGAAGCCCAATTGGCCACCATGGCCCCGGGCACCAACAATGCCGACCGGGCACTCGTCCAGGCCACCCAGATCAATTCCCAGGTGGCCTGCCTGAACCAATGGAATGACTATTCCCCGGCGTCCGTGCGGGACGTGAACCTCACCCAATATGAGGATCGTCTGGCATGGGACGTCCGCTTCGACTACCGAGTGAGCGACCACCTGACGATCTATGCCAAGTATCAGGTCAACGACCGGATGCAGGACGATATTCGCCGCAACCGCACCCGAGGTGGGATCAGCACCACAACGGATGCCCAATTCCTTACCCAATCGCTGACCAACAACACGAATATCCCTTACGGCAGCACCAACAATCTTTTGCTCGTACCCGGCGGCGGCTACTATCTGTACAATTTAGGTTACCCGACAAGCGCACGAAATCTCGATCGCACCTTGGGTGGATCGAACGTTCAGATGGCGTTTCCTGTGAATGGGATCGCGGTAAACGTAGATCCAGCGACCGTCGTCGTCGATGAAAACCACCATTTGATCTCGGCGGATTTCACCAATGGGCGCCTGTCCTACGACAACATCCGCAATGAACAGATATGGAAGAACAACTACCTGCTGCTGGGCGGCGAATACAAAAAAGGTGACGTCAAACTGACCTTCCAGGCCAATCGCAGTGAATCGTCCTATAGCCGTTATGACCGGCGGATGTCGCGCGGCTCCTTCTATGGAAACGGCCATATGGAGGTGATGGACAGCGGTCTGTGGGATATCCAACTGCCTGAAGGGTTTGACACCAACAATATGTCAAACTCGGTCAATATGGCCGCCGCAACTGCGGTCGGCATGCCGTCCTATTCCAACAGCATCAATATTCAGCTCACGCCGGCTATGACCGAGGGGGTTGAGAACGCAGCGAAGTTTGACCTCACGTACCGTATGCGGGACATCCCATTCTTCACGTCGTTCAAGACCGGGGCTAGCTACCGCAAGGTGGATACCGACCGGTGGGGCGGGGGCGGATTCACCCCGAAGGCAGGCGTCGAAGTCCCGACCAACACCCTGCGTGGCAGCATTCGCGCGTGCGAAAACCTGTCCACTACGACGGCCATTAATAGCTGCGCTTATGGCTACGCGCCGGGGACCGGACGCAATACGCTCTACGGCACGGAAACGGTAACGCGCGCTCAGTTGATCTCCATTCTTGAAAACAGTGTTGAGGTTCTACGCGGAGACTTCATGCCGGGCTATGATGGGGTGGAGGGCATGTCGCTCTGGGATTCCATTGACGTCGATGCCGCTTACGCACAGATGGCGGGCGCCCTGAACTACAATTTCAATTGTATGAAGGTCTGCACGGGCAGCGACGGGAACCTTTACAATCAGCCTGTCAGCCGCTCGACTGAGGAAATCACCGCGGCCTACTACATGGTCGAGTTCGAGCAGGCTCTACCGTGGGGGATGAGCATCGACGGCAACTTCGGCGTCCGCATGGTCGAGTCTTCGGTGAATGCCTCTGGCAATATGTCTCTGGCCTCGATCCGCAAAAATTTTTCCGATGACGGCAATCCAAACAATGATTGGAATGAGAACGAAGGTAATGGTCGCGTGACGACGACGACTATCAGTCAGCCGGTGGCGTTCCAACGCCAAACCCGCGATTGGTTGCCGAGCTATAATGCGGCGCTTCGTATGCTCGATGACAAACTCGTGCTGCGCTACTCCTGGTCGCGAGCCGTGTCCCGGCCCCCGATCGGACGCCTGTGGCCAACGGGGACCTGTACGATCGATCAGCGCACCGAAGACCTCATCGATCTGGGTGACGAGGACCTCGACATGACCTGTTCGAGCACGATCGGCAATCCGGAACTGAAGCCGTACACGGCGACGAAAAACAACACCTCGCTGGAATGGTATCCGAACAAGGACACCTCGATTTCACTGGCCTACTATCGGCAGAAGGTGAAAATTGGCGCGCCGGAATCCTACACGACGACGACCCCGTTGTTCGCGGGTACGGGCTATGTCGACCCGGTGACGGGGGTGTCGTTCTCTGACTTCGATTTCCGCTACACCACCTATCGCAATGGGCCAGGTAACACGCAGTCCGGCTGGGAATTCTCGTCTAAGACGGCCTTTACCTTCCTGCCTTGGCACCTGCGCTATACAGGGGCCGACTTCAACGTCTCGACAAACGATGTGAAGGGGCAAGCGGGCTATATCGATCCGCTTACTGGCGAGAGCCTCGGCGCGCCGAACCGGTCAAAATACTTCGCCAATCTTGCCCTTTGGTTCGATGACGGGCGCACCAATGCCCGTCTGGCGATCCAGAGCCGTGACCGCGTCTTCCGCTGCGTCTCTGGTTGCGGCAATTCGATCGACGGCCTCGGCGCTTTCCCGAACCAGAACCCGCGTAATACCGTGGCCACCCCCTACAATCCGGGTGAGCCCTACTACACGGCCGCCTACACCTTCGTGGACGCGAAGGTGACCCATAAGGTGAGCGAGAACGTTGAACTCTATTGGGAGGGTCGCAACTTGACCAAGCAGGCCACCATCCTCGAGGGGACCCGCGGATTCACCGACGGCGACAATCAATGGTCGGCCAGCTATGGCGGTCGCCGGTTCACCGTCGGTGTTACCTACCGGAACTAATTTATGAAATTCCTCATTTGATGCTCCCCGCACAATGAGGCAACTTAGGACCCGCGCAAGTTTCGCGGGTCCCTCTTCCTTTTGATGGCGTCGTTTTTCGTCTGATGTTTCTGTACTAATTTGTTTGAGAACGTTACCTTGACCCGCATTCTCCCTTCCCGCCGCTCGGTTCTCTATGCCGGTTTCGCCGTGCCCCTGTTCACCTCCTACGCCCACGCGGCGTCCGGCCTGAGCCACACGCAGGTCTCAGCCAGCGCGCCGTTCGACATGCCGTCGATCCGTGTACCGGATTATTCGAAAGCCAAACGCTTCTCGATCACCGACTTCGGCGCGTCCCAAGGCGATCAGACGGCCACCTCCGCCGCCATCGCCAAGGCCATAGACGCCGCGCATCAGGCCGGCTCCGGCGTGGTGGTCGTCCCCGAAGGTGTCTGGCCCACGGCGAAAATCCACCTGAAAAGCCACGTCAATCTGCACCTGTCGAAGGGCGCGACCCTGCTGTTTTCGGAAAAGCCCGAAGACTATCTGCCGCCGGTCCAGACCTCATGGGAAGGCATCGAGTGTTTCAACTACTCGCCGCTGGTCTACGCCTTCGATTGCGAAAACGTCGCCCTCAGCGGCGAAGGCAAACTGAAGGCCAAGCTCGATATCTGGCAAATCTGGTACAAGCGCCCCAAGCCGCACATGGACGCCCTCGTCGCCCTCTACGACATGGCCTACAAGAATGTACCGGTGTCCGAACGTCAGATGGTTGCTGGCGAAAACCATCTGCGCCCGCACTTCGTACAGTTCAACCGCTGCCGTAACGTGCTGATCGAGGATATTTCGATCGAGGACAGCCCCTTCTGGACCATCCACCCGCTGCTGTGCCGCGATGTGGTCATCCGCCGCGTCAAGGTGCGCGCCCACGGCCACAACAATGACGGCGTCGATCCGGAGATGAGCCAGAATGTGCTGATCGAGGACTGCGTCTTCGATCAGGGCGATGACGCCGTCTCGGTCAAGTCGGGACGCGACATGGACGCCTGGCGGCTGAATACGCCGACGAAAAATATCGTCATGCGAAATTGCCAGATCAGGAATGGCCACCAGTTGATGGCCGTCGGCAGCGAACTATCCGGCGGGATCGAAAACGTCTTTGTCGATAACTGCCACTTTGTCGGCACAGGCAAGGGCGAGGACGGCTGGGCCGTGCCGATCAACAACCTGCTCTACGTCAAGACCAATGAGCGGCGCGGCGGCTATGTGAAGAACATCCACATGCGCAATGTCAGCGCCACGAAGATACAGGGCAGCGTGCTGGCTGTCGAAACCGACGTGCTCTACCAATGGCGCACGCTGCTGCCGACCTATGTGCGCAAGCTGACGCCCATCGAGGGGCTGCACGTCTCCGACATCCGCGTCGAAGAGGCCAAACACATCTGTTTCATCAAGGCCGAGGCCGAAATGCCCGTAAAGGATGTGTCATTGCAAAAGGTGCGTGCGGCTAAGCTGACCGATGCACCTGTCATATCCAGAAATGCAGCGCCAATACGCCTCACGTAGTTGGGCCGTTGTCTTCAAACACATCCCTCGTGCCGAAGAGAAGAATTAACTGAGCCTTAGAAAGCATCTCAAGCGATAATTCATCACTTAGACTGGCTTCATTTACGCGCAACGTCCACACGGCAAGCACTCCATTACAGAACGCCATTATGTGATTAAATATTTATTTTAAACTTAGTAAATATAATTAACGCTCGATAAGCCATATACATCGACATTGCCCCTTGATGTTATCCAATCTTGAGTTCGCTCGGGCGGTAGGTTTTTCCGTTTTGGATAGGCCCAATTACAACGTCGGTGTGATTTTGGCCAACTCGAAGAACGGTTAGTGAACATTGATGCGTTCCACGCTGTCGCGGCGTCGAGCTTTTGCGGCCAGTCGGCTGATGGTTGCTCTGTGAACGCGGAACAAACGAGCCAGGTCGGCAGCCGAGCGTCCGGCATTCAGCATGTCCAATATCTCTCGCTGCTGGGCGGGGGAGAGCTTAGGTGGCTGGCCTCCGCCATTGCCCCTGGCGCGTGCGGCTTCCTGGCCCTCGGCTGTTCGACTGCGAAGCTTTGCGCGTTCAAAGTTGCCAATGGACTGCACCATTTGCATCAGCTTACGACCAGAATCCCCCGATGTGTCAGTACCTTCTTTCAGTGACCGGAAGTAAGCCCCGCAGTTGTCGATTTTGTCGAGAATACCAAACAGATCTCCGAGTGAACTCGCGATCCGATCCAGCGCCGTGACGACAACGACGTCTTCAGGGCGCAGTTCGTCGAACATCTGCTTGAGCTGCGGGCGGTCCCAACGGCCACCGGTCGAGGTTTCATTGAAGATTTTTTCACACCCGGCGGCGTTCAGGGCGTCGATCTGCTCGACAGCGTCCTGGACCTCGGATTTAAAGACGCGTGCGTAACCTATCAACATGCACAACCCTGTTGCATAACCTGCTCATTGCGCAACAGGGTTCCGCACCCGGCCAATAGTTCGGACGTCCGCCCATGACTTTTTAGGAAAAATCTCGTAACATAGTGATATAGTTTATTATATTTCCCATAATTTCTATTATGCGTCGTGCGCATTCATGGCGTACAATTTGACATTTTCCCGCCTACATGTACAATGAGTTAAAATGCCTTTGTGTGGAGCTTCCGATGCCAAGCGTAGCCATTGATGACAATAAGCGAATGCACTTGAGGGTGTCGCCAGAAGCAAAAGCCAAGCTGATCCGGGCCGCGGCGATTCAAAATACGGACCTCACCAACTTCATCATGCAGACAGCGTTGAAAGAAGCAGATTCAGTGATTGAAGCCGCTGAAGCCGTCGTCCTTTCTAGACGGGACTTCGCTCGGGTTCTTGAGCTGCTCGAAAACCCGCCTAAGCCAAATGCAAAACTGCGGGCCGCTATTGCAGCTTTGCCGTCCGCACTATGATCCTCCCAGACTGGCACGAAGCACCAATTGCCAAGTCGCATGATCGAAAATCATTCAACTGTGGCGACACCCAGATGAACGAATTTCTGCAGCGATTTGCTCGGCAGAGTCATGAGCAAAACGCGTCGAAAACCTTTTGCGCTATCGAGAACGCTAAATCACAACGGATTCTCGGCTTCTACACGGTAACGCCGTCCGCAGTATCGCACGATCAGGTCCCCGCACATCTCGCAAAAGGATTGGCGAGGCACGAGATCGCGGGCTTCAAGTTGGCACGGATAGCGACGGACCTCTCCGTCGCAGGGTTAGGGCTGGGTGGGCAGCTACTAGCGGCCGCAGCCCTTAGATGCTTACGAACTTCAGAACAGGTTGGGGGAACGTTGCTCATCATAGACGCGAAAAACGTGCGTGCTGCGAGTTGGTATGCTGCATACGGAGCCGAACCGCTCAAAAATCTCCCCCTGACGTTAGTAATGCCATTGGCCACCTTTTCCCCTAGCTTTCAAGATAGAGGCTTCTTGTAAGCCCCGAGTTGAGGACTATGTCGAATATTGCGGGTCCACCCCTCCCCGCACTTGTCTCAACTTAAAATTCATTTCCCAGAATTTTTATTGGGCGCACCAAAGCGCGCTTGTCGGGATTGCCCACAAGCCATCGCCGAAAGGCACAGTGTACTCGCCGGAATAAAGCACGATGCCGTAGAAGGGTTTCCCTCCAGCCATATTCGCCTTGAACCACTTCAGATGCTTGAAACTGTCCGCATCGATATTTGTTCCGGCTTTGACTTCGACGCCGACGATGGCATCGTCGTTCTCAATGAGGAAGTCGACTTCGCGTTTTTCCCGGTCGCGGTAATGACTGAGTGTGTACTCCCCCGAGCTCGCATCGACCAGCGCTGCAAGTTGGGTGTAGACAAATGTCTCTATCAGTTTGCCGTTCAACTCGCCGTTCAGCCGCACCTTGTCCAGAGACCACCCCATGCAGGACGCCATCAGGCCCGTATCCGCCATGAATAGTTTATCTTTCTTGCCGATCCGTGCATAGTCGGTCTTCGTCCAGGGGCGGACACGATCGACCAGGTACAAGGTTTCGACTGCGTTGATGTAGGACTCGAGTGTCCCATGGGTCAGCGCAAGCGAAGCGCCGATAGCTGACACATCCATGTATTTCGATGACCAGGCGGCCAAGGCCTCGATCAGCTTCAGCAGGCTATCCTGCCGGCGGATATTGGCAATATCCCGAAGGTCGCGATCAATGAGCGCCTGCAGATAGTCCTTGTGCCACAGGCGGCGCTGCCGCTCACTCTCCAGTCGTACGACTTCAGGAAAGCCGCCGCGGAGGGCCCGGGTGAGATAGTCGTCCTTGTTCAAAGTAGATGCCGGCAGGGACTTTGCATCGCCGGCAAATATTCTTGACAGGAATTGCGGCTGAGCATTTTCCAGTTCGCCCTCGCTCAGCGGCCTGAGACGCACTTTTCGGACCCGCCCGGCCAGGGACTCATTCACCTTGGGTAGTGACTGGATATTTGCAGAGCCGGTGAGGATAAAACGGCCTGGCGTTTCGTTCTCGTCGACATCCTTCTTCACGGCAGGTAATAGCAGAGGAGCGCGTTGGACCTCGTCAATGATCATCAACTCATTGCCGTGGGCGACAAAGCCATGGGGATCTTCGAAGGCCGAATTGAGAAGAGTCTGATCATCCAACGTGCGGTAGATCGTCCCTTCGCCCCCTCTGGCTATCTGTCGGGCAAGTGTGGTCTTTCCGCACTGCCTTGGCCCTTCCAGCAGGATGACCCTGCGCTCCGTGAGCGCAGTCCGGATCGACGCAGCTTGCCAGCGCGGATAAGTAATGGTCACATTTCACCTCTTCTCGTGCCCGCGTTTATATAAATTCTATTCCCGCGAAATTCAATTTGTTATCTCGCGAAATTAAAATAACGTATCCGCGATTTTAAAATATACGCAAGCCTACTGCTCACATAGTTGGTAGGTTGCCTTCAAGCCAGACTGGAACAAAAACGGCAAGTCTGCACCCTTCAAGCGCAATGATGCAATGCTTGATGTCCTGCCGATCGGCGTCATCGTTATAAACGGTGGCAGTGGCATACAGGAAAACCTGGCAGAGAAGGCCCGGGCCAAGGGTATCCGTGTCCATCGGATAGGAGGGGGCACCTGAGCGGAGGGGCATTAATGCCCCTCTACAAGACGGAATTATTCCATTCCGGTATATTCCGGTACGTTTTCGGGTGATATTCCGGTATATTCCGGTATGTAATCCGGTATGCTGAACACAGATACCCTACAGGCCACCCCGGATATGCTCGTTCTCTTGTCGGAAATCGACGAGTTCAAGGGAGCATGGCGCGCACTTGGGACGCTGGCGCCGGAACGTCTGCGGGCGCTTCGCCATATAGCGACGATAGAGAGCATCGGTTCGTCAACGCGGATTGAGGGCAGCCGGTTGAGTGACCGCGAGGTAGAGCGCTTACTTGCCAATCTTGAAGTCCGCAAGTTCAGCAGCCGCGATGAACAGGAAGTGGCGGGCTATGCGCACGTGATGGAGATGGTGTTTAACGCCTGGGCAGACATCCCGATCACTGAGAACCACCTCAAGCTGTAGATCGGCGTCAAAGTGGGACCACAGTGATTTCGATAATTATCTGATTTCTATGAGATATTTGGAATGCTCGGGTCTCGATCGGCGCCGATCGGGACCCGGGCATTCCAGAGTTTACTGTTGCAAGTCAGTTGGTTAAATCGGGAAGAGGACGCCCCGGAGTGGGCGCCGATCCACGCCCCGACGCAAGCTAAGCTCAGGGGTTAGGCCGCCGCGTCAAGCCCCTGTTTCGGTCCGAAAAACTCAAAATGAACCTGGGCGGAGGGAATACCCCACTTCAGAAGATCGCGGTAAATCGCCGTCATAAAGCCATGCGGTCCGCAGAAATAGTAATCGGCGTCGCGGTTAGGCACGAAGAATTCGATCAGCTCCGCATTGATCAGACCCGTGCTGATATGGGCGTCGGACGCATCGCCGGCGTCGTCGTAGCGGAAGTGCACCTTCAATTTAGGATGACCGGTCATCAAGGTTTCGAGCCGCGCTCGGAAAGCGTGCGTGTCCCGGTTCAGGTTGGCGTGCAGGAAGATGATCTCCCGGTCGGGCGTAACCTCGATGGCCTGTTCCAACATGCTGAGAATAGGCGTTATGCCGATGCCCGCGGCCAGGAGCACCAGAGGGCGCTCCGGATGGCTCGCCGGCTCCAGATAGAACTCGCCGCACGGCGGCGCGATCTCGACCACCTGCCCGACCTCGACGGCGTCATGCAGCCAGTTTGAAACCAGACCACCCGGCGTCAGGGCATTCAGGCCTACCTCGCGCTTGACGCTGATGCGGAAATGCGCGCGACCAGGCTTATCCGACAGGCTGTAATTGCGCATTGTCGTGCTGCCCTGATAGGGCGCCCGGATCGTGATGTACTGCCCGGCCTTGAAGTCAGGTACCGCCGATCCGTCAGCGGGTGCGAGATAGAAGGAGGTAACGGTGTCGCTTTCTTCGACCTTGCGCGCGACGGTGAACCCTTTGAAACCGTGCCAGCCATTCGCCTGTGCGGCCTGCGCCTCATAGATTTGGCGCTCACGCCCCATCAGAATTTCGGCGAGGAAGCCGTAGGCTTCGGCCCAGGCGCCGATCACCGCGTCGGTAGCGGCTTCGCCCAGCACTTCCCGGATGGCAGCGAGCAGGTTGGCCCCGACGATCGGGTAGTGTTCTGGCGCGATCAGTAGAGACGCGTGCTTCTGCGCGATCAGTTCAACCGCGCCGCCCAGCACCTCCAGATTGTCGATGTTGGCGGCGTAGGCACAGATCGCCCCCGCCAGCGCTTTTTGCTGTCCGCCGCTGTGCTGGTTGGACGGATTGAAAAGCGGCAGGACTTCGGGGTTTTCGCGGAACATCCGCTGATAGAAATGCCGTGTGAGCGTTTCACCGTGCTCGTTCAGTACAGGCGCCGTGGCTTTGACAATGGCGATCGTCTCAGGAGATAGAGGGGCAGTGGACATAGGGCCTTCCTTAATATGTATTTCTGATGCATATTATAAATAGAAGGTTTCGGGCAACCCGTCCGGGCAAGGTGCGACATTATGAAGCTGAACACTTTCACCGATTTCGGACTACGGATTTTGATGTATCTGGCCGCGCGCCCGGGACATCTGGCCGCGCGCCCGGGACATCTGGCCAGCGTCAAGGAAATCTCCGATCACTTCGGAATCTCGCGACACCACCTGGTCAAGGTGGCGCTGCGCCTGACCCAGCTCGGCCACATCATCAGCATCCGCGGCAAGGGAGGTGGTATTCGACTGGCGGACAGCGCACTAAGCGTGTGCCTGGGCGATCTGGTCAATCAGCTCGAACCCGATATGGATCTCGTCGAGTGCTTCGATAAGGCGACCAACACCTGTCGCATCACGGCCGGCTGCAATCTTAAGCACATGCTCTACGACGCCCGCACGGCGTTTCTAAAGGAGCTGAACCAGTTCACGCTTAAGGATGCCGCAACGCCCTCCCCGTTTCATTTCGACGTCCCGCCGCTCGCTATGGCGGGTAACGAAGTGACCTAAGCGATATCACGCTCTTCGGCGTCGAACATTTTTCGCGCGTCGATGATCTTGGGCCAGTTTCGCCTGATCCACAGGGTAAAGCCTTCGAGGGCGGGCAGCATGTCCTTGCCCAAGGGGGTGAGCTCATACTCCACGCGTGGCGGCACTTCGGGGAAATAGTGCCGGACCAACAGGCCGTCACGCTCCAGATGACGCAGGGTTTGGGTCAGCATCCGTTGGGAAATCCCGTCGACACTGTGCTTGATCTCCGAAAACCGCAGGCGGTTGTCCGGCGCGATCGACAGGATCGATACCACCATGATGGTCCACTTGTCGCCCAAGCGAGCAAGGACGTCGTGGGGCGGGCAAGGCACGACCAACGGTCCCTTGGAAGTCATCACATAGGGGCGCCCGTAAATGGAGTTCGCCATGGGTTACCTTCTGGGTACTGACGCACGTAATAGGGTTTTGTCGCAAACCTTGGCATGTGTTAGCCATTGTTCATTGACATTGTGAATTACGCCGCAAGGCTATCGAACTGATAGGCTAAGGTGAGAGTCCCGCTGTCGATCAGCTCCAATTGTCGCTTTCGGATCATATGCACGAGCTCGATGCCGCTTAGGATA
>NZ_JBKFEE010000003.1:0-463931 GCF_046503825.1 Asticcacaulis sp. W401b
CTCCCATCTGCGCGAACATTGACCGGCCAGTGGCAGGGATGGCGTCATCGTCGACGATCTTCGCCAGCAGGGCCGCAATGCACGCGGTGCCCTTGGCCACCACCACGCCGAACTCCGCCGCGTGACCGCGCAGGGCATTGATAGCCTGGGTGCGTTGCGAAACGACCATATCGCGATGTTTCAAGATCATGGCGTCAGCTTGCTGCTCGACCGTCTTGAGGGCGACTGAAGGCATGGTCGGACGCGCCGCAGCCTCACTGATGGCCTCGGCATCGTTGCGGTCATTTTTGGAACGCTTGACAAAGGGTTTGACGTATTGCGGCGGGATCAGTCGTACCTTGTGACCCAGGCCACCTAACACCCGCGCCCAATGATACGAACCGCCGCACGCCTCAAGCACCACCTCGGTTGGTTCTTGCTTGCTAAAGAAATCTTCAAATTGAGTTCGCTTCAGATCACGACGGAGTGCAGGGCGATCATGTTCATCAACACCATAAAGAGTGAAAACATGCTTGGACGTGTCGATGGCAACGCGCTTATAGTTCATTTGGGCGGTCCTTATGTTGGAGTGAGCAACCCAAATATGGCACAAGATGCCTTTGGGCCGTCCACCCCAACAAGGGTCATTGAAAGTGACTCTTGGTATTCCATTCGAGACTGTCTCATGTCGCTAATACATATGAGACAGTCTCGTGTCTTCAACGGCCGGATGCGGTCAGCATCTTCGGCCGTTGGTATAAAAATGGCCGCTCCGGGGTGGGAGCGGCCAGTCTGTGCGCAAACGCTTACTCGAACACGGTTTTAATGATCTACCGCCTCCGAAGCCCCAAGCCCCGTCTGTGAGCGGACGAACTGGGCAAAGAACTTCTCGCGCTCGGCCCTGGCCTTGGCGGAGGTGTCCGTCACCGAGAACAGCCAGATACCCACAAAGGCGGCGATCATGGCGAACAGGGCCGGATATTTGTACGGGAAGATGGCGGCTTGATGGTGCAGCACATCGACCCACACGGTCGGGCTCAGGACGGTGAGCGTCAGGGCCGTGATCAGGCCCATGGCCCCGCCGATGACCGCCCCGCGAGTCGTCAGCTTCGACCAGTACATGCTGAGGAACAGGATGGGGAAGTTGGTCGCTGCTGCCACCGAGAAGGCGAGCCCCACCATGAAGGCGATGTTCTGCTTCTCAAACACGATGCCGAGCACGATGGCTACGACACCCAGTACGATGACCGCGCCTTTGGAGACCGCCATCTGTGCCTTTTCATTGACGTTGCCGCCGCGCAGGACGTGGGTATAGAGGTCGAGCGCCACGGCGGAGGCCCCGGCCAAGGCCAGACCGGCCACGACGGCCAGAATGGTGGCAAAGGCGACGGCCGAGATGAAGCCGAGGAAGAAGTCACCGCCCACGGCCTTGGCGAGGTGCACCGCCGCCATGTTCGACCCGCCCAGAAGTTCACCCGCCGCGTCCTTGAAGGCGGGGTTGGTGCCGACCAGCAGGATGGCCCCGAAGCCGATGACGAAGGTCAGGATGTAGAAATAGCCGATGAAACCCGTGGCGTAGAAGACCGACTTGCGCGCCTCCTTGGCGTCGCTGACGGTGAAGAAGCGCATCAGGATGTGCGGCAGACCGGCGGTGCCGAACATCAGGGCCAGACCCAGCGAAATGGCCGAGATCGGGTCGCTGATCAGCACGCCGGGGGCCATGATGGCATCGCCCTTGGGGTGCACCTCGACGGCCTTTTCAAACAGGGCGGAGAAGTCGAAATTGACCGATTTCAGCACCATGACGGCCATGAAGGTGGCGCCGGACAACAGCAGGACGGCCTTGATGATCTGCACCCAGGTGGTGGCCAGCATCCCGCCGAACAGCACGTAGAGCACCATCAGCACGCCGACCAGCACCACGGCGATCAGGTAATCGAGCCCGAACAGAAGCTGGATCAGCTTACCCGCCCCGACCATCTGCGCGATCAGGTAGAAGGCCACGACCGTCAGCGAAGACAGGGCCGACAGGAAGCGGATCGGCTTTTGCCCCAGACGGTAGGAGGCCACGTCCGAGAAGGTGAACTTGCCCAGATTGCGCAGTCGTTCGGCCATCAGGAACAGGATGATGGGCCAGCCGACCAGAAAGCCGATCGAATAGATCAGGCCGTCAAAGCCGGAGGTAAAGACCTGCGCCGAAATGCCCAGAAACGAGGCGGCCGACATGTAATCGCCCGCAATGGCCAGACCGTTCTGAAAGCCGGTGATCTTTCCGCCGGCGGTGTAATAGTCCTTGGTCGAGGCCGAGCGCGCCGAGGCCCATTTGGTGATGCCCAGCGTCAGGACGATGAAGGCCAGGAACATGGCAATGGCGATGTAGTTGGTGCCTTGCTTCTGCACCTCGCTATTGATGGAATCGGCCAGCACCATGGCCGGGACCGCGCTGATTAGCGCGGCTCCGAACAGGGCGCGCCAGCTAAATGAGAAGCCCTTCATTGCCCGGCCTCCTCAAGGATTTGACGCACTTCGCGGTCAAATTCGCCATTGGCGCGCTGCACATAGATACCAGTGAGGATAAAGCACAGCAGGATCAGGCCGATGCCACCCGGAATGCCCCAGGTGAGGACCGCATCCGGCTGGATGCGCGTACCCAAAAGCTTCGGGTCAAAGGCGATCAGGCAGACAAAGCCGTAATAGGCCAGCAGCATCAGGGCCGACAGCGTCCAGGCAAAGCGCCCGCGCTTTTTGACCAGCGCCTGAAATTTGGGGTTGTCGTAGATACGACGATAGACCTCGTCGGAACTCATTTCGGGTTGTCCTTCCTGTTGTTTTGGCCTGTTTTTTGGGCCTGTTTTTGGCCTTCAGCCGTTTGTTCGTCTTCCTTATGGCGCGGAAGATCAGGGGAGGAGGGTAAAACAGCCCCGCCCCGGCGGCTATTCGACTTTAGTCGTCGCAAAATGCAACAGCCAATCGCGTGATTTTCCCACTTGCGGTCAGCCGGGGGCGGGATAAGGTTTCTGCTGTTATTAAAGGGGACGCACGCATGACCATCCGCACACTGAGCCTGGCTGTTTTTCTGGCTGTCGTCGCCACGCACGCGACGGCGCAGGACAAGCCTGTTACCCCGTCGTCTGTGCTGGAGAGCGCGCCTGCGACCGCCTGGAAGGATATCCCGGCCGAAGACCTGATGGTCATGACCTTGGCTGACGGGTCGAAGGTGGTGGTGCAACTGGCCACGACCTTTTCGCCGCAGCACGTGGCCAATGTCCGCGCCTTTGCCCGCGCGAAGTGGTGGGATGGCTCGGCCATTATCCGCTCACAGGACAATTATGTCAGTCAATGGGGCTGGCCAGACGAGCCGGAACCCAAATACCCGGAGGCCGTAAAGGCCGCGCCGCCCGCTGAGTATGAACAGCCCTTGTCCAAAGCCTTCCGCCCGCTGCCCTATCGTGACGCCTATGCGACTCAGGTCGGGCACGTGGACGGCTGGCCTGTGGCGACGGACGGTCAGGCGCAATGGCTGCCGCATTGCTACGGCATGGTCGGTGTGGCGCGCGGCCTCAATCCGGATACGGGGTCTTCGTCGCAGCTTTACGCCATTATCGGCCACGCGCCGCGCCATCTCGACCGCAACCTGGCTATGGCCGGGCGCGTCGTGTCGGGCATGGACGCCCTGAGTGCCCGTCCGCGCGGCACAGAGGCGCTCGGCTTCTACAAGACCGAGGCGGAGCGCACAAAGATTGTGTCCGTGCGCATCGCCGCCGATCTTCCGTCCACGGAGCGTCCATCTTTTCAGTATCTCGATACGCAAAGCCCGACCTTTGCCGCCTGGGTAAAGGCCCGCGCCAACCGCAAGGACGACTTCTTCGCGGTGTCGGCCGGAGCGGTGGATATTTGCAACGCTTTGCCGCCCATCCGCCAAAAACCGTAAAAAAGGGCTTTTGCGAAGCCCCCGCCCGTGCCAACACTAAAAAGGTTAACGGGTGGGTAGATGGGTTTGTTCCGGAAAATTATTGGCGCGGTGCTGAGCCTGATGCTGCTGGTCAGTCAGCTCTATGTGCTGGGCGGCACGCTGGATCAGCGTCAGCGCGCTGAGCGCCTGTCGCGGGAACTGGCGCGGCTGGAGCCGGAGGTGGGGCAGTCGAAGGACTTTGTCGCCCTGATGCAGACGCGCGACACGCCGGCCGTGCGCGCGCAGATGAACAACGACTATATCGACGCCAATTTCGAGCTGATTATGGAGCGCGTCTATCTGTATCTGCCGCAGGAAGCGCCGCGCAATATCCAGCCCGTCGGCTATATGGTGCGCGACCTGAGCGGCAAGCGCTTCGTGTTTGTGGCGCTGGAGTACGAATTTTCCGACCGCTGGATCATCGCCACCGTGACGGTCGAACCGGGCTCCGCGAAGCAGGCGGTGGCGGGGTTCAATATGAATACCTACCGCGCTTCGCTGTTTGAACGCACGGCCTTCCGCCTGAGCGGGCAGAGCATCGAACACTATGCGCTTCTGGGGCTGGCGGTCATCAACCTGATCTTCTGCGCGGTGACCTTGTTTATCTGCATCGCCGCCCCGCGCGTGCGCTGGCGCTTTGTGTGGATCGGCTTGATCCTCCTGGGGGTAGGGCTGATGAGCTTCAACTGGCTGGAAGGGCGTATGGCGCTGAACCTGTTCACGGCCAACCTTCCGCCGTCGCGTTTCAGTCTGGGCCTCTATCAGCCGCTGATCATCCTTCTGTCCATCCCGCTTGGGGCCATCCTGTTCTGGATGAATTTCCGCAAGCTGACTCAGCCCGACGCCAACCGCGTCTGACCTCAGAGCCTTACGACGCGGCTGTGGAACGGCTGCACCTGAACCTCCAGCTCGTGCGCAAGCCTCTGGCCCTCCGCGTGGCTTTCGTCCCTGATCTCGCAATCGATCAGCACGGTGATCGCCGCGGCGTGCGCCTCCAGCAGCGGCAGGGTCAGCGCCAGATCGCTGTTGGCCGTCAGCAAGAGGCAGGCCGAGGCGGCCACACGGCTGACCAGCGGGTAGCCGTAGGTCGTCCCCATGCCCTTGAGGTCGCCGTAGCGTCTCAGCAACTCCTACCGGCTCGCCTCACCGGGCGTCTGACAGGCGGCTTTAACGGCCCTGTTCAGCCGCATGATGTCGTCGGACAACCAGCCCTTGAACTGTGCTGACAGGGTGTGCAGGGCCTCTTCCACCCGCTCAAGCATGGCCGCGTCCGAAAGCGCGTCCCCCAGCTTGGCGTGCAGATCATTGGGAACCTCCAGAATAAGTGCCGTTTTCATGAGGGGGCACCGTTCGTCGGGTGGTGAGCAGGTGGGCTGACGGGACCTGTGCCCATAGCCGATGGCATAGCAAACATAGGGTTTGCTCCTCGTGGTTTGAGGGTAATACGGGCGCTACACATCCATAACGCGAATATCTTAAACCGTAATTAACGATACTGTACGCTGCCTCTAGTATCGTGAATTTGAAGTTCGCTTCATTTTGATATCGAGAGCCGGGCGAACTTCAAATTCGAAAACGATACGAGTTACAATAATTTGCTAGTGTCCTGTTGAATCTGAAATTCGCCAGAGAGCGATAACAAGCACATGCGAATTTCAGATTCAGGACACCAGGCCCGCACCGTGGTTAAGGCTTGTGCGCGCGCAGGGTTTCCTTGGGGGTTTCTCCGAACCGGGCCGTATAGTCTTTCAGGAAGCGGTGGCGGCTGGAATAACCGCACTCCGCCGCCAGCGCCGAGATGGTCCCGCGATAGGTGCCGGAGGTCAGAATGGCCCGGATAGCGTCAAGGCGGACCTTCTTGACGAAGGCGGACGGGCTCATCCTCAGACTCTGCTCAAACCCGCGTTCGAGTTTTCTCAGGCTGACGGCGCAGAGTTCGGCCAGTTCGCGGATGGTGAGGGCGTCGCGATAGTGGTGGACGATGTAATTGCAGGCCTTGCGGATATAGGGCGGCACCCTGTCGGCTTCGGACAGGCGGCCATGGCGGCGCATCACATTGGGCACCAGATCAAAGACCAGTTCCCCCATGGCGGTGACCAGGGCATGGCGCGTTTCTTCGGACAGCACCGAAAAGACCGCCTCGGAATCAAGCCCCGACATCGTGCCGACCAGCGCCGGGATCAGGCCAAAACCCGGCATGCTCTGTTCGATTACCTGACGGAAATCGGTGCGCAGACGATCAAAGCGACCCGTGCGCCGCGCAATAATGCGCCGCACGCATTTGTTGCTCAGGCGCAGCGATACCGAGCGCGCCACACGATCGTGGGCCATAAAGGACTGACGCAGTTGCTCACACTGCTGGTACATGATGGCCTGTCCCTTGCCGATTTCGACCGTCTGATCGGCAAAGGTGTGGCTCTGGCGGCCTTCCAGCGGAAAGCTCATAATGATGTCGTCGCCGGGCGTATGGGACGTAAAGGACCAGTCCGCCGTAGTCTCCACCATGGCCAGCTTCAAATAGACAGGGTCCTTGAGATGACGCGACTCAATAGAGGATAAATTCAACCGCCAGTTTAAAGGCTGCGCGGGATCGGGTTGCTGGGCCGTTATATCGCAGTAACGGTGCAGAATCTGAGCCAAACCCTCAAACGAATCCCCGCTGAATTTCCAGTCCTCTCGCGGTAAAGTGCTGTTATTTGACATGTGCCCCACTCCTCAGCGACGGGTAATCGTATTCGGAATGTATCGTAAGAGGCGAATTTGCGGCGTGTGCGTCAATCCCCGGTGATTTGTTCCGATTGCGACATGCGGCCCTTCTGTCGCGGTATTTAGGTGCCGTTGCCTTGTCGGAAAAACCCGCCAGCTACGCCCTTTTACGAGGATGAGACCTGAAAATCTCCTTATAAAATAAGCTTATCCACCCTAGTTGCGCGGGGAACAGGGAATCACCCTTCGGCGGCTACGTCTTACAAAGACTGCGTCGGAAGGTCCCTGAAAACGCATAGCGCTTATCAACCCTCAGGGGAATGCGGCAAACTGAGGCGGGTTTGACAGGTTGACCTTATCTGAGGAGAGGCGGCGCGGGACAGTTCGCGCTGAGCGGGTCGGCTTTCGCGCAGGACGTCACCGGCGGCGCCTGACAGCTGTCACTGAAAGGGCGTGACGGCGTTTAAGCAAACGACCCCTTCGCCTTTATCGCAAGGCGATAGTGCGATGCCATGTCGGGGAGATAGAGGCTTTTGTGATAATTGAGCCGGGCTGGATGAGCCGAGTCACAAAACGGACGTTAGTGGCCTTCTAACGTTTAAAGTGCCAGTTTTTCTTGGATTTTTTAACCTTGGGCGGATTTCAGCAAACAAGGTAGTGGTGCGCTTAGGTGACTCGAATTCGAGAAATAACCTATTGAATTCAAAACTCATTGGTGGAAGAAAAAAATGAAAGGCCCCCAAAATGGCCCCCAAGACCAATGTGTTGTCTCTGTTACAGTCCTCAAAAATGATTCAGATCACCAAAATTGCACATGTGAACGGGCCAAATAGCATCGGTGTAGCTGACACAATTGGCCGGATCATTCACCCTCTATGCTGACACGCTCACCCGCATCTGTAAATGTATCGGGCACCGTCAAGCTGGGTTTCTCCATATTCAACGCTGAGGTCACGGGCGATGGCGTCATAATCAATGTAGTTTCGCAGCGGCTCCGGTATCTCGCCGTAGAGCCCTTCTTCGACAAACTGCGCTGCCAGGTCAGCGAGGCTGTCAGCCTGGTAAAGTTCGACCTCGAACTGATCCGGCATGTCGTCGCCAAGCTTGAATTTGTAGCCGACCTCGCCCACCGCGATGATGACCTTGATTTTCTCGTCATCGTTCCAGTCGGTCGCGGCTTCAAGGAAAGACTCATGGTTCGCCTGATTGACGCCCAGGGCCTCGAATAGCTTGGCATCCAGGTACTCGCCATCGATGAACTGGATTTCAAACTCTTCAACGGCCTGGCCGTAGTCGTTTTTCAGCTTCACGGCCTTGGCGGAATATTCCGACGCCGTGTCGAAATAGAAGCCGCGCGCGCTGATGTCGTAAGGCTGTGCAAACAGTGTGGTCATGGTCATTTCCCTCTTTGGCTTTGGGTTGCGCATAGCAACCCTTGGCTCCCGCCGAGGGTGGGGGTAGCAAACGCAAGGGCGATCAAGGCCGAGGGGTATCACCCGCCTGCACAGAGCGTAGCGAAGGAAGGCAGGGGATACGGCCTTGATCGTTCATCGAAGACCCTTGCGTGCGCGAGGGGCAACGCCCCTTAGGTCTCCACTGCGATCATCCGGAAGAGAACTGAGGGAAGCTATTACTTAAAAAAGACGTTCTCAAGCGACTCAACCGTTAAGTGTCGATCAACGGATTTGAGCCGTTGAAACGTTTCCTGCTTTGCTTGAGGTCGATTGTCGGTTGAAATCTATGGATCGGCATACTACCGATGTCTTAATATGAGTCAGGGGCAATTTCGTGGATATTTTCAAGCTTGATAATGAACTTATTGAAAATTATGCGTCTTTTGCGCGGTCATTTTCCGAGATTCGCGCCCCTGAAATTAGAACACAAATAGATGCTGCTTACTCATCAGGCAGGTACTGGCCGGAACCTCTTATTACTATCAATCCGAGGTTTGAGGCCGGAAGAACCGTATCAGAACTCGTAGCCGAGGGTGTTCTCGATCCCGCTATGCAAGAGATTTTTGCAATTGGGCCGACCCGTTTGCCGATGTCCTTGTACAGCCACCAAGAACGAGCCATCTCTCGCGCCAAAGCCAATGAAAGCTATATAGTTACCACGGGAACGGGGTCCGGAAAATCCCTGTGCTTCTTCCTGCCGATTGTAGATGCCATCATTCGAGCGCGGCGCGCTGGTGAGCCGAAGCGCACGCGGGCCATCATCATCTACCCGATGAATGCCCTAGCCAATAGTCAGCTTGAAGAGCTGGAAAAGTATATCGGTGAGTCCGGCTTATCAGATGACCTTAAACCCACTTTTCGTCGGTATACCGGCCAGGAAAGCGATGCTCAGAGAGACGAAATAGCGCGGACTAAGCCGGATATTATACTGACGAATTTCATGATGCTCGAACTGCTCATGACGCGGCAGGACGGTCGTGATCGCACAGTGATGGCCAATGCCGAGGGTTTGCAGTTCTTAGTGCTAGACGAGTTGCACACGTATCGTGGCAGGCAAGGTGCCGATGTTGCTATGCTGGTGCGGCGGGTGAAGAATCGTCTCGCGCCCGACCAAGAATTAACTTGTATCGGCACGTCCGCAACGATGTCGAGTGCTGACTCCGATGACGAGCGTGCCGCAGCAGTTGCCAAGGTAGGCTCGAAGCTGTTCGGCCAAACCATCAAGCCGTCATCCATTATCGACGAAAGGTTGGTTCGAGCTACCGACCCCAAAATTAATGCGTCCACTCTTGGCGAGCCCTTGCGTAAGGCTGTGCTGGCTTCGCCGCCAGCCATGGCGACGGACGAGGAACTTGCGTCTCACCCGCTGGTCTGCTGGATCGAGACCGAGATTGGACTCGATGACCGCGAAAAGCTTCGTCGCCGCAAGGCGATAACCCTATCGGTAGCGGCAGAAAAACTTGCCGAGCAAACCGGGCTCGAAAAATCCCAATGCATGACATCTCTGATGGATATGCTGACCTTGATCGGCAAACCAGAAGGCCAGCGTGGCGGCACCAGGGACCGCGCCTTCTTAGCCTTTAAGCTGCATCGTTTCATCTCCGGGGCGGGTCGCGCTTTCGCGACTCTTGAAGGTCGCGATCAGCGTCGCGTGGTTCTAGACGGACAAGTCTTTCATCCAGACGACCAGAATGCGAGGCTGTATCCTCTGTTTTTCTGTCGAGAATGCGGGCAAGAACATCACAGCGTTCGCCTGGCAATGACGTCAGCGGGGCGGCAAGTGATCGCTCGTCCGATTGATGAACCTGCAACAGACGATGCAGGTGAAGATGGTTCACTCACAGGGTTCCTCGTGCCGGCGGTAAATGAAGCTTTCGACTTTTCCGGCGCTGTAGAAGACTATCCCGACGACTGGATTGAGGTGACCGCGCCCGATCGTCCTGCGCGCCTAAAGGCGACCCACCGACGCAAGCATGAAGGCCAAGAACTTAGCATTCTCCCAGACGGCTCAGTCTCGGAAAAAGGTACGAAAGGCTGGTTCTTCCAAGGCAAGTATCGGTTTTGCCCGCAGTGTAAGCATCAACCGTCGCCCCAGGCACGCGACATCAATAAGCTGGCCGGCTTGTCGGCTGAGGGCCGCAGTTCCGCAACCACCCTCATCGTCTCGACCATTCTCGCGGAGATGGAAGCGGACAAAACTTTCAAGAAGCATAGCCGCAAATTGCTGGGCTTCACGGACAATCGTCAGGATGCCGCTCTTCAGGCCGGGCACTTCAACGACTTCATATTTGTGTGCCTATTACGTGGCGCAATCTTGCGCGCCACGATCGATGCAGGGGACAGGGGATTGGCCGATGCGCGGTTTGGCGAAGCAGTCCGCAGGGCCCTGGGCTTTGAGCCGGACTATCAGGCCCGTCTGGCCGAGTGGATGGGCGATCCCAACGCCAAGGGTTATCAGGCGAGGCAAGGCGCAGAGGATGCGCTCAATGCTGTCCTGGCCCATCGTGTTTGGACCGATCTGCGCAAAGGCTGGCGTTTCACCAATCCCAATCTCGAAGAAACGGGCCTAATTGAAATCAAATTCCCTGGCCTAAAAGAATTGGCGAGTGATGACGTTGAATTCGCTGGCAATCCGCGTCTGGCCAATCTCTCGGCGGCACAGCGTGAAAATCTGTATAAAATTCTCTTTGGCTTTATGCGAAAGGGTCTGGCCGTCGCAACGGAAAGCCTTGATCGCACACGGGTTTTGCAAGTCGCCCAAGATTCCCGCAGCCATCTACGTGACCCCTGGCTAATTGATCAAAATGAAGAACGCGAAATCCGTAGCGCCTCTGTGTTCATGATCACCCCTCCCGATCGGGCCGACCTCCGGGCGCGGGACGAAATGGCTATTATCCGCGGCGGCTGGCGCACGAGTCTGGGCAAGGCGTTGCGTCACAAAGATATCTGGGGCGTCCAACTGCCAACGGCCGAATATGATGAGCTGTTACTGACCCTGCTGGCGGCCGCCGAGGTCCATCAAATTGTGCGTCGCGTGTCATCGCTGGGATTTGACGTTCCTGCCTGGCGTCTAGCTTCCACGGCACTGCGCGTACATCCCGCCGATCAGCGTGCCGATGGCAAGCGCGAAAACCCGTTTTTTAAGGCCCTGTATATTCAGGTAGCCAACATGCTGTCACAGGACGGCCCACTTCCTTATGCGTTTGAGGCACGCGAACACACGGCACAGGTGGATCAGCGCGTTCGGTCTTGGCGGGAAGATCGCTTTCGATACGGTCACACCGAACAGGAACGCATCAAGGTCAATCAAGGTGACATGCGCCAGGAGGGCGAGCCGACCAGTTTCCTGCCCGTATTATTCTGTTCGCCGACCATGGAACTGGGGGTCGATATCAGCGCCCTCAACATGGTTTATCTGCGCAATGCGCCGCCGACACCAGCGAACTACGCGCAACGTGCGGGTCGTGCTGGCCGTAGCGGCCAGGCGGCGTTGGTCATCACCTACTGCGCGGCCCAATCGCCGCACGACCAGTATTATTTTACCAATAGGACAGGCCTGGTCTCCGGAGTTGTCAAGCCCCCGGCGCTCGATCTCAGCAATCGCGACCTGTTGCGCAGTCACCTTCAGGCAGAATGGCTAGCCGTCGCGAAAGTGCCGCTGCAACCGGCGATCCCGGCCAATTTAGACATGACGCAAGTTGGCCTGCCGATAGCGTCGCACATTACCGAAGCTCTTGATAAGCTGTCGAAAGATGGCCGGGCCAAACCGATATTACGGCGGATTGTTGACGCCACTGTCAATGTCATTGACATGACAGATGCGCCCTGGCTGGAAGACATCGACTCCTTTGTCGCCGAAACGGACAGGGAAGCCGCATCACGCCTGACGGCCAGCTTTGAGCGCTGGCGCGATCTGTACCAAGGTGCCAAGCGAGAGCAGGATGAGTCCAATCTTATCCAGACTCGCACCTCCTTCCGACCTGGCGAGCGCAAAGAAGCGGCTCGGCGTTATTATCGTGCAACCGAGGAACTGGATCTGCTGGAGCGTGGTGACTCAACCAACAGCTCGGACTTCTACACGTATCGTTATCTGGCGACCGAAGGGTTTTTGCCTGGCTACAACTTTCCTAGATTGCCTTTGTACGCCTTCGTACCCGGTACGAAGCGAGCCTCAGTTCTGCAAAGACCACGATTCCTGGCCATTTCAGAGTTCGGCCCAAACAGCCTCATCTATCATGAGGGAAGGGCCTTCCGCGTTGTGAAGGCGAAACTACCATCCCACGGCCGGTTCGATGATGGCAAGTTGACCACGACAACTTTGATCCTCTGCGACAGGTGCGGCGCGTCTCATGGCGACGACCGGATCGAACGTTGCCACGCCTGTGGTGGCTCCCTAGCCGGGGGCACTCGACTCGATAATATTTACAAGATTGATAATGTCGAAACAGCGCCCTCGCTGCGAATTACAGCCAATGACGAGGACCGGCAACGCCGTGGCTTCGATGTACAGACGGTCTTCCAGTGGACGTATGACCAGGGCCAACTGGATGTCCGTCACCTTGAACTTGCCAACGCGGATGGACGGTTGCTGTTCGTCGATTACGGTAACCGAGCCAAGCTCTCGCGGATCAATAAAGGCCTGCGCCGAAGAGCCGAAAAATCGATAAACGGGTTCAACATCGATCCATCGACAGGGCGGTGGGTATCCGACACAAATAATGATGACGATGGCGAAACCGGCGATATCGGCACGACGGGGGCACAGCGCATTGTCCCCATCGTCGAAGACTATAAGAACGCCATGCTGCTGCGTCCGGCATGGGAACTGAACCTGTCCCAGATGGCCACGCTTCAACACGCCCTGGTTCGTGGCATCGAAATTACTTCTGAACTCGAGGAGGGGGAACTGCTCGGAGAGCCCTTGCCCAGCCGTGATCAGCGCAATGGCATCTTGCTTTACGAAGCGACCGAAGGCGGCGCCGGTGTTCTGAACCGATTGGTTTCGGACGCAGGCAGGATATCAGAAATCGCCCTCGAAGCACTCAAGCTGATGCACTACGATCTGGATGCTGAGACGGGCATCTTGACTGAGCAGAATGATGCCTGCGTAGCAGGCTGTTACCGTTGCTTGCTCTCATATTTCAATCAGACCGATCACGAATTGATCGACCGCCGTGACGAACAGGTGAGAAACTTCCTTTGCGAGATTGTTTCCGCCACGGCGGATGCTGCACCCCAAGCGCATCCAGCGAGCGTTGACGGCTGGCAGGATGCCCTGATGGCCTGGGGCCTACCGAGGGCATCTTCGCGTGTCGTTGCTGGCGAGATTTATGATCTGTACTGGCCGGCTCAATCTGTTCTCGCCACTAAGGGAGCGGCATCGAAAAGTCTCATTGAAGCTTGCCGCGACCTAGGAATCGACGTGGTCGAGGTTCCCGTCGCACCACCATCCTCGGTCCCTGCCGAACTTGGCGCTTACTTTAAAGGCTAGATCATGGACGTTAGATTTGCTCCCGGTGATCTGATCGAGGCGCGCGGTCGCGAATGGGTGGTTCTGCCCTCGCCGGACGACGGTATTCTGAATGTACGTCCGCTGTTGGGCTCGGAGGAGGACAGCCAGCGTCTTCTACTTGCCCTTGAGCGCGACCCAGTAAAGCCTGCGACCTTTGCCTTGCCTACACCGACCCAAACCGATACCCAGGACGGTGCCCGACTGCTGGCAGACGCCTTGAGGCTGTCCTTGCGCCGAGGCGCTGGTCCGTTTCGCTGTGCCGCACATCTAGGTGTCGAGCCCCGAGCCTATCAGCTCGTCCCCCTAATGATGGCGCTGAAGTTGCCAGTTGCGCGCCTACTTATTGCTGACGATGTGGGGATCGGCAAGACCATCGAAGCTGGTCTTATCGTCCGCGAGTTGCTCGATCGTGGCACGATAGACCGCATCGCCGTACTATGTCCGCCGCACCTGGTTGACCAGTGGGTAGCCGAGCTGGAGGAAAAGTTCGACATCGACGCGGTGGCGGTGACATCTTCGCGGGCGCGGAGTTTGGAGCGAGGTCTTCCAGCAGCCCAGAGCTTGTTCGAGGCCTATCCATTTACGGTTGTCAGCCTGGACTATATCAAGTCAGATGGCCGACGCGACGACTTTGCCCGTACCTGTCCATCTATGGTCATTGTAGACGAAGCCCACACCTGTGTCGGCGGCGAAAAGGGCCGACATCAGCGCTACGAACTTCTGCAAAAGCTCGCGGCCGACAAAGACCGCCATCTATTGCTGCTGACCGCTACGCCCCACAGCGGCGATGAGGCGGCCTTCGACCGTCTGCTCAGTCTGATCCATTCTGACTTTGCACATCGTCCAGAGACCTTGGATCGCAATATTCAGGAACGCTATCGCGAACGCCTAGCCCAACACTATGTCCAGAGACGACGTCCAGACATTACCGAAGGCGGATGGCAAGAGCGGCGGGCTTTTGCCCAACATCTCAAGGCCGATGCGCCTTACAATCTTACGTCCGACTTCCTGACGTTTAATGAGCGCGTCATTGACTACTGCCTAAGTGTCACGGACAGGGCTGGTGGTGATCAACGCCGTCGTCGTCTGGCCTTCTGGGGCACCCTGGCCCTGATGCGTTGCGTAGGGTCGTCGCCCGCCGCAGCCGGCAACGCGTTACGGAACCGACTGACAGGCTTGTCGGACGAGGACAGCATCGAACCTATCGTGTTCGACGAGGTTGACGGCATGATGGACGAGAGCGACCTCGAACCCGGCACGCCCAATAGTGATGACGAAGAACACCAAGCTTTACGAGAGTTGATAGCCCTAGCCGACGCACTTGACGCGAAACGTGACAAGGACCCCAAGGTTAAAAGCCTCGTCTCCGAGTTGGAAGACATTTTGAAGAAGGGGGCTCGACCGGTCGTGTTCTGTCGGTTTATCGCCACAGCTAACGCACTGGGGGAACAACTAAAGAAGGCTTTTCCGACCTACGAAGTTTCTGTTGTCACTGGCGTCCTGCCGCCGGAGGAACGCCGTCAGCGCGTCTCGGCCCTGGATACCTTTGAAAAGCGCATCCTTGTCGCCACAGATTGTCTGTCGGAAGGCATCAATCTGCAAAGCCTCTTCGATGCCGTCATCCACTACGATCTCAGCTGGAACCCGACCCGCCACCAGCAACGTGAAGGTCGCGTCGACCGGTACGGCCAAAAATCGAAGATCGTCCGCTCCATCACCATGTTCGGCGAGAATAGCGCCATCGACGGCGCCGTGCTGAGTGTTATCATTCGCAAGGCTGAGGCTATTCAGCAGGCCACGGGCATTTCCGTACCTATGCCGGAAGACAATGAAGGCGTCACCTCAGCTTTGATGCAGGCATTGCTTCTGAAATCTTCGACGCCGCGAAAGCAGTTGAGTTTCGACTTCGGTGCAGCGGCTCAGCGCTTCGATATCAAATGGCGCGATGCCGAAGAAAACGCCAAGGGCAGCCGCGCCCGCTACGCCCAGGGCCGCCTGAAGCCAGAGGAGGTTTTGCCCGAATGGCAAAAGATGCGTGCCTTGAACGGCGGCGCGGACGAGGTCGCCCGGTTCACCCAACGTGCCCTTAGCCGGGTCGGCGCCGACCTGGGCAAGAAGGGCAGCCACAACGTCGTCCACTTTGACCCATTACCACAAACCTTGAAGGATCGACTGGAGGCCCGCGGTTTCAAGGGCAGTCGCGCTATTACCTTCAATGATGATCCCCAGCCGGACGTCATGTATATCGGTCGCGCCCACCCCTTAGTCGCGGCTTTGGCGGAAAGCATGACCGAGGGCGCTCTTGACCCACGCAGTGCTTCGTTCAAACCCTTGGGTCGGACGGGGGCGTGGCGGACGCGGGCCGTCAGCCAATTAACGACGCTTCTGGTCATGCGACTGCGTTTCAAACTGGTGACCAGCGGCCGCCTTAACCGGCTGATGCTTGCCGAAGAGGCCACCTGCCTGGCATTCGGTGGCGCGGGCAGTGACGTGCTGGCGAAGGGGCCGGGCGCCCTGGAATTGCTTGAACCCGAGGCCTCCGGCAATCTCGACCCGACGGCGATCGAGCGTCAGGTCACCCGCGCTCTGGAACGCTACCCAACCTACACCACAGCCATTGCCGGGTTCGCGGCCGAACGTGCCGCTGTGCTATCCGACGACCATCTGCGCCTGACAGAAGCCGCCCGGGGCGGGGCCACGGTTGAAGTCCAGCCCGTCTTGCCCGCCGACATCATCGGCATCTACGTCCTGCTGCCGGAGGGCGAATAATGGCCCGTCACCAACGCCGCGACAGCGACAGTGGCCTGACCGCTATCACAATCGAAGGCGGTCTCATCTCCCCGGCGCAACTGGCCTTGATTGCCGCGACGCCGCCGGACCTCAAGACCGCCGCCGACTACAACTGCCCAAAGGGCACCAATCTGCGCGACGAAATCACCCGCTACTTTCGTATCGCCCAGGCCCATTGGCAGGCTTATGCGCGGATCGAAAACCCCAATGCCGTGCAGGTGGCTCAGTTCGCCAAAGCCGTGCTGGAAGGCGCCTTCGGCTTTGAACATCTGACGGGCCCCCATCGCCACAGCCACGACGACCATACCTACCGCATTGCGTGGGAAGGTCGAGGTGGTCGCATCCCGGTGGTTGTCGCCGCCCCGCTCAGCAACGGTGACGGCTTCAACAAATCCCTGCCCGAACTGGGCGACGAAGGCGGCACCATCGCGCGTCGCTCTCCGGTCGTGCTGCTGCAAGACTGGCTCAATGCCAACGACCAGGCCATGTGGGGCCTGTGTTTCGCCGGTGATCGTCTTCGGCTGATGCGCGACAACGCCAGTCTGACGCGGCAGTCCTATATCGAGGCCGATCTGAGCGCCATTTTCAAGGACGAGATCTTCTCTGACTTCACCGCCCTGTGGCTGCTGATCCATGCCACCCGCTTCGGCGGCGAAGGCCAGCCGACGACCGACTGTGCTCTGGAACGGTGGCGTGAAGCCGGTCAACAGGCGGGCACTGCTGCGCGGCAACGCCTGGGGGCCAATGTCGAAGACGCCCTCTTGGCCCTGGGGCAGGGCTTCCTCGACGCCAATCCGCACTTGCGCCAACGTCTCGATGACAACAGCCTGCCGATGAAGGCCTTGTTCGAGCAGATCCTGCGCATCGTCTATCGCCTGATCTTCCTGGCGGTGGCCGAAGATCGCGACCTGCTACACCCCCGTAACACCGCCATGGCCTTGCGCGATCTGTACAAAGACGCCTACGGATTTGACTGCCTGCGCCAACGCGCCGGGCGGCGATCCGCCCATGACCACCACGCCGATGCCTGGGAAGGCATTCTGGTCACCTTCAAGGCCCTGGAATACGGTGAAAAGCGGCTCGGCCTGCCGGCCTTGGGCGGTTTGTTCAGTTCGGACCTGACGCCCGATCTCAACGCGGCGCGCCTGCCCAACAAGGCGTTCCTGACCGCCATCTTCCGCCTCAGTTTCCTGATCGACAAGGGGCAGCGCGTTCGCATCAACTGGCGCGACATGGCGACCGAAGAACTGGGCTCGGTCTATGAGGGCCTGCTGGAACTGGTCCCCATCCGTGAAGACCATGGCCGCAAATTTAGCTTCGCCGGTGGCGCGGAGCAGAAAGGCAATGCCCGCAAGACCAGTGGAAGCTATTACACCCCCGACAGCTTAGTTCAGGCCTTGCTCGACTCCGCGCTTGATCCCGTGCTCGACCGTGCTGAGGCGGAAAATGGCGCCGACGGCATCCTGAAGCTGACCGTCATCGACCCGGCCTGTGGTTCCGGCCACTTTCTGCTGGGGGCCGCGCGGCGGATGGCCAACCGGGTGGCGCAGATCAGGAACCCTGATGCCCCTGACTACAACGCCGCCATGCGTGACGTGGTGCGCAACACCATCTATGGCGTTGACCGCAACCCTATGGCCGTTGAACTGACCAAGGTCGCTTTGTGGATCGAGACGGTTGAGCCGGGCAAACCGCTCGGATTCCTTGATGCCAATATCCGTTGCGGCGACAGCCTTCTGGGTGTGTTCGACCTGTCCGTACTGGACAAGGGTATCCCCGACGCCGCCTATAAGGCCCTGAGCGGCGACGACAAGGAAGCCTGCAAGATCCTGATGAAGGTCAACCGCAATCAGCGTGGCCGGACCGACCAGGACCTCACCGGCATCAACGCCCCCGCCGACCTGGCTGCCGCCCAGGCCAGGGTCCACGCCATGACCGAGGACACCCCGTCCCAGCTCAAGGCCAAGGCGCAAGCCTTTGCAGCGTTGCGCCAGGGGACCAACTGGTGGGCCAAAAAGACCGCCTGTGACCTCTATGTCGCCGCCTTTCTGCGCCCCAAACGGCTAATGGCCGGGACGATCCAGGGCATTCAGGTGCCGGACAAGGTACCGACCACCCACGACGTCAAGACAGCCTTATCGGGCGCACAGGGCAACCCGCAACTGACCGGATTGGCGGTCGAACTGGCTGGGGAGGCCTACGCCTTCCACTGGCCGCTGGAATTTCCGGACATCTTCGAGGCGGGCGGTTTTGACGTGGTGATCGGCAATCCGCCGTGGGAACGCATCAAGCTGCAAGAGAAAGAGTTTTTTGCCGCCCTCGACCCCGATATCGCCACTGCTCCCAATGCCGCCGCGCGCACCCGGCTGATCAACGCCCTGCGCGACGCCGCACCAGAAACGCCGCAGCGCGTCCTCTACGACCGTTTCGAGGTCGCCCGCCGCTCGGCCGAAGCCGCGTCGGAATTTGCCCGCGTACCCGGCGAAGACGGTGGCCGCTTTGCGCTGACCGGACGCGGCGATGTCAACACCTATGCCCTGTTTGCCGAACACTTTGCCCGCCTGACCAACCGCAGGGGCCGGTCCGGCGTCATCGTGCCGACCGGCATCGCCACCGACGCCACCACCGCGCCTTTTTTTGGCAGTCTGGTCGATGGCCAAAGACTGGCCAGCCTGTTCGACTTTGAAAACCGCGAGGCTCTGTTCGAGGGCGTCCACCGTAGCTTCAAATTCTGCCTGCTGACGGTGGGCCACAATATCGCCCTGGCGCAGTTTGCCTTCTTCCTGACCGATACCGCCCATCTGCTGGAAGCCGAGCGCCGCTTTACCCTAAGCCCGCAACAGATCGCCCGCATCAACCCCAACACCAAAACCGCGCCGGTGTTTCGCTCACGCCGCGATGCCGAACTGACGGCGAAGATCTATGACCGCGTGCCGGTGCTGATCCACGAGGCGCAGGGCGGAGCAGGTAATACCTGGCAACTAGACCTCGCTAGTCGCATTTGGCATATGTCAGAAGATTCGCATTTGTTTCGTACTGCCAATCAATTGGAAGCATTGGGCTTCAAACTGGTTGCCCCAAATTATGAAAAGGCTCTGGAGAGATTTATACCGTTGTACGAGGCTAAGATGGTTCATCACTTCGACCATCGCTGGTCCACGTACAAGGGTGCTGACAGCGTTGACGTAAGTTTAGATTCAAAGGCCAATGCGAATTTCGAAATAACTCCTCGCTACTGGGTTCCAGAGACAGAAGCGTTGGAACGATTGGATGCTAAAAATTGGAAATGTAAATGGCTAACTGGTTGGAGAGATATTACAAACGCTTCCAACGAACGAAGTATGATTGCTGACATTTTTCCCCTTTGCGGCTCAGCAGACACGTTATTGCTAATGTTTCTGAAAAATGGCGACGCGGAACACGCAGCACTATTAATCTCGTGCTTATCAAGCATTACTCACGATTACTGCGTCAGGCAAAAAATTGGAGGGACACATCTCAAATTTAATGTGTTCCAGCAACTGCCTATTATCCCACCTGCGGCTTATTCTGGTGTTGATTGTAGGTTCGTCATCCCGCGCGTGCTGGAACTGACCTATACCAGCCATGCCATGGCCCCCTTTGCCCGCGATCTGGGCCATCACGGCCCGCCCTTTGCCTGGGACGAAGACCGCAGAGCGCTGTTGCGCGCCGACCTGGATGCCTTCTATGCCCGAGCCTACGGATTAACACGGGACGAACTGCGATATATCCTCGATCCCGCCGATGTCATGGGAGAGGATTACCCCTCCGAAACCTTCCGCGTGCTGAAAAATAAGGAAATGCGCGACTTCAAGGAATACCGCACCCAGCGCCTGGTCCTGGAAGCGTGGGACCGCCTGGAGGCGCAGGAATGGTCATGAGCACGTCAAAATACCTGACCGATACAGTCCTCGTCAGCGTAAAATATGTTATTGATATTTTCACACTGAGCCCCTACATAGGTCGCAACAGAACCCGCCACGCTTCTTGTCTCGGCTTAGGCCTTGGCTCGCGCACCAGGCGGGTCATTTGTTTCTGGGCTATGGTTTTCACGCCTGCCCAGGGGGGTAGCTGATGAAGCCGCCCTTTGCCAAACCCGCTCTTAGCCACGCTGATCAATTGGCGCGACTTATCGCTCATGGAATGATTGTGCCGGATCAAGCGGCCGCCCTGCATGCTTTGCAGCACATTAGCTACTACCGGCTCAGCGCCTATTGGCTGCCCTTTGAGCATCCGAAGGGTGCGACTGGCCCACGATTTTTGCCGGGTACAAGTCTCGATACAGTCCTGGCCCTGTATGAATTTGATCGCAAGCTACGCATGTTGGTCACCGACGCCATCGACCGTATCGAAGTCGCCGTGCGCGGCAGTTGGGCACATGTCTTGGCACTGAGTGGCGGCCCTCACGCCTATTTGTCGCCCGTTTTGTACCAAAATTCCGAAGACTATCTCGATAATCTATCCAACCTGATCAAAGAGGTAAGGCGCTCCAAGGACGTTTTCATCAAGCATTACTACGCAAAATATGCGGAGCCAGCGATGCCGCCGGTATGGATGGCGTCCGAGGTCATGTCTTTTGGTAGTCTGTCGCGATGGTACAAATTGCTAGCGCAGCCGTCGGACCGACAAGCCATTGCCAATCCTTTTGGCCTTGACGAGCGCGTTATGGTTCCATTCGTCCATCATCTCGTCGTGGTCAGAAACACCTGTGCGCATCACGGGCGACTGTGGAACCGTCACTTTCAAATCCGACCTGCCTTACCACGCCGGCCATCCGATTTGGCCACAAGTCTGGAACCAGGCAGCCCGGCACAACTTTACAACACCTTATGCATTATTGCCTTTGTTCTTCAAAAGGTCGACCTGGCGAGCACCTTTGCTGCGGACCTGAAAGCCCTGATTGCGCAACATCCAACGGGTGACGTTGCCGCCATGGGCTTTCCAGCCAATTGGTTGGGACGTGCGTTATGGCTGTGATTGACGCTCGCAAGCGCCTGATGACCTATCCTTTCGGTCTTATGGTACGCCTGAAGGACGCTGCCTTTGAACACGGCTATCGTATCGGTCCGGAAGAAGCCGCGGGGTGGATATTTTTTCGCTCCAGCACGGCACCCGGCGAAATCGCCCTGGCCGCCTTGTCCGACCGCGGCCCCTTTGTTCTGTCGATCCAGCATGACGGCACCGCCCGTGAGTTGGTCAGCCGTCACTTTGCCACAGCTACGCCCTGCGCGCGTGGTCATGCGGCCGCTTTAGTCTTCGACGACCTCGACGCTCTGTTTATGGGCGTCAGCCAGGCCTACCGGCTGTCGATGAGTTTACCGACCTTTCCGCTGGAGCAATTCCTCAAGGAAACTGAAGGCTTAGGCACTACTGAAGCCGAACAAACCGTGCGGATTCGCAAGGGGCAGGACATCTTCCGCGCCGCCTTGATGGAATACTGGAACCGCACGTGCCCCTTGACCGGCATTACCGATACCGCACTGTTGCGCGCCTCCCACATCGTTCCATGGGCCGCCTGCACGTCTGATGACCAGCGCCTGGATGTCCATAATGGCCTACTGCTCTCGTCGCTGTGGGATGCGGCTTTTGACGCTGGCTTGGTTAGCTTTGACAATAACGGGCGGGCCATTGCCTCGCCGGCGCTTAGCGATGAGGCGGCCGTGCATATGTTGCTTTCCGACGCCTCTCCTTTGCCACTATCACCTCAACATCTTCCCGCGTTGGCATGGCATAGGCAGTATGTTTGGCTTTCTTAGCACGACTTACAGTTACCCGACTCTCGATTTTATATGGACCAGCTCTGCTTAATCGTGTGGTCGGCACTCTGTTTCAAAGCACTTTGGGCCTGGCCTGACCGTTCGTGTATCCCTTGAATCAGCTTGTCGCGGTCGTCAGTATAGATCACGGCCTCGGCCTTGGCGCGAGATATGCTGACATAGAGAACGCTCTGGTCAACGAGGTTCGTCCGGTTGCTCTCAAAATGGATGAAGGCCCGTTCCGCCGTCTGTCCCTGGGAGGCATAGGCAGTCTGCACATAGGCATGGCGGATATGCTGGTCGGACGCCTCATGGATAGACAGGGTGACGGTCTTGCCGCGCTCGGTCTTGATGGTGATGGTTTCCCGATCCGGGTTCACCTTCGTCACCTCGGCCTTCAGGCCATTGATCCGGGCCTGGGCGGCATTGTTGCGGGTAAACTCGATCCTGTCCCCTGCGCGCAATTCGCGGTTTTGGCCCTGGAACACTTCGACGCTTCCCCATGTGTCGGGCTGCCAGTTTCGCTCTTGGCCGTGTTTGTCGCGGAGAGCGACTGTGCCTTTGTGTGTATCAACCCGCGCCACGTCAAATGCCGCGCCTCGCTCGATGCCGTACGCTCGGTCGGCCTTGTTGAATATCACCACGTCGCCGGGTTCATACGCCTTGGCTGCCCTGATCTCAGCCCTGGTCATGTCCTTCTGGTTCAAGGTGCGCATGGTTATGGCCTGGTCGCCAAGTTCTCCCTTGTCAGCCAGGGCGTTTCTGATCTGGTCGGTCAACAAGTCACGGCCTTCGCGTGACGGGTCAATGACGATGGTCTTGCGTCGCTCGTCTTCGCTGAGTGCGGCATAGGTGTCGGCGATGGCTCCCATACGGTCGGAGGCGGTGGCGTGCTCCATCACACGGCCACCGCCGCGATCAAGCGCGTCAAGAGCCTGTTTGGCTTTGCCCTTTATGGAATGTTCTACAGCCTCCAACGTCAATTCATTGGTTTGGCGCACAACCTTTTCCAGCTTGAACGTCGGCATCCCGGCTTCCTGAAGTTGGCGGAATGCCGCACCGGCGCCGACAGAATTTAGCTGTTTGTAGTCGCCGACAAGAACGGTCCTGGCCCCTCGCTGTTCGGCGGCCTCCAGCAGGCGGGTCATATCCCGTGCCGATATCAGACTGGCCTCATCTATCAGCCAGATTTGCCGGTCATTGGTTTTCGGCTCGGCCTGCCGCTCCAACAGGCGAAGGTGACGTTCGACCGTAACGGCAGGCAGGGTGAGGGCGTCGCCAAGGGTCTGTGCCGCTGACGCGGACGGGGCCATTGCCTTGATCTCAAAACCCGCTGCCTGAGCTGCATCGGCGAACGTTGCCAACACCGTCGTCGTCTTGGCCGTCCCGGCATAGCCCTGGATGGCGGTAACGGCATGTGTACTTGCCAGTAGGCCTTTGGTTGCCTGCCTCTGGTCATCAGTCCAGCCAAAGCCCTGATCCTCTGAATTACGCGCGGCGGTCGCTACGATCTCGGCGGCCTTGATAGGGGCGGCGACTGCCTCGGCCCCATGCCTGCCGCGCATTTCGGCGCTCAACAGTCGCTGCTCATAGTCGAGACTGGCGCGGGTCGTGTAACCCTGGCCCTCGCGGCCCTGACGGTTGATGTAGGCGCGCGGCACAAGCTCGCCACGCTCGACTGCCTGCGCCATGGCCCCGCGAATGACGGCATTGTCCACCCGGCCCATGCCGAAGCGTCCTGCCTCCTTTTGCAGGTCCACGCTGGAAAACACCGCCTGGCGCTCACCCAATTTGTTGTGGGCGAATGCCACCGCCGTATGCGCCAGGGCTTCGGCTTCGCCCTTTATAAGGAGTGATCGCCGGTCGTCTTCGGCCAGCTGCTCCGCCGCATGAACAAGGTCCTGACGCTTGGCCTGGTCGAAACCAAGTTCATCGGCCTTGTCGCGCCAGCCCTGCACCAATCCGGTCCGGTCGATCTCGCCCTTAGCCTCGCGGGTGTCGAGCGCCGCGATCTGCTTTTCTTCGGCGGACGCGGATGCGCGATCCTTGCCGCGTGCCTCCAGATGCTTCTCGATCTGAGACGACCGCTCGCTGAAAGCCAGCAATAGGTCCCGGCTCAAACCCTTGATCTCAAAGTTAGAGTCCTTGCCAACATCGATCTCATAACCCAGTTGCGCAACCCGGTGCGCCAATTCCTGCCGGTAAATCTCCCCGGCCGCTTTCTGGATTTGGTAGAGGGGCCGGGATTCGAGACTACGCCAGTTGCCGTCCTCGTCCTGGGTCATATTCAATATGACATTATGGGTATGAAGCTGCGGGTCTTCCTCCCGGCTGGTCTGGTGCAGGAAAGACCCTATGACCAGATTGCCAGTTTGAACATGTTCAACGCCATCCTTGCCCCGAACGCGGGTTTCTGCTGCGAACTCCTCGATGAACGCCATAGTGACTGAGGCGGCCTTGGCATGGGCTTCGACAAGACGTTCGTCGCCTGCCACCAAAGCCATGACCGAAACCGATTTGGGCGCCGAAAGGGTCAAGTCCCAACCAGGTCGATGCTCCAGGACATCGGATTTGTTGGTCCCCAAGGTCGTGCCATCGGGGAGCTTGCCTTCCAGCAACTCCTTGAACCTGTCACGGTCAACTTCGCCCTTCAGGTCGAGCGCTTTGGCACCTTCACCCTGCCATTCGGACGGCGACACCCCGCCCTCGCTATAATAGTCGTCGGATTCAAAATAGCTAGCGGCCTGACCCGAGCTGCGGATGGCGGATATGGTGGCGACCATCAGACCGGCCCTCCGGTCGGCAGAATAGGCGAGGCGCTCTGTGCTCGGTCGGTCTGGCGCTGCCCTTTACCCCAATAGGTGTCGGCAATATCACCGGGGATGAAGGCGGCATGACCTGGTTCGCGACGGGCTATGATTTGGCCATTGCTCAACCGGATCAGGGCAATCGGCAAGCCATCTGGCAATTGCAGATAGCCGGTATGCGGCGGAAGTCTAAGCTGGGACTCGATAACGGCAGGCCGAACCTGTCGGGAGGTACCAAGGCTGGTGCGGCCCTTGCCATACTCGAAGTCCATATTGTCCGTGGCGGCGCGGATTTCGATTTCTACATCACCAAGTGTCTTGCTAATCCAGAGCCGCGTGTCGGAATCGATGGTCTGCAAAAACAACTTGGTATTGGCGCAACCCAACATGGCCTCTGCGCCCTCGCGTCCATACCGGTCGTGCATCTGGCCGATACTCTGGAAGGTGATGACGACGGACGCGCCGAACTTCCGGCCTTGTGGCAAGAGCCGCAAAAGCTGATCAACCCTTGGGATGTCGGGAAGCTCGTCCAGCAGCATCCATACGCGGCGGGCCTTGCTCACCTCCAGCCCCAAGATAGAGGTGGCGGCGCAATCGAGCCAGCAAGCCATAAGGGGCTTCATAGCCTCGAAATAATCTTCCTTGCGCTGAACGAAGACCCAGGGCTTGCGTCCTGGTATAGCGTCCAGCCCCTTGAAGAAGGCGCGGAAGCTGAATGATCCGCCATCACCTGGCCCGGTGCGCAGGTACTGCAAAATGGCGGATGCCTTAGTCAGCATGAACAGGACCGATCCCGTCGCCCGGTCGGCATCCTCCGCAAAGATGCGCGATGACGACGTGTCCTGAAGCCAGGTCTTCAGGTCGTCCTTCGACATGGACTGAACGGCCTGGATCAGATCGGCAATGTCGGTCTTGCCCTCCTGCCACAGAGTCCGCATCATGTTGGCCAGAAGATTCCGGCCCGCTGTTGTCCAGACGCTATCCTCCTTTGCGCCGGAATCGGTGATCAGTTGCGCGGCGATGCGGTCGGCATCGGCGGGGTGACTGATCTCGCTGAAGGGGTTCCAATAGGTGCCGCGTTCATCGAACGGATTCAGGATCATGTCGCCACGCGACGGGTCGTAATAATGCGCGACGAATTCGCCGCTGGTATCATAGACGATGGCGCAATCGCCCCTGGCCTCGATCGCATCCAGCATTTGGCGTAGGACGGTTGTCTTGCCGGCGCCGGTCGTCCCGATTAACGCTGCGTGCCGGGTCTCCATGTTTGATGGCCACGCTACCGTGCCGATCCTGATTGGATGTGAACCGGCGAGACCCTGGGTGTGGCGCGCCAAAACCTGCTCACCAACAATATGCGTCCCGCGCAATACGTCGTCCTGGACGAGTTCTTCGCCGGTCGCCGAGAGCCACCGCGTCCATCCGTAGCATCCGCCTAGACCGATTAAAAAACCGGCAAATGCGCCCAGGCTGCCGTACAGTTTAAACCGTCGAAAGCTCTCCTGATATTCGGCGCTTTGCAGGATGGTCGATGCCCTGATGGGGACTTGCCGACCCTCAATTGAGATGTTGATTTTAGGAGGCTCGGCGGCATTGCCGCCCAGCCAATTCGTAAAACCAGCATAGGCGTACTCACCGCTGAGGACCTGATCGTCATGTGACACCGATAGCTTTAGGCTAGCCAAGCCGCATAGGCCCGTCGAAGCCAACAGAATTATGGCATAACCTCTGAGGCGGTGTGTGGCGGCCGCAAGGTTGAGATTTTGCAGCCCCTGACCGCGTTGCAGATTTTCGAGCACGTTTTTCATGATGGACCGCTTACCTGTGTTTTCTGGGCCAGCGTCTTTTGGCGCTGGTACGCTTCGGCGGCCTCTGCCGCTAAAGCCTGGTTGATTTTGGAGGGGTCGGCTTCGCCCTTGAGGGCGGTGCGCTGGGCGTAGACATAGGCGCAGACCGCCGTGAACAAGGCGCGGTCGGTGATAGCTTCCATGCGCCTGACTGTGGCGCTGATGTCACCCAGGGCGTCGATGAGGTCATTGCCGGTACTGGTCGTCACGGCTCCAGGCATGACCAACGAAGCCAGACCCGCCTCAAAAACGCGGACACCGGCCTGGTACAAATCAAGGCCAAGGGCGGCTCCGTAGGCCTCGATCATCGCCTTTTGGCTGAGGCTTATGCGGATTGAGAACGGATGTCGGGAGGTCATGACAGGCCTGCCATCCGTATGCGCAGTGCATACGCCCAACCCGTTGCTATAGCTGGCGGTTTTAAATATGCCACTTGACCGTAAGCGCTGCGCATACGCGCAACGCTTTGTTTTCTAAAGAAACACGTGTGCGTAGGGTGTGATCCTCCTTTCCCCATTTTCTTCCTGATATTCTTGGCTCTGGTGTTTGCCTTTTGGGGCTTTCCCCCGGCCTGACCGGGGCGGCGCGCAGCAAGATCAGGCGTTGACATTTGCGGCCTTCACTCTCGGTCGGGAAATCTCGCGCTGGAGACGCTGGGCGGCTGACTTGACCATCTTGGCAATGGCGAACGGTAGGAAGAGCACTGGGAACAGGTGCCCAACATGCCGGTGCGCGCCGATGACCTTGAACCTCGACACCTGGCCCGCATCATCGATTCTGACAGCAAAGAATTGGATGCGTTTCAGGTCGGAGAATTGAAGTTCGGTGCGTGCCCAGATTTTGAAACAGAACAGCAGATTGCTGCGTAGGTGCTGATCGTGCTGGTGATGCCAGCAAAAACAAGCACACCATCTGCCACCGGCTCGACGATAGGACGTCACGACGAAGGGTATGGTGACGCCGTCGATATCCTTGAACTCAAAGGGGACGATACTTGTTTCAGACATGGGGATGCCTTGAGGATATTCCATGTGGATGATCCTTTGGCCCACAGAGGGCGTGTTAAGATGTTAGGGGGAGTGGGTTGGACGCTATTCAGCTAGCGTCCTGGACATCAGCCGATATCACCCGGCTGTTTCAGGCGGGCTGCTGGTTTCCATCAGGCGCAACAGTTCGCTCATCGGCACAAGCGTCTTACGGCCAATTTTGAGAACTCGTATCTTGTTCGATTTTACCTGTTCGTAGAACAAGGTTTTGCCGATGCTCATTTCACGGCAAAACTCCCTGACAGAGAGGGCCTTCACTTGGTTGGTTGGGAAGTTTGGTTGAATCACAATCGTCACCTTTCTGCGGACTATCGCGATCCGCTGCGGCGATGATGGCCTCGACAACCTGAAGTGCGCTAGATGCTCTTTCAGGATTTTCCTGCCGCATTATTGCCAATTTTCGGATATCGTCACTGACACTGTTCAGCAGTCTGACACTCGCTTCATGTTTCCTATCGATGACTGACGTGAAAAAAGCCTGAGTCAAGCCTATCAACTGGGCAAGGTCTTCAGGGGTGTCAGGCTCCTTTGCGATGTCATCTAATGCGGCATAATGGACCGCCGCCTCGTCTTTAAGGTCGTCATGCGCAAAGAAGACGGAAAAAAGATTTGCTGCCTTCTCAGGAGCAACGGCTTTTAGCTCCTGGAGAAGTCTCGCACTTATGATGTCGTCGTTTTTCTCGAAATGCTTCTCGATGTCGATCTTCCGACAGACCATGCGCATAATCATTTCATAGTGTTGAGGTGAAATGACATACCCGTATGCGCGCCCGCGCTCGGTCAACTTGATCGGGCGGCTTTCAAGCGCAGTTTCGATCTCGGCGACGGAATAGGACCGGAAGGATGTTGTCTTTTCGGCCAAAGGCTTGGACAGCGCATCTCCAAGCCTCTCATAGGTTCTCGCAAAATAGGCTTCGTCCATATTTGCCCCTCGAAATTGTACTAAGGAAATTGGTAACCGTTCTCAGCCAGCTTTTCGCGGAAGAACGTTCGCACCGCCTTTAAGCTGATCCAGATAGTCAGACCACCACTGCGCCATTTCAACGCGCTCGGCCCAATGCGCGCCACGATGGTAGGCTGCGCGAATGGTGTCCTTGTCTTTGTGTGCCAGGGCTCGCTCGATGGCATCTGGTGACCATTTGTTGGATTCATTGAGCAAGGTGCTGGCCATGGCGCGAAATCCATGAGCGGTCATTTCATCGCCGGTAAAGCCCAGTCGGCGCAAGGCCGCATTGACCGTGTTTTCGGACATGGGGTCCAAAGGTGTGCGGATAGATGGAAAGACGTAGCGGCCGCCACCGGACAGCATTTTCGCTTCCTCGAACAACTCGATGGCCCGTCGGCAAAGGGGAACGGCGTGCTCTTGACGCGCTTTCATTTTTGCGGCCGGGATGCGCCACACATTTGAAGTCACATCGATTTCCGACCATTCAGCCCGGCGAAGCTCACCTGGGCGAACAAAAAGCAGTGCCGATAACTGCAAGGCAATGCGCGTTGACGGGTGCCCCTCATAACCATCGATGGCGCGCAGCATTTCACCGGCCTTTTCAGGATCAAGAATAGCGGCGTGGTGTTTGGCGCTACGCTTGGCCAGAGCGCCGCGCAAATCACGCGTCGGATCTGAAGGGGCGAGTTGATTGGCCACGGCGTAGCGAAAGACCTGCCCGATAAACTGCAGTGTCCTGTGCGCTTTCTCGTCGTTTTTCGAAGCCTCGAATGGACGGACGGCGTCAAGGACTTCGTACGGCTTGATTTCGCCAATGGGCCGATGGCCGAGCGACTTTTCGACCAGGCGCGTGAACCACTCTCTCTTTATGACCGTCGCCTCTGCCAGGCCGTCGCGTTTGTTCTTGGCGATGTAGGCTTTTGCCACAACACCGAAGGTATTGGCCGCTGCCACCTTGGCGGCGTGCTTGTCGCGCTGCTTCTGTTCGGCTGGATCAATGCCATTAGCTAACATACGTCGCGCCTCGTCTCGACGCTCCCTGGCTTCTTTCAGGCTGACTTCAGGATATGTGCCAAGCCCAAGCTTCTTTTCTATGCGCTTGGGGCGTCCCTCATCATCATTTCCGTCAATACGGTATTTCATGCGCCAAAGCATGCCGCCCGACGGCTGAACCAGAAGGAACAATCCTTTCTCGTCGGTCAATTTATAGGGCTTCGGCCCAGGCTTAGCGTTACGGATTTGGGTTGCTACAATCGGCATTGGGGGCCACGCATTTTTGAGGATTTCAAGTGGCCCCCACCGTGGCCCCCAAAATCGCCCGGATGCAGGCGAACGAGAGCGGACACTAGCGACCGACTAGTGCCTAAACTAACAGATTTTATTGGATTTTTCAACCTTTGGCGCACTTCGGCGAACAAGGTGATGGTGCCGCTTAGGTGACTCGAACACCTGACCCCCTCATTACGAATGAGGTGCTCTACCGGCTGAGCTAAAGCGGCACTTTGATGCAGGCGCATAATCGCCCGCCCCGGTTCGGAGAGCGCTGTTTACAGGCTCCCATAGCGGTTTGGCAAGGCCCCAAAGCGCCCACGACGGCAATTATTTTGTGGGTTTTGTCTTGCGGGCGCGGGGTTTGGGGGCGGGCGGGGCGACTTCGGCCTCATCGAGGTCGTGTCCGGCAATGGCCGCGTCGTATCCGTCCGGGCTGAGGGCCAGATTGTCGGGCAGGGGGGCGGGGCCTGACTTTTTCTGCGCCGCCTTGACGAAGGGCATGGAGGGCACGTAGCGCGTCGGCATGTCGGGCACGTCGGGCAAGCCCTTTTCGGCGCGTTCATGGCGCGGGTGCGCCAAAGTCCCCGTTTCGGCATAGGTCAGGACCAGCGTCGTCCAATCGGACGGCGTATAGGCAAAGGCCTTGCCCTCTGGGTCAAGGTCGGACCAGTCGGGCTCGGCCTTGGCCAGCGAGGCCTTGGCGACCCAGCCGCGCGCCCCGTCCACGTCCTGCACGGCCAGAGCCGCCTTGGCCATCAGGCCGCACAGGCGGCGCGTCAGGCGCTCCTCGGTCAGTTCGTCCTCAAGCGCCGCCGTGGCGCGGTCGATATCGGCGCGCACGCCGCTTAAGACCGCGCGTTCGACCTCCAGCACGCGGCTTTCGCGGTGCTGCGGGTTGCGGTCGATCAGCCCTTGCAGGCGGCGGGCGCGGTCCTTCGGCGTCTCATCGTTCACCAGGTCGCGGTAGGCCAGCCAGATGGCCGGGTGCGGCTGAGCGGCATAGGCGGCTTCCAGCACGTCTTCGGCGCGGCCCAGCTTGTTATGCGCGCTCAGCAGACGCGCGGCAATGACGGCACCGGGCGCGAACATGGGCTGAAGCTTGGCGGCGCGCACGGCGTAATCGAGCGCCTGTTCGCGGATTTGCGCCTCAGGCGCGGTTTCCAGATGCGCGGCCGAGGCGGCCATCAGGGCGGCGCGCGCCCGTTCGGCAAACAGCGGCGAGACCAGCTTGCGATTCAGCGCCCCTTCGACCAGATCGAGCGCTTCGGCCCATTCGCCGGCGGTCGAGCGCGCTTCGAACAGGGTCTTGAAGGCCCACATGGCGGGTTTGGGCTGGTTATAGCCTTCGCCGGCCAGACGAATGGCCTCGGCGCGGTCGCCTTCGGAAATGGCGAGCGTCATCAGGCCGCGCAGGCCGGCGAGTTTCAGTTCCGGCACGCTGAGCATGGCCGTCCAGGCGGCGCGCGTGGCGACCGGGTCATGGGCGGTTTCAGCCGCCAGCGCATTGAGGATGCGCACCAATGCCACATTGTCGTGCACATCTACGGCCTTGATCGCCTGACGGCGGGCTTCGGCCCCATCGCCGGAGACAACAGCGATAAAGCCGCGCGTGAGGGTCTCTTCACCCTGACGGCGACGGGCGGCGGCACGCTGACGTTCGGCGCGCTGCGGGGCGCGCGACATCCACAGGACGAGGTTCCAGAAGCACACAGCCGCAAAGGCCAGCAGGCCGATGACGATAACGGCAGCGGCCGCCGGGGTGTCGATGCGGTAGCCAAGCCAGATCAGGGTGGCCGTGCCGGGGTCACCGGCGGCGGCAAAGGCCACGGCGATCAGGGCCATGATGCTAAGGAAAATCAGAAGCGTGCGGATCACAGGCCAGTCTCCGGCTGAGGCGCGACGGCGGCCCCGCTGCCCGCCGTGGCGTCGGCGCCATTGGCCGTGCTGTAATTGGCCTGACTGAGGCGGCTCAAGGCCTCGACCGTGATGCGGCGGGTGGTGGTATCGACCAGCACGCGGTTGCGCGCATCGGTCATCCACGGCTTGAGCGCGGCTTGCGAGGCCGGGGGCAGGGTGGAGAGGACCGTCAGCGCACCGTTAAGATCGCCCTGATCCAGACGGCCCTGCGCCTGAAGCAGCAGGGCATCCGGGCCGCGCGCCGCGCCGTCGATGCGGCGTATGCTGATCAGGCCGCTGAGGGCATTGGTCAGGCGCGTCAGGAAGCTGTCGTCCGTTTTGGCGCTGGCGGCGGTGCGGGCCTTGGCGGCGTAGGCCGGGAAGCTGAGCGCCAGCGCGATTTCGCTGGGCACGCCCTTTTGCGCCAGAGGCCGCAGCGGCGCGACCATCACCGTGTCGGTCAGGCTCTTTTCGACGTCGGCCAGTTCGGAGAGAAACGGCTGAGAGCCCTTCGCCGCCTGTTGCAGGCCCGACGCGGAAGTGGCCGCAGCGGCGGCCTGAATCAACAGGCGTTGATTGGCCTCAAGGCGATCAAGGCGCTCAGACAGGCGGTTGAGCGCCGTCGGGTCGGCATAGGTGGGCGTTTGCGGCGTTTCGACAGATGCCTGCGCCTGACGCACGCGAAGGGCGTTCAGTTCGGCGGTCAGACGTGCGATTTCGGAGTCTTTTTCGCTGTCCTTGGCCACCGCCGCGGGGTCGAGATAGTCGGCCACGGTCTTTTGCGGGGCGCTCAGGTGCTCCTTATAGACCGCAAACCCCAGCACCCCCAGCGCCAGCAGCACGAAGACGATGGGAAAGGCAAAGGCGATGATCAGCGGGCCGCGCCCCCAACGGGTCTTTTCCGGCTCCGCCGCAGCGGGGATCGGGTTCGGGGCGAAGTCGTCGGTCATGGCGGTCCGTGGGGTTTTAGAGCCTGGCGAACAGGGCCTCTTCATCCGGAGAGGCCGCTACCTCTATGTTTAGGCCCGCAGAGGGTAAATTTCCAGTGAAATTGAGGTGTTCGCGCAAGCGTTGGGCGGTGGCCTCCGAGATGCAGAGGACGCGCGCTGTGACACCGCTCAGATAGGGGGCGCAGGCCTGCGCCCCGCGCGGTGAATAGAGCAGGATATGGGTGATCGCCGCCATCTGCGCTCTGGCGTCGGGGGCGTCGCGCACCACGGTGCGATAGAAGAGGACCGGGTGCAGGTTGAACCCTGACAGGGCCGCAGTCAGGTCGCGCGCCGGGGTTTCGGGCTGCGGGTAGAGGAGGGGGCCTTGCGGGGCCTCAGCTTTCAGCAGGCGGATCAGGTCTTCGACATCGCCACGGGCGCTATGCACGGTATGGAAGCCGGCCTCACGCGCTTCGCGGGCGGTGGCGTCGCCGACGGCCCACACCGTCTGATGCCGCGTCGCGTACTGGCGCGTAAAGGCTTTAAGGCCATTGATCGAGGTGGCAAAGATATGGGCGAAACGCGCCACGTCGATGTCGGGGCTTAAGGGTTCGACCTCAAGCAGCGGGTCATTGATCACCTCAAAACCGCGCGCCCGCAGCGCCTGCGCCGTGACGCTGGCCTGTGGCTCCGTTCGCGTTACCCAGATCAGGGGCGGGTTCACGCCTGCGCCTTATACTGGTTCAGCCGGTCGCCGGCCTCATCACGGATGGATTGCCCCAGACGCAGGCCCAGAGCGTGCGCCGATTCGACCGTAGGCGCGCTGATCGTTTCGCGCCTTTGCCAGCGCGTGCGGCCATCGGCGGTCAGGGCCTCAACAAACAGGGTGAGCGCGTCGCCTTCGATCTTCGCATAGGCCCCGACAGCCGTGCGGCACGAGGCTTCGAGCGCCACCAGCGCGCCGCGTTCGGCCGAAATTTGCAAATGCGTTTCGACGTGGTGCAGCCGCTTGATCCACGCCTGATCGAGGTCGGCGGTGCGGCATTGCACGGCCAGCGCGCCTTGGCCGGGGGCACAGGGGAACAGGTCGGGGTCGATATAGGACTTGATATGCGCCTCAAGCCCCATGCGTTTCAGGCCCGCCGCCGCCAGCAGGATGGCGTCGCAATGCCCGGCCTCCAGCTTCGACAGGCGCGTATCGACATTGCCGCGCAGCATGACGACCTCAAGGTCCGGCCGCACGGCCAGGGCCTGCGCCTGACGCCGCAGCGAGGCGGTGCCGAGCTTTGCGCCTTGCGGCAGGTCTTCGAGACTGCGGTAGTTGATCGACACAAAGGCGTCGCGCGGGTCCTCGCGCACCGGAAAGGCGCACAGGCTAAGACCGGGAATATCTTCGGCAGGCATGTCTTTCAGCGAATGGACGGCGACATCGACGTCGCCATTCAGAAGCGCGTCCTCGATCTCCTTGGTGAACAACTGCTTGCCGCCGGCTTCGATCAGGCGGCGGTCCTGAATGCGGTCGCCCTGCGTGGTGATGATGACCAGCGGCGCAACCTCATGAGACCGGGCCGGGTCGTGACCCAGCGCGGTGACGATCTGACGCTGAACCCAGCCGCATTGGGTGGTGGCCAGCCGCGAACCGCGCGTACCGATTTTCAGAAGTGGGGTCATAACTTAGCCTTCGGGTTGCTATGTCTCTTCCCTAAAATTTCGCCCTGCGGCTTGCAAGCCCCTTGACCTGCGGCCATTTGGCCTTTTCAGGTAACCCCTCTCTCCGCAAGGCAGCGAGAGATAAGGATATGTAATGTCTCTTTGCGTTCTGGGTGTCGAATCGAGCTGTGACGAAACCGCCGTCGCCGTGGTGCGGCGGGGCGATGACGGCGCGGTCGAAGTCCTGTCTTCGGTCATCCACTCTCAGGTGGTCAAGCACGCCGTCTATGGCGGAGTCGTGCCCGAAATCGCCGCGCGCAGCCACGTCGAAACCATAGACGATCTGGCGCGGCTGGCGCTGTCGCAGGCCGCCGAAAAAGGCGTCGGGGTGGACGCAATCGACGCGGTGGCGGCCACGGCTGGGCCGGGCCTGATCGGCGGGGTGATGGTGGGCTTAAGCTTCGCCAAGGGCTTTGCGCTGTCGCGCGGTTTGCCGCTGATCGGGGTCAATCACCTCGAAGGCCATGCCCTGTCCGTGCGCCTGACCCACGATGTGCCGTTTCCCTTCCTACTGCTGCTGGTTTCCGGTGGCCATTGTCAGTTGCTGCACGTGCGCGGCGTCGGCGATTATGAGCGTCTGGGGACCACGATCGACGATGCGGCGGGCGAGGCCTTCGACAAGATCGCCAAGACTCTGGGGCTGGGCTATCCCGGCGGCCCGGCGCTGGAGGCCGAGGCGGCGAAGGGCGATGCCGCGCGCTTTACCCTGCCGCGCGCGCTTTTGGGGCGCAAGGACTGCGATTTTTCCTATTCGGGCCTGAAAACCGCCGCCGCGAAGATCGCCATGGAACAGGTGAAGACGCCGCAGGATCGCGCCGATCTGTGCGCTTCGGTGCAGGCGGCGATTGCGCGGCAACTGGTCGAACGCTCCGCCCGCGCCATGCGCGCCTTCAAGGCCGAACATGGGGGGGATAGCCCGGCCTTTGTTGTCGCGGGCGGCGTGGCGGCCAACAAAACCGTGCGGTCTGAGCTGTCGGCACTGGCGCAAAAGGAGGGGTTTGAATTTGTCGCCCCGCCTCTGGCCTACTGCACCGACAATGCGGCCATGATCGCGCTGGCCGGGCTGGAACGCTTTGCGCTGATGCGGGCGGCGGCCGATTATGATGGGGACAAACAGGTGCACGACGGGCTGTCGGCGCTGGCGCGGCCACGCTGGCCCCTTGACGAGCGCCGTGCGCTCAGTGCACCCATACATAAGTTTTCGGGACGCAAGGGAGCCAAGGCTTGACCCAATTCGTGCACGCCAAAGCCTTTGACAAGGTTGGAATCATCGGGGCAGGGGCATGGGGTACGGCGCTTGCGCAGGTCGCCGCGCGGGCCGGGCGCGAGGTGTTGATCCAGTGCCGTGAGCCGGAAGTCGCCGAGTCGATCAATGCTCAGCACCTCAATCACCTCTATCTGCCGGGCCGGGAGCTGCTGCCGCAGGTGAAGGCGACCGCCGATCTGGCCGATCTGGGCGACTGCGATCTGATTCTGGCCGTGCCGCCGGCGCAGCATATGCGCGCCTCGCTGAAAGCCTTTGCGCCGCATGTGCGCGACGGCCTGCCCATCGTCCTGTGCGCCAAGGGGGTTGAGCGCGGCACGGACTGCCTGATGAATGAGGTGCTGGCAGCCACCCTGCCGCAGGCGCGTGCCGCCGTCCTGTCCGGGCCGTCCTTCGCCGCCGAAGTGGCGCGCGGCTTGCCCACCGCGGTGACGCTGGCCTGCAAGGATGCCGAGCTGGGGGCGCAGATTTCAACGACTTTGGCGACGCAGACCTTCCGCCCCTATCTGATCGACGACATGATCGGCGCTGAGGCGGGCGGGGCGCTGAAAAACGTGCTGGCCATTGCCTGCGGCATTTCCGAAGGTAAGGGGCTGGGGCGTTCGGCGCACGCCGCCCTGATTACGCGCGGTTTTGCCGAAATGACGCGGCTGGCCGTAGCACTGGGCGCAAAGGCCGAGACGCTGAGCGGTCTGTGCGGTATGGGTGATCTGGTCCTGTCGTGCTCGTCGCCGCAATCGCGCAATATGAGCGTCGGTCTGGCCCTCGGTGGCGGGCAGACTCTGGCTCAGGCGCTGGAAGGCAAGATTTCGGTCGCCGAAGGGGTCGAATCGGCCCCGGCGGTCAAGCATCTGGGCGAAAAGCTGGGCGTCGATCTGCCCATTTGCAACATGGTGGCGACCATACTGTCGGGCGAAGCCAGCGTCGATAAGGCTATCGGCGATCTGATGTCGCGTCCGCTGAAGACCGAACGGTGAGACCGCCTCCCGGCACCGTTATCTGCACCTGGGCTGAGCTTCAGGTAACCGGCACCGTCCTCTATCGTCAGGACGGGTTTGAGGGGTTTGTCATCCTCGACGACTATTTGCCGCGCGGCTATGTCGATGCCTGTCCGCACAACGGGATGCCGCTGGGTGGCGATCAGGAAGAAAGCGATTATCAGACGCGCGAGCAGGATGTGATAATCTGCCGCTGGCACGGTGCGTCGTTTCTGAAAGACAGCGGCCTGTGCATCGGCGGCCCCTGCGCCGGGGAGCACCTCACGCCGTGGCCGGTCGAACGCCGCGGCGATGAGGTGGTGACGGTTTAGGGTCGTTCCTCCGCCTCGAATTTCGCAATATCTTTCAGCAGGGCCGGAACCGCCGCCTCAAGGATTTGGCGCCCCAGTTCGATGCTGGCCAGCGACGAGTCGGCGCCGATGCGGCCGTCAGGGAAGCGCGCGCGGTAGTCAAGCGCGTCGCGGATGGGGCCGGTGGGCGCAATCGGCGGGTCCATCGTCAGGTCGCGCACAGCATCGGGATAAGCGGCCCAGGTCAGGGCGATTTCCGACGGCGTGGCGTGGCTGCCGTGCCCCTTGGGGAAGAGGCGGGCGCACAGAGGCGAGATGCCCGGCAAATCCCACCAGTTCGACAGTTTCAGCGCGAAGGGACAGCGCGTACCTTTCCATGACCACTGGCTATAGATTTCCGAAAAGGCCGCTTCGATCGAGGCGACATTGCCGCCGTGGCCATTGAGGAAATAGATGTGGGTAAACCCATGCCGCCCCAGCGACTTCACCCAGTCTTCGATGGCCGCCATAAAGGTCGAAGGGCGCAGCGAAATGGTCCCCGCAAAGCCCAGATGGTGCTGGGCCATGCCGATATTGAAGGTCGGCGCGACCAGAATATCACCTTGCTTTTCCGCCGCATGGGCGATGATTTCCGGGCACAGCCAGTCGGTCCCCAAAAGCCCCATCGGGCCGTGCTGTTCGTTGGAACCGATGGGAATGATCACCGTCTTTGAGGTCTTCAGACGGGCGTCGATTTCCGGCCATGTGGAAAAGGCGAGGTGCATGGGGGTCTTTCCAGCCTCATGCCGAAAAATGGCCACCGCTTTTCGGATAAACATGAGGCGTTATAAAAAACAAGAGCCATTCGTCGCTTCGACGAATGCTCTTATGGTCACAAAATGATCCACATTGCATAACCAATATACGACCTATTGCCAAGTTTCCCTGCCGCGCAAATTGTGGTTGGCTGGCTCGACAGGGCCGTGGATCAGTCTTATCTCTACGGCAAGATAAGCAAGAAAATGTGTGAGGACGCCATGACGGTTGATACGCTGAACAATACGACTCTCTTTCCCGTGCCGGCGACCTATCCGCGCGCAAACAGCGTGACGGCGGCGGCGCTTCAGGCGCAGCGCGATCTGGTCAAGTCCGATCCGTGGGCCCACTGGCGGCAACTGGGCGAAGCGCTCGACTGGATCAAGCCCTTCACGCAAGTCAAGGACGTGTCCTTCAACCGCGAAGACTTCCGCATCCGCTGGTATCACGACGGGCAACTGAACGTCGCGGCCAACTGCATCGACCGCCATCTGCCGCACAAGGCCGATACGGTGGCCTTCATTTTTGAAGGCGATGAGCTGAACGACTCCTACACAGTCACCTATGGGCAATTGGCCGAGGCGGTGGGCAAGCGCGCCAACCTTTTGAAAAAGTATGGCGTCAAGAAGGGCGACCGCGTCACCATCTACATGCCCATGGTGCCGGAGGCGGCCTATTTCATGCTGGCCTGCGCGCGTATCGGGGCGGTGCATTCGGTGGTGTTCGGCGGTTTTTCGCCCGACAGCCTTGCCGGGCGTATCAATGACTGTCAGTCGGAATATGTGGTCACCACTATCGAAGGGCGTCGCGGGGGCAAGTCGGTGCCGCTCAAGGCCAATACCGACCTAGCCCTGCTGCAATGCCCCGGCGTGAAGCACGTCTTCGTCACCGGCAATGGCTGCTCCCTGAGCCATGACGGACGCGACCTGTGCGTCGATCCGGAACTGGAGGGCGTAAGCGCCGACTGCCCGGCCGAGCCGATGAATGCCGAAGACCCTCTGTTCATCCTCTATACGTCCGGTTCGACAGGTAAACCGAAAGGCGTGCTGCACACCACGGGCGGCTACCTCGCCTGGGCGGCCTATACGTTCAAAACCGTCTTCGACTGGCACGAAGGCGATGTCTATTGGTGCACCGCCGATGTCGGCTGGGTGACGGGCCATTCCTACGTCGTCTATGGGCCGCTGGCCAATGCCGCCACCTCGCTGATCTTCGAAGGCGTGCCCAACTACCCCACCGTGTCGCGCTTCTGGGAAGTGATCGACAAGCATCAGGTGACGACCTTCTACACCGCGCCGACGGCCATCCGCGCCCTGATGCGTGAAGGCGATGCACCGGTGCTCAAAACCTCGCGCAAATCGCTGCGTCTGCTGGGTTCGGTGGGTGAGCCGATCAACCCCGAAGCCTGGCTGTGGTATCACCGGGTGGTCGGCAACGAAAACTGCCCCATCGTCGATACCTGGTGGCAGACCGAGACCGGTGGCCACCTGATCACCCCGGTGCCGGGGGCGACGGCCTTGAAGCCCGGCTCGGCCACCCACCCCCTGCCGGGGATTGAGGCCTGTCTGGTCGATAATGAGGGCAAGGAGCTGAGCGGCGCGACCGAAGGCAATCTGTGTATCTGCGACTCGTGGCCGGGTCAGATGCGCTCGGTCTTTGGCGACCATCAGCGCTTTATCGAAACCTACTTCTCGACCTATCCCGGCAAGTATTTCACCGGCGACGGCGCGCGCCGCGACGAAGACGGCTATTACTGGATCACCGGCCGCGTCGATGACGTGCTGAACGTTTCCGGCCACCGTCTGGGCACGGCCGAGGTCGAAAGCGCGCTGGTGGCGCACCACAGCGTCGCCGAAGCCGCCGTGGTCGGCTTCCCGCACGACATCAAGGGGCAGGGCATCTATTGCTACGTCACCCTGACCAAGGGCGTCGAACCGACCGAAGCGCTGAAGACCGAACTGCGCAACTGGGTGCGTCGCGAAATCGGCCCCATCGCCTCACCGGACGTCATCCAGTGGGCGCCGGGCCTGCCCAAGACGCGCTCCGGCAAGATCATGCGCCGCATCCTGCGCAAGATCGCCGAACGCGATGTGTCGAACCTCGGCGATATTTCGACCCTGGCCGATCCATCGGTGGTGGCCGATCTGGTCAAGGGCGCCGGGCTTTAAGCGCCTCAAACATTAACCACCTCCCCTGATGTCAGGGGAGGTGGTTTTTATTGGAGACTTACGCCCCCGCCATCATCTCCTTTTTCAGCGCGTCCATCTCCTTGGCCAGCTTGCGGGCCTGATCGGCGCTGAGATAGGTCTTGGCCTTTTCGAAGATTTCGCCCTCTTCCTCTTCGACGTGGTGCATGACGGCGTGTTTCAGTTCGCCGAAATGCAGCAGCCACTGATCGCTGTCGGCCGACAGGCCGGACACGTTCTGCAGGAAGGCCTCGATTTCGTCATGCTCCTCATTGGCATGTTCCATCTTGTGCTCGACGGCCTTTGAGCGCGTGGCGTCCAGCACGGCCTTATAGAAGGTTTCTTCCTCGCTTTTGGCGTGGATCGTCAGTTCGTTTTTGATCTCATTGAACAGGCGCAGGCGCGTCGCGCCATCGGCGGCATTGACCACCTGCTCCATCAGGTCCTCAACCTTGCGATGGTCTTTTTTGATATAGTTATAGATATCCATGCCTAGGCTCCAGTCTCATCATAGATTGAGCGCCGAGCATGGACCCGCCTTGCGTAAGAGCGATATGGCGCAGCATGGGTCGGTTATAAGCCGGGGGTAAGGGTCTTGCCCAACTCGCCGCGTTTGACCGCGCCGTACCAGCCCCACAGGGCGTGCGACACCACCGAGCGGTAGGGTGCCCAGCGAAGCGCCCGCTCGCGGCAATAGGCCTCGTCCGGGCGGGCATCGAGGCCATCTAACCAGCCGACGGCCTCGCGTAACGCAATGTCGCCAGTCGGGAAGATGTCGAGACGGCCTTCGCAGAACATTAGATAGACCTCCGCCGTCCAGCGCCCTATGCCTTTCAGCGCCGTCAGGTGGTCGATGGCGGCTTCGGCCTCAAGGCCCCGCACGGTCGCAAAGTCGAGCGCGCGGGCGTGGACGGCCTCGGCGAGGATGCGGGCATATCTGACCTTGGGCCGCGACAGGCCGTGGCCGCGCAGGGCCTCATCCGACAGGGTCAGCAGATGGGCCGGGCTCATCTCTGAAAGGCCGCCGCGCAGCTTCTGCCAGATGGCGTCGGCGGCCCTGACCGACAATTGCTGCTCGACGATCAGGCGCAGCAGGCCTTCGAAACCGTCGGCCCGGTGGCGAAAATTGAGGTCGCCCACGGCGGCAAACAGCGGGGCCAGCGCCGGATCGGCTTCGGCCAGAGCGGTCATATGCGCGCGTTCGAGAGGGACAAGGTCACCGGGGATCATGCGCGCAGACTTACACGGATGGCCGTGCGCGTCACGTCCCGAATATTGCGGTCAAATCCTTAGCTCTGGATACAGCCGACCTGCGCCACGCGATACTCCCGGCGCAGGGTGTCGGACACGATGCCGTAATTGCGCCGCGTCAGCAGGTCTTCGTGCTCGAAATCATAGGTGCGCGACGGCGTATTACCGATTTTCGCCAGCGTCGCCGGGGTCGAGGAATAGAGACGCCCGCGGCGCGGCTTGGTCTTCAGCGTGATGCCGATGACCTGAGACTGCGCATCGAGGGTGGGGCCGCCCAGCAGCTTGTTCAGGCTGCCCGTCAGATTGGCCGTATGCCCGGCTTCGGCCCAGGCCAGCACGGTTTCAGGGGCTTCGAAGCGCTTGCCGGTCTTCAGCTTGGTTTCCCCGATCAGACGGCCGGTCGCTTCGCCGACCTGATCCTGCGGAAAGCCCGGCATGAAGCCGCGCATCCCCGGCTTGATGGTTTTGGGATCGGCAAAGGGCAGGGGACGCGCCCCGCTTTCGGTGACGGCCAGCACGTAGTTGTCGAGGCTGCGCTTGTACTGCACGCGGATACGCACCCCCAGATTGCCACCCAGATTGAGGAAGGGGTAGCGGCAGTTGCGGATGCTTTCGCGGGCCAGCACCCACTCACCGGATTTTGAGACGGAAAAGGCCGTGCCGCGATAATCAATATCGTTCATGATCGGCAGGCTGATGATCTCGTTGGTCGAGAAGGGTGAGTAGGTGGCAAACAGGGCCGCTTCACCGGGCGGCGGCGGCGGCGGCGCGGGCGGCGACAGGGATTTGTCGGCCCAACGACCGGGCACGATGACCATCAGGGCCACCGCCGAACCGTAGAGCAGCCAGTCGGGGATGAGGCCCATCTCAAAACCCCTTTCAGATTAACCGGCGACGGCGGCGGCGAGGATCAGGGCGACGGCCAGCTTACCCGCCACCAGCAGCACGGCGGCCGACACTTCGCCCTCGTCAATGCGTTGCGGCAGACCGGCCAGCAGGAAGTCCACCAGACGGAAGACAAACAGTTGCAGGATGACGGTCGCCCCGCCCCAGATGAGGATTTCGCGCACCGAGGTCGAGGCCGACATCGAGGCGGCGAGCGGCACGGCCAGACCGATGATCACGCCGCCATAGGCCACCGCTGCGGCGGAATTGCCGTCACGGATTTGCTGGATTTCTTTGTAGGGCGTCAGGATCGAATAGACGAAGGCCCCGATAAACAGCATCAGCAGGGTCGCCCCGGCGTGCAGTAGGGTGACCGGAAAACCGGAGGCGAAGGCCTGAACCTCCGGACGCAGCACGTCCGGCACCAGAAAGTCGAGATTGAGGAAATCCGGTATCATGCCGATCAAAAGCCCCGATTACGCCCGCCGTCCCGTGCGGATGGCCAGTATTGTATCGGGGGTCTTGCAAGATCAAGGCCGAAAAATGTGACCGTTTTTTATAAGGTCACCGGCCTGCCCTTACATGCCGGAGGCCAGATGGCCGTAAGGCAGTTCCGTTTCGACCCCATCCGTTTCATTCTGGGGCGTTTCGCTCTCATCACTGGCCAGACCTTCGACCTGTGCCTTGCGCAGCGCGCTGGCGCGGACCTTCTCGCTCTCGGACTTCAACTGACCGCAGGCAGCCAGAATATCGCGACCGCGCGGCGTGCGGATGGGCGAGGCGTAGCCGGCCTTGTTGAGGATGGCCGCAAAGGCTTCGATGGTGCGCCACTCCGAACACTGATAGTCGGTGCCGGGCCAGGGGTTGAACGGGATCAGGTTGATCTTGGCCGGGATGCCCTTGATCAGTTTGATTAGTTCGCGCGCTTCGGCCGGGCTGTCATTGACGCCCTTCAGCATCACATATTCAAAGGTGACGCGCCGCGCGTTCGACAGGTCCGGATAGGCGCGGATGGCCGCCATCAGGTCTTTCAGCGGGTACTTCTTGTTGATCGGCACCAGCACGTCGCGCAGTTCATCATGGGTGGCGTGCAGCGAAATGGCCAGCATGGCCGCCGTGCGCTTGCCCAGCGCGTCCAGCTCCGGCACTACGCCAGAGGTCGAGACCGTGATGCGGCGGCGCGAAATGGCGATGCCTTCATTGTCCGAAATGATGTCGATGGCGTCGGCGACATTGTCGAGATTGTACAGCGGCTCGCCCATGCCCATGAAGACGATATTGGACAGGCGGCGGTCTTCCTTGGGCGACGGCCATTCGCCCAGGTCGTCGCGCGCCACCTGCACCTGCGCCACGATTTCGGCGGCGGTCAGGTTACGCACCAGCCGCTGCGTCCCCGTGTGGCAGAAGGAGCAGTTCAGCGTGCAGCCCACCTGAGACGAGACACACAGGGCGCCTGAGCGACCGACATCGGGGATATAGACGGTTTCGACCTCGATACCCGGCGCCATGCGGATCAGCCACTTGCGCGTGCCGTCTTTTGACACCTGACGCTCGACCACTTCCGGGCGGGCAAGGGTGAATTTTTCGGCCAGCGGCCCGCGCTGATCCTTGCCGATATCGGTCATCTTGTCGAAATCGGTAAAGCCGTAATGGTGCACCCAGCGCCAGATCTGCTGGGCGCGCATTTTGGCCTTGCGCTCCTCGACCACGCCCGATTCCTTCAACGCAGCGATCAGGCCATCACGCGTCAGCCCGGTGATATTCACCTTGGCGCTTGCGGCGGGTTTGGCGGACAGGTCGAGCGTATAGGCCACGGAGGGAACCTTTGGATAAGCAACAGGTGTGGGAAGCGAGTGCGGGCCTATACAGGAAAACGTGGGGAATGTCTAATTCCGCGCATCAAATCTACGGCGTCTTCAAATACGCAATGATCGCCGCGCGGTTTTCGGGTTTCGACACCGACTGCGGCATGTAGGTGCCGGGGTAGAGCTTTGACGGATCGCTGAGGAACCGGTCGAGATGCGCGGCGTCCCAGCGCAGGCCCTTCGCGCCGGCGGCCTTGAGGGCCGGGGAATAGGCAAAGCCCGCCACGCTGGCCACCTTGCGGCCGACCACGCCCTTGAGTGACGGCCCCTGACCATTGGCCGCCGTCACTTCGTGACAACTGACGCAATGGCGCTCAAACAGGTCCTCGCCGGATACGGTTTGCGCCTGTGCACCGGAGGCGGCCAGAAGACCCGCAAGGATAAGCGCGGCTTTCATAAAAACACCCCCTGCGCCACGCGCCCCATCAGGATGACCACGGCGACAAAGTTGATCAGGAAGACCAGCCCGCGCAGCGGCACATTCGTCGTCAGGGTCTGCACACCCGTATGGATGAGCCGCCCGATCAGGAACAGCCAGGCAGCGGCGATGTCGATCGCTTCTATGCGGCCCGACTGATAGATGATAGCTGCGGCAAACAGGGCAAAGACCGGCAGTTCAAACTGATTGGACAGGTTGCGCGCCACGCGCTTTGAGCGCTCCGGGTCGGCATTGGCGTTGACGAAGGCGGCAGGCTTGATCTCGCCCTTGCGCAGGGCCGTCTGGCGCTCCCAGGTCAGCCAGATATAGAGCCCGGCCACCAGCGCGAAATGCCCCAGAAACGGCAGCAGAAACTGTTGATCGAGCGTCAGTTCAAACAGGTCTTTGCCAGCAGTCTCGCCGATTGAGCCAGCATGGGCGGTAGCGCCGAGACAGAGTACTAAGCAAAGCGGGGCAAGGTATTTCAGCATGACGGCAGCCTAAATTTGAGTTACCAGAACCTCCACCACGCCTTGGGTGTTTTCCATTTTGAGTATGCCTTTTCGATATAAGGTTTAATCCGGTCATAGGTTTCGTCATTAAACGTAACCTGAAAAATTGAAGGCCGGTCATGGGCGACAGCGCGTTCATAGTCGCGAAGATATTGCCCGGTCTGAAAGTCGAAATAGTGGCTCGCGAATGCATTGCCTTCATCATTCATCATGTCGCCAATCAGGCATCCATCAAGAACCCTGTAGAATTCGAGCGCGTCTATCGATCCGTTTCGATAGGCCGAAAAATCGTCTTCGAAATCTTCTTCAAAACGCTTATCCGTCAGGTTTTGATCTACGATCCAGCGCCAGAAAAATGCCGTGTGGACATAGGCCTGAATTTCATCCAGCCCTTCTTTTTCTATGCTCTCAAAATGCCATTTCGCCTTGTCGTAAGCTTTTTCGCTATAATCCATTTGTTCCACCGCAAATTTTGCAATCCGGCTCCGGCGGCAGGGCAATGACGCGCGAGGTCATCGACAGGCCGTCGAAGATCAGCAGCTTGCCGATCAGCGGGTCGCCCGCGCCGGTGATCAGCTTGATCACCTCCAGCGCGCTCATCGAGCCGATAATCCCGGCAAGAGCGCCGACAATGCCCATGCGCTCACAGGTTTCGGCGTCGGGCGGAATCTCCGGCACCAGACATTGATAACAGGGCGTCCCATTGAACACCGCCACTTGACCGCTGAACCGCCCCAGTGCACCGGACACCAGCGCCTTGCCCAATGCCATACAGGTGCGGTTGACCAGATGCCGCGTCTCGAAATTGTCGCAGCCATCCAGCACAATGTCATAGCCGCCGATGATCTCCGTCGCAGTATCGGGCGTCAGGCGCACCGGATGGAGGTTCAGCGCGGCGTGCGGATTGAGCGCCGACAGGCGCGCCTGCGCCACCTCGGATTTAAGCGCGCCCACATCATTGGTGGCGTACAGGACCTGTCTTTGCAGGTTGGACAGACTGACCGTGTCGTCATCGAGCAGGCCCAGCGTGCCGATGCCCGCTGCCGCCAGATAAAGCGCCGCCGGGGCCCCGATGCCGCCCAGCCCAACGATCAGCACCTTGGCGCCTTTCAGACGGCGTTGCCCCATACCGCCAACCTCTTTCAGCACGATGTGCCGGGCATAGCGGTCAAGATCGTCGTCACTGAGTTCGGGGGGCACATGGAGCAGGGACATGGCCTCAGATATAAAGGGCGTCGTGCCGCCCCGCCAGCCCTCATCTGTTCGTTTACCGTTAACGGGCGTCGGCCTATAATCCCGTAAGGATATAAAGGATATTGGATGCGGCGGACCCTCAGACAGATCAGCGGCAAACGGCGCTCGGAAACGGGTGATGCGCGGCTGGGGGTGACGCTGGCCTTTGTCGCCGGGGCGGTCAATGCCGGGGGCTTTCTGGCCGTCGGCGTCTATACGTCGCACATGTCGGGTATGGTGGCCTCCTTTGCCGACGATATGGTGCTGGGGAAGTTTGGCCCGGCCGTTCTGGCGCTCACCTATGTGCTGTGTTTCTTTTTAGGTGCGGTGACCTCAAGCCTGCTGGTCAACTGGGCGCGGTTAAAGCGGCTGCATTCGGAATTTGCCCTGACGCTGGGGCTTGAGGCGGTGTTGCTGCTGCTGTTTGGCCTGCTGGCTGCGGGGCTGATCGGGGATATTGCCCTCAGCCTGCCCCTGACCATCGGGCTTTTATGCTACCTGATGGGCTTGCAGAACAGCCTGATGACCAAGCTGTCGCACGCCGAAATCCGCACCACCCACATGACGGGGATTATCACCGACTTAGGCATCGAAGCCGGGCGCTTCCTGTTTGGGCGCGCCACCCACGCCGGGGCGCGCTTTCATCCGAAGAAGGCGCGGTTACTTGTGTCGCTTCTGGGGGCCTTTGCGGCGGGCGGGCTTACGGGAGCGTTTGGCTTCAGCCATATGGGCTTTGTGACGGTGTTGCCCCTGTCGCTGGGGCTCGGTCTGATCGCCCTTGTGCCCATGCTGGACGACTTGTCCCGGCAAAAACGTCGCCGGGACTTGAAAGGCCCCCTTGAAAGACCCCGCGCAAACCGCCAATTAGACGGACATGACGGATAAAAACTTCCCCAACTGGCACGGGACAACCATCGTCGCCGTGCGCAAAAATGGCAAGACGGTCATCGCCGGTGACGGTCAGGTGTCTATGGGCCCCACCATCGTCAAGGGCGGCGCGAAGAAGGTTAGGACTCTGGCCGGCGGCAAGGTGATCGTCGGCTTTGCCGGTGCGACCGCCGATGCCTTCACCCTGCTGGAGCGTCTGGAGGCCAAGCTGGAACTCTATCCGGATCAGCTGGCGCGGGCCTGCGTCGATCTGGCCAAGGACTGGCGCACCGACCGCTATCTGCGCCGTCTTGAGGCCATGCTGCTGGTGGGCGACAGGAACCACATCCTGACCATTACCGGGGTCGGTGATGTGCTGGAACCCGAAGACGGGGTGGCGGCCATCGGATCGGGCGGCACCTATGCCCTGTCGGCGGCACGCGCCCTGCTCGACTATGAGCCCGATGCCGAGGTGATCGCGCGCAAGGCCATGCAGATCGCCGGGGATATCTGCGTCTATACCAATCACAGCGTCACTCTGGAAAAGCTGGAAGCGTGAGGAAGTTAGCCACTTCTGAAGACGGCTGGTCTGAACTGCATTACGATGACGTCACCGGGCGTTACTTTGAGAAAACCTACCCGGAAAGTGATCAGCATGGCGGTGGTCAGCCCCGCTTTGATGAGGTTTCTGAAACCTTTGCGCGTCAGAAGTATCAATTTTGAATTTTAGGACCGTATGATCGCCTTTCGCCCCCTGACCGATAACGATGCCGGGCTTCTGTTGTTGTGGATGTCCTCGCCGCACGTGCGCCAGTGGTGGGTCAATGACGGTCAGACCGCAGAGGACGCCGTCGAAGACGCCCTGGCCTATATCGGCGCGGCCAATGCCACGGCGTGGATCTTTAGCTGGAATGGCCGGCCGGCAGGCTATACCCAGTGCTATGAGTGCCACCCCGATCACGAACCGGGCACGCCCTGCCACGCGGAGTCGCCCAAAGGCACCTTCCTGATCGACCTGTTTATCGGCGATGCGGCCCTGCTGGGTGAGGGGATCGGCACGCAGGTCCTGACCCAGCTCAGCAACGGCATGTTCAAGAAGGGTGCCGTTTGCGTGCGCGTGGCCCCCCAAACGACCAACGCCGCCGCCCGTCGCGCCAGCGAAAAGGCGGGCTTCGTCCCTGTCGGCCCGACGCCCTGCGGCCGCATGGTCCTGATGCAGCGCACGCCGGAACTGAACGCCTGAATTTAGGAAAAAGAGCGTATGACCACCTTTTCACCGCGTGAGATCGTCTCCGAACTCGACCGTCATATTATCGGCCATGCTGACGCCAAAAAGGCGGTGGCCGTGGCGCTGCGCAACCGCTGGCGGCGCAAGCAGACCAACGCGGCCATCCGCGACGAGATCACGCCTAAGAATATCCTGATGATCGGGCCGACGGGCGTCGGCAAGACCGAGATCGCGCGACGTCTGGCCAAACTGGCTCATGCCCCCTTCATCAAGGTCGAGGCGACCAAGTTTACCGAAGTCGGCTATGTCGGCCGCGACGTCGATCAGATCGTGCGTGATCTGGTCGAAGCCGCCATCCTGATGGTCAAGGACAAGAGCCGTCAGGGCGTGCGCGCCAAGGCTGAGGCGCAGGCCGAAGAACGCCTGCTGGACGCGCTGGTCGGACCGGCGGCGCAGCCCGCGACGCGCGACAGCTTCCGCAAGCGCCTGCGCAATAACGAGCTGGACGACAAGGAGGTCGAAATCACCGTCGCCGATACGGGCGGCGCGATCGGGGCCTTCGAGATTCCGGGGCAGCCGGGCAATCAGATTAATCTGGGCGAGATGCTGCAAAAGGCCATGGGCGGACGGCAAAAGACCGTGCGCCTGACGGTCGCGGCGGCCCAGCCGATCCTGCTGTCCGAAGAGTCGGATAAGCTGCTCGATCAGGAAGCTGTGTCGCGTGAGGCGCTGAGCCTCGCCGAACAGGAAGGCATTGTCTTCCTGGATGAAATCGACAAGGTAGCGTCGCGTCAGGAGCGTGGCGGGGCCGATGTGTCGCGCGAAGGCGTGCAGCGCGACCTGCTGCCGCTGATCGAAGGGACGACGGTTTCGACCAAGTATGGGCCGGTGAAGACCGACCACATCCTTTTTATCGCCTCGGGTGCCTTCCATGTGGCCAAGCCGTCGGATTTGCTGCCGGAGCTTCAGGGGCGCCTGCCTATCCGGGTCGAGCTGAAGGCGCTCACTCAGGACGATTTCCGCCGCATCCTGTCGGAACCCGAAGCCAATCTGATCAAACAAAATCAGGCGCTGATGGCTACCGAAGGGGTGACGCTGGCGTTTGAGGACGGCGCAATTGCCGAAATGGCCGCCGCCGCCGCACAGGTCAATGCCAAGGTCGAAAACATCGGCGCGCGCCGTCTGCACACCATTATCGAGCGGGTGATGGAGGAGCTGAGCTTCACCGCCGCCGATCAGACGGGGCAGACCGTGACCATCACGTCGGCTTATGTGCGCGAACGTCTGGGCGAGGTGGCGGGCGACGCCGACCTCAGCCGCTATATTCTGTAAAGCGCAATCCGATAAAGTGGAAACCACTTTTCGGAAAAATTGCGCGACAAAACAGAAATTTAGAGCGGGATAGTGCGTCGATCTAAAATCATCCCGCTCTAAGCCAAAGCCCCGGATCACTCCGGGGCTTTTGTTATTTCATATAGGTTTCGTAATTGTCGCCGAAGTCATCATAGTGGCTGAGCAGCAGTTCACGGAACTGCGCCGTCAACTGATCGACATTCAGTTTGCGCGCGGCCAGAAACTGCGTCTTGTCGGCACTCTGAGCGGCGCAGGTAAAGGCCGTGTAGCGTGTGGCGGCCTGAAGCAGGGCCCCGCCGGCTTCGCCGATCGAGCTTTTGTGCGCGTGGCTATTGGTTAGGTCGATATGATCGGCCGCCATCTGACGGAAGACGTCGTTGGAAGCGGCAGGCGTGGTCATCCCTTGTCCTTTTCACTCGGCACCTTGGCCATGTAGGTGTCGAAATTTTTCGCATATTCAATATAGTGGATGTCGAGATACTCACGGAAGCGGGCGCTGATCCTGGCGACCATTTCCTCCTTTTTGGCCAGCATGTCGGCACCGCTCGGTTCACCCACAGCGGTTATGAAGGCGCTGTAACGGGCGGCGGCGTGCAAAAAAGCGCCTTCGGATATGGAAAAGGAATCCACAGCCTTGGCCTGTGCATTAGCAATATGGATGAATTCCGCTGTGAGCGCGTTAAAAGCTTCGGCACTCAGTTGTTTGGGCTGGGTCATTTGGGGATGCCCAGATTGGGGCGACCATATTCGGCAAAGTTTTGCGCGTACTCTTCGTAGTGCCCCTCAAGATACTGGCGATACAGCTTCACATAGTGGTCAATGTGCGCTTCCTTGCTTTGCAGCATGACGCGACCGCCGACAAATTGCGTGGACGACACGAAAGCATTGAAACGGGCCGCCGCGTGCATCAGGGCCGCCCCGGCCTGCCCAGGATTGGCCTCCTTGAGGTGACCATTAGCGAGCTCAATATGTTCAATCATCAGTTCATTGAAGCGATGGTCTGTCAGTTCAGTCACAAGGTTACTCCTGTAAAATGAGCCGTCTATCTGGTGTTAACGTGAAGGCTTTGTCAACGTGCGTAGCAGCGCCGCCGAGGCCTCATCGCACAGGCGATAGACGGCCTCGAAATCGCGGGTGTCGCCGTAATAGGGGTCCGGCACATCCTTCGTCAGGCCTAGCGCTTCCTCCAGATAAAGACCGATGGTCGCGGTGGTATCATCCGGGGCGATTTTACGGATATTGCGCACATTATCGCGGTCGAGGCCAAGGATCAGGTCAAAGCGGTAAAAGTCGTCGCGATGAAGCTGACGCGCGCACTGGGCGGAAATATCGACACCATAACGCGCCGCCACGGCGAGGGAGCGGCGGTCCGGCCCTTCGCCCGTGTGCCAGCCGCCGGTACCGGCGGAGTCGATGACAAATCGGTCGCTTAAGCCCGCCTGTTCGACGTGATGACGCAACAGGCCCTCGGCCAGCGGCGAACGGCAGATATTACCCAGACAGACAAACAGAACGCAGATCATGGAAATTGCTTAGCCCGCCGGATGCTTCCGTCGCAAGGCGTGTCTTGCGGGGGCGCTGAAATCATTTCACAATGGCGCCATGACCGCGCCCCTTCCCGAACTTGAGCCCTTTATCGACCGCCTTCAGGCCATTTCCGACCGCTATGAGTGCGTCTATGGCATCGACCGGGGCGGCGACTGGCACCTGCTGAAAATGCAGGAGGAGATGGGCGAACTTACCCAGGCCTATCTGGCCATGACGGGGCGTTCGCGGCGCGATGCCGCAGAGGCGAAGCACGAGGTGGCGATGGAGATGGCCGACCTGATCTGCATGACGCTGCTGATGGCGCGCGCCGAAGGCATCGACCTCAATACCGCCATCGCCGAGAAATGGCTGAAGTGGGAGGATGTGATGGCGGCGGAAGCGACACATGCGTAGTGCCGCTGCCGTCAAAAAGCTGTTCGAGCGCTTTGAAGCCGATAAGCCGGACCCCAAGACCGAACTGAACTTCTCCAATCCGTTCACGCTGGTGGTGGCCGTCGCCCTGTCGGCCCAGACGACCGATGTGGCGGTCAACAAGGCGACCGGGCCGCTGTTTGCCTTGGCCGACACACCTCTGGCCATGCTCGATCTAGGCGAAGAACGGCTGATGCAGATGATCTCCTCCATCGGGCTTTATCGCAACAAGGCGAAGAATGTGATGGAGATGTGCCGCATCCTGATCAGCCGTTTCGACGGTCAGGTGCCGCTCAATCGCACGGACCTGCTCAGCCTGCCGGGGGTGGGCAACAAGACGGCCTCGGTGGTGCTCAATGAGCTGGATATCGAGCCGGCCATTGCGGTCGATACGCACGTCTATCGCGTCTCGCACCGGCTGGGCCTGGTCGATGACAGCGCCACCACACCGGACAAGGTCGAGGCGCAACTCATGGCCTCAATCCCGCGCAAATGGCTGACGCGGGCGCACCACTGGCTGATCCTGCACGGGCGCTATACCTGCACGGCGCGCAACCCCAAGTGCATGGCCTGTCTGGTCGAAGACCTATGCCCCAAGCGAGGGGTGGGTTAGGTGAAGGGCCCTTCCGATCCGCGTCAGAACCCAGCATGGGCGTCGGTCCGGCTTCGCTTCGGGCGTGTCAGGGCTCACCCAATGCAGTTGGGGTCTGTGGGGTAGGTCTTGCGGCAGGCGGATGTTCCACACAAGCCCAAGCGCCTCCAGAGCTTTCAAAAGCCAGTATCCCGGATCACTTTGTCCTTTATAAATACCGATACGGGCGGAACAGGGGTAGGCATGGTGGTTGTTATGCCAGCCTTCGCCCATCGTGATCAGACCGGTGAAACTGACGTTGCGGCCCTGTACACCGGCGCCATCAACATGCCAGTCATGGGCGTCTCCCGTGTGGGCCAGATAACCAATCAACCAGTGTCCGGTGACGGTTACCGCGATCTGAGCGCACACGCCCCAGATGACCCACGCCCATCCGCCGATCAGGTAGAAGCCTATCGCCCAGGGCACGTGCGCCATAATCCAGTGGCGGTCGATAAAGCGATAAAAACGGTCTTCGGCCACTTCCGGTTCAATCGTCAATGCGGGTGGCTGATGCAGGCGAATGTCACAGTGCATCTGCCACAAGGCATCGGTCAGCGGCGGTTGGCGATGTGCAAAGTAGTCATGACATTTCGGTTGCCTCTGTGCCCAATCACGGTAATCGTGCGTCCTGATCATAGCAAAGGGGCCACCCAATCCGACCAGCGTGCCCAAATAGACCAACGTGCGTTCAAGCCATAAAGGGCAATCAAAGCTCTTGTGAATCAGTCGCCGGTGCATCCCGACCGAGTGCCCAAGCAAAAGCACCATCACGGTCTTAGCGGCAAACAGCGCAAGCGTATCAAGCCGGGTGTAATGCATAGCTCCATACACCGTGGCCACATACATACTCAGCAGGAAAAGGGACTTTACAGGCGACCATGCGACACGACCTTTAACCGGGTCGGCAGGGAGGCTTTCGTCAATCCGTTTTATGTTCTCGAACGGAGCGGTCATGTTCAGTCTCCTGAGCGCCCCCCTTCGCCCGGAGTGCCGCGCTTTCTTGTTTGTAGGTCTGACTTACAGGGCAGAAATCATTAAGAAAATCGTATAGATTAGTGACCAGATTGTCGCGCAGCAGACTGTAGTAAACGAATTGCCCGACCTTTTCGGATTGGATGAGACCAGCGTTTTCCAGAACGTCGAGATGCTTGGAAATGGACGGTTTGGACATATCGAAGCGTTCAGCGATTTCACCGGCGTTCAACCGGGCGCTCGACAGGTAAGCGAGTATTTTGCGCCGTGTCGTTGACGACAGCGCGTTGAAAATCTTGTCCATGATTGCGCAGTTAATTAGCTAATTCGCTAAATATCTATACATCTAAATACAAATGTCAAGCCTGATGCGAAACGCGGGGTGGGTTAGACCGCAAAAATCTCCTGAAGCGTGGACAGGGTCGCCATCAGTGTCGGATTGTCCACGGCCCCCAGCCGTTTGATTAGTCGCGTCTTATCGAGCGTGCGAGTCTGATCCAACAGGATCAGGCCGCTTTTACCCTGAAACGTCAAAGGGATGCGAAACGGCGCATTGCGGCTGCCCGTGGTCATCGGGGCGACCATGACGGTGCGCAGATGATCGTGCATTTCTGGCGGAGAGATGATCACGCAGGGCCGCGTTTTCTGAATCTCGCTGCCCACCGTCGGGTCAAGCGCCGCCAGCCACACCTCGCCGCGCGTCACCATGTCAGGTCGGCATCATCGGCATTGGCCACGTCCGGCCAGACCAGCCCGTCGTCTGCGGCTTCGGCCAGGGCCCGGCTGGCCTCGCCCCAGCCCGTGCGGGCGGTCTTGGGCTTTTCAAGGATGATGGCCGTGTCGGTGACGGTCATTTCCACACTGTCCGACAGCTCCAGTTGCGCAATCACCGCCTTGGGGATGATCACGCCCTGCGAATTGCCCATCTTGCGCAAACTGGCTTTCATGTGGCGCCTCCGTCAGCACAAAGTTAGCACGAGGGCTGTCTCAACGCAATCAGTGCTTATGCCCGCACATCCCCAGCGCGTGCTCGACCGCGTGGCTGAGGCGGGCCGGGGCGGCGTCTTCGTATTTGAGATAGAGGTCGGGCTCGATCAGCTCCAGCTCCATCAGGCAGAAGTCACCGGCGGCATTGCGCACCATATCGACGCGCGCATAGAGCAGGGTCTGACCCACATATTCCAGCGCCTGATAGGCCAGCTCCACGGCGGCGACCGGCGGGGTCTGTACCCGCAGATGGGCGTCATAGTCGGGCTGTGAACGGAAATCGCCCGGCTTGGGCGTCTTGAGCACCGCGTGGCTGAAATCGCCGCCGAAGAAGATCAGCGACCATTCGCCTTCCGACTGAATGGCACCCAAAAAGGGCTGAAGCATCGCCTCGGCCTCCGGCGCGCCTTCGGGCACGTCCGCCCCTTCCCAGACAAGAGTTTTCTTCGCCCCGGCGGAGATGCGCGGTTTCAGCACCAGCGTGTCCTGTCCGAAATCGGCACGCGCACGGCTCAGTGTTTCTGACGTCAGGGTGTCGGCAAACAGGGTCGGTATGATGCGGATGCCACCTTCGGCCAGATCGCGCAGATAGGCCTTATCGACGTTCCAGCTTACGATTTCGACGGGGTTGTGCATCCGGTAGCCCTTGGCCTTGATGTGGGTCAGAGCGCGGCGGAAGTCATCGGGCGCATTGTGATAGCCCCAGGCGACCAGCGGCAGCACCAGATCATAGGGTCGCGTCAGGGGCTCCGACCACGGCTGCGCCTCGACCTCAAACCCCGCAAAAGCCGCGCGATAGGCCTCCAGCACGGCGGGCCAGCGTCCGTGATGCGAGGGGTGCGCCGGGTTCGGTGTCAGGATGAGAAGTGACTTTTTCATTTTCGCTTGCTCCGCGCGTGGTTTTTGCGCAAAGACACCCAAAATAGCAACCGGATTATCGCGCATGTCTTCTGAGTACGACGTCACCGCCGTTGGCAATGCCATTGTGGACGTGCTGGCCCCGGCCAGCGAAGCGTTTATCGTGGCGGAAGGCCTGCCCAAGGGCGGCATGACGCTGATTGATCAGCACCGGGCGCTGAACCTCTATGGCAAGATGGTGGCGCGCGCTGAAAAGACCAGCGAAGACCTGACGCAGGAATCCGGCGGCTCGGCGGGCAATACCATCGCCGGCGTTGCCTCGTTTGGCGGCAAGGCGGCCTATATCGGCAAGGTGGCGCACGACGAACTGGGCGAAGTGTTCAGCCGTGACCTGAAAAAGAGCGGCGTGCATTTCGACGTGCCCTTCCTGCACGACGACCCGACCCATACGGGGCGTTGCCTGATCAACGTCACCGAAGACGGTCAGCGCACCATGGCGACGTTTCTGGGGGCCGCGGCTCTGGTGCAGCCCGAAGACGTCGATCCGCAACTGATCAGGGCGTCGCAGATCACCTATCTCGAAGGCTATCTGTTCGATACGCCGTCGGGTCGTGCCGCCTTTGCCAAGGCCTGTGAAATCGCCCGTTCGGCGGGCCGCAAGACGGCCATGACCCTGTCGGACAGCTTTGTTGTCGATCGCTGGCGAACCGACCTGCTGGCCTTTATCGACCAGCATATCGACCTTGTCTTCGCCAATGAGTCCGAACTTCTGTCGCTGTTCCAGACCGAGGATTTCGACAAGGCCGCGCGCTATCTGAAATCCAAGGCCGATCTCGCCTTCGTCACCCGTTCCGAACGCGGCTCGGTGGCGCTGAAGGCCGATCTGTCGCACGACATCCCCGTCTATCCGGTGGCCGAGGTGGTGGATACCACCGGGGCCGGGGATCAGTACGCGGCAGGGGTGATGTATGGCCTGACACAGGGCCTGCATCTGGAAACCTGCGGCCGTCTGGGGGCGCTCGCCGCCGCCGAGGTGATCAGCCACTACGGCCCGCGCCCGCAGGTCTCTTATGCCGAACTGGCGAAGCAGAACGGGCTGATCTGATTGACTTCGGCTTGACTATGTCACCTTCCTGGCTTTGGATGGGGTAATAAGGGTATTACGCTCTCGGAGGGGGAAGTGCGTAAGTTTCTGGCCGCTACATTCTGTCTGTCCGTTTTCGCTCTCTTCGTGGCGGGCCTCCTCTTTTGGCCAAGCGTGCACAGACCAGATCATCCTTTGTTTTATGTGGTAGAACGAACGGCTCCGCCAGCCGTCGTGCGTGAGGCCATTGCCTATCAAAAACAGGTCAAAGCTCAGGACTGGGAAAGTCTAAGTCAGCATAGTCTTCCGGCCATGATGACCGCCGACTATCGCAAGACCATACCGACTTTTGCGAAATATATTCCGGCGAAGCCGGATCTGATTCGCGTGGCGCAATGGCAAACGACCTACACCACAGGTCAGCCGGAAATAACGACAATTACCCTCTTAAATAAGCAGGCTGATAGTGTTTTGATCAGTACTGTGCAATTCGTAAAGCAAGGATCGAATTATAAAGCCAATAATTTTAAAATAAACTACTTAAATGGCAATGATTTAAAATCTGTCGATTTTTCATTTAAACGTTTTAATTCAGAGAGATTGCTATTTTTGTTCCTTTCCTCCGGTATTTTGCTATTCAGTCTGTACACCCTCTATGTGTGTTTGAGTGTCAAAGGCATACCGTTGGGCTGGCTGTGGGCCATTTCCGTTGCCATAGGCTTCACCCGGCTTTCCTATTTCTGGATAAACAATACTATCAGTTGGCAGCCCCTCTTTTTGGGCTTTCCCGTTTCGGGATATGCGCAAGGACTGGCCAGTTCGTTTGAGTTTTATGTGACGCTTCCCTTAGGTGCCATTCTGTTTTGGGCGTCAGGTGTCAAACAGAAACGGAAAAGTGCTAAGTTGCCGCAACCCCCATTCGCACCGAAACGGTTGGAAGACGAGTCGGGCGTCGTCGTTCAGCCCTGACGCCGCTTTAACGCCACGTAGAGCGCGCCGGAGCCGCCGTGGCGGGCGTGGGCCTGTGAAATCCCGGCCACTATGTGCGCCAGCGCCGGATCGGACAGCCATTCCGGCGCGTTGCGCTTCAATATGCCGTTTTCGGCCATACCCTTGCCCGTAATGACCAGTACGGCGCGATAGTCATTGGCCCAGGCCTGCTGCACAAAGGCCTTGAGCCGCTGTTCGGCCTGAATCTGGTTGAGCCCATGCAGGTCGAGGCGCGCTTCGATGGGGTCGCGTTCGCGGCTGATGCGGCGCTTGCGCTTGGGCTCGATGGGGTCAGGCGCGAAAGAGGTCGCTTCGCTCAGGCGAAAGCCGCTCTGCGGTCGCACGGCCTCACCGATCTTGAACGGCACCAGCGGCAGGGGGCGCTCGATACGTGGGGCGGAGAGGGTGTTCTGACCTTCGGGCAGGCCCTTGATGGTGACGGTCTCGATCTCCGGCTGGGCGAAGGGCGGCTTGACCGGTGCGGGCTTCTTTTTGCTGAGTGCGTGCGGACGCACCGTGGCCGTTACCAGATGCCACAGTTTCAGATCCTCATCCTTCAGGCCAAAGCGCTTCATAGGGCTTAAATGGCATGGAGTGGGCCGGAGGGAAAGGCGCTTTATTCCCGGCGTTTGGCGCGCGGGTTTTGTTTCGGCAGGTGCTGGACCGGGCGCAGTTTGCTCTCGACATGACGGATGATGAGGTCGGCCACATCGACGCCGGATGCCTTTTCGATCCCCTGAAGGCCGGGCGAGGAATTGACCTCCAGCACCTTGGGCCCCGAATGCGAACGCAGAATATCGACGCCCGCCACCTGAAGGCCCAGAGCGCGGGCCGCCTTCACCGCGATGTCGGCTTCTTCCGGCGTGATTTCGACCGACAGGGCCTTACCGCCCTGATGCAGGTTGGCGCGAAAATCGCCGATCTTGGCCTTGCGCTTCATGGCCGCCACGACCTTTGATCCGATGACGAGGCAGCGCAGGTCTTCGCCGTCGGCCTCGCGGATAAATTCCTGCGTCAGCAGTTCGGCATCGAGGTCGCGGAAGGCCGAAATGACCGAGGCGGCGGCCAGATGCGTGTCGGCCAGCACCACGCCGCGCCCCTGCGCCCCCTTGGTCAGCTTGATGACCAGCGGCGCGCCGCCGACCAGTTGCACCACAAAGTCGGTGTCCTTGGGCGATTTGGCAAAGGCTGTCACCGGCATGGGGATGCCCTTGCGCGCCAGCACCTGAAGCGCGTGCAGCTTGTCGCGCGAGGCCGAAATGGCCGAAGACCGGTTGAGGCAATAGGCGCCCGTCGTCTCGAACTGCCGCACGACGGCCAGGCCATAGCTGGTCATCGGCACCCCGATGCGCGGGATGATGGCGTCGAACTGCGGCAGCGGCTTGCCGTCATAATGCACTTCGGGGCGCGTCACATTGATGTTCATATAGCAACGCGAGGTTTCGATGGCCTCGATGACGTGATCGCGGTTCTGCGCCGCCCTGATCAGGGCGCGGATCGAATAGTTGCCCGCATCCTGCGTCAGCACGGCCAGACGTAAGGGGCGCTTCACCGCTTTTGGCGCATCGGCACGGCTATAGACATCATAGGACAGAACCGGCAGGCGCTGCCCCGCCGTCGGATCGACCAGCGCGCCGAGGCTTTCCAGCGCCTGACGTCCGATCAGCATACGATAGGCCATATTGGCGCGGTTGGTCAGCGACACCTCGATCGGGTGGTTGACGCCGTCGATCGAAATGTGGGTTTCGATGACGTAGCGCCACTCCGTCTCGCCATTGGAGGAGGTGATTTCGCGCTGATCCTTGAGGTCGGCGGAACAGGCGACCTCGATATCGTAACGGCCCGGCACCGGATTGACCACGAAGCGCACGCGCGGGCGTTCCGGCGTGCCGAACACCTCGATATCCACCGCGTGGAGGGCCGAGGTGCGCGCCCCGGTATCGACCTTGGCCTTGATGGCCGGCAGCGCCAGATCAGGGAGCCCGACCCATTCTTCCCAGCCAAAGGTAAGCGGTGCGCTGTCGGTCATGAACGATCCTGCGTAACGGTTGAGACCTCCGCCCATAGGCCGTTTTTGCGACGGTTTTATAGCAGACAGCGCCGACTTACGCCTTCTCTTTGGCCTCGGTGGTAAAGGCCAGCAATTGCCGCGTCAGGCGCTCACCGCGCTTGCCGGCCGCCAGAGCGGCTTCGGACAGGCGGCGCAGGTCCGGGCTGTCGGCCTGACGCCCGATCATGTCGAGCGCGGCGTTCATAACGTTCAGCATCTGCGAGAAGTCGGCCGCGACATCTCCGGCCAGACGCCCGACCGTTTCATAGCGTTGCGACAGGGCCAGGGCCGTATCCAGACGTTCGGCCTGACGCTCTAACTCTAGTTTGGCGAGCTGAAGCTGCGCGATCTCCAGCTCAAGCTGCCCGGTGCGCGCCTTCATCGTCAGGAATTCCAGACGGTCCGGCCCGGCTTCGACGACAGGCGGTGGCGGCGGTGGCAGGTGCGCCGACAGGTCAAACGCCACCCCCAAAAGCCCTTCGAACTGTCCGTCCGTCACCACCGGGCTCAGGCGCTCCAGCAGCGGCGCAAAGCCGTCGGGCGTTTTGACGCGATAGGACAAATCGCCGGCCGTCTTTTGCGCCAGATGCACGGCCAGTTCGGCGTGGATGCGGTCCTGATCGTCCGGATGCAGGCTGTCGAGCCAGCCTTCGCCAAAGAATTCCGGCGCGCCGCAACCGGTCAGGGCCTGCCAGCCGGTCGAAAGGCGCGTCAGGGTGCCATCGCTTTTCCACTGACGGTGCAGGGGGCTGAGATCACCGGCGATGTCGCTCAGATGACGCTCCGGCTTGGCTTCTGGCTTGGCTTCCGGCACAGGCGCGGCCTGAAGCGCGGCAAATTCGGCCTCCAGCTCGGCCTTTTCGTCCTTCAGCGCGCTCAGTTCGCCTTCCAGCGCCTTGAGGCCCTGCAATTCAGCGATCTCGGCTTTAAGGGCCTCGATGTCGGCATCGCGCGTGTCGGGCTGCGCTTCGGCGGCGGTTTGCGCCAGGGTCGCATAGTCCTGCCGCAGGGTCTCCAACTCGCTTTCCAGCGCCGTCAACTCAGCGGCGCGCGCCTTGAGCGTTTCGATTTCGGCCAGAGAGGCTTCGAGCGCCACGCTCAGTGGGCTCTCTTCCGGTTCCGACTTGGGTTCGGCTTTCAGCGCTTCCAGCTCGGCGCGCAGGGCCTCCAGCTCCGGATTTTCGCCGGGCTCCGCGGTTTCAGACTTGGCAGCCGCGTCTTTCAGGGCCTCCAATTCGGCGCGCAGGGCGTCGCGTTCGGCCTCGGCCTCGCTGCGGGCCGTGTCGAGCGCCGCCAGATCGGCCTCCAGCGCCTCGATCTTTGCCGTATCTTCGATAACCACAGGCTCAGATGCAGGCTCAGGGTTGGAGGCAGGCAGGGAGGCTGTGGCCGCCTTGGCGTGCGTCACATCAATGGCCACGCCGAACAGCTCGCGGCGGCCATCGACCGTCTGCGCCTGTCCTTTCAATGAGACGTAACGCAGCGTGCCATCGGGTTGTGGAATGGTCAGGTCGAGATCGAGCGTGTCGCTTTGCCCCGACATCAGGTCACCGAACACCTCGTTGGCGCGCAACTGGTCTTCGGCGGTGATGCGCGTCGGGCCGCCGTCAAATTCGCGCCCGATCAGGCGGCGCATCCCTTCGTCTTCGACAATCGAGTCCGACACCGGGTCGTAGGACCACACGCCAACGCCCAGAGCGGCGCGCGCCAGCTCGGCCTTTTGCAGGTCTTCCAGCGCCTGTTGCGCCTCGTCGGACAGGGCCGGGGCCACGGGTGCGGCCAAGGCCGGGGCCTCGCTGACCGTCAGGGTCTGGGTGGTCGGGATGGCGGCCACCGTAATGCCCTGCGCTTCGCCGTCCTGCGTATGCACGATCCAGGCGGTGAGGATGACCGGATGCGCCTGACCGCGCACGTCTTTCAGTGATAGGTTAATGGAGGCCGGGTGGCCCCCCTGATCTTCGGGCGTCAGGTCGGCGAGGAAATCGACGGCCTTCTGGAAATCGGCATCGGCGACAAACACCTTGGCCCAGTTGGCGTTCATCGCCTGATCGCGCGGCGTATCGAGGAGGCTGCCTACGCGCGGATTGAGGTCGAGCACCGTCCCGTTCTGATCCAGCCCCCAGAAGGGCACAGGTGCGGCCGTAAACCAGTGGCCGCGCCACACGCCGGAAATATCGCCCACGCCTTCGCCGGTCTGGGTTTCGATCTCGACCAGCGCCGTGGTCGAGCCGATCACCTCGCCATTGGTGTTCATGATCGGCATGGAGGTGACGGAGACCAGCACCTTGGTGCGGCTGCCGTGATTGACGATCAGGTGCTGAAAGCCCTTCACCGTCTGGCCGCGCAGGGTGCGTGCAATGGGCAGGAGATCGGGCGGGATGACGCGGCCGTCGGGATAGGTGATGCCCCAGGTGGCGGAGTGAAAGCGTAAGCCGATCAGCTCGTTATCCTTGCGCCCCAGAAGCTGATGCGCCGTCTTGTTGGCGAAGATGAACTTGCCCGTGGCATCGGTTTCGACCAGAGCCACCGGCACGGCGTTGAGCACATTGAACATGCGCCGCTCAAGCTGATCTATCTTGCGCTCGGCCTTGAACAGCAGGTCCTGAAACTGACGCACCTGAGAGGTTTTGATGATGGCAATCAGGCCCGCGACGATGGCTGCACCCAGTAGCAACGCCGCCAGAACCCCCAGAACCACGATCAGATCGGCTTCGCTTTCCAGAAGCATCGCGCGCACAAACTCCCACCTGACCCGTTTCGGCACACAATGCGCCCAAGACGGTCTTTACCGGACTTAGCGGCTGCAACAAACGTACCCGTTTTAAGAGGCGGCGCAAGCGGGCTCTAAGCGGATTGGGTGGGTGATTTTGCAAAAAGCCCGGCAACCCCCAGCCACCAGCCGAGGACGAAGCTGAGGCCGTATCCGGCCAGCGGTACGGGATAGGCTCCGTAAAGCCAGGCCACGGCGCTGAGGGCAAAATAGAGGCTCAGCGCTAAGGCCTGCGGGCGGCGGCTTGCGTCGGGCCACAGCCACAGGGGGCTCAAGGCGGTGAGGGCCAGAGCGGCGCTCAAGCCGATGGCCAGAAGCGGTGACTGCGCGGCGGCCATATGGATCACGCCTTCGACGTGCGCTACGGGCGCGAGCGGATCGGGCCGCCACAGGCACAGGCCAAGGGCCAGAGCGGCGACCGGCGCCGCCCACAGCAGGGCGCGCGGACCATAAACCTGCGCGATCAGGACCAGCGCCGCGACGCTAAAGGCCAGAAGCTGCGAACGGTCGGGTTGCCACGCCAGACAGGCGGCGATCAGGCCCAGACCGATCAGCCACAGCGGCGACGGCCTCTCCGGTCGGGTGGCGGTCAGCGCCAGAGGCAGGATCAGGGCGGCGGCATTGAGCTGAACGGGTCCGAAGGCCAGCCAGCGGTGAACGCCGTCTTGTCCCGGAAAGACAAAACAGAGGCCCAGAAGGACCAGAGCCACGACGAGCAGCGGCAATAGCGGCAGTCGCACGCGACTTAAACCGAAGCAGAGCCCCCCGCCAATCAGCCACGCCACCGGGTTACGCAACCACAAGCCGGCGCTCAGCCCCGCCTGTTGCATTGTCAGCGCCCCCAGCGCCACGGTTATAAAAGACAGGACGCCAAAAGCGATAGCGAACTGAAGCTGACGTGTGTTTGCCGATGTCATGAGAGGCCCCCTTTTCTGCCCGCGAGCCTCCTGCGAATGACAGACACTGTCAATCCGGTGGCTGGGGATAAGCGGTAAAGGGTTGGGGGTATCAAAGCACAAAAGGCCGGATCAGCGATCCGGCCTTTTGTGCTTTGTAAAACAGATTGGAGCGGGTGAAGAGGATCGAACTCTCGACATCCACCTTGGCAAGGTGGCGCTCTACCGCTGAGCTACACCCGCTCGTTTCTGTTATCCACCGGCGTGTCCGCCGAAGAGGTGCGCCTTATAGACAAAAGCCCGCGGCCTTTGCAAGGGGCATTTTTCGGAAACCTGTGAAAAACTTTTTCCGACGCATTTTCAGGGGACTTGCCGTTTCATGCCCTTCCGCCCGGCCCTCTCCCCGTGCACGGGGAGAGGGGGATAAAAAGCGAAAAAGACCCGACGGGCCGCCCCGAGGGTCTTTTTCTCATATCCAACCCATGAAAAACGTATTTGGCCGCAGGCAAAACGTTTTCATGAGTAACTTATAGCATCGCCGGAATGACTCGGTCCGGTGGGCGGTGGCCGTCCTGAAGCGTCTTGATGTTGAGGATCACCCGGTCGCCCATATCGGTGCGCGCTTCGATGGTCGAAGACGCCATATGCGGCAGCAGTACCGCATTGGGCAGGCCGAACAGTTCCGGATTGATGCCGGGCAGGCGCTCATAGACGTCAAGGCCGACGCCGGCGATCTTGTTACCGCGCAAGAGGTGCGCCAGCGCCTCTTCATCGACGATCTGCCCGCGCGCCGTGTTGACGAGGATGGCGTGTGGCTGAAGCTTCGCCAGTCGCTCGTCATTGAGCAGGTGGAAGGTGTTGGGACCACCCGGCGCATTGATCGACACCACGTCCATGCGCGACAACATCTGGTCCAGATCGTCCCAGTAGGTGGCCTCAAGCTCATCCGAAATGCGCTGCGACACCGGTTTGCGGTTATGATAGTGCACCTGCATCCCGAAGGCACGCGCGCGGCGGGCCAGCGCCTGACCGATGCGGCCCATGCCGACGATCCCCAGCCGCTTGCCATAGATGCGGCGGCCCATCATGAAGGTCGGCGACCAGGCGGAAAATTCACCGCGCTGCACGGTTTCAGCGCCTTCGACGAAGCGGCGGGCCACGGCGATGATCAGGCCCATGGTCATTTCGGCCGTGTCTTCGGTCAGCACGCCCGGCGTATTGGTGACGATGATGCCCTTTTCGACGGCTCTGGCGACGTCGATATGGTCATAGCCAACGCCGAAATTGGCGATCATTTTGAGCTGTTCGCCGCAGGCGTCGATAAAGTCGGCGTCGATGCGGTCATTGATCGAAGAGACGAGGACTTCGGCGGTCTGTGCCGCCTCGATCATCTTGTCGCGCGGCATCGGGTCCTTGGTGAGCCAGAGCGTGGTGTTGAACAGTTCGCGGAACCGCGTTTCCACCCCGTCGGGCAGTTTCACGGTCATAACGACTTTCAATTTCTTGTTCATGGTATGCGTTGACCCTTTGACGGCATTTTCGTTCAGGACTGTTTTTTAGGGTCTGGTTAACCAAATCTGAAGCATTGCAAGCCCAGTGTCGAAGACCTTTCCACGCCCCCTTAACCGTCTGCTTTTGCCGATGCCGACCCTGTTCAGCCTGTTTTTTTCAGTGAAATCACCACACCATAGGGCGTGCCCCCGCGTCAAGTCGGGGTGGGCGAGGGCGGCTGTTTTGGCCCTGTCGCTGGGGATGGTTTGCGGCGGCGTTGCGCCCACCGCGCAGGCCGGGTCTGCTGAGGAAGAGTCGTTCAACACGCCCTCAAAGCAGCCGGTGCCGCGCTGGGCCTCACTGCGCTCCAACGAAGTCTATGCCCGCTCTGGCCCGACCAAGGAAAACAAGGTTCTGTGGACCTATCGCCAGAAGAACCTGCCGGTGCAGATCATTTCTGAAACCCGCGAATGGCGCATGATCTGCGATCCGGACGGCGGCATTGCCTGGGTCAGCCGCTCGATGCTGAAGTCGCAGCGCAGCGTGGTGTCGATGGGCACGCAGAAGATCGACCTGCTGAGCGCCGCCAAACCCACCGCCAAGGTCAAGGCGCGACTCAATCCGCGCGCTCTGGCCGCGCTCGACAAGTGCAAGAAGGGCTATTGCAAGGTCTCGGTCGGCAATGTCGATGGCTGGGCCCCGCAGGACCGTCTGTGGGGGGCACAGGAAGGGGCGGCGTGCAAACGCCCGGACCCCTTTACGCGGCTGGGCACCCCGCAGGGCGTGCGTTAGCGCGGATTTCGTTCAGGCTGAATCGAAATTCCGCTCTAACGTTTTGGTTGGTCGCGCATTTGAGTCCGAAACGAAATTCGGCGAAGCCAAAACCGTTGCACACTTTTCGGAATGCGCTCTAACGCGCCTCCGTGGGCCAAATTTCACAACAAAAGCCATTGAGCCGCGGCCTCTATGCGTGTAACGCATCTTTACAGCCTGTTACGAACGCGCCATTAAGCGCCGCGTAACAGCTATATGTGTGTGAGATTCTATCCGGAGCCCCAATGAGCGACCGTCCTTCGTCTTTCGATTATGAAGCCCTTCTGGCCTGTTCGCGCGGGGAAATGTACGGTCCGGGCAATGCCCAGCTGCCGGCGCCGCCGATGCTGATGATGGATCGTATCACGCAGATCACGCAGGACGGCGGGGCCTTCAACAAGGGCTATATCGAAGCCGAACTCGACATCAATCCCGACCTGTGGTTCTTCGCCTGCCACTTTATCGGCGATCCGGTCATGCCGGGCTGCCTGGGCCTTGACGCCATGTGGCAGTTGGTCGGTTTCTTCCTCGGCTGGTCGGGCAATCCGGGCCGCGGCCGCGCGCTGGGCGTCGGCGACGTCAAATTTACCGGTCAGGTCACGCCGTCCGTCAAAAAGGTGACCTATAAGATAGATATGAAGCGGGTCATGACGGGCAAGCTGATCATGGGCATCGGCGAAGGCGTGGTGCTGGCTGACGACAAGCCGATCTATTCGGCGTCGGGCCTGCGCGTCGGCCTGTTCGACGCCAAGGATCTGGTCTGATCAAAAAGCACCCCCTCGACTACAGGGAAGCGAACTATGCGTAGAGTTGTTATCACCGGTCTCGGTATCGTCTCATCCATCGGCACGGGCGCAGACGAGGTTGCGGCCTCGCTGCGTGACGCCAAATCGGGCATCGTCGCCGCGCCGGAATATGCCGAGCTGGGCTTCAAGTGTCAGGTGCACGCCAAACCGACCATCGGCGACTGGACGCCTCTGGTCGATCGCCGCGCGGCGCGCTTCCTGTCGGACGGTCTGGCCTATGGGCACGTCTCGCTGGAGCAGGCCATAAAGTCGGCCGGTCTGGAAGAGAGCGATATTTCCAACGAGCGCACGGGCATCATCTTCGGCGCGGGCGGCCCTTCGACGCGCACCATCGTCGAAGCCGCCGACACGACGCGCGAAAAGAAGTCGCCCAAGCGCATCGGGCCGTTCGCGGTGCCCAAGGCCATGTCGTCGGGCCCTTCGGCCGTGCTGGCGACCTGGTTCAAGATTCGCGGCATCAACTATTCGATCTCTTCGGCCTGCGCCACATCGGTGCACTGCATCGGTGCGGCGGCCGAGCAGATCATGCTGGGCCGTCAGGACGTGATGTTTGCCGGCGGCACCGAAGAACTGGACTGGACCCTGTCCAACCTGTTCGACGCTATGGGCGCCATGTCCTCGAACTTCAACGACACGCCGTCGGTCGCATCGCGCGCCTATGACAAGAACCGCGACGGCTTCGTCATCGCCGGGGGTGCCGGCGCGGTCGTGCTCGAAGACTATGAGCGGGCCAAGGCACGCGGGGCCAATATTCTGGCCGAAATCGTCGGCTATTGCGCCAATTCGGACGGCTACGACATGGTGGCCCCGTCGGGTGAGGGGGCGGAGCGCTGTATGCGTGAGGCCCTGCGTCAGGCCGGTGGCCGCAAGATCGACTATCTCAACCCGCACGGCACCTCGACGCCGGTGGGTGATGAGCGCGAAATGGGCGCGGTGCGTAACGTCTTTGGCGAAGCGTCTCCGCTGATCTCCTCGACCAAGTCGCTGACGGGCCATTCGCTGGGTGCGGCTGGGGCACAGGAAGTGATCTACTGCCTGCTGATGATGCAGCATGGCTTTGCGGCCAAGAGCGCGCATATCGAGGAACTCGACCCGGCCTTTGACGGTATGCCGATCCTGAGGGAGCGCCGCGACGGCGCGCTGGAAACCGTGATGTCGAACTCGTTCGGCTTTGGCGGCACCAACGGTTCGATCATCCTGTCGCAGGCGGATTTGTAATTCACATCCCTCCCTGTGTAGCGGGGAGGGTGTATTCATAGGATTAGACATATGGCTGAAGACGGCTGGAAATTCCCCAAGGGCGAGCTGATGAAGGGCAAGAAGGGCCTGGTCATGGGCGTTGCCAATGACAAGTCCATTGCCTGGGGCATCGCCTCGCAACTGGCGGCGCAGGGCGCGGATATGGCCTTCTCCTATATGGGTGAAAGCCTGCTGCGCCGCGTCGGGCCCCTGGCCGAATCCATCGGTGTCAAACACCTGATCGAATGCGACGTCACCGACGACGCGTCGATGGATGCGGCCTTTGCCAAACTCAAAGAGATTTACGGCGAAATCGACTTTGTGATCCACTCGGTGGCCTTCGCCAACAAGAACGAACTGCAAGGCTCGTTCGTCGAAAACACCACCCGCGAAGGCTTCCTGCTGGCCATGAATGTATCGGCCTTCTCCTTCGTCGATGTGTCGCGCCGCGCGGCTGAGTTGATGCCGAACGGCGGGTCGCTGGTGACGCTGAGCTATCTGGGTTCTGAGCGCGTCATTCCGAACTACAACACCATGGGCGTGGCCAAGGCGGCGCTTGAGGCCTCGACGCGCTATATCGCCCGCGACCTCGGCCCGAAGAAGATCCGCGTCAACGCCATTTCGGCGGGCGCCATGCGCACCCTCAGCCTGGCCGGTATCTCCGGTGGGCGTTCCCTGCACGCCAAGTCGGGTCAGTTTTCGCTGCTGAAAGAAGAAACCTCTATGGAAGGCGTCGCCGGGGCGGCCCTGTGGCTGGCCTCCGACCTTGGCCTCTCTACCACCGGCGAAGTGGTGCACGTCGATGCGGGCTTCCATGTGGTCGGTCTGCCGGAAGACATCGAAGCTTAGGAAATCGCGGTCTTTGGCCGACGAGTGCGTCGCCGTCGCTTGCAGGTACCTCGCGTACCTGCGGCGCTAGGCTCCTGCTATTCGTCTCAAATCTCACGATTTCCGATTGGGAGTCCGTGAGAACAAGACTATGCCCAGATGTCTGATCATCGCCGGACCGAATGGCGCAGGGAAAACCACATTTGCGTTGAAGTACCTGCCTGCGGTGGGGGTGGCACATTTCATCAATGCCGACCTGATCGCGTCGGGTCTGTCGCCCTTCCATCCGGAGCAGCAGGCCGCCGCGGCGGCACGGCTGTTCCTGACAGAAATGGAGGCGCGGATTGTTGCGCGTGAGGATTTTGCCTTTGAGACGACGCTGTCCGGCAAAACCTATCTGAGGCTGATCGAACGCTTGAAGGCCGATGGCTGGGCGGTTGAGCTTTATTACTTCGCGCTTCCGACTGTAGAGGTTTCCAAACAGCGTGTGGCTGAGCGTGTGGCGCACGGCGGCCATTTTATCCCGACGGTTGACATCGAACGCCGTTTCCCGCGTAGTCTGCACAATCTGATGTTCGCTTACAGACAAGCTGTCAGCGAATGCCGGGTCTATCTGAATACCTCAGATATGCCGAAGCGCATTTTCGAGCAAACCGCAGACAGGGTTACGGTATTCAGCAACGATTTGTACGAGCAGCTCATGGAGCAGGCGATTGACCGAGGCGTCTGAATTCAGGTTAAAATCAGAACAGGCTTTCCTGGCTCTGCAATCCGCCGTGTCCGAAGCCATTGAGCGGAAGCGGCGGCTGGGGCAGTACTGGGTGGTGTGGGACGGCGAAAAGCCGGTCGAGGTCTATCCGGAAAACGCCGTTGATCGCCCGGACGCCGAATGAGCCAGACCGCGTTTGGCCCCCCGCCGTCGCTGGACGATATCGAAGCCGTGGCCAGAGACACGCTGAGCAAGCTGCCGGAGCCCTTTGCCGGGTATCTGCGCGACGTGGTGCTGATCGTTGAGGACTTCCCCGCCGAAGACCTGCTGGCCGATCTGGGCATCGAAGACCCGTTTGAACTGACCGGCCTCTATACGGGCCGCCCGGCGGAAACCGAGACCTTCACAGGCGACCTGCCGCCGATGATCCACCTGTTCCGCCGCCCGATCCTCGATGAATGGGCCGAAACCGGCGTGCCTTTGGGCGATCTGGTCGCCCATATCCTGATCCACGAGGCGGGGCACCATTTCGGCCTCAGCGACGACGATATGGAATGGCTGGAGGATGAGCTGAAAAAAGGGTCTGCCTCGTCCGTTCACTGACCTCGCGCGCCTCAACCTTTCCGCGCATTAATCGCACATTAAGAGAACGGCATTATTCTGATTTGTACGGTATGCTATGTATGGCATACCATGTGTAACCTTTAGTCAGGCGTCTTCAGTATGCGTACCCCCGATCCGTTTATGGCGCCTCTGTCGTCTCCTGACAGCCGTGCCCGGCCTGCGCCGCTAAAGCGCGCGGCCACCTTCGCCGAAATCTATATTCCGCCCCATTCCTCCGGACTCCACGGTTTCGCTCAGACCGTGAAGCGCCTTATGCGTCGTTTTTGCTGCGGCGTGTAACGGCAGGTTTTCCTGCCGCGGCGGGAGGTCCGGATAGCCTCCCGCCAAACTCTTTTTAAACGACGCGATAGTCGGCCAGAATGGCGCCTGCCTCCGTCACCTCGGCCTCGTGCTCCGGTTCGCGCGCCGTCTCGGCCAGCGCTGCCGCGTACCAGTCCTGCATGGCGGGCAGGGCCAGCAGGCGCTCGATATAGGCCTGCGCGGGCGGGCTCAGCCTTAAGCCATAGGTCTGCACGCGGAAGGCCACGGGGCAGTAAAAGGCATCCACCGCCGTGAAGGTGTCGCCCGCCAGAAACGGCCCGCCAAAGCGGCTTAGCCCTTCGCTGAACAGCGCATCCAGACGGTCGATATTGCGCTGAAGCGCCGGGCTGATTGTGTGCAGTTTTACCCGCAGTCCGCAGGTCATGGTGCAGATGGTGCGCAAGACGGAAAAGCCGGAATGCATCTCCGCCGCTGCCGAACGGGCAAAGGCGCGCGCCTCACGATCCGCAGGCCACACGGCCGGATGCGCCTCATAGACATACTCGACTATGGCCAGAGAATCCCAGATGGTCAGGCCCTGATCGTGCAGGGCGGGCACCAGAGATGACGGCGAAAAGGCCTTGAACTGCACATTCTCGCCGATGGGGGTCGAGAAATAGTGCAGGTGCTCGGTGAAGGGAATCCCCAGCGTTTTCAGCAGCACCCACGGGCGCAGCGACCACGAGGAATAGTTCTTGTTGGCGATATAAAGATCGTACATGCGACACCTCCGTTAACAGGGAGAGTATGGCCGCCCACACGCAAACCCAGAAGTGGCAAAACTGACGCTCATCGTATAAAAGCTGCCAAGCTCGACTCAACCTTAGCCGAACTGAAAGCCGCTGACCGCCGTGTTCATGGGGCGCAGAGTCTCGTCGTAGGTGCGTACGCCCGGCGCGTCGCCGGCGGCACCGGCGGCCACGAACAGCGGCACCAGATGGTCCTCGTGCGGATGGGCGATGCGCGCGCCTGCGCTCTTTGACCAGTCGCGCAGAAGGGCTTCGCGGGCCTCACCCGCGTGGGCCGTCAGCGTGTCGTTCAGCCAGTCATTAAAATGGTGCGAGCCATTGACCGGCTCATGGGCCAAACTCAGTCGGATCAGGGCCTTGAGGTCGTGGAAACTCATGCCCGACGCCACAATCAGCACGCCTTCATCGCGCAGCGGGGCCAGCGCCTTGCCCAGCGCGATGTGCTCTTGAGGGTCCCAGTTGCTTTTGATCGACAGTTGCACCACCGGAATGTCGGCCTCAGGGTACATTAGCAGGAAGGGCACGAACACGCCGTGGTCATAGTCGCGCGTCGCGTCGCGATCGACGGGGATACCGGCCTCTGCCGCCAGTGCAATAACGCGTTCGGCCAGCTCGGGCGAGCCGGGGGCGGGGTAATTCAGCCGGTAGGTATGGTCGGGAAAGCCGTAATAGTCGAACAACATGCCCGGCTTCGCCTTGGTCTGCACCGTGAAACGTTCGGTCATCCAGTGCGCCGAGATGACCAGTATGGCCTTCGGGCGCTGCCCCACCTGACGGGGGATGTCGCGCAGATAGTCGCCCATGCGGTCCCACAGATGCGGCGGGTTCCACTCCATAAAGAAGCACGGGCCGCCGCCATGCGGAATATAGAGGGTGGGCAGGGGATGTTGCGACGTCATGGGCACACCTGAATAAAAAAGGGGCGCGGCCGTGACCGCACCCCCGGAAAAAACGAACCGTAAACCGGTCTTACTTCTTGTTGGCTTCGGCCGTGATGACGAGGTCGATTTCGTCGCTCACCGCCGGGACATAGGCGCCCATGCCGAAGTCCGAACGCTTGATCTGGCCCGTGGCGCTGAAGCCTGCGGTCTTCACGCCCTTCATATTGGCGCCGATCTTGTTCAGCTTGACGGCCAGGGTGACCGGCTTGGTGACGCCGTGGATGGTCAGGTTGCCGGTGACATTGGCCGTGTCCTTACCGGTCACATCGACCTTGGTCGATTTGAAGGTCGCGGTCGGGTATTTGGCGGCATCAAAGAAGTCCGGCTTCTTCAGGTGCTCGTCCAGCGCGGCGACGCCGGTGTTCAGACCGTCGATGGCGAAGCTGACTTCGACCGACGAATTGGCCGGAGCGGCTTCGTCCAGCACCAGCGTGCCGACGGCGTTCATGAACTTGGCGGTCGGCTTCGAGAAGCCAAAGTGCGTCCACGAGAAGACGACTTCGGTGTGGGTCGCTTCGAGGGCGTAGGTTTCCGGGGCGGCAAAGGCCGGGGTCAGCGAGCCGGCGAACAAGGCGACGGCGATAAGGGTCGATTTGAAGACGTGACGCATGGCGGGCTCCTTTAAGAGAATGATCTGCGATAAGCGTAACTATAAGAGTTACGGTTTCGACTGACAAGAGGGGGGCGCGAAAAAATAACGACAGTATCTAATACGACTCGTTGAGGCACAGGTTCACAGTTTCGCCCGGAATTGTCGCTTTTACGTGACAGGGCGCAGCAATCTGCAGGATGTGGGCGTAATTGTGACGGCTGCAACCCTACTGTCATAAGCTTTGGTTAAGCGATGGATGTTCTGTCTCATCCTCCTGCCAAAGGAAGCCGTCCATGTCCGTCCTGCGCCTTGCCTCCGTTTCCGTTGTCGCCCTGATGCTGGCGGCACCGGCTCTGGCTCAAACCCAGACCGCCACCGGGTCGGATGAGGCCGGTGTGCCGGAAATCGTGGTGACGCTGCAAAAGCGCGAGCAGAAGCTGCTCAACGTCCCGGCGGCGGTGACGGGCCTCAGTGCGTCCTTCCTGACCGATGTCGGTGTCACCGACTTCGCCGAGCTGTCCCTGTTCGTGCCGGGCTTTGAGGTGCAGGATCAGTCGCCGAACAATCCCGGCTTCGTGATGCGCGGCATCACCTCCGACTCGGGCGCGGCGACCGGCGAAGCGCGCGTTTCGGTGTTTCAGGACGGCGTGTCGATCTCGCGCTCGCGCGGCGCCTATGTCGAACTGTTCGACCTCGACCGCGTCGAAGTGGCCAAGGGCCCGCAATCGACCCTGTTCGGGCGCGGCGCGCTGATCGGGGCCGTCAATATCATTCAGGCCAAGGCCAAACCCGTGCTGGATGGCAAGGCGGCGATCAGCGTCGGTGACTATAATTACCGTATGGTCGATGCCATGGTGAACGTGCCGCTCAGCGACACGCTGGCCGTGCGCCTGGCGGGTCGTGCCAAGCACCGCGACGGCTATACCGAAAACCTGCTGGGCGGTGACGACTTCAACGGTCTGGGCAGCGATGCCCTGCGCTTCACGGCCGCCTGGCGTCCGAGCGAGGCCCTGCGTTTCGACCTGATCACCAACTATCAGAAGGATTCGACGCCGGGCACGGGCTTCAAGTCGGGCACCTTCAACCCGACCGACCCGAAGACGGGGGCCGTGATCGGCGACCTGTCGCCGACCTCCGGCGCGGCTTTGGCCAATGGCGCGGGGTTCAAGAACCGCGATCTGGGGCTGGAGCGCACCGTGACCGGCACCACGCTTCTGGGCGAATGGCGTCTGTCGGACGCCTATCGCCTGTCGTCGATCAGCGCCTATCGCCGCTTCTCGGCTTCGGAAGTGTTTGACGCCGACGGCATGTCGCTGCCGCTGCTGGCCATCGCCGAAGACGCCAAGGGCAAGCAGTGGTCTCAGGAACTGCGCCTCAACTACGATGCGGGCGGGGCGGTGTCGTGGTTTGCGGGCCTCAGCTATTTCAAGGAAGAGGCCTCGACCGCCGTGCCGATGCAGATCAATGAGCGTCTGGCCGGTCTGTTCCTCGCGAACGCTCTGGCGCGCCCGACACCGCAATCGCCCGCGGTTCTTGACGCGACGGCCACGGCCGCTTTCGGCGTGTTGTCGCCCTATGTGCTGACTAACCACCGCGAATCTTCGACGAATTTCGGTAAGACCGAGTCGGTGGACGCCTATGCCGACCTGACCTGGCGCGTCACGCCCAAGCTCGAACTGAGCGCGGGCGTGCGCTACACTAAGGACGACAAGGTGTCGGGCTATGCCGCCTCGGTGGAAAACCCCTCGGCTCTGGCGGCGGCCTCCAGCCTGACGCCGGTGATTACCGCCAATGTGCAGGCGCAGGTGACACAACTGGTCACGCAATACGTCACCGCGACCGGCACGATGCCGTCGCAGGCGCAGATCAATGCCTGGACGGCGCAGGTAACGCCCGTCGTCACTCAGGCCGTCGTCGCCGGTATGCCGCCGGTCGGTATCTTCAAGCAGCCGACGCCGGGCAATGGCAACCGCGTTGATCAGAGCTTCTCGGACGACGGTGTCACCTACCGTCTGGTGGCCCGCTATGCCTTCAGCGATACGATCAACGCCTATGCCTCGCTGGCGCGCGGCCGCCAGCCCAAGGTGCTCAGCGGCGATTCGGGCAGCACGCCGCTGGCCGCGCCGAAATTCACCTATGCCGATGCCGAAACCGTCGATAGCCTTGAACTGGGTGTGAAGACGCGCCTGCTGGACGGTCGCCTGAGCTGGGATACGGCGGTCTATGGCTATAGGTACGAGAACTTCCAGACGCAGGTTTCGACCGCGACCGGCGGCCTGATCACAGTCAGCGCCGGGGAAGCCGACGCCTACGGTCTGGAGACTCAGGCCTATTACCGACTGACGCCGGGGGCTGACCTGTTTGTCACCTATGCCTACAGCCACGCCCGTTTCGGCAATGGCCTGTATGAAGGCAACCGCTTCCGCCTGAATCCCGACCACAGCCTGTCGCTGGGCGGGCGCTTCAAGTTCAGCACGCAAAACGCCCGCTTCTGGTTCACCCCGACCTACATCTGGCAGTCGGACGTCGTCTTTGACGACAATAACGACCTGTCGAAGTACCAGCCGGCGGTGGCGGGCCTGCGCCCGGTGGCCGACACGAAACAGGACGAAAAGCAGGACGCCTATGGCCTGCTGAACCTGCGTCTGGGCTACGCGCCGCTGAACGCGCCGTGGTCGGTCGAAGTCTTTGCCGATAATGTCACCGACGAAGCCTATATCAAGGACGCCGGCAATACGGGTGACACGCTCGGTATCGCCACCTTCATCGCCGGTGAACCGCGCATGGTCGGCGTAACGCTGCGCATCAATTACTGACGTCTCTCCTCCCTGCGGCTTTGCCGTGGGGAGGTCCCGAGCTTGCGAGGCGGAGGGGGGCGACGCGGTGCTTAAAACACGCGCTGTTTTTGAAGCTCGCACACTGGGCTCCCTGCGCCTGCCAGTCGGAGGCGTATAAATCCAGAGGCACCCACCCTGTGCATAAGTCTGTGAACAAAACTGTCATGCAGGCGCAATAACCCTGTCACCGAAGCGGCTTATGGCCGGTCCTGTACGCACGGCAGGGGACGGCACAGATGAGCGCGACGTATAAGGTAAGCCGCCGCAAGGCGCTGATGGCCTTCGGTCTGATGGGGGCGGCTCCGGCCGTATCCGGGTCCGGTCAGGCGCCGATCAAGGGCGCGCACTTTGCGCACGGCGTGGCGGCGGGCGACCCGTTGAGCGACCGCCTGATCCTGTGGACGCGGGTGTCGGGTCTTGAGGCCGCCACCGAAGTCGTGTGGCAGATCGCCGAACAGGCCGATTTCCGCACGCTGACCGGCACTGGTCGTCTGGTCACTGACGCCGGGCGCGACTATACGGTCAAGGTCGATGCGGCGGCGCTCAGGCCGGGGCAGACCTATTATTACCGCTTCATCTGTCAGGGCGTGACCTCACCCGTCGGTCAGGCCAGGACCCTGCCGATGCAGACCGATCGCGTCGTGCTGGCCGTTGCTTCTTGCTCGCTGTTTTCCAACGGCTATTTCAATGCCTATCGCGCCATTGCCGATCTGAAAGAGGTCGATGCCGTCCTGCATCTGGGCGACTACATCTACGAATACGGCGCGGGCCTGAATGATTATGGCATGGGCAATGGCCGCCTGCTGGGCCGTATCCCGGAGCCGCCGCACGAGATCGTGTCGCTGGCCGACTACCGCACGCGCCACGCCCAGTATAAGGCCGACGCCGACCTGCAGGCGGCGCACGCCCGCGCGGCGTGGATCTGCGTCTTTGATGACCACGAAATGTGCAACGACCCGTGGATGCACGGGGCCGAAAACCATCAGCCGGATACCGAAGGTGACTTCGATGTGCGCAAGGCCTCGGCGCTCAAGGCTTATCGCGAATGGATGCCCATTCGTGACCCGCAGCCGGGTATGCTGTCCGAAGCCATCTACCGCTCGTTCCGCTTCGGGCAACTGGCCGAGCTGTTCATGACCGAGACGCGCTTTCTGGCGCGTTCCAAACAACTCGACTATCAGACCGATCTCAAGCGCGATGCGGCGGGCAAGGCCGATTACGCCGCCTTCCGCGCCGAACTGAATGCGCCGTCGCGCGAACTGCTGGGGACCACGCAGCGTCAGTGGCTTCAGACGGGCCTGAAGGCCTCGGTGGCCGATGGCGTGCGCTGGCAGGTGTTCGGCAATCAGGTGGTCATGGCCAAGGTCAAGGGTCCGGACCTCAAGGCGCTGTACGGCGAGGAACGCATCGCCGCCATGCTGAAGATGCTGCCGCCCAATGTGGCCGGCGTCATCGGGCCGATGATCGACCTTTTCAGCCAGACGGAAGACCCGCTGCCGCTCAATCTCGACGCCTGGGACGGCTATCCGGCCGAGCGCGAACGCCTCTATGGCCTGATCCGCGAGGCCAGGGCGCGCGCCGTCGTGCTGTCGGGCGACAGCCATCAGGCCTGGGCCAACGAATTGCACGACGCCAAGGGCGAGCGCGTGGCGGTGGAACTGGGCGTTACGGCGATTTCGAGCCCGACCGTGTGGTTCGACCATCTGCTGCCCAATTTCAGCCTCGCTAAAGTGCTGGCGGATCAGAACGACGAAGTGCTGGCCGCCTCGACCGACCGCAACGGCTTTGTGCGCCTGACCCTGACGCCGGAAACGGCGACGGGTGAGTGGGTGTCGGTTTCGACCATCACCGCGCGGGAGTATAGGGTCACGGTCGATGGCACCTTCGTCGCTGAGGCCGAGGCCGATCGTGTGGGGCCGCTGAAGGTAATTTCTGTCGCCTGATACCAAGGTCATTGAAAATGACCCTTGGTATTCCATTCGAGACTGTCTCATGTCACTGAAACATATGAGACAGTCTCGTGTCTTCAACGGCCGGATGCGGTCAGCATCTTCGGCCGTTGGTATTAATGCCAGCTTCGGCCTTGATTGTAATCAGTCCCTGCCCATCTGGGGTGAAGTGCCGCACCGGGCACCCCTAAGAGACTGTCCATGACCCAGATACCGCCTGTTTCCATCTATTCGATGACCGTGCCCGTTCTCATCAATGCGATGAAGAACCTGACCCATATCCTCAGCAAGGCCGAGGCCTTTGCCGAAGCGAAAAAGATCGACCCGTCGGTGGTCATCGAAGCGCGTCTGGCGCTCGACATGCACCCGCTGCGCCGTCAGATACAGTCGGTGTCTGATACGGCCAAGGGGGCTGTGGCGCGCCTGACCGGCACGGAGATCCCCTCCATGGCCGACACGGAAACGAGCTTTGCCGAGTTGAAAGACCGTCTGGCCAAGACCATTGCCTATATCGAATCCGTCGATCCGGCCCTGTTCGATGGCGCCGAAAGCCGCGACGTGGTTCTGAAACTGCCGGGCCGCGAAATCCCCTTTACGGGCTATAGCTATGTGGTGGGTTTCGTCATCCCCAACCTGTTCTTCCACGTGACGACCGCCTACGCCATCCTGCGCCATTACGGCGTCGAACTGGGCAAGACGGATTACCTGCGCGGCGGGTTGTAAACCTCTATATCAAAGCGCTCCAGCGCCGCCAGATAGTCGGAGAGGCTTATCTGGCCAAGGCTGGAGCGCGCGCCGGGGGCAGGGCCCAAATCCACTCCTCCCCCTTTGGCCAGACGTTCGGCCAGCAGGATGGCCGGGACCGAGGGGATGTGCGGCCCGTCGCCATGGCGCGCAATGATGTGCCAGTCGAGGCGCAGCGCCTGCCCGTCCAGTCCTGTGCCCGACAGGACCATAAACATGCCGCCATCGTCGGAGCCCAGCGGATCGAACAGGTCAGCCGCCTTCAGCAGGGGCCTGGCCAGCTTCGGCAGCGGGAATGGCAGCAGCTTCCAGCGCACGCTCCACGACAGGGCCCACAGACCGAGGTGTATGAAACCCAGCTCCAGCCCGGCGCTGAAACGGATCGAGCGTAAGCCATAGGCGGCGGGCAGCAGGTCAAGATCGGGAACATCGCAATCGCCCATCAGGCGCGGTCCCAGATGCGGGAAGACGTGCCGCCGCAGGCCTTGCCAGCCATAGGCCTTCGGATGCCCGGCAAAGGGTTTCAGCGGCTGCCCCACATAGGACAGGATGGCCGCCGTGGTCGCCAGCCCGCGCTCGGCCCCCTGACCGGGGCAGATGCCGAAATCGAGCGCCTCCAGCGTCGCAAAGCGGTCGCGGAAATGGTCCAGTACGGCCGAAGACAGGCACGGCACGGTCGAAGCGCCGCTGATGGCCACAACGCCCGCCGCCCTGGCTGCGGCGTCCAGCCGGTCAAAGCCGACCACGAAATCACGCGCGTCGGACAGATCGACATAGTGTACTCCCGCTGCGATGCAGGCTTCGGCCACGCCATAGTCGGCGTTCTGATACGGCCCGGCGGTGTGTACCACGACGCTGGGCTTATGCGTGCGCAGGGCTTCGGACAAACCGCTATGGAGGTCAAAGGCCGCCCATTGCGCCCCCATCGAGCGGGCACAGGTTTCGGCCTTACTGGCGTCGCGCCCGGCGATGATCACCGGCACGTCACGGCGGATCAGGCCCGCAGCAATGCGCCTGCCGAAATTGCCATAGCCGCCCAGGATCAACACCTTACCCGTCAAGACGCATCTCCGTCACGCGAAAGGCCCCGCCATAGCTGTAGAGCTTACCGAGCCACGGGTGGCGCAGTTCCATATACATGCGGAAACGGTCTTCGCCCGTGGCCTCTTCCCACGCATCGCCGCGCCCGGCCAGACCGCTGATCGGCAGGGGCATGTCGAGGCCGAACAACCGCCAGACATAGCCGGCGTGTCGCAACCGCACGCGCCCCTCGTGATAATCGTAATGGGCCTGCCAGCCTATGCCGGTGGCCATGTATTCCGTTACGTGGTGCGGGCGTTTCGACACCATGCGCGAGCGGAAGGTGACGGGATAGCGCCCGGCGAAACAGAAGATGCGCTCAAACACAAAGGCGTCGCTGTCGGGTTCGGAGCGGAAATGCACGCTTACCGGCACGGCCTTGCCCTCATAGGGCGTCAACATGCCCGTCGCCTTGATCAGCCATGAGAAGCGCCGCAGCAGCGGGTGCATCTCGATATCCAGCGTCCCTTCGACGATCACATGATCGCGCGTAAACGGGCGGTTGGCGTAGTGGGCCTTGAGCGCCGGGGGCAGGGCCTCCCACTGTTCGGCAAAGATGGCGGCGAAGGTGGGGCTCATATCTGCGTCTTTCCGGCCAATCTGAGGCTGAGGTTACGCCCCGCCCGCAGCAGCGGATAGAGCCAGCGCGTGCGGCGCGGCGAGCGGAACAGCCAGGCGTTGAACCGGTTGAGACCATCGCTGTTCGACCCCAGAAGCGCCAGCCGGTTAAGGGCCTCGGCCCCGTGGTGCCACTGATGGCCATAGATCACGACGATGCCCTGATTGAGGTCAAGCTGACGGGCGCGAATCTCTTTCAGGATAGGGTGGTCGGGGTCGCCGCGCGCATCGAGCGTCTCCAGCCGCCCCACGGCCCGGTTGACGCGATAACCAAGCGCACCGGAGCGGCACAGCACGCAGTCGCCATCGTAGACCAGCCACAGGGTATGAGCGTCTTCCCTGATCTCAGGGGAGGAGCGCGGTGTTTTCGCTGACTTGTCCATTCGATCCCCTGCCTCTATGACAGGGAGTCTAGGCGCGAAGACGAGGGGGATCAATGCTCTATCTGTGGGTGAAGTGGGTGCATGTGGTCTCCTCGACCATCCTGTTCGGCACCGGCATAGGCACGGCCTTTTTCATGTTCATGGCCAATCGTCGCAAAGAGGTGGCGGGCATCGCCTTTGCCTCGCGGCATGTGGTCATAGCCGACTGGCTGTTCACCACACCCGCCGTCATCGTGCAGCTTCTGAGCGGTCTGTGGCTGGTGCATCTGGGAGGGCTGGAGCTGTTTGGCGGCTGGGTGCTCGGGGGATTGATGCTGTATCTCTTTGCCGGCGCCTGCTGGTTGCCGGTGGTATGGATGCAGATACGGATGCGCGATCTGGCGAACGTCGCCTATGCGTCGGGTGAGCCCCTGCCGCCGCTCTACTGGACCTATGAGCGCTGGTGGGTGATCCTAGGGGCGCTGGCCTTTCCGGCGATTGTGGTGGTTTTCTATCTGATGGTCGTGAAACCGTAACCTTGACGTTTGCGGTTTCATGCCCATGTCTTCGGCATACTCGACCTACAAAGGGGAAGACCATGATCGTTCTGCACACCTGGACCACGCCCAACGGCTTCAAGGCCTCCATCGCCCTCGAAGAAATGGGCCTGCCGTATAAGGTGAGGCCGGTCAATATCGGCGCCGATGAGCAGTTCCATCCGGACTTTCTGAAAATCTCCCCCAACAATAAGATCCCGGCCATTGTCGATGAAGAGACGGGCATCAGCGTCTTTGAAACGGGCGCCATCCTCGTCTATCTGGCTGAAAAGACCGGTAAATTCCTGCCCGCCTCGGGCGAAGCGCGTTACAAGGTGCTGGAATGGCTGAACTGGCAGATGGGTGGGCTGGGGCCGATGTTCGGTCAGCTTGGGCATTTTGCGGTTTTTGCGCCGGAAAAGGTGCCCTATGCGCTGAACCGCTATACCAACGAAGCCAAACGCCTGCTGGGTGTGCTGGAAGCGCAGTTGTCGAAGCACGCCTATGTGGCGGGTGATGACTACACCATCGCCGATATGGCCATCTATCCGTGGATCAATACGCTGCGCACCTTCTATCAGCAGGAGGCCCTGCTCACCGACACGCCGCATATCCGGGCGTGGTTCGATAAGGTCGGCGCGCGTCCGGCGGTGCAAAAGGGCCTGACGGTCGGTAAGACGGCGACGTGATCGCCGCCACCCACGCAGGCCAGTCTGTTTAGCCAAGCAGCGCCTTCAGCTCGCGGATTTGCCGCTCATATTCCGCCGGATTGAGGGTTTTCAGCCGTGTCAGATCGTCCTTCCAGCGGTCAAGCCGTTGGGAGGCGCTCCCGGCCTTCAGCTTGTCGATGCGCTCTACCAAGGCCCGCAGTTCCGTATAGGCTTCCTTATCGCGCTGATCGGCGGGCAGGTCGTCGATCAGACAGAGTACCGCCGCGCTCAACTTGCCGATCTGGCGGCCATAGCTTTCCTGTTCGACAATGCGTCTTTCGGTGCCGGGCGCTGACGAATTGTTCTCGGTAATGCTGATCAGTGACCAGCCGCGCAATATGTCCTGCGTCAGGGTGTGCGGCGCGAACCGCCACAATCCGAAGGGATCGAAGAAGGGATTACCGTCCGCCATATGTGCCTCCTGATAGACCACAGGAACACTATCACGGGTTGTGCTATTCCGCCATTACATCCACATATCCGGCATTCAGGACATGCGCAGCCGCATCGGGTGAAATCGACAGCAACAGGCCGCGCTGACCGGCATTGATATAGATGCGGTCATAAAGCTGCGCCGTCTCGTCTATGGCGGTCGGATGGGCTTTGCGCTGACCGAAGGGGGAGATGCCACCGACCTTGAAGCCCGTCACCTTTTCGGCCTCGGGCACCTTCATCATCTGCGCCGACTTGCCCTTGAAGTGCGCCGCCAGCTTCTTCATCGACACTTCGCCGTCCGACGGCACGACAACGCAGACACCCTTGCCATCGACCTCTGCCATCAGGGTCTTGAAGGTCTGCGACGGATCGACGCCCAGGGCTTCGGCGGCCTGCAGGCCGACGCGCGGCGCGTCTGGGTCGTAGGCATAGGGGTGGAGATCAAAGGCGATCCCGGCCTTTTGCAGGGCGGCGGTGGCAGCGGTGGTTTTGGACATGATAAGGTCTCAGCGGCCGGGGAGATGTGTCTGGCAATCCGTCAGAAACGCCGTGACCTCGTCCTCTGTCGTGGCGAAGCTGCATACCAGCCGATAGACATGCTCCCCCGCCAGAGACCACGGATAGAAGCGGTGCCCGGCGGTCTGCAACGCCTCCGCCAGCGCCGGGGGCAGGGTGACAAACAGGGCATTGGCCGCCTGTGGATAGACCAGTGATACCCCCTCAAGCGCGCTCAGTCCTTGGGCCAGACGCCGCGTCATGCCATTGGCGTGCCTTGCCAGGGTTAGCCACAAATCGTCTTCGATCAGGGCCAGCAACTGCGCCGACACGAAGCGCATTTTGGACGGCAACTGCCCCATGCGCTTGTGCCAGTATTCAAAGTCGCGGATCAGGGCAGGGTTCAAAATCACCACCGCTTCGGCTAGGGCCGCGCCCGCTTTGGTGCCGCCAAACGACAGAATATCCACGCCGGTCACGGCCTCGGCCGGCGATACGCCCAAGGCCGCCACCCCATTGGCCAGTCGCGCCCCGTCCATATGGATCAGCAGACCGTGCCGGTCGGCCACGGCCCGCAGGGCGCGCAATTCTTCGACGCTATAGACCGTGCCGATCTCCGTCGATTGGGTCAGGCTGATCACCTTCGGGCGCGCGGCGTGCGGCGCGTGATCCTGCGACAGGGCGACGATGGTCTCAACGCCTTCGGGCGTCAGCTTGCCCAGCACGTCCGGCGCAATCAGGATCTTGGCCCCGGTGAAAAACTCCGGCAGGCCGCATTCGTCGTTCTGGATATGGGCGTCGCGCGTGGCGATCGTCGCTTCGAACGGCCGCATGACAGAGGCCAGCGCCACGCCATTGGTCGCCGATCCGTTGAAGGTCGGGAAGGCCCTGAGGTGCGGATTGCCAAACACCTCGCGCAGGCGGGTATTGAGGCGCGCCGTGATGTCATCCGCGCCGTAGGAGGCCGCGTGGCCTGCATTGGCGGCGCTGAGGGCGGTCAGAACGGCGGGGTGCATGGGGGCGGTATTGTCGCTGGCGAACCAGACCATTCGTCACTCGTGCGGCTATTTCGGAGGCTTTTTCCTCACATACAGCGTCTTGTGCACGCGCGCCACCACCACGCCGGCGTCGTCCACCACATCGACCTCAAATTCCGGCTCCAGCTTGGGCTGGCGGTCGGCCTCGGCGCGGATGCGCGCGATCTCTTCAGGCGGAATGCGGAAAATGGCCGTGACCCGCCCGCGGCCGGGTTTGAGGAAGTCGATGCGCGCCGCCTTGTCCCAGACGATGTAACCGCGCCCCAGATGCGTCATCAGGATGGCCATAAAGAATGGGTCGCACATCATGTACAGCGAACCGCCGAACTGCGTGCCGACCACGTTGCGGTTCCACCAGCGCAGCTTCATCTGCACCTCGATCTCGGTGAAATCGGCATCGGTGCGCACGACGCGGATGCCCGCCCCGATAAATGGCGGATAGTAGTTGATCAGCTTGAAACGTTTGGCAAAGTCGGTCATCACACACCCCGCAGAAGAGGTTTACGTTATCGTCAAAACGCACGACGCGATAGAATCACCTTGGGGAAGGAAACGTAATAAAATGGCGAACATTGTCATCATCGGGCCCGGCGCGGTCGGTCTGAGCGTCGGGGCGGCCCTGATCGACGCCGGTCATCAGGTGGTGTTTGCTGCCCGGCAGGCGTTTTCGCAGCTTAAGGTCGCCAATGCCGGTGAGATGGCACCGCGCCGCCGGGCAACCGTGGTCACCGTGCCAGAGGCGCTCACGCCCGCCGATTGGGTGCTGCTGTGCGTCAAGGCGCATCAGGTCGAAGGGGCAAAGGCGTGGCTGGATGCCACGGTCGGACCGCAGACCCGCGTCGCCATCCTGCAAAATGGCGTAGAGCACCGTGAGCGGGTCACGCCGGTGGTTCCGGCGGAGACGGTGCTGGTGCCGGTGGTGGTCGATATTCCGGCAGGACGCTCGGCACCGGGTGTGGCTGAGTGGCGGGGGCGGGCGGGCTTGCTGACCGCCGATACGCCGGAAGGTCAGGCCTTCTGCGGCCTGTTTACGGGCAGCTTCGTCACGGCGCGCCCGACGCCTGACTATGTGAGCGAAAACTGGAAAAAGCTGTGCGTCAACGCGCCGGGCGGTGCCGTACTGGCGCTGACGGGACAAACCATGCAGGTCTTCCATCAGCCGGGTATTGCCGCGATTGCGCGCGCCATTCTGAGCGAATGCGTGGCCGTGGGGCGGGCCGAAGGCGCGGACCTGCCCGACGCTCTGATTGACACACAGATGGCGCGCTTTATGGCCGCCGCGCCCGACGACACCAATTCGATGTACGATGACCGCGCCGCCGGACGCGAAACCGAATGGGACGCCCGCAACGCCGTCATCGCGCGCAAAGGGCGCGTGCACGGCATTCCGACACCGGTCAGTGATCTGATCGTGCCGCTGCTGGCGGCGCAAAAGGTGGGCGTGCCGGGTTGATTATCGGCCCAAAGACGCCGACAAGGGGGCATGACCGATGCTCCCGCCTTTACGCTGCGTAACCTGATCAAGACCTTCGACCCCTACATCCTGGCCCTGCTGGGCATGGTGGGGCTGGCCTCCATCCTGCCGGTGCGGGGCGACAGTGCTGTGGTCGCCGGCTGGGTCAAGGACGCGGCCATCGTGCTGCTGTTCTTCCTGCACGGGGCCAAGCTGTCGCGCGAAGCCATCTTCGCCGGGTTGATGGCGTGGAAGGTGCATCTGGTGGTGTTCCTGACCACCTTTGCCGTGTTTCCGCTGCTGGGGCTGGGCATTCAGACGGCGCTGAAACCGCTGATGGACCCGATGATCCTGTCGGGCGTGCTGTTCCTGTGCCTGCTGCCTTCGACCGTTCAGTCGTCTATCGCCTTCACGGCCATAGCGGGCGGCAATGTCGCCGCGGCGGTGTGCAGCGCCTCGCTATCCAATATTCTGGGGATTGTGATTACGCCGCTGCTGGTCGCGCTGCTGATGAATGCGACGGGCGGTGGCGTGTCGCTCGATTCCATCATCGACATCGCCCTGCAACTGCTGCTGCCCTTTGTGGTCGGGCACCTGATGCGGCCGTGGCTGAAGGGCTATCTCGACCGGCACAAGACGCTGGTCGGGCGGGTCGATCGCGGGTCGATCCTGCTGGTCGTCTATACGGCCTTTTCGGCCTCGGTGGTCGAAGGCCTGTGGTCGAAGGTGGGCTTAAGCGATCTGGGCCTGATCTTCGTCATCGGGGCCGGGCTTCTGGCGCTGGTCATGGGCGGCACCTGGTGGATGTCCGGGCGCATGGGCCTCAGCCACGAAGACCGCGTGGTGGTGCTGTTCTGCGGATCGAAGAAGTCGCTGGCCTCAGGCGTGCCGATGGCGGGAACGCTGTTTCCGGCCGCCGTGCTGGGGCCAGTTTTGTTGCCGGTGATGCTGTTCCATCAGTTGCAACTGATCGTCTGCGCGTTTCTGGCTCCGCGCCTGAAGATCAGATGAAGATCAAAAATCCCTAAACCGGCGTTTTGCCCGAACCTTAGCTCAGCCCGCGGCGGCCACGGCGAGACCTTATGTGGTGACGCCTATCCTCTCGGTTCAACCCAAAAAGGAGAGGACCATGCTGATCAAGGACGTCATGTGCCGGGACATCAAGATTATCCGCCCGGATACCCCGCTGGCCGTCGCGGCGCGCCTGATGCGCGATTGCGATTGCGGCTACCTGCCCGTGGGCGAAGACGACCGGCTGAAAGGGGCCGTCACTGACCGGGACATTGTGGTGCGGGGTCTGGCTGAAGGCCTGAGCCCCGACGCCCCGGTGTCCGAAGTGATGACCGATCGCATCGTCTATTGCATGGACAGCGACCACGTCGAGGTCGCCGCGCGCCACATGAAGGCCGAGCAGATCCGCCGCCTAGCCGTGCTCGATGCCAACCGTCGTATCGTCGGCGTCGTGTCCATCGGCGATATTGCCCGCGTCACCGAAGACCGCGACCTGACCGGCAGTATCGAAAACGCCGTCGCCGAAGACACGGTGGCCGCCTGATGCCCATACGTGATGAGCTGATCCGCGACGATACCTCGACCGCCCCGACGCGCGACAATATTCTGGCCCTGCTCGACGACCTGATCGACACGGTGAACAATACGCTGCGCGTCGTCACCTATGAGCAGCTCAAACCGGCTTTGCTGGGCTATCTGGAGGCGCATCCGGCAGGAGGTGAGCGTAACAGGCAGCACGCGGCCGACATCCGCCGCCTGATCGACGAGATCGGCGACACCTCGATTCACTCCGAACGCTGGACAGCGCACGCCGGTGAATTGCGCTATGCGGTGAATGAGTATCTGCGCGAAGAGGATCGCGCCTAACCAATCTACCCCCACAGCGCCGGTTCGGGCGGCTCCAGCATCGAACCGGTGATTTTCAGCCCATGCTCGCGGTCTTTGGCCAGCAGCAGCGGCCCGTCGAGATCGACAAAGTCCGCCCCCTGTGCCACGATCATGGCCGGAGCCATGCTGAGCGAGGTGGCGACCATGCAGCCGACCATGATCCTCAGCCCCTTATCCTTAGCCGCCTGTTTCAGGGCCAGAGCCTCGGTCAGGCCGCCCGTCTTGTCGAGCTTGATATTCACCGCATCATAGAGGCGCGCGCAGCGGTCCAGTTCGGCGCGCGTATGCAGGCTTTCGTCGGCGCACAGCGGCACGGGGCATTTATAACCTTCCAGTGCGTCGTCTTCGCCCGCCTTCAACGGCTGTTCGATCAGCACGACGCCGAGGCGTTGCAGTTCGGGCGCCAGTGCCTTGAGGCTATCCAGCGTCAGGCCTTCATTGGCATCGACGATCAGGCGCGTTTTGGGGGCATTGCGCCGCACGGCCTCCACGCGGGACAGATCGTCCGGCCCGCCGATCTTCAGCTTGAGCAGCGGGCGGCGGGCATTGACGGCGGCCTGCGCCCCCATGGCTTCGGGCGTATCAAGGCTCAGCGTATAGGCGGTCTTCAGCGGACTGAAACTACGCAGACCCGCCGTCTTCCAGGCGGGGACACCCGACGCCTTGGCGCGCAAATCCCACAGGGCGCAATCGAGCGCATTGGCGGCGGCCCCCGTCAGGGCGGGTATTTGCCCCGCTTCGATGGCGGCGCGTGCGGCGTCAAGCGCGGCCAGCGCGCCTTCGACCGTTTCGCCATAGCGGGCATAGGGGACCGCTTCACCGTGGCCCCTGTACGTGCCGTCCGTCACCTCGACATAGATGACATGCGCCTCGGTCTTGGAGCCGCGGGCAATGGTGAAGCGCCCGGCAATGGGCCAGGCTTCGGAGCGACAGGTGAGTTGCATCAGATCAGATCGCTGATGGCGGCGTCGAACAAAAGATAGGTGCGCCCCGTCGGGGTGGCCAGTATCTCGGTCAGGGCACCGCGCGGATCACGGGTGAGCAGGGCGATATTGAGCTGCCGGTCGTAGAAGGTGACAAATTCCTGCGCCTGATCGCGCAGATTGGCGTCGGTGGTCAGGCGGCGGCTGAGGCGGCGGATGGCCGCCGGCGCAATGCGACGCAGGACCAGACGCGCGCCTTCGTTATCGTCGGCGACGATGGCGGCGATGATTTCTTCGAGGCGCGAACGGTTGAGCAGGGCCTGCGCATCGACGCCCATCGAGGCGACTTCGGCAATCATCAGGTCATCGAGATTGTCCGGGCCGCCGGGCTCCACGGGGGCGGGGGCGGGCTCTGGCCGGGCAGGCGCGGCGCGCGGGGGGGCTTCGCGGCCATCCATGCCGTTCAGCAGGTCGCGCCACGACAGGCCGCTGGGGGTACGCGACGCCGACGGGGTGGCAGAGATCGGGCGCGGCGTATCGAGCGGCGCTTCCAGCGGGTCGAGCGCACGGCGCGCACGCTCAGGACGTTCGGGGCGCGCAGGTGTGCGCGGTTCGGGTGTCGCGGCGCGCGGGCGCTCAAAGCGCTCGACATAGGGGTTGGGGGCGGGCGGTGCGGTGGGCAGGGGCTGGGACGAAATGACCCCCATCAGGCGCACGGCTTCGGTCAGCATGTCGTAATTGCGCTTGACCCGCTCCTGAAACGCCTGATCGACGCTTTCGGTTTCCAGCGCCGCCTTGCGCGCCGCCTCGGTCATGGCCAGCAGGCCGTCTTCGACCGCGCGGCGGATTTCCTCCAGCCGCGACTTGGCCTGTAGCGGCAGTTCGTCGGCGCGCGCATTGAGGTCGCTCAGCGCCATCTCCACCTGCTTGATGCCGTCGCGGGCGTGGCCAAAGGCGTTGTCGAGACGATCCGCGGCGGTCAGGCCGGCTTCGTCGATCAGCGTCGCAGAATCCTCGATCAGGCGACGCGCGGAATTGAACCGGGCATCGAACGCCTCATCGGCCTTCTTGCCCGCTTCGAACAGGGATTCGTTGAGGCGATCGACGCGCACCTGCGCCGTCTGGGCGGCATCGGCGGCCGCGCGGCGGGCGTCTTCGGCGGCGATATTCAGCTGCTCCAGCGCGCGGCGGGTCTCGTTGATCAGTTCATCGCGCGCATCGGCGGCCATGACCGAGATGTTGGACAGGGTCGAATGGATGCGCGTTTCAAAGGCCGTGCGCTCGTTTTCGGCGCCGTTGAGCACCTGACGGAACTGTTCCTGCGCGTGCAGCACCAGATCGCGCAGAATATCGACGCCGCGCGACGAGCTTTCGCCCAGCTCGATGGTGGCGTTGCGCGTCACGCTGAGCGCTTCGGACAGTTGTGCGCGCTGGTTTTCCAGATGGACGGCGAAGTCTTCCTGATCGGCGCGCAGCGACAGGGCGGCGGAGACCAGCCCGGCGCGCTGCTGCCCCAGGCCTTCCTCGACGCTGCGGATCTGATCGGCGACGCCGGCCCCGGCGGTTTCCAGACGCAGGGTCTGACGATCCAGGTCTTCGGCGACGGTGCGCGCCGTATTGTGCGTATCGGCGGCCACGGTGGCGAGGTCAGCCGCGCGCGCCGCCAGTGCGGCTTCGGCTTCGCGCAACTGCGTCTGCGCCAGATCGGAAGCATCGGCGACCATACGCGCCTGACGGTCCACGGCGTCGATAACGCCGCGCGCCTGTTCATCGAGTTGCACGCCCATATCCATCGCCGCCTGCCGCTCAAGCGACAGGGCCCCGGTGATGGTCTGCGTCGATTGGCGCGCCTGTTCGGCGGCGGCCAGCATGGATTCGGTTTCAACCTTCATGCGCAGGCTGAGTTCATTGAGGTCGTTGTGCGCCACGCGCACGGCGCGCACCGCCTGCTCGACCTGCTGACGCAGCGACTCGACCAGAGCGGTCGTCTGGGTGGCGGCAATGGCGGCGGGGGCAACCATGGCGTCGGCCAGCGCCGCCGTGCGGCGGGCTTCGCGCGACAGGGCGGCGGCATGGCGCAGCGCAAAGGCCGTGGCGACGATCAGGCCGATGGGGAACAGGGCCAGCGCCCCCAGAATCACCACGCGGAACGGCTGAAGCGTAAAGGCGGCGATCTGGGTTTCGGCCCCCAGAATAAAGGCCGTCAGGCACAGGGCCCAGCCCAGGCTGATCACCGTCACCCCGCCCCAGAAGGGCACGGGTGAACCGCCCGACAGCTTCATGATGCCGTCGGGCTTGACTTCCACGGGGCTGACCGGCGCGGTGGCGGGCTCGGCCTTGCGGTGCGAGGTGAGGGCGGACGGCGCCTCAGTGTGGGTCGGCGGCGGCACGGGGGCGTGCAGCGGAGCCTCAACCGTTTCGGCGGGCGGCGGGGCCGGTTGCGGCTCTGAGACCGCATGGAAATCCAGTGGCCGGTCGAGCAGGTCGTCCACCGGCGCGGGCTCGACCTCAAGCGGGGCCTGCGCGGTTTCAGGCACGACGTCATGCGTCGCTTCGCTGTCTGTGCGGGCATCGCTCAGGTGCGCGGCCGACGGGATGTCGAGATCGTCCGTATCCGCGCTCAGGTTCGCCGTCTCGGCATTCATTGCCTCTGGCATTGCCTCTGGGGCCGTATCTTCGGCAGGCGTATCGTCCTCAAACAGCGGGCGCAGTCTGGATTTGCGCCCCCGCGTCTCGGAAGACGAGAGGTTCAGAGGGGGACGAATGCGAGATTTCATAGAATACTGTCCTGCGCCAGGGTCTTTACCACCGGAAAGCCGGGTTCTCCCGTGAGGCGAACGCTAGCCGCAGATCATTGATAACGCAAATGGTTTAGCGGGGTAGAGGCGAGGATGTTTACCATAGGCCGCCCCCTGTCCGGGTTCGGCGGCGACGCCCTGTCGGCCTATTGGGCGACGATGGTGCGAATCTGACCCGTCGCGGGGACCCCATGCGAGTCCGGGCAGGGACCGCTCAGCGCGTCTTCCTGTGCCTGACGCGACGCTTTGGCGGCCTTTGTCGCCTTGATCACCCACCTGGCATCTTCGCCGCGCACGGCGATTTCCAGCGCGCCCGCCCGTTCGGCGGCGCGCAGGCTCTTTTCCACTTCACGCGCGATATTGGCCTGATCCTCGGCGCTCAGTTCGGCAACGTGCAGTCTCAGGGCCGGAACCGCTGGCAGAGGCGGCAGGGCCAGGGCGGGCGGAGCCGGAGGCGCGGGTGCCGCCACCGGCGGCAGCGCGGTTTGCGCTTCGGAGCGCACGACCTTCACCCGCACGACGGGCGCGCTCACCGCTGCATCGCGTTTGGCCTCAGACTTTACGGTTTCGCTTTTGACGGCCACGGTCCGAGGGGCGGCCTCTTGCGCCGGGGCCGGTTGGCTGAGCGGGGTGGTTTCGCTTACGGGTGTGACCGGTGCGCTCGGCGTGGCCGCCGGCACGGCTTGTTTCTGGGTGACGGGCGCAGGTTTCGGCTGTTCAGGCGCCGCACCGGCACCGAAATGCAGGAAGGCCGCGGAAACAAGGGCCGCAATAAAGCCGATAATGATGTCAAACAGCGCCGACATGTGAGATGCGCGTCCAGAAAGTCCCCACCGGTCTGCCCCGGCCAGCCTTACGCCACTTTGAAATCGAGAGTCTGAGGTCAGGCAAAGCCCATGCCTCGTGCCTTAAATCATCACAAATATGCCGCAAATCGTTGACGACTGCAACTAAAAGGTTCTGAGGCAAGGCTTACCAATGAACGCGTGGCCGACCTTCTCCTATGGTGCCTCATTTGCTGGAAATTATGGCGATTGTTTGCCCTGTGGGTTATGGTAAAGACGCTGTCAGGGACGTGCAGCGAAAATATCACAGATTGCAGAAATGGGGGCGAACATGCGCTTACGTAAGCCAGGTTTGATCGTGGCCGGTATAGCTTTGGGGGCCATTGTGTATCCGGCCGTGGCGCAGGCGCAGATGACGCCGCGTCTGGTGGAGCCGGCGCGAATCGGCACGGTGCATGAGGTTTTGGGCGCGGCCCGCTATGTGGCGACGCCAAAGGCCAACTGCCCCGAAGCCTCGCGGTCTTTCGACAATGGCCCCTGTTTTGACGGCGTGGCGGCGACGCTTAAGGCCTCCGGACTTACTCAGGCGCGGGTGCTGGGTGTGCGCTATGCGGCAGCCGCGGGCGAAGCCGTGCGCGGCGATTATGGCCGCGATTACAGCCTGTTCGACCTGACCCTGACGCCCGAAGGCCTGCGCTGGCGCGAAGCCGACCTGCCGACCTCGGACGTTTTTGTGCCGCGCGACTGCTATGCCCTGCGCGGCGAAGGTGTGTTCTACACGGTCGAAACCCGTGGCGGGCAGACGGTGGCGCAGGAGCGTCAGACCGTGGTCTGTGGCGGCGGTCCGCGTCAGCCGAACGGCCCCTGGCGCGTCGATGGCCCATCCATTCCGGTTGATCCGCCCGTGGCCGGGGCCCCGGTACGCGCCAGCCGCGACGCCTGGCCGCGCACCGAAACCCTGCGCGCGCAAGGTGACTGGCGCTATCTGGCGCAGCCGGACCCGGCCTGTGCCGAAAGCGATGTGGTGCGCAAAACCTACTGCGCGCAGACGGGTATCGCCTATCTGCAAGCCCATGCGGAAGAAAAGGAACTGGACCTCATCGCCTCGAAATACGCGGTGCGCGCCGGCGATGTGCTGAAGGACGAGGCGGTCGAACAACTGGTGCTCAAGCGCGCCAGCAAGGGGTTCAAGGCCGACAAGCGCTGGTTCGAGCGCAGCAAGCTGACCATCCCGTCGGGCTGTTCGGCGACTCAGGCCACTGTCTTCCGTGTGCACGACCGCGAGGGTGCGCTGTTTGTCGCCGAAGAGGCCTTGAGCGACTGCGGCGCGCCGCCTGCGCCGACGCCGCGCGACATTTTCGAAGCCTATGGCGAGGCGCGTCCGGTGGCCATGGCGCGCAGTTCGTGCCCGGACACGGCGCAGCTTCTGCCCGGTATCTGCTTCGAAGAGGTCATCGGCTATATGCGCGCCTTCGACCACAAGGCGCTGGACGTGGTGGTGCTGAAGCGTCAGGTGCGCGACGGTGAGCGCGTCTGGCAGGATTACGACACGGCCAAGGTGCGCTTTGCCGATGGCAAGTATTCCGCCGAGCGTAAGGGGCAGCAGGTGCTGGGCTATGTCAGCATGAGCCGTTGCGAAGACATGTCTGACCGCCCGGCCGAAGGTCGCGGCTATCGCATCGAATGGCGCGGCCGCTCGCTGATGGCCGTGCCCTATGAGTGGAAGGCCTGTCCGATCTATTAATCCCCGCCGCCGCCGCCGCCGCCGTCCCCGCCGCCATCACTGCTTGATGAGTCGGCAGAGCCGTTGTCGCTGGACGAATCGTGTGTGCCCTTGCCGGAAGACGGAGCGGAGGACGTGTCCGTCGCCGGGACAAAGCCGCCATCGGAGTCTGATCGGCGGGTCGTAGCGGATGTTGCGGGGTGAGCCGACGGCACCAAGGCCAGAGCGACTAGTCCACCGAACACCAGCCCGTTGGCCCCGACCAGGGCCAGGGTGCTGAGCTGACTTGGTATGGGCAGAAGACCTGCGACCGGTGAGGCAAACAGGGCATAGACAGGCGTGACGACCAGCAGGGCCTGCCATAGCCAGCCTTCGGGCTTACCGGCATCGCGCAAACGGGCGCGGGCGGCAAAGACCACCCCTGCTGCCATCAACAAGGCCTGAACCCAGCCTAGCCACGCGGCGTCGATGTCGGTGAAACGGCGCGCTATATCCGGCGCACTGACCAGCGCGACAAGGACAAACAGGAACAGGACAAAGGCAGGGCGACGCATGGGCAGGCTCGGATCGGCGTTATCCTACCCGTTCTAACACCAAGCGGGCACTTGTCGAATCCGAAAACGCGGAAAGGACTTACCGCCCTGTGTGACGCTCGCGCAGGATATCCAGCACGGCCTCCAGCGTCGTGTCGCGCGCCATCAGCAGCACCGACAGGTGATAGAGCAGGTCGGCAGCCTCGTTATGCAGTTCGTCGAGGTCACCGCAGCGCCCGGCCAGAGCGGTTTCAAGCCCTTCTTCGCCGACCTTCTGGGCAATCTTGGCGACGCCCTTCTGCATCAGGCGGGCGGTGTAGCTGTCGGCCGGCGGGGCCTTGGCGCGGTCCTTCACCACGGCGGCCAGATGGCCCATAAAGCCGATGCCGGGCGCGGTGTCGTGTCCAAAGCACGAGGTGGTTTTGGTGTGACAGGTCGGCCCGACGGGACGGGCCAACACCAGCAGGGCATCTTCGTCGCAATCGGTGGTCACGCTGACCAGATTGAGGAAATCGCCCGACGTCTCCCCCTTGCGCCAGCGGCCATTTTTTGACCGCGAGAAGAAGGTCACCTGACGATCGGTCAGGGTCTCGCTCAGGGCGGCGCGGTCCATATAACCCAGCATCAGCACCTGAAGCGTGTCAGCGTCCTGCACGATGGCGGGGATCAGGCCGTCGCCCTTGGTGAAATCGAGCGCGTCGATTTCGGCCAGCGTCAGGGGATTGGGGAGTTTGTGGGCTTCGGGCATATAATTTCCTCGTGAACAAAGTCTCTCGGCTGTGCCTCGATACTTTTTCACGTTTTATCAGATTGAGAAAAAATCTCTTGGGGCGGCCCTGCGAGATTTTTTCGCTTTATTTCCGCCCAATCTGCGATTGGACGGGCGCGAACTATACCCTAACCGCGATTCCCGCCTTTTGCAGGTCGCGTTTGAGGTCCGGGATATGGATGATCTTCTTGTGGAAGACGCTGGCGGCCAGAGCGCCCGACACGTCGGCCTGATCGAAGACCTCGGTAAAGTGTTCCGGTGCGCCGGCCCCGCCGGAGGCCACCAGCGGAATGTCGATCAGGTCGCGCACCAGCCTGAGTTGCCGAATATCATACCCCTTGCGTACACCGTCCTGATTCATGCAGTTGAGCACGATTTCACCGGCCCCGCGTTCCGCCGCCTCGACCACCCAGTCGAGCGTGCGACGACCCGCGGCGCGGATTTTGTCCGGATCGCCGGAATACTGATGAACGTAATAATCGCTATTTAAAGGCGGCTGCCCCTCTGTATCCGAAAAGCGGTTCCCACTTTTCGGGAGGGGCAGTTCTCTTGAATCCACCCCCACCACCACGCACTGCGACCCGGCCATTTCGGCCAGTTCGTTGATCAGGTCCGGACGCTCCAGCGCAGGCGAATTGATCGACACCTTGTCGGCCCCGGAATTGAGGCACTTCACGGCTTGCTCCGCCGAACGGATGCCGCCCGCCACGCAGAAGGGGATGTCGAGCGCACGGGCAATGTCGCGCACCCAGTTGTAATCCACCGTGCGCCCTTCGGCAGAGGCGGTGATGTCATACAGCACCAGTTCATCGGCGCCTTCGTCGCGGTAGCGCAGCGCCATATCGACGGCGTCGCCCAGCACTTCGTGGCCAACAAACTGCACGCCCTTGACGACCTTGCCGTCCTTGACGTCGAGACAGGGGATGATGCGTCTGGCTAACATATGAGGGCTTTCCCAAAAGTGTGAAGCGGTTTTGGGCTAAAAAGCCCGACTAAAAACTATCCCACGTTCAGCGCGGCCTTCAAATCAATCAGGCCCTCATAGATGGCCTTACCCACAATGGCGCCGTGTACGCCCAGCGCCTTGAGATCATAGAGGTCTTCGACCGAGCGCACGCCGCCCGACGCCTGAATGTCGAGGTCCGGGCGTTTTTGTCTCAGGGCGCGCATCAAGTCCATGTTCGGCCCCATCAGCATGCCGTCGCGCGACACGTCGGTGACGAGGATGCGCTGCGCGACGCCGACCGGATATTCGTCGAGCACCTTCCACAGCGAAATCCCCGACCCTTCGGTCCAGCCGTGCAGGGCGGCGTCGAAATCACCATCCCTGGTGGGTAAAACGTCCAGAGCCAGCGTGATGCGTTCCTTGCCGAAGTCGCGCAGCCAGCCACGCACCTCCTTGGGGTCTTTCACAGCGGCAGAGCCGACCACGACGGCGGAGACGCCCTGATCGAGCAGGGTCTGCACATGGGCACGCGACCGCACACCGCCGCCGGTCTGGATCTTGGCGCGCGAGGCCTGCGCCAGCCGCCCGATCAGTTCGTGTTGCTGCGGTGAGCCGGCGCGCGCCCCGTCGAGATCGACGATATGTACCCATTCCGCGAACTCTTCATTGAACAGGGCCAGACGCTTGAACGGGTCGGAGTCGTATCTGGTGACGGCATCAAACCGCCCTTGCGCGAGGCGGACACATTCACCGTTGATCAGGTCGATAGCGGGGTAGAGGATCATGCCGTAACTCCGGCGCAGCGTAAAAAGGAAGAACCCCCACCGCATCTCCGGGCTGCGCCCCTCGTGCGGTGTTTCATACCTCCCCACCCCGGGGTGGGGAGGGGGACCATTTGCGCAGCAAATGGGGGTGGGGGCGGGGTGGGTGTTGCAGGTATCAAAGTGTCAGAAAGTTTTCGAGTATCTTCGCGCCGGCGGCCGAGGAGCGTTCGGGGTGGAACTGACAGCCCCAGACATTCCCCTTACGCACCATAGCCGCGAACGGCGCGCCATAGGTCGATTGCGCCAGCGTATGTTCGGTGACCGGACAGACGAAGCTGTGCACGAAATAGGCATAGTCACCCGCATTCAGGCCCGCCGTCAGCGGGTCTTCGCGCACGGCCTGTAACTGGTTCCAACCCATATGAGGCACGACCAGCGGCTTAGGGGCGTCCATCTTCACGACCCGGCCCGGAATGAGGCCCAGACAGGCAACATCACCCTCTTCAGAGCTGTCGAACAGCAGTTGCTGCCCCAGACAGACGCCCATCAGCGGCTGGGTCAGGCCCCGGATCGTGTCATAGAGCCCCAGCTCGTGGATACGGCTCATCACAAAGCCCGCCGCGCCGACGCCGGGCAGCACCACGCGATCGGCGGCCCGGATTTCGGCGGCATCCGACGACAGCACGGCCTCAGCGCCCAGACGCTCCAGCGCGAACAGCACCGAGGCGGTATTGGCGCAGCCCAGTTCGATGACTACGACCTGACTCATGCGAGCATCCCCTTGGTCGAGGGCAGGGCGTCGCCTTCGATGCGGGTCGCCATGCGCAGGGCACGCCCCAGCGCCTTGAAGCAGGCTTCGACCTTGTGGTGGTCGTTTTCGCCCGCGACCTCGACGTGGATCGAGGCCCCCAGCGCTTCGGACAGCGAACGGAAGGCGTGGCCGGTCATTTCGGTCGGATAGTCGCCGATGTGGCTGGCGTCGAACTCGCCCTTGAACACGCAGAAGGCGCGGCCGGAAATGTCGATTGACACCTTCGCTTCGGTTTCATCCATCGGCAGGACAAAGCCGAAGCGCGCCATGCCGACGCGGTCGCCCAGCGCCTGTTTCAAAGCCTGACCAAAGGCCAGCATACAGTCTTCGATGGTGTGGTGGCCGTCGATTTCCAGATCGCCCTGACACGACAGTTGCAGCGAGAAGCCGCCGTGCGTCGCCACCTGATCCAGCATATGATCGAAGAAGCCGATGCCGGTGTGAATCTTCACCGGCTTGGGCGTATCGAGATCGACAATGGCCGAAATCTTCGTTTCCTTGGTGTCGCGCAGCACCTCACCGCGCCGCGCTGGGCGTCCGGCTTCCATGCTGACCCCGAGCGCCGCCAGAATGCGGTCATTGTGCGCCTTGTCGCCCAGCGCCATGATCAGGCCCTCATAGGCGTTCTTGGCGGTGATGCCGAACTTTTTGAGCTGGGTCTGGCTGCGGATCAGGTCCTTCGGTTTGATAAACACGAAGGGGCCGTCATTGACGTGGAACTGCACCACGGCGGACGCCTGTTCCAGTGCGTCGCGCAAGCGCGCCTGTTCGCCGCGGATCAGGTCGATGCGCGCCTGAACGCTTAAGGCGCGCGACGGGGCCAGAGCGGCTTCGGCGGCGCGGATCGACGGCGTGGGCAGCGGCACCGGCTCACAGAAACGCGTCAGACCGTTCAGCGTCTTGGCCGACGAGATCAGCGCGCCGACCCGTGCGCCCGAAAGCCCGTACAGGAAGGACAGGCTTTTGAGCACGACCACGTTCGATTCGGACTTGGTCAGCTCGATCAGGCTCTGGGCGTCGCAGACGTCGAAATAGCTCTCGTCGATCACCAGCAGGGCCGGGAAGATTTCAACGGCCAGGGTGCGCGCCGCGATCAGGTCCCAGGCCTTGCCATCGGGCATGGCGGGGTTGTCGATGACGTACATGCCCGCGCCCTTGAGCGTCATCAGCGGCTTGGTCGCCTGTTTCAGCGTCAGGCCATAAGCGTCGGCCAGACTTTGCAGGTGGTATTGCCGCTCCGAATAGCAGGGCTCGGTGAAAACGGCCTCATAGCCATTGACCTTCAGGCGGCGCATCAGGATTTCGGTGGCGTGTGAGGCCCCGCGCGTGACCATGAGTTGATAGGGCTCGACGCCATAAAGCTCAGCCATGCGCTCACGCAGCGGCTCCAGCGAGGGCGGCGAGGCTTCGAGGCCGGAACCCTGGGCATTGAGGGCGGTAAAGGGAGACGCGAACATGTTAGACCTCTAACCGGAAATCTGCCGCCCTGCGCTCAGACAGCGAAGCGGTAGCGCAACTTAAAAAGCTGGCGGCAGTGCACAACAGTGTCATTTTAAACCTCCAGCCTGAAATCTGCCGCCAGCGCATGGGCTTCGAGGCCTTCCAGACGCGCCAGACGCGCGGCGGCGGGCGCAATGGTCGCCGCGCCCTGTTTGGTGGCGCGCTGCACCACAAAGCTGGTCAGGAAGGAGCGGATGGTGATGCCGTCCCAGGCCCGCGCCGCGCCGTCGGTGGGCAGGACGTGGCTGGGCCCCGCCGCATAATCGCCAAAGGTTTCGGCGGCATAGGTCCCGGCGAACACCGTTCCGGCGGCGGTCAGTTGCGGGATCAGGGCGTCGAGATCGGCCACCTGAAGCGCCAGGTGTTCGGGGCCGTAGAGGTTGGCGACTTCGGCGGCGGCCTCAAGGCTATCGACCACAAACAGGCGGGCCTGCTCCAGCGAGGCGCGGGCAATGGCGGCGCGCGGCAGGGTCGCCAGTTGCGTCTCAAGTTCGGCGGCGACGGCGGTGATCAGATCCGCGTCCAGCGTCACCAGCACCACCTGCGCATCGGCGTCGTGTTCGGCCTGTGACAGAAGGTCGGCGGCGATCAGCTTCGCATTGGCCGAGGCATCGGCAATGACCATCAGCTCCGACGGCCCGGCGGGCATGTCGATGGCGATGCCGGAGATGCGCTCGGTGGCGTATCTTTTAGCCTCTGCGACGTACTTGTTGCCCGGCCCGAACAGCTTGTCCGCTGCCGGGACGTCGGGCAGTGCGCCCAAAGCCATGGCGGCGATAGCGTGCGCCCCGCCGACGCGCCACACGGCCTCAAGACCGGCAGCGGCCCCGGCGGCGATCATCATGGGGTGCAGCGAGCCGTCCTTGGCTGGCGGGGTGACGCAGACTCTGTTGGGCACACCGGCGACCAGAGCGGGCACGGCGGTCATGATCAGGGTCGAAAACAGCGGCGCCGTGCCACCCGGCACATAGAGGCCTGCGGTCGAGATCGGGCGATAGACGCGCTGGAGCGACAGGCCTTGCGATGGCGCGATGATGGGACCTGCGGACGGCAACTCAGCCGCGTGGAAGGCGCGCACGTGTTCGACCGCCAGTTCCATGGCGGCGAGGTCTTCGGCGCTCAGATTGGCGCGCGCCTCATCGACCAGACCGCGCGTCAGCTCGACGCGCACGGGGGCGTGACCGTCGAGCCGCGTCGCCCAGTCCGTGACGGCTTCAAAGCCGCGCGCTTCGACGTCGTCGAAAATGGTCTTCACCGTTTCGAGCACGCGGGCGTCGCGCCGGTTTTCCGGACGGGCAAGGACGGTTTTTTGGGCCGTCTTGCGCTCAGAAGCGCTGAGATCGTTCCAGATAAAGGTCTTCATGGTGCATACCCGCCTGCGATGCCGCAGGCCTAACTAAAAGGGTGTCCGCGACACCTACTTCATCATCTTTTCGATCGGCAGGACGAGGATCGCCGAAGCGCCCGCGGCCTTGAGCCTGTCCAGCGTGTCCCAGAAGACATTTTCCTGACACACCGCATGGACCGCCACCGTGTCTTCGCGCCCGGCCAGCGGCATGATGGTCGGGGCATCGGCACCGGGAATCAGCTCGATAATCTCGTTCAGATGCTCACGCGGCGCGTTAAGCATCACATATTTAGCCCCGTTCGAGGCCGTCACGCCATCGAAACGGCGCAGCAGCATGTCATAGACGTGCGCCAGATCGGCTGGCGGCGCGTGCGGGGCCTTGATCAGCACGGCTTCGGAGGCCAGCACCAGATCGACGGCCTTCATGCCATTGGCCTCCAGCGTCGCGCCGGTCGAGACGAGGTCGCAGATGGCGTGGGCGATCTTCATGCGCGGGGCCACTTCGACCGCGCCGCGCATTTCGACGATGGTGGCGCTGACGCCCCGGTCCTTTAGCCATTTGCCCAGAATATTGGGGTAGGAGGTGGCGATGCGCTTGCCTTCGAGGCTTTGGGGGCCCTCATAGGTGACGCTGTCCGGCACGGCGATCTTCAGCGTGCACTTGCCAAAACCGAGGCGCATGACGATGCGCTCTTCGAGGTCATCTTCTGGAAAGTGTTCGGCGAGCACGTTGTAACCGACGATGCCGAGTTCGGCGACGCCATCGGCCACAAAGGTCGGGATGTCGTCGTCGCGCACGCGCAGGAGGTCGATGGGCTGGTTCTCGATGCGATACAAAAGCTCATTGGCGCCCTTCATGACGCGCAGGCCCGCGCCGGAAATCAGCTCCAGCGAACGGTCGGCCAGACGGCCGGATTTCTGAACGGCGATACGCAGTCTGAGGGTTTCGGAAGGCATAGGACTTTAGTGACTTTCTTGGTTCAATCGGTCGATCACCAGCCGGTAGCCCTTGTGCGGCATGTCGCGCAGGAAGCGCGCCACACGGGTGACGGTGGTGGTCGATGCCCCCGTCCGTTCCGAGATGTCCCGGTAGGAGAGGGCGTTTTCGTCCAGCAGACGCGCGACCTTAAAGCGTTCGGCAAAGGCCCGGATTTCCGACGGCGTACACAGGTCGTCGAGAAAGGCGCGCACCTCTTCGGGCGTTTTGAGCGTCAGAAGGGCGCGCACCAGCTCCGCCTCATCGGCGGCGAAGGATTGCGGGGTCTTGGCGGGCTTGTCAGTCATGTGTGTTACTGTGTTAGCGCGTTAATACAGAAGCCGGGTGGCGATGGCAAGCCGGTCCTTGCGATTTTGTCGCATTATTTCGGGTAGTCTGGTCCTTCGCCTCTTGGCAATCAACCGGAACGGGATAAGCTGTGGTGTTCATATCCGAACGGGGGAGCGAATGCACCGGATTCTTTTGCTGGCAGGGCTTATCGCAGGCACCGCCTGCGCGGCGCAGGCGCAGGACACAGCGCCCGCCAGTCCTGTTGACTGGAAGGCGCGGCTGGAGGCCGATGTGACGGCCTTTCACGCCGCCATTATGGACAGCCATCCGGGGCCGGTCGATCCGCTTAACCCCGGCTTTCGCCCGCGTGCTGAGGCCGGGCTGAAACAGGCGCTGCAACGGGCGAAGACGGTGCATACGCCCGGCGGCTGGTGGTGGGCGCTTCGGGCCTATCAGGCGGCGTTCGATGACGGCCATGTGCAGCTTTATGGCATCGGCGATGGGGCCAGGCTCAACAATAGTTGGCCGGGTTTTCTGACCGTATGGACGGGTGTAAATCAGGTCGTGGCGGCGCGCCAGGAGGGCCGTACGGACACGCCGCCTATGGGGGCGAAGCTGATTTCGTGCGATGGGACTAAGGCGGGCCCGCTGGCCGAACAGCGCGTCGGTGCGTTCCGCGGGCGCTGGTTTCTCGAATCGCAGCGCGTCACCTATGGCGATCTTCTGTTCGTCAATACGGACAACCCTTATCTCAAGCCGCTGAAAGCCTGCCGCTTTGCCACCGAAGCGGGCGCGAAAACCTATCGGTTGATGTGGACGCAGATCAGTAACGAAGACCTTGGCAAATATCGTCAATTGACACGGCCGGCTGGTAACTATCGTTTCGGTTTGCGCGAAACCGAGGGGACGTTGTGGCTGTCTGCGCCCGGATTTAATGGAAATACACAAAGCGACGACTATCGTGAACTGACCGCCCTGATCGCCGCGCTCAAGGCCGACCCGGCGCGGTTAAACAGGGTCGGTCGTGTTGTGCTGGACCTGCGCGGCAATGGCGGCGGCTCATCGCAATGGGGCTATGAGATTGCGCGTCAAATCTGGGGCGGCGAGTGGACGGCGGCCCATGAGGCCAGAGGCGCGGACGCCGTCGATTGGCGGCCATCCGAAGCCAATATAGCCACCATTGCCGCCTTCGTAGCCGATCAGAAGGCCAATAGCGGCAGCGTTGAGGCCATTCAGTGGGGCGAGCGCGCACTGGCCGGGATGAAGGCGGCGCGCGATAAGGGTGAAGCCTACTGGCACGATGCCAATGAGGGCGAAGCGTCGCAAGGACTTGCCGGACCGCAAGCGCCCCTTTTCAAGGGTCGTGTCTTTGTCCTGACGGATACCTCTTGCGGGTCGGCGTGCCTCGATGCGGTGGATCTGTGGAAGGCGCTGGGCGCGGTGCAGGTCGGGCGCGAAACCTCAGCCGACACCCTCTATATGGAAGTCCGCGACCAGACCTTGCCCAGTGGGATGGCGGGTATTGGGGTGCCTATGAAGGTCTATCGCGGACGCCCGCGCGGCAATAATGAGCCGCAACGCCCGGCGCATGTGTTCGAGGGGGACATGAGCGACGATGCCGCTCTGCTCACATGGATCAAAGGGTTGTAGAAATAGGCATATAGGTTCGGAGGGGGGGGCCATGTCGATAAAAAGTGTGGCTTTAGGCAACGAATACGATACAGAGCTGGCGTTACGTATCCGTCAAACGCTTAAGGCGCTGAAGGCGAAGCGCGTCGGCACATGGTGGGGTCTCGGCGGCTCTCAGGAAATTCTGAGCGCCACCTATAAGATCAAGGGTCAGAAGATCAATTTCGAAAGCGAAACCTATATGGGGGTGACGCTGACAGGGGCCCAAGAAGCCGTCGATCTTTTTCTGCAAGCCTTTAATCGCTAACGGATATTATCGGGCATATTGCGCCCGTGCCGCCAGACCCAGACCCGACGCCACCGATGAAAAGCGGTCGCCGTAATTGATGTTGGCAGCCGGGAAGGCGGCCTGCATGGCGGCCTCAAAGCCCGGCATGGCAGTCGAACCGCCGGTCATGAACAGGGTATGGATGGCGTCCGGCTTAAGGCCCGCCTTTTCCACACATAGCAAGGCGGTGGCCACCACCTTGGCCACTTCGCGCGCCGTCGCCGTAATCAGCGTCTCGCGCGTCACGTCCGACACCCAGCCGGCTTCGATATCGGCATAGTCGATGTGCGTGACTTCATCGGCCGACAAAGCGATCTTGGCGGCTTCGATGCGGCTGGCGATGGCGTGGCCCATGCGGTCTTCCAGCACCCTGATCAGGCGCTGCGTCAGGTCGCGGCGTTCAGCCAGATGGTGCAGTTCGCGCACGCTGTGCATGACCTTTTGCGTGTAGAGAAAGTTGATCAGGTGCCAGGTCGAAAGCTGATGATAGGTCAGGCCCGGCATGTCGAGCCCGCTTTTCAGCTTCGACTTCCAGCCCATATCGACCATGGCCGTATCCATGCTGAGCAGGCGGTCAAAGTCAGTGCCGCCGATATGCACGCCGGTATTGGCGAGAATATCGGAATGGTCCGGTGACAGGCTGAGGACCGAAAAGTCCGACGTGCCGCCGCCGATATCGACCACCAGCACGGTTTCGCGCGCGCTGAGGCGGCTGGCGTAATCGCGGGCGGCGGCCAGAGGTTCGTATTCGAAGCGGATGGTCCTGAAGCCCTGCGCCTCGGCAATGCCGCGCAGCTCGTTTTCGGCGCGCTGATCGGCCTCCGCATCGTCATCGACAAAGTGCACAGGACGGCCCAGCACCACGTCTTCGATGCGCTCACCGGCGTGGCGTTCGGCGGCCTGTTTCACGTGCGCGATGTAGAGGCCAATGATCTCACGGAAGTTTTTGCGCTTTGTGCCGACCTGCGTGGTTTCCCCGATCAGATGGCTGCCCAGCACCGATTTCAGGGCGCGCATCAGACGGCCTTCATAGCCGTCGAGATATTCGGCAATCGCCTTGCGCCCAAAACTGAGGTGGTCCTCTTCGGTATTGAAGAAGAGGGCCGAGGGCAGGGTGACGGCATCGCCTTCAACGGGGACAAGCTGCACCTGATCACCGCGCCCGACGCTGACCGCCGAATTGGAGGTGCCGAAGTCTATACCGCAATAGGGACGCAAAGACATGGGAGGTTCCGCCGAAGACACACAAAAGGGCGGCGGTGTGTACACGGGATCAGTGGGGAAGGCCAGTCGCATATTCGCTTCTTCTCTCCTCCCTATGCCAAAGGCATGGGGGGATGGCGACGAACGAAGTGAGTTGACGGAGGGGGGTGGCTCGAACGATCGGCGACTGAGCTTTGGGTTGCCTGTAGCGCCGTCCCCCTCCGTCAGCCCTGCGGGCTGCCACCTCCCCATTGCTTCGCAACAGGGAGGAGAGGGTCACATCAACGACTGCACAAACGCCTTGGCCTCAACCGCCTTGGTCAGCCATAGGTCACGCGACGCGGGTGGCAGACACACCCATTCTTTCATTGGCTTTCCGCCACGCGACAAGTGATGCGCGCCCGTCGCGGCAATCAGCGCATTGACTTCGGCCACAGGCAGTTTCAGCACCAGATAATCGTCCATCAGGAAGGCGAACAGCTTGCCGCCCACCATCAGGCCCTCGGTTTTCAACGCCCGGCCCGTATGTACGGCGGGATCGGTGCTCAGGGCTTCGTAAAGGGGCACAAGTGCGGCGGCCAGCATTATATCTCGATCAGCACGTCGGGCGATTCATTGGCATTGGTGGCCCCCGGCGGGAAGTGGGCGCTCAGCACCACGCCGCAGCGTTCCACGGCGGCCTCAAATCCTGTGGTCAGGTCGCCCTTTTTGATATGGCTGACCAGTGCGGCGACCGTGGCGTTCCATTCGCTCTTGTCCACGCGCGAATAGATGCCCTCATCCGCAATCACATCGACAAAGCGTTCCTCAAGGGCGCAGAAGATCATCACGCCGGTGCGCGCCTCGGTCAGGTGCAGGCCGCGCGCCATGAACTGTTCCAGCGCCTTCTTATGGGCGCGGCGGCGCGTGATGAAGCGCGGCGTCAGCCACAGGGTCACCTTTGGCACGCTGACCAGCAGATAGACGGCGGCAAACAGCAGCAATTGCGTCAGGGCGTAAAAGATGATGGCTTCGGCGGCCAGCAATTCGCCGGTGACATTGGGTGCATTCCACCCGGCAAGGGCGCTCAAGACCGGCCCCAGCCAGTCGTGCGGCCACACGCCCAGACTCAGAAAGATCAGCGGCAGGATAAAGGCCGAAGCCGCGGCCCACATCAGCGGCGTTTCCGGGTAGTCGAGCGCCGTTTTCTTGATGACGCAGGTGATTTCACCGGCCGTCTGCGTTTCGGCGCGGGCGATGGCGGCATTGATGCGGGCGTGGTCGATGTTCAAAGGCATGTCCGTCTTTCCCTCTACCAGCTACCCGACGAACCGCCGCCGCCGAAACTGCCGCCGCCGCCGCTGAAACCGCCGCCACCCCCGCCGCCGCTCCAGCCGCTACCTCCGCCGCCGCGCAGCAGGGCCTCAAGGATGAAGAAGGGCAGCCAGCCGCGCCCGAAGATAATCAGGAACAGCACCACGACGATGATGATCCACACGGGGAAGCGCTCCGCCTTGTGCACCGGCTGCTGGGCGACCTGACGCGCCTTTTCGATGGCGGTGCCGCGATCGGCCGAAAGCTGGGCGATGATCTCGTCCGTGCCCTTGACGATGCCGGTCTGATAATCGCCGTCGCGGAAGGCCGGCAGGATGGCGTTCTGGATGATCACGGACGAATAGGCGTCGGTAATGACCGGTTCGAGACCGTAGCCGACCTCGATACGCACCTTGCGCTCATTGGGCGCAACGATCAGCAGGACGCCATTGTTTTTGAACTGACCGCCCGCTTCGGACTCGACGCCCGGCGCGGCCTTGGCCTCTTTCTGGCCGATGCCCCAGGTGCGCCCCAGTTGATAGCCGTAATCGGCAATGTCATAGCCCTGAAGGCTGTTGACCGTGACGACGACGACCTGATCCGTGGTGGCGTTTTCGAGCCCCGCCAGCTTGGCCGTCAGGTCCGCCTCGACTTCGGGCGTCAGAAGTTCGGCCTGATCGACCACGCGCCCGGTCAGCTTGGGGAAGTCGGGCGCCGCGAAGGCCGCGGACGTCCACACAGCCAGACAGACGAAGAGAAAGGCCGTCCATGCGGTCCTGATCCGCAAGGCGGAGGCGGGGAGAGACATGGGACGGCCTTCTGTTTAGAGGGTTATTTCGAGGCTTCGGCGTTGTTCAGGCCCGAAAAGTCCACCGTCGGTGCCTTGTCGGCGCCCGGCGCGGCCTTGAAATATTCCATCGGCTTGGCGCCCGAATGGATCGTCCCGGCCAGAATGTTCTGCGGGAAGGAACGCAGGGTGGTGTTGTAGGTCTGGGCCGCGGCATTGAAGTCGCGGCGCGCGATGGAGATGCGGTTTTCCGCGCCTTCAAGCTGCGACATCAGAGTGGTGAAGTTCTGCTGGCTCCTGAGGTCCGGATAGCGTTCCACAACGACCATCAGGCGGCCCAGCGCCGAGGACATGCCGTCCTGCGCCTGCTGGAACTGCTGGAACTTGGCCGGGTCGGTGAGGGTCGAGGCATCGACCGTGACGCTGGTGGCCTTGGCGCGCGCTTCGACCACTTCGGTCAGGGTGCCGCGTTCGGCAATGGCCGCGCCCTGCACCGTGGCGACCAGATTCGGCACCAGATCGTTGCGGCGCTGATAGGCGTCCTGCACGTCAGAAAAGGCGCGTTTGGCGTTTTCTTCCTGAGTCGGGATGCGGTTGACGTCGCAGGCCGTCAGGCTCACGGCGGCGGCCGCGACGGCAAACAGACCCAGAATACGCTTCAGCTTGATCACGAGGGTAGCTCCCTTAAAAAGCCCGTGTGTAGTCTCTACACATAGGCGAAATCGGGCGCTTGCAAAAGGGGGGCAAGGTTACCTTTTGTTAAGCTGATGCGCACTCCGACAAAGTGCCATAAAAGCTTCTTGGCACTTTGCGGAAAAATGCGCGACCAAGTGAAAACCTCAGGCCAGCTCGCTTTGCAGTGGATTTTTCGGGGCAGGTTTGGCACAAGGGAGCGGTATTATCGTTCCGGGGGGAGCCTCCTATGTCTCTGAAAACCTTCTGTTCCGCGCTGCTGATCGCGGGTGGCCTGTTCGTGGGCGATGCGGCGCTGGCCGCTCAGGCCTTTGACAAGCCCGCGCCGACCGCCTTTTCCGATAAACCGTTTGACGCCGTGAAGGCCGCCGCCGAAAAGGGCGACCCGGTGGCCATGCACGCGCTGGGCCTGCTCTATTTCACGGGCAAGGGCGTGGAGCGCAACTGGACCGAGGCCTTCACATGGGCGCAGAAGGCCGCTGAGGCCGGGCTGGCCGAAGCGCAGTTCCGCACCGCCTATTACTACGATGGCGGCTATGGCGTCGCCGAAGACAATGCCAAGGCCATCGAATGGTACAGAAAGGCCGCCGCGCAAGGTCATGCCGGGGCGCACGCGCAACTGGGCAATATTGCGGTGCTGGGCCTGTATGGCGAAAAGGTCGATTTCGCGGCCGCCTATGAGCATTACCGCACGGCGGCAGACAAGGGCGATGCCGACGCCATGTACGATCTGGGGATCATGTACGAATTTGGCGAAGGCCGCGACAAGAGCGATGCTGAGGCGCTGAAATGGTACCAGCAGGCGGCCACCAAAGATCAGGCCGGCGCGGCCTATAAGGTCTTTGTCTTTTATGACGAGGGACGCGGTGGCCTGAGCCAGGACGCGGCCAAAAGCCGGGAATGGCTGATCAAGGCGGCGAAACTGGGCGATGACAACGCGCAGTACGAACTGGGCGACGTCTATTACTATGGTAAGGAGGTCGAACCGGACCTGGCCGAGGCCTTCAAATGGTTCGGTCTGTCGGCCATGCAGGACAATGCTGAGGCGCAATACAGCCTCGGCTACATGTACTTTGCCGGCGAGTTCCTCGAAGCCGATAATGATCAGGCCTATAAGTGGTTCCGCAAGGCGGCGGATCAGGACGATGGCAATGCGCAGTACTATGTCGGCTACATGTTCCTCAAAGGATTATCGGTAAAAACCTCTTATTCGGACGCCAAAAGCTGGTTTGAAAAGGCCGCGTTGAAGGGGCATGGATCGGCCATGCTGCAACTGGGGATCATGGCGGAAAACGCCATGGGTATGGCGCAGGATCGCGGCAGCGCCTTCGCGTGGTACAGCCTGTCGGCCGAGAAAAAGAATGAAGAGGCGAAAGAGAAGCTCAAGGCGCTGGAGGGGCAGATGACCGGGGCCGATAAGAGCAAGGGCAAGGCGCTACTGGCCGAGCGCAAGGCGGCGCTGGAGGCCGAGGCGAACAAATGAGCCTGTGGCGCTTGATCCGCGAGCGGGTAACGGGCGCCGGGCGCAGCCTGATCGTCTGGCCGTCGCTGAAGGACTGGGCGTGGTGCGCGGGGGTGTCGGCGGCGGTGACGCTGGCCGTGGCGGTGATCGGCTTTGGCAGTGGCATATTGCAGGTCGCGTCACCGCAGGCGGGTTTATTGGGGCTGTGGCTGAGCGTGATGCCGGTCCCGGCGTTCAGCGAGGAAATCGTCTTTCGCGGGCTGATGATCCCGGCGCAAACGGAAAGCACGCGACCCGTTCGGTGGATCGGCGTGGGCACGCTGATCTTCGTGCTGTGGCACGTATTTGAGGCGTTGGTGCTGTTGCCGGGCGCGACGCTGTTTCTGCATCCGGCCTTTCTGCTCAATGCCGGGCTGATCGGGCTGGGGTGCGCGCTGATGCGCTGGCGTACCGGGTCGTTATGGCCGGCGGTGCTGCTGCACGGGGCGCTGGTGTTCGTGTGGAAGGCGTGGCTGGGCGGGCCGTCGCTGGAGGTGCTGATGCGGGCGGGGTGAGGTTGTGGCGATCAACCAAAGCCCCCACCACCGCATCTCACCGCCAATGGCGGTTCGTGCGGTCCCAACGCTGGCGAAAGCTATACTTTCGCTGGCGCTATACCCCAGCAAGCTGGGGAGGTATAAGGGAAAGCGCCCTTTATGGGGTCTGGGGCCAGTTGGCCCCAGAATCTGAAATCCAGAATCTGAAATCCCGACCTACGACGCCACCGCGGCATCAAGGCTTTTGCGCATCACGTAGTTGGTGAGGTCATAGCCGCCGACGCGGGTGGGTTCTTCGTGATCGAAGGTGAATCCGGATTTCAGCGAAAAGCCGATACCGTGGTCGTGGTCTTTGGGGACGATCAGCGACAGGGTGCGGGTGTCGTCGAAATGGCCAAGCGTAGCCTGCATCAGGGCCTTACCGATACCGAAACCGCGATAGTCTTCGAGGACGTAGATCTTGTGCACGCTGACGTGCCCGTCTTCGGCGGCGGCCGACAGAAAGCCCACGGGCTTGCCGTTCACTTCGGCCACCCAATAGACGTGGCCGCGTTCGTCCATATCGGCTTCGAGGGTGTCGAGGTCGAACAGGGCGCTGATGATGGCGTCCATCTGCACCGGGGAGACGACGTTGCGATAAAGACGCGGCCAGATCAGCATGGCCAGATCGCGCACGATAAACAGTTCGTCCGTGCGGATGCGGCGGATTTTGGGCGGGTTCGGCATGTGTGACCTCCGTTTCCTGGCAGCGGGGGTGCCTTTAACAAGACTTCAGGGCGCCTTTGGGTCTTCCCTGTGTCAATTCCTCCAAATGGCAGTGACGCCTGTGGACAAGGTGCCATGAAATTCACGTCCTGTGAAATATTATTTCAGGGCGTGTGCGGATCAGATCACAGGGCCTTGCACAGGATGTGGTCGGTATAGTCAAACGGGCCCATGCGTACAGGGACGGTGGCTTCGATCTCAAAGCCCTGCGCGTGGTAGAAGGCAATGGCCGGGGCATTGCCGTCATTGACGTAGAGGGCCAGTTCGCGGGCGTCGGGAAAAGCCTTCAGGGCGGTCGCGATCAGGGCCTTGCCCGTGCCCTTGCCGCGGCAGGAGTGGCGCAGATAGAGCTTCTTCAGCCACAGGCGCGTACCCTCCGGATAGGCGGAAACGTAGCCGGCGTCGTGCCCATCGACCTGTGCCAGCCAGTAGCGATGCCCGCGCACCTGCACGTCGTCGCGCAGGGTGTCCAGCGCGTAGATGGCTTCGACCATCGGGCCGATGCGCTCCGGCGGCAGGATGCCCGCAAAACATTCCGGCCAGATGTCGCGCGCCAGCGTCTGTACGCGCGGCAGGTCGTCGAGCGTGGCCGCAAAAATATCGGTCATTATTTGTCCTCCCTGTTTGAGCCTGTGACAAGGATGAGATCGCAAAGCAAGAGCTTCGCACTCTTTACACAGCGTTCATAACGTGGTTATCATCTTAAGGTTGTATTAATCCAAAGGGGGATGTCATGGCCGATGCAACGGTGGCGACACAACTTATTGATCATGCCGGGGCGGTGATTTTGGCTACCGGCGCGGTCGGGACGGCGGCTTCGGCGCTGGTCGATGCGTCGCGGGGGATGCTGCCCAATGGCGGGGTGTCCGCCTGCGGTTACAAGCATATCAAGACGGTTTATGAGGCGCTGGAACCGGCGCTCAGTGTGGCGCTGGGGCGCTCGTGGGAGCCGGTGCTGCGCGGTTACTGGCTGAATGGCACGCCGCACGAGCAGCAGATCAATACGGTGATCGCCATGGTGCGGCTGGGGCTGAACGACGACAACCCGCAGGCGCTGCTCGACCGGCTGCTGGATACGGGCGCGCCGGGCGTGAAGCTGGCCTCGTCGGAGGCGTCTGCCCCCGCGCCGGTGGAGGTGGCCAGTCTGAAAGACGCGGTGCGTCTGATCAAAAACCCGCCGCCGCCGCCTCTTGAGGCCGACGGTCCGGTGGCGCTGGAGGCCGTGGAACCGGAGGTAACGGCCACCGAAGCCCACCGCACGCAGCAGGCCTTTGATGCGCTGGGGCGGTTTGATGCGCTGGTGCGGGCGCGGCTGGAGGCGGCGTTTGAGCTGGCCGACCATGACTATCGCGCCAAGGCCCGTCTGTCGGCGGCGGTGGTGTCGCTGGGGCTGGCATGGGTGTGTGGTGGGGCCTTTGTCTATGCGGATGCAGCGACCTCAGTGCCGCCTCAGACGGTGATGTTGGGTGCTACGATTCTGGGCCTGCTGGCCGTGCCTCTGGCCCCGATCGCCAAGGACCTGACCTCGGCCCTGCGTGCGGCCAGCGACGCCCTGAAAACCGTGACGAACAAGGGGTAGGCCGTGTGGTTTTTCGATGTGCGCGGCGGCCCCAATCCGGGGACCACGGCGGTCGCTGACCTCGGGCAAGCGCGGCTGCATTACGTCACCAAACGCGATGGCGAGGTGATCAAACCCTATGCCAGCGGCGTGCAAACCTATGCCGATGTGGCGCTGCTGGCCCGTTATGTGGCCAACCGCCGGCTGGTCTTTGTGACGCACGGCTACAATGTCACGATGCGTGATGGTCTCAACGCCCTGTCCGGCGTGCGGCAGTTCCTCAGCCTCGATGAAAGCTATCTGGTCATCGGCGTGCTGTGGCCGGGCGAGGGGGGGACGCCGCTCAACTATATCACCGAGCACCACGACGCGATCGCCGCCGGTAAACGCCTCGCTGAGCTGGTCGATACCCATTGCGGCGCGGCGGCTGAGGTAAACTTCATCTCGCACAGTCTGGGCGGGCGGGTCGGTCTGGAGTGCCTGAAGACGGTCAAGCGTCGCTTCCGCGAGGTGTGCCTGACGGCCCCGGCGGTCAATGCCGACGCCTTTGCCAAACGCTATAAGGGCGTGGAGGCCAAGGCCGAACGCATCTCTATTCTGGCCTCAAAGGCCGACAAGATTCTGATGCTGGCCTATCCGCCGGGCAATTTTGCCGCGACCTTTACGGGCGAAATCGACGCGCCGCTGACCGCCGCCCTGGGGCGGACGGGGGCCAAACCACGCCCGGCCAATGTCTCAAACTATCAGATTCCCTCAACCTTCCTGTGGCTCGACCCGGCGGTGGACCGCAATTTCGACCATATGGACTACTATCCGGGGCAGACGATGCGGACCTCGCCCGCCGTGACCCTGCCCGCGCCGATCGACCGCAACAATGCGCGTCCGGCGCAGGCCGCGCGCAATAATCTTTGGCCGCTAATGACCCACGCCCTGCCGAACTGGCCGGCTTAGAGCGGAATGATTTTAAATGGAAACATCATCCCGCTCTAAATTTTTGTTTTGTCGCGATATTTTTGTCGAAAACCGCTCACACTTTTCGACATATCGCTCTAGGAGCCAAAATAGAAAAGGCGCTTGAGACCAGGGGGGAAGTCTCAAGCGCCATCTTCAGCCGGACAGTTCAGGGGGGGGACGTCTGACCGGCTGGTAAGCTGTAGATAGGGTCACCCAGAGGGATTTCCAGACCTTCAGCTCGAAAAAAAGAACTTCAAGGTGCGGCAGGACGCCGCACCCTGTGACCGCCTGTGCCTCAGGCTACAAACGGCAGGCCGAGCGCCTCGGCCACGGCCGCGTGGCGGATATGGCCGCCCGCCACATTCAGCCCGGCCTTCAGGTGCGCATCGGCATTCAGCGCTTCGGCGACGCCCAGCTTCGCCATCTTCACCACAAAGGGCAGGGTGGCGTTGTTGAGCGCCAGAGTCGAGGTACGCGCCACCGCCCCCGGCATGTTGGCGACGCAATAGTGCACAATGCCGTCCACAAGGAAGATCGGGTCCTGATGCGTGGTCGGGTGCGAGGTTTCAAAACAGCCGCCCTGATCAATGGCGATATCAACCATCACCGCGCCGGGCTTCATGGTCTTCAGCATGTCGCGCGTGACCAGCTTGGGCGCTGCCGCGCCGGGGATCAGCACCGCCCCGATGACCAGATCGGCCTCAGCCACGGCAGCGGCCAGAGCGGCGCGCGCCGAATAGGCGGTCTTGACGCGGCCGTGGAACAGGCGGTCGATCTCGATCAACTTGTGCGCCGAGACGTCGAACACGGTTACGTCGGCCTGTAGCCCGGCGGCCATCTGCGCCGCGTTGATGCCCGCAACGCCCGCGCCGATGATGACGACCTTCGCCGGTTCGACGCCCGGCACACCGCCCACCAGCACGCCGCGTCCGCCATAGGCCTTGTGCAGATAGCTGGCCCCGACATGCACCGAAATACGCCCGGCGACCTCCGACATGGGGCGCAGCAGCGGCAGGCCGCCTTGCGCCTCGGTCACGGTTTCATAGGCGATGCAGGTGGCGCCCGACGCCATCAGCGCCTCGGCTTGCGGCTTGTCGGCGGCGAGGTGCAGATAGGTGAACAGGGTCTGATGCGGTTTCAGCCAGGCGCATTCGTGCAGTTGCGGTTCCTTGACCTTGACGATCAGGTCACCCGCCGCAAATGTAGCTTCGGCGGTATCCACGATTGTGGCCCCGGCGGCCTGATAGTCGGAATCACTGAAACCGATGCCCGCCCCGGCCTGTGTTTCAACAAAGACCTGATGCCCGTGGTGGGTGAGTTCCGCCACGCTGCCCGGCGTCAGCCCGACGCGGTATTCGTGGTTCTTGATTTCCTTCGGCACGCTGATTTTCATGGGGTTCCTCCGTCACTTTTGTGATCACAACCTGATTGTAGATAATGATGCGAATTTCGGTGGATTTTCTTGCAATTATGTGGCTTGTGCTGCCGATTTGCGGGATATATTCTCAATTCCATGGCGAACGCTGATAAATTTTCCGATCTCGATTCCTTTGACCGCGAACTGATCAAGGTTTTGCGTAATGACGCGCGGGCCACGGCGGCGGAGCTGGGGGAAAAGGTGGGCCTCAGCCCTTCGGCGGCGCACCGTCGCGTCAAGCTGCTGGAACAGCGCGGCATCATCACCGGCTACCGCGCGGTGATTGCCGAAAGCGTGCATGGCAAGCAGGGCATGGTCTTCGTGCACGTCACGCTTCAGGACCAGCGCCGCGAAACCTTCGAAAAGTTCGAAAAGGCGGTGGTGCAGATCGCTGCCGTCGAAGAATGCCACCTGATGTCGGGTGAGGCGGATTACCTGTTGAAAATCGTGCTGCGCGAAAGCCTGTCCTATGAGGACGTGCACCGCGACGTGCTTTCGACCATGCCGGGCGTGTCCAAGCTGGTGTCGCAGTTTTCGATCCGCACGGTAAAGGCGGTCTGAGTTTTCAGCAGACCTTGGCCCTGAAATTTTGGCCACGAAAAGCACAAAAAATCTGAGTCTTAAAGGGCCGCAGGTCCTTCATCTCGCCTCATTCAAGGGCGCTCCGCGCCGTTATGTGGCTAAGATTTTCGTGTCTTTTCGTGTTTTTCGTGGTTCAATTTACGTCTTACCCGTTCTTGGCCACCCAGTTTTCAAACATCAGGCTGGCCACGGCGCTCAGCTCTTCGCGGCTGAGCGTCCCGTCGCGGTTCATATCGACCAGATCGAAATAGGCCGCGTTTTTGGGGCTGACCGCCGTCAGTTCGGCGCGCGAAATCTTGCCATCCCTGTTGCTGTCGGTCTTGCGGAACTGCTTATCGACCTCGGCATCAAGGCGGCTGCGCAGGGCCTGTTTTTCAGCGGCGGTCCTGGGTGGCGCAACGGTTTCGGCCACAACGGGCAGGGCCGACAGGCTCAGGGCGGGGATCAGCCAGATCAGGGTCTTACGCATGAGGTCACCTCCGGTTCAGGGTGACATCCTAATGCCGGTAAGCGGCAGAATTATAGCGACGCCTCAGATTCCGACGATAAAGGCCAGTTCGTCGAGATCGGCCTCCTGCACGGCGGGCTGGTTCAGGCTGACCGACACGCCAACACCGATGACGACACAGGCGGCCAGCGCCGCGGCCTTATAGACCAGACCGTAGCGCCATTCGGTCAGGCTGCGCTGCGCCACTTCGCGCCAGGCAAAGCCCTGCGGCTGGCGCATGGCCTCACGCGCGATGCGGTCAGACAATCCCGTCGCCGGTTGCGGGGTCTTCCACTGCTGCAATGTGCGTTCGAACTCAGTCATCCTTTACTCCTAACACAGTCTTCAACTGCCGTCTTGCCCGCACGAGCAGCGATTCCACCGCTTTTACGCTCATATTGAGGCTCTGGGCGGCCTCGGCATTGCTGAAGCCTTCGAAATAGCACAGGGCCACGGCCATACGCTGATTGAGCGGCAGTTGCGCCACGGCGGCCCGCACGGCCCCGGCGGCCTGTCTCTGCGACAGTTGCGTCTCCGCATCCGGGTCGCCGTCGCTCAGCGCCTCGGCCCAGTCGTCTATAGACTGGGTTTTGGGCCTGAAACGCCGCGCCCGATCGAGGCAGGCGCGGGTCACGATGGTATAAAGCCAGGTCGAAAAGGCCGAGCGGTCCGGCTCATAACGCCCGGCATTGGCCCACACCTTGGTGAAGGCCGCCTGCACGGCGTCTTCGGCGTCCTCCCGGTTGAGCAGGACGCGGTAAGCCACGGCGTGCGCGCGCGGCAGGTGACGCGCCACGAGCTGACGGAAGGCGGCGGCATCACCCTCCGCCGTCAGCCGCATAAGCTGCGCATCACCGACCGTATCGCGCATCACTTGTCCTTGGGCTCCAGCGGGCGCTTGGGGCCTTTCAGTTCGGCCCGCACCTCTTCGCGCGACAGCTTGCCGTCCTTATTGACGTCGAGGCGATCGAAACGCTCATTGGCCTGTTTCAGGAATTCCTCGCGAGAGATGAAATTGTCCTGATTGGCGTCGGTGCGTTTGAACAGACGCTCCTCGAACTTGTCTCGCATCTCGTCGGCGCGTTTGCGGTGTTCCTGCATCCGCTCCTGCCACAGGGTGGCCTGAGCGAAGACGGGGGAGGCCGCCATTATAAGGCCAGCGGCCATCAGGCTGAAGACGACGGGTCGCATGGGCCTTAGTTCCCTCCGCTCGAAGACGATGAAGACGATGATGCGCCGCCGTCACGCGGGCCACCCCCACGCGGACCGCCCGGACCCATGCGCTCTTTCATGAAGGCGATCATTTCGTCCTTGGTCAGCTTACCGTCCTTGTTGGCGTCCATCATGTCGAAGGCTTCGGGGCGGCGGCCCTTGAACTCATCGCGGGTGATAAAGCCGTCCTTATTGGTGTCCATCTTCGCAAAACGCTCATCAGGCGTCATGCGCGGGCCGGGGCCGCCATTGCCCCAGCCGCCCGGCGGCGGGGATTGGGTCTCGACCTGCGCCATAGCGGCGGCCGGCAGCAGGAACAGGGCGGAAGCGATCAGAAGCGGGGTCTTTTTCATTGGGGTAACCGTCCGTTGGAGGAAAGATATCCCTTATACGGAGCCCTTCGCCAATCCCCTGCGCAGAGGATTCAAACCGTTAAATCTTCATATCCAGCAATCGGCCGGTCATCTCTTCCGCGGTCTTTATCACGGCCAGATTGGCGGCAAAGGCGGTGCGCGCCTCAGACTGATCCACCACGGCCCCCAACAGGGTGGTCGTGTCGCTCCCGGCGGACTGAGCCACCTTCGTCGCGGCGCGGTCAAACATCCGCGTCGCATTCAGAGCCCCCGCCGCTGCGGTATGAAAAGCGATCATCTTACGCCACCTGTCACCGGCGCGTTCGGCATCCGGCCTGTGGATAATGTGCCTGATCGCTTAAGAAGGGACTTAGAAACGGGGTTAATGGGTGGGAGTGCAGCCTGCGCGGCGCCCCAAAGGGCGAAGCCCGTCTTTAACGAAATCTGGGCGTAGCCTCTGAGCGCAAACTAAGATCCATTTTATATTTTCTGCGAAAATATAAAATGGTGCCCCTGGTCAGACTCGAACTGACACACCTCTCGGTACCGGATTTTGAATCCGGCGCGTCTACCATTTCACCACAGGGGCACGCTTTGCGACGGATCGCGGCGGGTGAGGGACGCGTAGTTATCGGCTTTTGCCGGGACTGGCAAGCCCCTCAGGCCTGCGTTTCCACCAATCAGTCGTCGTCGCGTTCGGCGTCGCGGCGGCGCATGTCCTCGCCCCAGGCCGAGATCAGCTCAGAGACGATGGCCAGCAGCGACGGGAAGCGCGAGGCCAGAAGCCCGGCGGCGACGGCGGCGGCGCTGGCCAGCACGGGCGAGCGGCCTTTGAGGGCATCAAGGATGCGCTGGATATGCACGATGGCCGATTGGGCGTGGGCGGCCTGAGTCTGGGCCTTCAGCAGGGCCTGCTGTTCCTCGCGGCGGCGTTTACCCGCCTGCTTGACCAATACATACAGGATCAGCGGCAGGATCATCGCGCCGCCCAGCGCCACCGGCCCCCAGATCGGCCCCAGCCAGATTTGCAGGGCGTTGAACAGGCCGATACTGGCCCAGGCCAGACCGATAATGGCCGCGGCGACCATCAGGACGACGACGATCAGGGTGGTCCGCAGCTCAGATAGCTGTTCCGACAGATTAAACATGACACGCCCCTTTAAAATGAACAGACCGATTGTGCGGCACACTATCGCCGTTTGACAGGCTAGTGGAATGAATTTGACATTTGACACCCAGTTACCGCAACCCGTGCAGTCAAATGTCAAATTCGAGATTCCACTAGAATCCTAAATCCTAGTGGTCTTTTAGATTTTGACATTTGCCTCTAAGCGTGTGGCAAAGCGGTAGCAAATGTCAAAATCAGACCACTAGCGCGCATTCCGAAAAGTGTGAAACGGTATTCGGAATCAAATGCGCGCGAATACAAAATTTCAGGCAAGGATATCCGCGCGATTCTGTAAGAATTCCGTAAAAGCAGAGGCTCATTGATGAAAACGCTGATCGCCGCCCTGTGGCACATGACGGGTGTCATCTGCGCACCGCTCTACTGGTTGCTGTCGGTCCTGTTTCTGTGGGGCGGGATGATCCTCAATGGCGAGGGGAAGCCGGAGGGGCTGTGGGCCATCTGGCTGGTGCTGATCCTGCTGGTCGCGCGCTTTGCTCCGCCGGTGCATAAGCTGGGTGGGCGATGGGTCAATGTGTTGGGCTGCGCGATCTTTGGTCTGTTCGCGCTGATCGTGTCGGTGAGTTAGAGAAGGACTATTTTAGGTAAAAACAACATCTCGCAATAGCACCTCCCCTGATTTCAGGGGAGGTGCTCGCATGTAAATCACGAGGCTCTAACCCGTCTGATCCAGCACGCGGCGCAGGGTGTCGACAATGCGGTCGATGTGCGCCTTTTCGATGATCAGCGGCGGTGACATGGCGATGATGTCGCCGGTGACGCGGATCAGCAGACCGGCTTCGAAACAGCGGTCGAAGACCTCCAGCGCGCGGGCCGTGGGGGCCCCTTCGCGCGGGGTCAGTTCGATCCCGGCGATCAGGCCCAGATTGCGGATGTCGATGACGTGCTTCGCGTCGCGTAAAGAATGGACGGCCTCCTGCCAATAGGGGGACATTTCGGCGGCGCGGGCGAACAGGCCTTCCTCTTCATAGGTTTCCAGCGTGGCAATCCCGGCGGCGCAGGCCAGCGGGTGACCGGAATAGGTATAGCCGTGGAACAGCTCGATCGGGGTTTCCGAAGCCTGCATGAAGGTGTCGTAGATGCGGTTTGACACGCCGACGGCCCCCATCGGCACGGTGGCATTGGTGATGCCCTTGGCCATGCAGATCAGGTCCGGGCGCACGCCGAAATAGTCCGCCGCAAACGGCGTCCCCAGCCGCCCGAAACCGGTGATCACTTCGTCAAAGATCAGTAGGATATCGTGCTTGTCGCAAATCTCACGCAGGCGCTTTAGGTAGCCCTTCGGCGGGATCAGCACGCCGGTCGAACCGGCCACCGGCTCAACAATAACAGCGGCGATGGTCGAGGCGTCGTGCAGCGTCACCAGTCGTTCCAACGCCTCGGCCAGATCGGCCCCGTGCTCAGGCTCGCCTTTTGAGAAAACATTCTGCGGCAGGTGGGTGTGCGGCAGGTGATCGACCCCGGTCAGCAGCGTGCCGAAGTGCATGCGGTTCTTGACGATGCCGCCGACGCTGATGCCGCCAAAGCCGGTGCCGTGATAGGCGCGCTCACGCCCGATCAGGCGCGTCTTGGCGCCATTGCCGCGCATCCGATGATAGGCCAGGGCGATCTTCAGGGCCGTATCGGCGGCCTCCGAGCCGGAATTGGTCAGGAAGACCTTTTTGAGGTCGTAGGGCAGGATGTGGCTGAGTTTGTGGGTGAATTCAAACGCCAGTGGGTGGGCGATATTGAAGGTCGGCGCAAAGTCCAGCACCGCCGCCTGTGTCTGGATAGCCGCCGTGATTTTGGGGCGGTTATGCCCGGCATTGGAACACCACAGGCCCGCCGTGGAGTCCAGAATCTCACGCCCGTCATGGCTGCGGTAATACATGCCGTCGGCTTCGACCAGCAGCTTGTGCCGCCCGGACTTGAAGGCCCGGTTGGGCGTGAAGGGCATCCAGAACGAACTCAGCGCGTCGGGTGAGGGGAATTGATCAGACGCCTCCATAGCCGGGCCTCCCTTAAACAACAGGCATTTCAATTGTCCGTCCACAGCTTACAGGCTATACACAGCTCTACCAGTCTTTTTGTGCGCCGTTTCCCTATTTTGTGATCACATTTTCGAGGCCGTCTCTATGACCTTTCCGGCGCTGAACGTCTTTCCGCCCAACGCCCTGAGCACCGGGGTTGATGGGCGTGACGAGGACGCCTCCGTCCACGATCAGGTCTATGAGGCGCTGGCCAACCTGCTGATTCAGGGGCAGATTCCGCCGGGCAAGTCGGTCTCGCTCCGCACCTTGGCCAGCGGGCTGGGGGTCAGCCCCATGCCGGTGCGTGAGGCGGTGCGCCGCCTGATCGCGCAGAAGGCCCTGGAGCTTCAGCCGTCGAACAAGCGCCTGCGCGTGCCTTCGCTTTCCGAAGACCGCCTGAAGCAGTTGATGATGGCGCGCCAGTGGGTCGAGCCGGAACTGGCTTTCCGCGCCGTGGCGGCGATGACGAAGGACACGATTGCCGAACTGAAGGCCGACGATCAGCGCCTGATGGCGGCTTTGGGTAAGGGCGATGTCGATGGCTATATGCAGGCCAACCACGCCTTTCATTTCCGCATCTACCGGCTGGCGCAGGCGGACCTGTTTCTCGATATGGCCAAGACGTTGTGGTTGCAATCGGGGCCGTTCATGCGCGTGGTCTTCGGGCGGCTGGGGACGGTGCAACTGCCGCAGGACCACCATCAGGAACTGATCCGCGCGTTTGAGACCGGCGACCCGGGGGCCGTGCGCCAGCATATGTCGGACGACGTGCACGAGGGGATGGAACTGATGCTGGAAGCGTTGAAGAGGTAAGCCTTTTCTTCTCCCTGTGCCGACGGTATGTGGCGCAATACCAGCGAAAGCGACAAGGGACGCGGCTGTTGACGTTTCCGAGTCATCCCCTCCCACCATCCGCTGTCGCTGCGCTTCGCGGATGGTCCCCCCTCCCACGGCTTCGCCGCAGGCGGGAGATTAAGGCTTGACGACTGTGTTTGCGCCATGTTCCATTTGTGATCACAAATTGCCGGAGGTTTTGCCATGCTGCCCGCGCCGATTGCCACGCCTGCTGCCGACCTGTCCGGGGTGCTTGAAGCCCTGAAAGCGGTCTTCAGACCCGACAAGGCCTTTATCGACGGGCAATGGACGGCGGCAGCGTCCGGGCGCACCTTCGATAATCACACGCCGCGCGACCATAGCCTGATCAACCGGCTGCCCGCCTGTGACGCCGCCGATGTCGATGCGGCCGTGCGTTCGGCGCGTCAGGCCTTCGAAGACGGGCGCTGGCACCACGTCGCCCCAAAAGCCAAGAAAAAGGTGCTGCACGCCCTGGCCGATCTGATGACGGCGCACGCGGAAACTCTGGCCCTGCTCGAATGTCTTGATACGGGCAAGCCGATCCGCGATGCCCGCGCCGTCGATATCCCTCTGGCCATCAACAGCGTGCGCTACTATGCCGAGGCGCTGGACAAGATCTATGGCGAGGTGGCACCCGCCCCGCAGGGCCGTTTCTCCTATGCCGAACACGAGCCGCTGGGCGTTATCGGGGCCATTGTGCCGTGGAACTTCCCTCTGCACATGGCCATGTGGAAGGTCGCGCCGGCGCTGGCCATGGGCAATTCGGTGGTGCTCAAACCCGCCGAGCTGTCGTCTCTAACGGCGCTCTATGTGGCGGCGCTGGCCATCGAGGCCGGTCTGCCTGCCGGCGTGTTCAATGTGGTGACCGGCTTCGGCCATGAGGCCGGTGACGCGCTGGCCCGCCATATGGAGGTCGATATGATCGCCTTTACCGGGTCGGGCCCGGTGGGGCGGCAACTGCTGAAGGCGTCGGCCGAGTCGAACCTCAAGCGCGTCTCGCTGGAGCTGGGGGGTAAGTCGCCGCAGATCGTCTTTGCCGACTGCCCGGACCTTGAAGCGGCAGCCCAGAACGCCGCCTGGGGCGTCTTCTATAATCAGGGTCAGGTGTGCACGGCGGCCTCGCGCCTGTTCGTCGAAGCCTCTATCAAGGACGCCTTCCTCGAAAAGGTCATCGCCGTGGCCAGGACCATCACGGTCGGCGACCCCTTCGATCCGCAAACCGCCTTTGGGGCCATGATCTCCGAGCGTCAGATGAACACGGCGCTCGACTATATCGCCAAGGGGCAGGCGGGGGGCGGCACGCTGCGGCTGGGCGGTAGCCGGGTGATGTGCGACACCGGCGGCTTCTATGTCGAGCCGACGCTCATTGATGGCATCACGCCGGACAATGTTTTGGCCCGTGAAGAGGTGTTCGGGCCGGTTCTGTCGGTCCTGAGCTTTGAGGGCGAAGCCGAGGCCTTGCGTCTGGCCAATGATACGGTCTATGGGCTGGCCGCCGGGGTGTGGACGGCGGATGTCGGGCGCGCCATGCGGGCGGCGAAACAGCTCAAGGCCGGGCTGGTCTGGGTCAATGGCTGGGACGCCTGCGACATTACGCTGCCCTTCGGGGGCTTTAAACAGTCGGGCTTTGGTCGCGATCGCAGCCTGCACGCCCTATATAAGTATGCCGATCTGAAGTCCGTCTCGATCAGCTATACGGTATAAAGCCATGAAACTCACCCCCGCCATTCTCGACATCCTCGGCGACGCCATCAGCCAGACGCCGCCCGCCTATAAGGCCTTCGCCTCGTATAACCCTTCGACCGGCGAGGTGCTGGCCTATGTGCGCGATATGGGCGCTGCGGAAACCGAGGCCGCCATCGCCGCCGCTCAGGCCGTCATGCCCGAATGGGCGGCGAAAACCGCCAAGGAGCGTGCCAGGATTCTGGAAAAATGGCACGATCTGCTGATGCAGAATCAGGAGGCGCTGGGCCTTCTGGTGTCGCTGGAGCAGGGCCGCGCCATTAAGGAAGCGCGCGGCGAAGTGGCCTATGCGGCGGGCTTCATCGAATGGTTCGCCGAAGAGGGCAAGCGCGCCTATGGCCGCACCATCCCGGCCCCGGTGGCGGGCAAACAATTGCTAACGATCCAGCAGCCGGTGGGTGTGGTCGGCGCCGTGACGCCTTGGAACTTCCCCCTGTCGATGATCACGCGCAAGCTGGGGCCGGCGCTGGCCGCCGGGTGCGCCGCGGTGCTGAAACCCGCCGAAGACACGCCTCTGAGCGCGCTGGCGCTGAAGCAACTGGCCGACAGGGCCGGGGTGCCCGAAGGCCTGATCCACATTGTGACGGCGGCCAGCGGGGCCGAGGTGGGCAAGGTCCTGACCACCGATCCGCGCATCAAAAAGTTCTCCTTCACCGGCTCCACGCCGGTCGGCAAGACGCTCTATGAACAGTGCGCCTCGACCATCAAGAAGATCTCGCTGGAGTTGGGCGGCAATGCGCCTGTGGTGGTGTTTGACGACGCCAACCTCGATATCGCGGTCCCGGCGACGGCCCTGTCCAAGTTCCGCAATTCGGGGCAAACCTGCGTATGTGCCAACCGCATCTTCGTGCAGCGCGGCATCTATGACGCCTTTGTCGAACGCCTGACCGCCGAAGCCAAACGCCTGCAACTTGGGCCGGGCTGGGAAGAGGGCACAGGCCTTGGGCCGCTGATCAATCAGAAGGCCGCCACCAAGGTGACGCAACTGGTCGAAGACGCGGTGGCGAAGGGTGCTAAGGTCGTGCTGGGCGGCAAGGTCGATGAGACTCAGGGGCCGCTGTACTTCCCGGCGACCATACTGACGCACGTGCCGCGTGAGGCCCGTATGTTCGATGAGGAAATCTTCGGGCCCGTGGCGGCGCTCTATCCGTTCGACACCGAAGCGGAGGGAATCGCTCTGGCGAATGACACGCCGTTCGGTCTGGCGGCCTATGCCTTCACGACGGACATCAAGCGCGGCTGGCGCGTCACGCAGGCCATTGAAGCCGGCATGGTCGGCCTCAATGACGGGGTCATGTCCACCGAGGTCGCGCCCTTTGGCGGGGTCAAGGAATCGGGGCTGGGCCGCGAAGGCGCGGTCGAAGGCCTTGAGGAATTTCTGGAGACCAAGTTCATCAGTTTCGGGGGGTTGGGATGAGAGGCGTTTGCGGCAGCCTCCCCTCTGATTTCAGGGGGGATACCGGCTTTAGCCGGAGGGGGGTTAACCCCACCCGTCATACGATCCTGACGGATCGTCTGCCACCCTCCCCTGAAATCAGGGGAGGCTCTGTGAGCGCAAGATGACGTCCCTGTCTGACTTCCTCACCGAACAAAAGCGCCTGTTCACCGCCACCCACCCCAAAACGGTCGCTTTGGCCGAAGCGGCTAAGGGTGTGTGGCGGGGTGGGGTGCCGATGCACTGGATGCACGACTGGGCCTCGCCCGTGCCGCTCTATGCCGAGCGGGCCAAGGACGCCACCCTGTGGGACGTGGATGGCCACGCCTATGACGACTTCTGTCTGGGCGACACCCCGTCCATGTTCGGCCACGGGCGCGAGGAACTGCAACGCGCCATTGCCGCGCAGGCCGGGCAGGGGGTGGGCTTCATGCTGCCGACCCGCTCCAGCCTTGAGGTGGGGCAGCTTCTGAAAGACCGTTTCGGCCTGCCGGTGTGGCAGTGCGCCACCACGGCATCGGACGCCAATCGCGCCGTCATCCGCTGGGCACGGGCCATCACCCGGCGCGCCAAAATCCTGTTTATCGACGGAGCCTACCACGGCATGGTCGATGACGCCTTTGTGGTGCTGAAGGACGGGCAGATCGTTCACAAGACCGGCCTGATCGGGCAGGTCGTCGACCTGACGCAGCACAGCGTCGTCGTGCCGTTCAACGACCTGACGGCGCTGGAGACAGCGCTGCGCACCGGTGAGATCGCCGCCGTCATGCTCGAACCCGTGATGACCAATTGCGGCATGATCCTGCCGATTGAGGGTTATCATGAGCGCCTGCGCACCCTGTGTGACGAGACGGGCACGCTGCTGGTGTACGATGAGACGCACACCCTGTCGTCGGGCTTTGGCGGCTATGTGCGCGAACACGGTATGCGCGCCGACGTCCTGACCGTAGGCAAGGCCATTGCCGGAGGCGTCCCCGCCGCCGTGTGGGGCGTGACCGCCGAGGTCGCCGCGCGCATGGACGCCGCTCAGGCCGCCATCGGGCCGGGTTCGTCGGGCATAGGCACCACCTTGTCCGGCAACGCGCTGGCCATCGCGGGCATGAAGGCCATGCTGAGCGAGGTCATGACCGCCGACGCCTATGCCTGGATGCAGGCCGGGGCCGAAACCCTTGTGGCCAAGCTGAGGGCCGTCATTGCGCAGCATCAGGTGCCGTGGTCGGTGGTGCATGTGGGCGCGCGGGCCGAGCTGGTCTTCGCCGATCCGGCCCCGCAAAACGCCGCCGACATGCGCCGTGCGCTGAACCCGCACCTGCTGGAGGCCCTGCATCTCTATCTGATCAATCGCGGGGTGCTGATCGCGCCCTTCCACAATATGATGCTGATTTCGCCCAAAACCCCACCGGAGGCCATTGACCGCCTCGTGGCGGCGGTGGAAGGGTTTATCACGGAGTACACGCGTTTTTAAAACATACCTCTCCCGTCCACCGGGGAGGGAACCGCACGAGATTGCCGCAGGCAAGCCATATGTGGGGGTGAGGGGGCTTCTGACCCGCATGCCAAGCCAGTAGCCCCCCTCCGTCATTTGCTGCGTAATGCCACCTCCCCCAGCCCGCTGGGGGAGCAGGAAGGATCAAACATGTCTTTACCGCCCCACCCCATGGTTGCCACCGTTGATGAGGCCAAGGCCTTTCTGGAGGCCTACCCGCACATCAACTACTTCGAGATCCTGTTCACCTCGATGACCGGGGTGCCGCGCGGCAAGCGCCTGCGTCGTCACGAGTTGTTGCCCATCTACGAATATGGCCGTTTCCTGCCGGGCTCGATTCTGGTGGTCGATACGCTGGGGGCCGATTGCGAAGAGACGGGTCTTGTCTGGGAAGACGGCGACGCCGATCGCGTAGCGCGACCCGTGCCGGGGACGCTGACGCCCGCGCCGTGGCTGGGGGACGATGTGGGGCAGGTGATGCTCTCCCTCTATGAACTGGATGGCACGCCCAACGACCTCGATCCGCGCCATGTGTTGCAACGGGTGCTCGACCGCTACGCTGCCGACGGCCTGACGCCGGTGGTGGCCTGTGAGCTGGAATATTACCTCGTCGATATCGAGCGGGGACAAAACGGCGAGCTGGTGCCCGCCGCCGGCTTCAATACGGGCCAGACGCCGAAAGGCATTCAGGTCTATGGCCTGCCCGAAGTCGAAGCGCACGGCGAATTCTTCCGCACCCTGTGGGAGACAGCGGATGTGATTAACATCCCGCTGGAAGGGGCGATTTCCGAATTTGCCCCCGGTCAGGTCGAACTGACCCTGAAGCACAAGCCGGATGCGCTGCGCGCCGCCGACGATGCCGTCCTCTATAAGCGCATGGCCAAGGGCGTGGCGCTCAGTCTCGGCATCGAAGCGACCTTTATGGCCAAGCCGTGGGCCGATCGTGCGGGCTCCGGCTTCCACGTACACGTCTCGGTGGCGGATAAGGACGGCAAAAACCTCTGTGCCGACGCCCACCCAGAAGGCTCGCCGCTGCTCAAGCACATGATCGGCGGCATGAAGGATCATCTGGCTGATTGTATGGGCATCCTCGCGCCGGGGGCCAACAGCTATAAACGCTTCAAGGCCAATTCCTATGCTCCGGTGGGCCTGACCTGGGGCGTCAATAACCGCACCGTATCCTTGCGCGTCACCGCTGGCCCCGCCCATACGCGCCACGTCGAACACCGTGTCGCCGGGGCCGATGGCAACCCCTATCTGGTGCTGGCAGCCATTCTCGCCTGCGCCCACCACGGCCTGACGCACAGGATCGACCCCGGCCCCGCCGTGGTTGGCAATGGCTATGCCGTGGCCGCCGAAACCGGCGCAACGCTTCCCACCAACTGGTTCGCGGCGGTCGATTATCTCGACCGGTCTCAGGTGCTGCGCGACTATCTGGGCGAGCGCTTCATCGACATGTATGTGAAGGTCAAAAAGACCGAACAGGCGCGTTTCTTCGAGGAAATCACCGAACTGGACTACGACTGGTATATGCGCAACGCCTGATACGAGTATCGTGAATTTGAAGTTCGCTTCATGTTGATATCGAACGTCGGGCGAACTTCAAATTCAAAAACGATACTCGATACAATAAGTGGTTAGTGTCCTGTTGAATCTGAAATTCGCCAGAGGGCGATATCGAGCGCATGCGAATTTCAGATTCAGGACACTAGAAAGATGACGCATTTGCGAACGTGATCACAGTTGTCGGTTGACAGAAGCCCAATCCCGTATTCTGTTAACGTATCGTCACACTTGGAAGGGGCCAGAGGGACGGCGTCTTCCGTGAGGTTTGCACCACCACCACCGTCACCCGCTGACGGGTTGAAACCTGAGGAGACCGGACATGACTTCATCGCGCACTCACGCCTCACGTCGTTCCTTGCTGCAAGGTCTTGGGGCCGCGGCGGTGGGAATCAGTTTCGGCGGCCTGTCGGCCTGTTCGCAGGGGGCCAGTTCCTCCGGCGGCGAAGGCAACAAGCTGAACTTCTACAACTGGGACACCTATATCGGCACGAATACGCTGGCCGACTTCAAAAAGGCCGCCGGTATCGACGTCAACATGTCGAGCTTCGCCACCAATGACGAGCTGTTCGCCAAGTTGAAGACCGGCAATTCCGGCTTTGACGTGATTGTGCCATCGAATGACTTCGTGGAGCGCCTGTCGCAAGCCGACCTGCTCCTGCCGCTCGATCACGCCAAGCTGCCCAACCTCAAAAACATCGACCCGGCCTTTATGGACGTGGCCTATGATCAGGGCCGCAAGTGGTCGGCGCCTTATACCTGGCTGGTGCTCGGCATCGGCTATCGCAAGTCGAAAATGCCGGCGGGCTTCAAGCCGGATTCGTGGAAGTATCTGTTCGATTCCGATCAGTTCAAGGGCAAGATCGCTGTCCTTTCCGAAGCCGGGGACATGATCCGTCTGGGGGCCAAATATCTCGGCCATTCGGTCAATGGCCTCGATCAGGCGACCATCGACAAGGTCACCGAAATGCTGATCAAGCAAAAGCCCAATATCAAGGTCTTCCACGAAGATGATGGGCAGGACATGCTGCTGGCGAAGGACGTCGATCTGGTTCTTGAATATAATGGCGACATCGCGCAGGCTAAGGCTGAGGACGACGATATCGACTTCATAATCCCTAAGGAAGGCTCGCAGCTCAATTCCGACAACTGGTGCATCCCCAAGGATTCGGCACGACCGGAAAACGCCCACCGCTTCATCAACTATATGATGGACGCGCAGGCCTCTAAGCACATTTTTGAGACCATCCTTTACCCGACGACCAATGCCGCCGCCAAGGCGCTGATGCCGGACAGCTACAAGAACAACCCCATCATCTTCCCCTCGGCTGAGGAACTCGCGCGTTGCGAATACGCCGCCTTCGACGCTGCCAAGGCGCAGGTCTATGAAGACGCCATGACCAAGATCAAGGCCGCCTAGGATCCTCTCCGCCGCCGGTGTACCAGACCTGCGGCGGTTTGTTTTTGTGTAATACCAAGGGTCATTGAAAATGACTCTTGGTATTCCATTCGAGACTGTCTCATGTCGCCGATACATATGAGACAGTCTCGTGTCTTCAACGGCCGGATGCGGTCAGCATCTTCGGCCGTTGGTATAAAGGGACAGCACATGGAACAGAGCTGGCGTCAGGCCAAGGGACTTTTTGCCGCCCTGATGAGCGCGCCGCTCGTCTGGCTGGTCTTCTTCTTCTTCGTGCCGCTGGGCATTGTCTGGCTCTACAGCTTCGGTGAAAACCGCGGCCTGATCGACATTGCCTTTACGGGGACGTGGAGCAACTACGCCAAGGCGCTGGAGCCCCTCTATCTCGGTATCTTCGCCAAGTCCCTGTGGGTGGCGGCCCTGACCACCTTCCTGTGCGTGGTGATCGGTTTTCCGGTGGCGCTGGCCATCACCTTTGCGCCGGACAAGTGGAAGCCGTGGCTGTTGCTGCTGGTCATGCTGCCCTTCTGGACCAATCTGCTGATCCGCACCTACGCCCTGATCGCGGTCCTGCGCAGTGAAGGCTATGTCAATCAGACCTATCGCTTCCTGTGGGAAAACGCGTCGGGCCTGATGACCCTGATCGGGCTTCAGCCACTGGGCACGTTTCAGCCGCTGGAGCTGCTGTACAATAATTTCGCCGTGGTGCTGGGCCTCGTCTATGTGCATCTGCCGTTCATGATCCTGCCGCTCTATTCGACGCTCGACCGGCTGGACCGTTCGCTGCTGGAGGCCTCGCTCGATCTGGGGGCTGGTCATATCCGGACGATGTTCTCGATTGTAATCCCGCTGGCCGGAGCGGGGATAGCTTCGGGCGTGCTGATCACCTTTATCCCGGCGCTGGGGGCCTATCTGACGCCGGACCTTCTGGGCGGCACGGACTCGCAGATGATCGCCAATGTCATCGAAAGCCAGTTCAAGCGCGCCAATAACTGGCCCTTCGGCGCGGCCCTGTGCTTCATTCTGGTCTATCTGACCTTTATCGGTATCGCCATTCAGGGCCTGCTCGACAGCTCGGCGAAGAAGCGGGGGATGGCATGAGCGACGCAGCCACCATGAAGGTAACCCCTGCCAAGAAAGAACGTCCGGGCCCGCTCGACTATATGCGCCGCTGGCCCATTCAGGCGTGGCTGGTCGCGGTGACGATCTTCCTCTACGCGCCGCTGATCTCGCTGATGGTTTTTTCCTTCAATGACTCAAAGCGCAACGTGGTGTGGCAGGGCTTTACGCTGAAATACTATGAAAAGGCCCTGACCAATGCCAGTTTGATCGAGGCGTTCAGCAACTCCCTCGTCATCGCCCTGTGTTCGACCATACTGTCGGTGATCGTGGGGGCCATGGCGGCCATTGCCCTGTGGCGCTTCCGCTTCCCCGGCCGCACCGCCTTTGATGCAGGCATGGCCATCCCTATAGTGGTGCCGGAAATCTGCATGGGCGTCGGGATGCTGGTCTTCTTCGCCAAAATCTTCCCCTGGCCGCAGGGCCTGCCGTGGCCGCTCAATCTGGGGGCCATCATCATCGCCCACGTCTCGTTCAGCTTCCCCTTCGTGGCGGTGGTGGTGCGCGCGCGTCTGGCCTCGTTCAACCGTGAGCTTGAAGAGGCCGCCAAGGATCTGGGGGCCAGCGAATGGCGCACCCTGATGGACGTGCTGGTGCCGCATATCCAGCCGTCGCTGATCGCCGGCGCCCTTCTGGCCTTCACCCTGTCGCTCGATGATTTCGTCATCACCTTCTTCACCTCCGGGCCTGACACCGTGACCTTCCCGGTGAAGATCTATTCGATGGTGCGCTTCTCGGTGACGCCTGAGGTCAACGCCGCCTCGACCATACTGATCGTGGTGACGGTCCTGCTCACCTTCCTCGCCTTGAAATTCCAGGGGACCAGCGCCCTGACCGCCGGCCACGGCCCCGAAAAGAAGTGACGGAGACACCTGATGTCTGAAGACAAGACCATCATCAGCTTCGAGAACGTCTCCAAGCGCTTTGGCAAGAATACCGCCGTGGACAATGTGTCGCTCGACATCAAGGAGGGCGAGTTCTTCTCCCTGCTGGGGCCGTCGGGCTGCGGCAAGACCACGCTTTTGCGTATGCTGGCCGGGTTTGAGATGCCGACCGAGGGCCGCATCCTGATCGACGGCAAGGACGTTTCCAACACCCCGCCGAACAAGCGTCCGGTGAACATGGTGTTTCAGTCCTATGCCGTCTTTCCGCACATGAGCGTGCTCGATAACGTCGCCTACGGCCTGAAGATGGACGGCGTGCCGCAGGCGGAGCGCCGTCAGCGCGCCGAGGAAGCGCTGGAGCTGGTCAAGCTCGGCGGCTTCGGTGAGCGCAAGCCCGACCAGATGTCGGGCGGTCAGCGTCAGCGCGTGGCGCTGGCCCGCGCGCTGGTCAAAAAACCCCGCGTTCTGCTGCTCGATGAGCCCCTGTCGGCGCTCGATGCCAAGCTGCGCGACGCCATGCGTACCGAGCTGGCGCTTCTTCAGGAGAAGGTCGGCATCACCTTCATCATGGTCACCCACGATCAGGACGAGGCCCTGGCCATGGCCACGCGCTGCGCCGTGATGAACCGCGGCCTGCTGCAACAGGTGGCCACGCCCTTTGACCTCTATGAGTTCCCCAATTCGCGCTTTGTCGCCGACTTTATCGGCAGCGTGAACCTGTTTGAAGGCACGCTCGACGTCGATGAGCCGGACCACGCCATCATCAATACGCGCGACATCGGCCCCATCTATCTCGACCACGGGGTGACCGGGGCGACCGGGGCGACCGTCTGGGCGGCGCTGCGTCCGGAAAAGATCGAGATGGAGAAGTTCGATCACAAGCCGACCAAGATGGAAGACGCCCCGGAAGGCTACAATATCGTCGCCGGGACCATCCGCCTGATGACCTATCTGGGCTCAGAAACGGTCTATGAGGTCGAGCTGCAAAGCGGCCGCATGGTCAAGGTGCTGCGCTCCAACCTGACGCGCTGGGATCAGGAGGACTTTACTTGGGACGAAAAGGTGTGGCTGTCCTTCAACGCCTGCGCCCCGGCGGCCTTGCTGAGCTAGGCGCTTTCCATTGCGCATCACCAACGAGTTTGGCGTATAGCACCAGAGGTGGGTTCATCCTCCCTTACACCTCCCTGCCTTTGGCGGGGAGCCGGGCGGCCGGTGCCGGGGACCGCACGAAGCTTGCGAAGCAAGCGAGATGCGGTGGTGGGGGTTCTTGCTTTCCCAAAACCCACCCACTGACATTTGCAAAACCCCCGCGTCAGGCCCTTCTCACGGTGGGGCGGTTGGGGGCTGTGTCTGCGTCCCTTGCCCGCGTAATTGCGCCACCAGTTGCGCCGCTTTCGACGGCTGCGGCGTCAGACCGGGCAGAGCCGCCGGAGCGCGGGGCGCGTTCGGCTGAAACCCAGCCCCCGCAGCCCTCACCGCCGCCTGAGCCCCCGCCACCGGCGTCAAACCAGGCACAGGCAGGGGACGATCAATCACCCTGGCCGCCATCTTAGTGGTTTCGGTCGCCACAGACGGGCTCGCCACAGCCGCAGCCTCCGCAGGCGAAGCCTTCGCGGCCTCAGGCGTAACCCCTTTTGGCGCAGACGCTGGCACCGTGTCGGCTTGAGGACGCGGCGAGGTGGCTTCGCGTTTCGCCGCCTCCCACCACGGCCCCAGCTCGGTGCGCCGCGCCTGCGCCCACTTCAGCGTTCCGGCCGGTGAGACGCGCGCCTTGAGCGCTTCGTTGTAGTGCTGCGCCCGTTCGGCCTCCAGCTTGCGCGGATCAAGCGCCTGGGTTTCGGCGCGGTCGCAGCGGCTATAGATGCGCTCAATGACCGCCGCCACACGCACCGCGCGCTCAACGCCTGGCATGTCTTCGGGATCGTCCAGAGCCTCGGCGCGCAGCAGCATCCGGTCGGCAAAGGCGCGCAAACGGCGGCGCCGAACCTCCGGGCTTAGTCTCTCCTCTGTGCTGTGCGTGTCCAAAGCCATGCCCACAGGATGCCCCGGCTTTCATCGAGGGGGATAGATTTAGAGCGATGTGCGGAAACGGAGTTCGGCGAAGCCAAAAGTGTGAGCGGTTTTCCGCAAAAACATCGCGACAAAACAAAAATTTAGAGCGAAATGACGATTCCACTCAAAGTCATTTCGCTCTAGTTTTCAGGGAACAAAATAGCCTCGAAATCCTGCGCGCCATTGAGGATACGCTGGATGACGATGTGATCGTCGCGCACGGCGTAAAAGATCAGATAGTGGCCATAGGGGCGGCGACGGATGCCAAAGGCTTCGAAACGCTGCACGACCTGATAGGCGTGAGGCCTGTCCGCCAGTTCATAGGCGGCGTGGATCAGTTCATCGACAAAGGTTTCAGCGCGAAGCGGACTATCCTGAGCAATATAGAGTGCTATGGCCTCCAGATCGGAAACCGCCGGTTGGGAGAGGATAACCCTCACGCCTTGGCGCGACGGGCCGCCGCGTCTCTGATTTTGGCTTTGACTTGCGCAGCGGCGTCTTCCAGCGACATGACGCGGCCTTCGGCTTCGGCGGTCAGGGCTTCGGCCAAGGCCTGATCCAGCGCCGCCAACCGGCGTTCACGCGCTTCGACCATGCGCAGTCCGTCGCGCACGACTTCGCTGGCATTATTGTAGCGACCGTTTTCGACAAGGCCCTTGATAAGCCCTTCGAAATGATCCCCCAAGCTGACGCTCGTGCCCATCAAAGCCTCCGATTGTGTTATTAGATGATACTTGGCTGTGGGCGAAATGGCAATGGCAGGTTCGCTAACAAGCCCGCATCCGGTCGGCAAAGCCGCGCAAACGGCGGCGCCGAACCTCCGGGCTTAGTCTCTCCTCTGTGCTGTGCGTCTCGAAAGCCATGCTCACAAGATGCACCGGCTTTCAGCGAGGGGGCTAGATTTAAAGAAGAACAAATTGGAATCGTCGAGAACTGCGATGTCAACGTATTGATAAATAATACTTGTCTATGGAGTGGGTCGGAAAGCGCTGGCAAACGTGTTCAAGCGTTTTCAGGGTTTGCCGATCCGTAGCGCGTCGCTCGCGCGGCACGCTCCGCTCTTCCTCTTTGGATTTGAATTTCGTAAAAATGATAAAATACTAAGCTGCTGAGACCGACTCGATACTGAGCGGAATATCTGCCGGCACGTTCTCAGCCGCGGGCTTGGTAGAACTGTTTTCATCGACAGCTTTGATAATCAGTTGTTCCAGTTGCCCTCGCAGAAAAGTTGCGCCGACCAACCAACGGGAAACGAGCGCCAAAAATCATTGAGGAAGGCGCCGAATTGCATCTTCGACGCCGGAACGATCCCGATGGGGCCAAACCAGGGCGAGTAGGGCTCCATGCTCTCACGAATGAGATTGCCGCAGCCTAGGTTTGCGATTACCTTGACGCTATTCGAGCGTCGGTAAGGCGCTCAAATGGGAAAGTCCGTTGCCCCCCATGAATAGCAAAGCTACCAAAGGAAAATTTATGAATTTATTTCGGTCGGTGATCGTCTCATTGGTATGCTTAAGTAGCGGCAAAACTGTCTTCGCTGAAGTGCGGGGCCTGCCAATTAGTTTGACTTCAGCCATAGCGACGCCTGTGCAGGTCAAGTCGCCGAAGCCTGCTGAACAACTGACATGGGCGAAAGTGCCTACTGCACGCGATTTTTTAAGCCAGTTTCCCGCGAAGGCCAGGAAGGAAAAGGTTGACGGAAATGTCATAGTCGAGTGCGTCATACTGGACATGGCTGGGCATGTGCAATGTCAAGTAGCTTCCGAGACTCCGGAGGGTTACGATTTTGGCAAGGCTACAGTTTGGGTAATGGAGAAAAAAGCGCGTGCAACGGTAAAGAGCCCAGCCGACATTGGTCGAATAATCAAACTCAGGCAAGTATGGGTAAGATAACAAAATCATTCCTTATTTTCAGGCCATATGAGGTTTAGCGGTTGAAAGCTTTTTTCCGCAGAAATTTCGATAGTCTTCGATTATGCGTGTAATTCAATCTTAAGAGACCTTATCAACTTCCCGCCCGAAAAGTTGGTTGCTTTGGCGAAGGGCCTCTTCTAAAGATACCGGCGAACTTCTTCCTCCATAGGGACGGGACTTCAAAGCTTTAACCGTAATCTCCGTTAAGGTTTAATCTTTGGTCACCCAGCGATGCGCCCGCAGCATGCCCTTCGGAAAACCGCTCTTTGGTCGCATCCTCTCTAAAACCCCTTGCCCTTTTGGGGCAAATGTTCCACTGAAAGCCGCAGATTTTCAGGAGGGGTGCATCCATGTTCGGCTGGTTGTTCGGCAACAAAAAATCGAAGACTAAGGCTTCTCAGACCCAAGCGTCTCAGGCCCCGGTCGTGGATGCCCCGGCAGTAACGGAGACTCCCGTCATGACCAAAGCGACACGTACCGAAACCGATACCTTCGGCCCCATTGAGGTCGATAATTCGAAATATTGGGGTGCGCAGGCGCAGCGCAGCCTCGGCAATTTCAAGATCGGCTGGGAAAAGCAGCCCCTGCCAGTGGTGCGGGCGCTGGGGATCGTCAAGCGCGCGGCGGCGGAAACCAATCAGTCTCTGGGCAAGCTGGACGCCACCATCGCCAATGCCATCATTCAGGCGGCCAACGAAGTGATCGAGGGCAAGCTGAATGACCACTTCCCGCTGGTGGTGTGGCAGACCGGTTCGGGCACGCAGTCCAACATGAACGCCAACGAAGTCATCTCCAACCGCGCCATCGAAATTCTGGGCGGTGAGATGGGCTCGAAAAAGCCGGTGCACCCCAACGACCACGTCAATATGTCGCAGTCGTCGAACGACACCTATCCGACGGCCATGCATGTGGCCTGCGCCGAGCAGATCGTGCACGACCTCTTGCCGGCGCTGAAGCACCTGCACGCCGCGCTTGATACCAAGGCGAAGGCCTGGGCCGAGATCATCAAGATCGGCCGCACCCATACGCAGGACGCGACGCCGCTGACGCTCGGTCAGGAGTTTTCGGGCTATGCCAAGCAGGTCGAAAACGGCATTGCGCGCATTGAATCGACGCTGCCGGCGCTGATGCAACTGGCGCAGGGCGGCACGGCGGTCGGCACCGGGCTCAACGCGCCGATCGGCTTTGCCGAGGGCGTGGCCGAAGCCATTGCGCGTATCACGGGGCTTGGCTTCACCACGGCGCCGAACAAGTTTGAAGCGCTGGCGGCGCATGACGCCATGGTCTTTTCGCACGGGGCCATCAATACGGTGGCCGCGTCGCTGTTCAAGATCGCCAACGATATTCGCTTCCTCGGCTCGGGCCCTCGCGCGGGCTTAGGCGAACTGGCCCTGCCGGAAAACGAGCCGGGCTCGTCCATCATGCCGGGTAAGGTTAACCCGACCCAGTGCGAGGCGCTCACTCAGGTCTGCGTGCAGGTGTTCGGCAACCACGCCGCCCTGACGTTTGCGGGTTCGCAGGGGCATTTTGAACTGAACGTCTTTAACCCGGTGATGGCCTATAACTTCCTGCAATCGGTGCGCCTGCTGGCCGACGCGGCTGTATCGTTCACCGACAACTGCGTGGTGGGGATCGAGCCGCGCATCGACAATATCCGTAAGGGCGTCGAAAACTCGCTGATGCTGGTGACGGCGCTGAACGGGCGTCTGGGCTATGACGCCTGCGCCAAGATCGCCAAGACCGCGCACAAGAACGGCACGACGCTGCGCGAAGAGGCGGTCGGTGGTGGCTACCTGACCAATGAAGAGTTCGATCAGTACGTCCGCCCGGAAAACATGGTCAGCCCCGGTTAATGGGCGGGTCGGTTTCGGCAAAATAAGAACGGGCGGAAGATCAGTCTTCCGCCCGTTTTTTTGGCCGTTTGGTTTTGGTGTCTGGCTGTGCGGTGGGCATCAGCGCCTCCCTGTCGTTACGCGTCACAGGTCATTTAGAGCATTCGTCGGCTCAGTTGAGCCGCCTCAAGGCTCTAAATTTTCTGCTTTAGCGCGCTTTTTTATCCGAAAAGTGCGTCACACTTTTCGGCAAGCGCTTTGTCAGCATCGCTCAGATGACGAGCAGGGCGACGGTGGCGAGGGCGGCAAACGACAGGAAGAACAGGCCGGTTAATGCGTTGGTCATGGGACTTATCCTTAAGCGATGGTGAGGAGGGAGATCGCGCAGAAGGCGGTGATCGACAGGAAGTAGAGCGGGGTGAGGTAGCGGGTCATGGTGTATACCTTTCGGGTTATGTAAGTAATGACTCAGATGCTGAGCAGGGCGATGGTCAGGAAGGCGGCAAAGCTGAGGAAGGCAGCGCCGGTCAGAGAGATTTGCATGTCGATATCCTTTCGGTTTGATAAGTATTCGGTTTGAGGTTTGCTTGTGTGGGGCGGCGTTTCGCCCGCCGGTGATGTGGGTATGCCGCAGCCTGCCGATAGTTTCAAATTAAATGAACGTCATGAACGGGATTTAATCATTTGATTTATTTAATGAATTTTGTGTAATAACTTACAGGCCTGTAATGTGGCCAAAAGCTGAGGCCGATCAGGGCTTTATCCGGCGTGCCGCATTTGCTATAGCGTATCTGTTCCCGACGAGACGCGCCGTACCGGGACCGGAGTCAGCGCATCCCCAAAAGTGCCAAGCGGTTTTGGGGTACGGGTGCGCGGCAAAAAGGCCGGGCAGACAAGACGACGCTCCCTGACATGATGTTTTCAAAGGAGTCTGTCATGACGACGGTCTTGCCGATGCCGTGGGTGTATCTGATTATTGCCGGGCTGCTGGAGGTGTGCTGGGCCATCGGGCTGAAATACAGCCACGGCTTTACGAAGCCAGTGCCGAGCCTGTTCACGCTGGTGACGCTGGCCGGGAGTATGTTTTTGCTGGCCAGGGCTGCGCAAAGCTTGCCCATCGGCACGGCCTATGGCGTGTGGGTGGGCATCGGGGCGCTGGGGGCGGCGATCCTCGGCATCGTGCTGTTCCACGAAGCGGTGACGCCGATGCGGCTCCTGTTTCTGGGGATGCTGCTGGTGGCGATTATCGGGCTCAAGGCGACGGCGGCTTAAGCCTGTTTATGATTCAACCTGAACGAAACGCGCTCTCAGAAAGGCCCCCACCACCACATCCCACCCGTCTTCGCTTAGGCTCAGACAGGCTCGTGCGGTCCCCGGCACCGGCCGCCCGGCTCCCCGCCAAAGGCGGGGAGGTATAATGGAGCGCGCTTTTACGCCAGCCGCACAAAAAACAGCACCCACATCGTCAGCAACACCGTCACGGACCCGGCAAAGGCCAGCAGGCGGAACAGGATGTGGTTGATCGTCACGTGGATCAGGCTGTGCAGGACCCGCAAGGCCACATAGGCCCAGGCCAGTATCAGTTGCCCATCGCTGACCGTTTTCGTGACAAACAGCATCAGGCACAGAACGTAGAACAGCACCGGCAGTTCAAACAGGCTCGAATAGTTGCGGCTGATCAGGCGGCTCTGTTTCGGCACCCGCTCGCTTTCGCCAAAAGCGAAGTCGCGCGGCGTCACCTGTCCGGCCTTGGCCGCGGCGATGCGCGTGATCAGGATACCCGTCAGCATGACAAAGGTGAGGGCGGCCAGCGCGCCCATCGGCCACAGGATCAGAAGCGTATTGGGCATGGAACCTCCGTTTTCATGTTTTTGAGCATGACACGATCCGCCGCTTTCGGCTACTGACGCCTCCTGACCGGCGCGGCTGCCATGCGTGCGGCCCCATCCGAAAGCTGTGCCATGCTGACCGCCCTGTTTCGCCGTTTTGAGCGCCTGATCGACCCGTTCCGACCCTATCCGGAAACGACGCCGCCGGCGTCGATCGTGCCCTATTTCCTCGTCTATCTCCGTCAAACCTGGCCCGTCTTTGCCGGCGTTCTGGCGGCGGGCCTGCTGGTTACCCTGACCGAGGTGATGATCTTCCGCTTCATCGCCGACATCGTCGATATCCTCAACACCACAAAGCCGTCGCAGCTTTGGGCGCAGCACGGGCACTATTTTATCGCCATGCTGTTATTGTTAGGTCTTGGCTGGCCGCTGCTGGTGCTGATCCAGTCGCTGCTGCTGCAGCAGGGGGTGACGACCAACTTCCCGGCCCTGATCCGCTGGCAGTCGCACCGCCACGTGGTGCGTCAGTCGATGAGCTTTTTCTCCAACGACTTTGCCGGCCGCGTGGCGTCCAAGGTGGTCGATAGCGCGTCGAGCGTGCGCAACACCCTGATCACGCTATGCGACACCTTCCTCTACGTGCTGGTCTATTTCTCCAGCGCACTTTACCTGTTCTTTCAGGCCGATATCCGCCTGATCGTGCCGCTGAGCCTGTGGCTGATCAGCTATGGCCTGATCTGCTGGCGCTTCGTGCCGAAGCTGTCGAGCGCCTCTGAGCAGGCCTCCGAAGCCCGCTCGGCGCTGGTCGGTCGCGTGGTCGATAGCTACACCAATATCCAGACGGTCAAGCTGTTCGCCGATCCGTCGCGCGAAGACGCCTATGTGCGTGAGGCGCTGGAGGACAACACCGCCAAATGGCAGCAGCAACAGCGCCTGATCACGCGGCTGGATATCCTTGTGGCCTGTCTCAATGCCGCCCTTCTGCTCTCGACCGGCGTGCTGGCCGTGTGGCTGTGGGGGCAGGGGCTGATCACCGTCGGGGCCATCGCTCTGGTCGGCGCCTTGACCCAGCGCGTGCTTAACATGTCCGGCTGGGTGATGTTTCAGGTCACCAGCCTGTTTGAAAACATCGGCACGGTGCAAAACGGCATCGAGACCATCGCCAGAGCCCACAGCGTCAGCGACGCCCCGGACGCCAAGCCGCTGAGCGTCACGGCGGGTAAGGTGCAATTTGAACGGGTCCGCTTCAATTACGCCGAAGGCAAACCCGCTTTGAACGGCATCGACCTGACCATCGCAGCGGGCGAAAAGATCGGGCTGGTCGGGCCGTCCGGCGCGGGCAAATCGACGCTGGTCAATGTCTTTTTGCGCCTTTACGACCTCAGCGAAGGGTGCATCCGCATCGACGGGCAGGACATTGCGCACGTCACGCAGGATTCCCTTCGCGCCCATATCGGCATGGTGACGCAGGACACGTCGTTGCTGCACCGTTCGATCCGAGCCAATATCGCCTATGGCCGGCCAGGGGCCTCGGATGACGAGATCATCGAAGCCGCCCGCCGCGCCCACGCCTGGGACTTCATCCCCGACCTGCGCGACAATAAGGGTCGCTCCGGCCTTGACGCCCATGTGGGCGAGCGCGGCGTTAAGCTGTCCGGCGGTCAGAGGCAGCGCATCGCCATCGCCCGCGTCCTGCTCAAAAACGCGCCGATCCTGATCATGGACGAAGCCACGGCGGCGCTCGATTCCGAGGTCGAAGCCGTCATTCAGGACAGCCTGATCGAGCTGATGCAGGACAAGACGGTCATCGCTATCGCCCACCGCCTGAGCACCATCGCGCGGATGGACCGGCTGGTGGTGCTGGAAGAGGGGCGGATTATCGAAACCGGCACCCATGCGGAGCTTCTGGCCGCGCAGGGCCTCTATGCCCGCCTGTGGGCCCGCCAGACGGGCGGCTTTATCGCGGAGTGATCTCTACACCAGACCGTCCAGCGGTTTGACGCTCAGCGCGCCGGGGAAGACGTCGGTCTGTAGCCGGCGCACATCGGCCCCCAGATGGTCGCGGGCCACGCCCATCACCACAGCGCGCAGGTCGGTGGTCGGGGTGAGGTCGCGCCCTTCGTAGAGCTGCGCGCCTTTCAGGCCCGGCCAGTCGGCGATGACTCTCCCGCCCTTTACCGCACCGCCGGCAAGGAAGGCCGTCGTGGCCTGACCGTGGTCGGAGCCCTGCGTGCCGTTAAAGCGCGCCGTGCGGCCAAATTCGGTCGCCACCAGCACCACCGTGTCGGCCCATTTCGCCCCCAGACCCTCTTCAAAGGCGGCCAGAGACTGATCGAGCCCGCCCAGAAGCTGCGTCAGGCGACGTTGTTCGGCGGTGTGGGTGTCCCAGCCATCGAAGGCCATAGCGGCGATGCGCGGGCCGTCGTCGCGCCCCATCAGGGCTGCCGCGCCCTTGGCCATATCGACCATGGCTCCGACCGGGCCGCCGCCGCCCATCATCGGGTTCATGCCCGACGCGATCTTGCCGGTGTCGATGCCTTCTTGCAGCACGGTCATCAGGGCCGGGTCTGTCTCGCCATAGAGGCGCAACAGGCGCGGGGCGAGGTCGGGATCGGCGGCCTTCAACTGTTGCGGGGCCCAGCCGAGTAGGGGCGCTTCGCCACGGATGACCAGCGGCGTCAGCGTGCCGACCGACAGGGATTTTTGCACGGCGCCGATCTTTGCCCCTTGCCCCAGCGACAGGATCAGGCGGTTGAGCCAGCCCGTATCGGAGTGGCCGGGCACATCAAAGCCCGACTCCAGCACGTCCTGCCCGTCGAAGTGCGAGCGGTTGCGATAGGGGGTGGCTGAGGCGTGGACAATCGCCGCCTGACCCGCGCCATAGAGGCGTTTCAGGTTGGGCATGGCCGGGTTCAGGGCAAAAAAGCCGTTGAGCGGCAGGGCGTCGCCCTCCCACGCCGGGGGACGCAGGGCGGCGAAGTCTGGGTCACCGACTGGTGGCACGGCGGCCAGGCCATCGAGCGCGCCACGCAGGATGATGACTACGAAGCGCGGATCACGTCCCGCGGCAAAGGCGCTCTGCGGCAGGACAGCCGAAGCAAACAGGCCGGTGGAGGCGACGAGGAAGGAGCGGCGGTCGATCATTTTTCAACGCCTCATGAATTCGGGGGAGAGGAGCACGAGGGCCAGGCCCTGCGGACGGGTTTCGGCCAGGGCGACCGAACGGCGGGTGGTCTCGGAGATCAGGCCTTTCAGCCGCTCTTCGGCAAAGACGCGCGGATCGGTCTTTTCGGCCAGCCGCTCGGAGAGCTGATAAGCGAGGTCGAGGCGGTTGTTCAGGCCTTCGGGCGTGGCCCAGACGCTGGCCAAATCGGAAAAGCCGTTGGGGCCGGGCGGCTGCCACAGGGGCTGACCCAGCACGCGCAGGGTTTGCAGGAAGCGCTGCGGCTGGATCGGCGTATCGAGCGCCCGCAGGCTGGCGATCACATATTCCTGCGGGGTCCGCAGCTTGGCGCGCGGCGCGCTCCAGCTCTCCTCGGCGGCGATCAGGGTCGCATAGACGGCGCTGAGGTCGCCGTCGGTCTCAAGGAACCGCTGGCTCACCCGTTCGACCAGAGCCGGTGGCGGCTGATCGCTGACGAAGTGGCGCACCAGCTTGGTGGCGATGTGTTTGGCGGTCGCCGGATGGCGGGCGAGGTCTTCGAGCACGCGGATGCCCTGCGCTTCGCCGTCATCGGCATAGGTCTTGCCCAGGATCGTCTGCGGGCCCGGTTCGTGGGCATTGGGGTTAAAGCGGAAGCCGTCGCCTTGTCCGCTTCGGTTGATCCCCCAGCCGGTGATCACCTTGGCAAAGCGCGTCACATCGGCCTGCGTGTAGCCGCCATTAACGCCCAGCGTGTGCAGTTCGAGGATTTCACGCGCCAGATTCTCATTCAGGCCGCGCTTGCCATTGCGGTTGGCTCGGGCGTTCGGCCCGATGGAGGCGTCATTATCCAGATAGACCTGCATGGCTGGATGGCGCTCGGCGGCCAGCAACAGGTCGCGGAAGCGCCCGGTGATATACGGGCGGATGGCCTCGCGCTCATAGGCCCCGGCCAGTATCCGCACGGGCAGGCCCTTATCGACCGACACGGCGAAGTGGTTGGCCCAGAACATCACCAGCCGCTCATGGAAACCGATGCGGGCGTCGCCCCAGACCTTCAGCCGCGCGGCGACCTCGGCAAAGCTGACGGCCTGGGGCAGGCGCTGATCGTCCATCAGGGGCGCGGGCTTGCCCGGTTTGCCCGCCATATCGGGGGCGGCCATAGACGGGGTGTCGGGCGCGGGTGTCTGGTTTTGCGCCCTGATCTCGCGCCGCTCTTTACGGGCGCGGTTATAGGCGGCCAACTGCGTGAGCAACTCCGGTGTCGGCGGCAGGGCCGTGGAAAAGCCCAGATCGCGCTGCACGTCGCTGAGGCTCATACTGAGGGTCGGGGGGGATTTCAGTTCCGCCAGCAGCGCCTCGCGCGCCTCACCGGAGGCGGCGCCGAGGCCCCTTGGCGTGATGCCCAATCCGAAACGGCTGAACGCGATGGCGGCTCGTGTGTCCGGGCTCATGACGCCTCCTCTGTCTTTATTACAGAGGTGATACGTAAGGAGCTGGCGCGACCCTTCGCTTACTTCTGCAACTGATACAGCGTGATCTTCACAGGGTCGCCGTTGGAGTAGTTATAACCCTCGATGGTTTTGACGGCGCGCGGCCTCAGACCGGCGGCGCTGACGGCCTTGCGGAACTCCGCGTCGTGGCGGCCTTCGACGCACACCGGACGCCCTTGCAGAAGGGCGGCGGCGGCCTGTTCCGGCGTGTCGGCCAGCTCGGTTTCCGTGCCCATGGCAAAGACGAAGGACGGTTCGGCATAGCCCAGCGTCGCCACCGGCCCCGGTTGCAGGCCCTTGCGCGGGTCAAGGCCGGTTTCGACCAGCGCCGCTTCGAGATTACGCGACATCCACAGGGGCTTAAGCTCCGACAGGGTGGCGACGAAGCCGAGGTGCGCCACCACGCCCGCGCCGATCAGACAGGCCAGCGCCGTGTTCATATGCTGACGCCACAGGAACAGCGCCGCCAGCCCCCCGATCAGCAGCGCCGCGGCGGCCACGATGGTGACCAGAACCGCCACGCCGGCATGACCAAACTCGGACAGGCCATAGGCGGCGATGACGGTGATCAGGAAGCCACCGAACAGGCCCAGCCCGGTGTTCATCACCTTGGCCCAGGTCTTCAGCGGGATCGAGAGCCCCAGCACGGCCAGCAGCACCAGACCGCCATAGGTCGGCAGCGGATAGTGGACCAGCTTGGTGGGTGAGGCTTCAAAGATCAGGAAGCCCGGCACGAACCAGCAGATGGCAAAGCGCACGGCGGGCTCCGCATAGCGCGTCAGCGCCGTTTGCAGCGCGCCGCCCAGAAGGAAGCTTAAGGGGAAGAACAGAAGCGGCAGGGCCAGCGTATGATAGCCGGGCCAGGCGAAATGACCCTCAGACCCCGACACCAGCTTGGGCGCAAAGTCGTCGCCGATGGCCGTACCCCAGAAGCCGCCGTCGGTCGCTATGGTGATGGCGATGGCCCACGGCCCGACGATCAGGGCGGTGATCAGCAGCCCCCACGTCCAGCCGAGGTGTTTCAGCCAGTCGGCGGCACCGGGCACCTTGGCCTTCAGATCCCAGCCCAATAGCGCCAGCGCCGTGGCGGCGAACATCATCGGCCCGATCGGTCCCTTGATCAGGACCGAGCCGCCGAAGGCCAGCCAGAAGATCAGCTTGTACTTCGTCAGTTTGGGCTTTTCGCTGAGGTCCGTGCGCTGTCGATAGGTGGCGTAGATGCGCGCCAGCGCCATCAGGAACAGGGTGGTCAGGCCGCACAGCACCGCATCGGTCTTGGCGATAAAGGCTTCGCTGGACAACAGGAAGGAGACGCCGAACAGTACCCCGGCGATCAGACCCTGCCGGCGGTCAAACAGGAAGCCCGCGCCCCAGCTCATGGCAAAGGCCGCCAAAGCCGCGCCCAACAGCGACGGCCAGCGGTAAGAGAGGATGTCGCGCGCCGCCACGTCCGAGGTCAGCGCGGTCGAAGCGGCCTGAAGCCAGTGGATGCCGACCGGCTTCTTGTGCCGCGGACGGTCCTGATAGCTGATATTGATGAAGTCCTTCGATTCCAGCATCTGGCTGGAGGCCTGAGCGAAGCGCGATTCGTCGCGGTCGAGCGGCGGGATCAGCAGGGCGCAGGGCAGGCCAACCAGAAAAGCGATGATCGCCGCCAGCAGCGGGCCGCGCAGATCAGGGCTCAGGGGGGAGAAGGTCTTGCTGGACATAGGCAAAGCGGGCTCACAGGGGCAAAGCGGCCTCACAGGCGCGAAATCCGGGTGCGGCGGGGCACCGGACTCCTGATGAGGGGGTGTTCGGTTTACGCTTAACCGCAAACCTGATAAGACGCCAGACTCATATTACCGCTGGTCGCGCCGACCACGCCTCCCTTTCCCGCAAAGAGCCGCTCATCCATGTCCGTACCCGTGTCCGTCGTCGTTGCCGTCCACAATGAAGAGGGGGCCACCCCGCAGGTGGTGCAGGAGCTGAAAAGCGTGTTTGACGCGGGCCTTGGGGCCGGGAATTACGAGCTGGTGTTTGTGGACGATAAATCGACAGACGCGACGCCGCAGGTGCTGAGCGGGTTGAAAGCCTCGGTGCCGGAACTGCGTGTCATCCGCCACGAAAACAATGTGGGTAAGTCGGGCGGCGTGTTCACGGGCGTGCTTCATGCGCACGGTGACATCATCGCCATGATGGACGGTGATGGTCAGAACCCGGCTTCGGACGTTCTGAAGGTGGCGCAGATGCTGATGGCCGCCGATGCCAGCGTGGGCATGGTCGCCGGTGAGCGCCGTCGTCGTCAGGACACGGCCTCAAAGAAATGGGCCTCGCGCTGGGCCAACGGCATCCGCAGGAACCTGCTGAAAGACGGCTCGAACGACACCGGCTGCGGTATCAAGGCCATTCGCCGCGACCTGTTTCTGCGTCTGCCCTATTTCGACAATATGCACCGCTACATCCCGGCCTTGGTCAACCGCGAAGGCTATGTTACGCTTTTTGAACCGGTCGATGACCGCCTGCGCACGACGGGCAGCTCCAAATACACCAACTGGGGCCGCCTGAAGAACGCGCTGACCGACCTGCCGGGCGTCATGTGGCTGAACAGCCGCCGCCGCCTGCCGGGGCGGACCACAGAGGTTTAAACCTCTCTGAGAACGGGGTTAACGGGATGGCTAGTCAGGAACAGCGAAACGCGGTAGTAGGTACAGCAGTCATCTCGCAAACGGGGAAGCACATGGCGAATGCACCGGCCAAGAAGGACGAGGGGGGGATTCTGACGGCCTTCCCGATGCTGGCCATTCCCGTTGCGGTGTATAATATCGTCGCCCTGTTCCACATGTTCGGCAGCGACGCCAATTCCGCCTATAATGGCCTGAGCCACGTGCTGTTCAGCGTGCCCATGCCGTCGGCCGGGACGAAGTGGCTGATCTCCACCGGCGATGTCGTGGTGTTTATCGGCCTGATCATGCTGTTTTTCGAGCTTCTGAAATCGACCCGTTCGGACAGCGTGGCCATCGTCAATCACTCGCTGTCGATGGTGCTGTTTATCATCTGTCTGGTCGAGTTTCTGCTGCTGCGCCCGTTTGGCACGTCGACCTTCTTCCTGCTCACCACCATGACCCTGCTCGATGTGCTGGCCGGCTTTATCGTGACCATCATCACCGCCCGCCGCGATCTGGAATTTGGCTGAGCGTCACAGGTTTGAAGTGTACGGGTTGATGCCCTGCTGGATGAGCCTGTCTTGCAAGGCGTGGAGCATTTTAACCGCCGCTACGCCGCTTTTCATACCTTCGCGTGCCTCGGTTTCGCTGATTTCATCTTCGCGGATGACAACCTGATGCGATCCAGCATCATAGCGCACAAAATAACGGTTGCCGCGCCGCCAGATTTGCAAATCCGCCAGTTCAAACAGTAGCTTGTCCATTCTCGAAGCCCTTATGCTGAAACGCCGGACGGCACTACTCAATCGTCCAACTCATCTTCCCGGGTTTGGCTTTGCCGAAACCTGTTTCCAGGGGAGGCACCGTAGCGGGATGGTGTTTCCAACTAAAATAGCCCCCCTACGTAAACAGCGTGAAGATGGTAGCGATCAGCAGCACGTCGAAGGTCTTGGTCAGGATCGGCATCAAGGTAGGCATGGGACGCTCCGCATCAGATGCGGGGCGCGCTGCAAAAGCCGTGCCGTGCGGTTAAAGCACCTTAACCTTAAACCCGTTTCCGGCGCTAAAAGCGGAATGACCTTTGATGGAATAATGCCACTTTAGAAACCACAGATTGGACAGATTACACAGATTATCCGTGTGTGTGTCGTCAGTATTGGCGCGCAGAACCTATCTGTGAAATCTGTGTAATCTGTGGTTAAATCCATATGGTGCGAAGTTTTTTCTTGCCGCCAAGATGGCCGTATTGGCCGAGATCATTATGTTTCCATCATAATGATAGAATTCTTTGCGGCAGGCTCTATATCTTCTCACGCTTGATGCGGCCCGGTGCCGGGCGGCGGTCGTTCGGCCCGGAATATTCGGACGCCAGATAGGTCTTTTTTGCCCGCCCCAGCGTCTCCGGCCCGCCGCGCAGGCCGCGCTTTTCGCCGCCGCCCAGCACCTGCGCCGCATAGTCCACATTCTCATAGGCCTTGTTGACCCGCCGCGTGGACGAGGGTTCGTGTTCCACAGCGGGACCAGCAGGCACAGGAAGGTTGGGCTTTTTCGTCATTCTGTCGGCAAAAGAAAAGGGGCGAAAACCGAAGCTCCCGCCCACTCTACACCCATAGTCTTAAAACAGAGTCTATTTGCGCGTCGCCAACTGGTCGATCTGCGCCTTCATGGCCTCGATCTGCTGACGCAGTTCATTGACCTGATCGCTGTCGGCCGCAGGCGCGGGAGCCGCAGCCGGGGCCGCCGGTTCGGCCGTGCCCGCGCTGGGGGCCGCGCCGGGGGCGGCAAAGGAGAAGGGCGAGAACATGCGCATGGCGCGGTCAAACATGGCCAGGTTCTGCGCCACCTGCTCATCGAAATAGCCGAGCCCCGGCGCGCCGCCAAAGGCCTGAGAGAATTGCGAGCGGAAGCGCTCCTGCTGCTTGGCAAAACCGTCGAGCGACATTTCCAGATAGGTCGGCAGAAGGTTCTGCATCGAGTCGCCATAGAAGGAGATGAGCTGACGCAGGAACTGGATCGGCAGCAGGTTCTGACCGCGGCTCTCTTCTTCAAAGATGATCTGCGCCAGCACGCCGCGCGTGATGTCGTCGCCGGTCTTGGCGTCATAGACGATGAAGTCGATATTCTGACGCACCATGTCCGACAGGTTGTCCAGCGTCACATAGGAGCTGGTGGCGGTATTATACAGACGGCGGTTGGCGTATTTCTTGATGACCACGCGTTCCTGATCGCCGCGTTTGGTCTTCGTTTTGGTTTCGGTCATGCCTTGATCCTGACTCCCCCTGTACGGGTCCAGTGTGATGCCATCTTCGCGGTTCATATTGCGCAACATGATCCGTCGCGCAGATGCGAAAAGCGAAGAGGTTTTCCGCGGCTTTTTATGCTTATGCGGAAGAACTGCACCTACTAAATGGCTATTCCCTCAGTTGTTCAAGGGGTGTGCGGCGATAAAGCGCGTGTGCGTGTGCAAAATGCGGTAAATCTGGCGTGATGGTTGTGCACATGCGAAAAATTTGCGCTCAAAATCACGTGTTTGGAGACTTTTGCACATATTTTGTGTCGTGACACCGTCACGCCTTTGGGGCAGGGTCCGAACCGTCAACTCGCCGGATACGCGCGCAAATGAGCGGTTGCAAGGGAAACGTCCGGTTATTTTCAAAAGGGAATTTTCATGTCGGTAAGCTCTGTGTCTGACGTGGTGATAGTGGCTGCGGCCCGTACACCGGTCGGTTCGTTTCTGGGTGGTTTGGCCTCTTTGTCGGGGGCGGAGCTGGGCGCCCATGTGATCCGGGCCGTGCTGGAACGCTCCGGCCTCAAGGCAGAAGAGATCGACGAAGTGATTCTGGGTCAGGTGCTTACCGCCGCGCAGGGGCAGGGACCGGCCCGTCAGGCGGCGATCAAGGGCGGCCTGCCCAACACCACCCCGGCCTGGGGCATCAACCAGATCTGCGGCTCGGGCCTGCGCGCGGTGGCGCTCGCCGCGCAGCAGATCGCGCTGGGTGATGCGAAGGTGGTTATTGCCGGCGGTCAGGAAAGCATGTCGCAGGCCAACCACGCGGCCTTCCTGCGCAATGGCCAGAAGTTCGGCGACATCTCGTTTGCCGACACCATGATCAAGGACGGCCTGTGGGACGCCTTCAACAACTATCATATGGGTCAGACGGCCGAAAACATCGCCGCCAAGTGGGAGATCACCCGTCTGGCGCAGGACGAATTTGCCGTCGCCTCGCAGAACAAGGCCGAAGCCGCTCAGAAGGCCGGCAAGTTCGACGCCGAAATCGCGCCGGTGACCATCAAGGGGCGCAAGGGCGATACGGTCGTCGATAAAGACGAATTCATCCGCCACGGCGCAACGCTCGACAGCGTGGCCGGCCTCAAGCCCGCCTTCCTGAAGGACGGCACGGTGACGGCGGCCAATGCGTCGGGCCTCAATGACGGGGCGGCGGCGCTGGTCCTGATGTCGGCCGACGAAGCGGCGGCGCGCGGCCTGAAACCGCTGGCGCGCATCAGGTCGTGGGCCACGGCGGGCGTCGATCCGGCTATCATGGGCACGGGCCCGATCCCGGCCTCGAAAAAGGCGCTGGAAAAGGCCGGCTGGAGCGTCGCCGATCTCGACCTCGTCGAATCGAACGAAGCCTTTGCCGCTCAGGCCCTGTGCGTCGTCAAGGAACTGGGTCTTGACACGTCGAAGGTCAATGTCAATGGCGGCGCCATCGCCATCGGCCACCCGATCGGGGCGTCGGGCGCGCGCATCCTGACCACGCTGATCTTTGAACTGAACCGCCGCGCGACTGAGGCGGGCAAGCCGCTGAAGGGCCTTGCCACGCTTTGCATTGGCGGGGGGATGGGGGTTGCCCTGACCGTCGAGACCGTCGCCTAATCTCACCTCCCCACGGCGTGGGGAGGTGGATGCGAATGAAATGAGCAGACGGAGGGGTATGACCGTCAGAGCCGTACCCCTCCACCGCTTCGCGGTCCGCCTCCCCACAAGGTGGGGAGGAGAACAGGGCCGGATTTTAAACCTACAGGATCAAAAAATATGAGCAGAGTTGCATTGGTTACGGGCGGGACGCGCGGTATCGGCAAGGCGATTGCCAAGCGCCTCAAGGACGCTGGCTTCAAGGTGGCCGCCGGTTACGCCGGCAATGAAGAAAACGCCAACCGCGTCGCCGAAGAGCTGGGCGTCTTCGTCGTCAAGGGCTCGGTGGCCGATTTCGCCGACTGTCAGCGCGCCGTGGCCGAGGTTGAGGCCGCTTTGGGCCCCGTCGAGGTGCTGGTCAATAATGCCGGCATCACCCGCGACGGCTTCTTCCACAAGATGAGCCAGCAGCAGTGGCAGGAAGTCATCCACACCAATCTCGATTCGATGTTCAACATGACCCGCCCGGTTATCGAAGGCATGCGTGAGCGCGGCTATGGCCGCATCATCAACATCTCGTCGATCAATGGTCAGAAGGGTCAGGCCGGTCAGGCCAACTATTCGACGGCCAAGGCGGGCGTCATCGGCTTTACCAAGGCGCTGGCGCTCGAATCGGCGGCCAAGGGCATCACGGTCAACTGCGTCGCCCCCGGCTATACCTCGACCGAAATGGTCTCGGCCATCGCCCCGGCGGTGCTGGAAAAGATCGTCTCCGGCATCCCTGTCGGGCGTCTGGGCACCCCCGAAGAAGTCGCCGAAATCGTCGCCTTCCTGGCGTCGGACATGGGCAGCTTCATCACCGGCGCCACCATAGCCGTCAATGGCGGTCAGCATATGGCCAGCTAGGCCTTATGCAGGCTGTGCCGCATATATGCGGAGAACGTGTCCCTCGCCATCTCGATGGCGGGGGATTTTTCATACCTTATACCGTTGCGGCACGCCCATTTGAGAGCGGTTATCATTCGCGCGCTGGTTTGTGACAAAAATGCCGCAATCGCTTGTCATTCAACGATTAGCGCCGTTAAGACACCTCCGGCCTGTCCTAATTCCGCCTATTTCCGTGCGTAGTTTACGCCCCGATGACACAGCCTCAGTTCACATTGCGTCCCACCCGGTTTCAGACCCTTTGTCGGGCGCTCTGCCTTCTGATCCTCGCCCTTTGCCTGCCGGTTGCCGGCGTGGCGCAGGCGCAGGCCGAACGCACCTTGCGCGACTCGCTGATTGGCCGGGCGACGCCCAATGACGGGCGTACCAATGCGCCGCCGACCGTGGCGCGTTTTACCACCGACCGCGGGGCCAGCTTTGTGCTGGACCGCAGCCGCCGCAACCCGCTGATCCAGTTCGATGGCGACAGCGAGGTGTGGGCGCTTACCCCGACGCCCGGTCCGATGGGCGATATCATCTTCAAGAACGATCTGGGCGAACCGGTGCTGAAGGCGACGCGCTGGGGCGGTATGATCCTGTTTTCAAAGGACCGCCCGACGGGTGATCCGGTGGCCGTGGCCGGCCGCGCCGAAGCCTTTGAGCCGGGCCATATGTCACCGTCGCAACTGTTCCAGCATCTGGTGCGCACCTCCAAAAAGGCCTCGGCGGCCCTCAGCCGTCTGGTGCGCTTTGAAGCCGATGTGCAGACGCCGGGCGCCGACTATCTGTTCGCTGACGCGGCGACCGTGACCGCCGATGCCATTGTCGAAATGTCAGCGACCACAAAGGGGCGCAAACTTCTGGCCCCCGTGCAGGAGGTCAAGCTGATCGAAGGCCGTCCGCCCAGCGCCTGGGTCGAAGGCGATACGCTGATGCTCAAGCTGGACCTCAGCAAGGGTTGGGGCGGCCGACCGTCGTCTAAACGTGTGATGAAGGTGCTGGCCAGCGGCGGCAACGCGCCGTAAGGGTGCCGATCAAAACCGGTCCTTGGCCGCTCTGATTTCGCCGAACTTTGCGGCCTGAGCGGCAAAGCCGCTTTTTCTCAGCGGATAGACCACAAACGGATTGGTGGCGATTTCGTCGGCCAGACGCATGGGCACGGTCGGCTCGTCGCGCGCCCGGCGGGCGCGAATGTCCGCCGCGCGCGCTTCCAGTTCCGGGAACTGACCCAAACTCTCGGCAAATTTCAGGTTCGACAGCGTATATTCGTGCGCGCAGTAGAGCGTCGCCTGCGGATCGAGCGCCAGCAGCCGTTGCAGGCTGCTCCACATGTCTTCGGCGCTGCCTTCGAACAACCGCCCGCAGCCCAGCGCAAACAGGGTATCCCCGACAAAGGCCACCTGTTCCGACGGCGCGCAATAGCCGATATGGCCCAGCGTATGCCCCTTGAGGTCGAGCACGTCGAACACGGTCTGGCCCAGCGCGAACCGGTCACCTCCGCTTAAAACCTGATCAAGCGGTGCGGCCTTACGCACCTCTTCGGGGCCGTAGATCAGGCAGCCATAGCGGTCTTTCAGCGCCGCATTGCCGCCCGTATGGTCCGGGTGCCAGTGGGTGTTGAGGATGTAGTCGAGCCCCCAGCCCTGCGCCGTCAGGGCCGCCGTCACCGCTTCGGCATCGGGGGTGTCGACGCAGGCGACCTGACCCGAGGCCTGATCGCGGACCACAAAGCCGTAATTGTCGTTGAGCGCCGGAAACTGATGAATTTGCAGGGCCGACATGGCAAAATCCTCCCCTAAAGCGCACAAAGCATCCTATATAGGAGGTCTGATCCCCTGAGGACCCGCCTTGCGTCGTATCGTATCCGAACTGAGCCGTTTCTATGCCACGCCCGAAGGCGCGGTGACAAGGCGCATGGTCGCGCAGAAGCTGGCCGAAGCCTGGCCCGATGTGACGGGGTCGGATGTGCTGGGGCTGGGCTACACCACACCCTATCTTGATACGTTCAATGGCACAGCGCGGCGCGTGATCGCCGCCATGCCGTCGGCGCAGGGGGCGGAAATCTGGCCCGAAGGGCTGAAAAGCCGCTCAACCCTGGTCGATGAGCAGCACATGCCGTTTCCCTCGGCCCTGTTCGACCGGATTTTCCTGATGCACGCGCTGGAGGAATCGCCCAACCCGGAAGCCCTGCTGGTCGAAGCTTCGCGCTGTCTGACTACTAACGGACGGCTGATTCTGGCCGTGGTGGCGCGCGGCGGCCTGTGGACCCACGCCGAAAAGACGCCGTTCGGCCATGGACAGCCCTTTTCGCGCACGCAGTTGGAAACCCTGCTGCGGGCGGCAGAGCTGGAACCGATCGCCTGGTCCTATGCGCTCTATGTGCCGCCCCTGCGTTCGCTGCTGCGCTGGGCGCAGACCTTTGAAGAGTGGGCCCCGCGCGTGTGGCCCTATCGCGGCGGGCTGATCCTGATGGAGGCGGGCAAGCGCGTGATCCGCGCGCCGGTGCGCGGCACGGCGGTGTCGGTGATCGACGATATCCGCGACAAGCTGGGCGTACCGCTGCCGCAACCCACGCCGCAGGGGCATTGATGATACCCTCCTCCCTGTCGCGCAGCGATGGGGAGGTGGATGCGAACGTAGTGAGCAGACGGAGGGGGCGAAGCTAACCAAGGCTTCAGAGTGCACGGTCGTCCGAGGGGTCCCCCTCAGTCAGTTCGCTGCGCTCACGGCCACCCGGACCGGCGGCCCGGTCCCCACGGCAAGCCGTAGGGAGGAGATTAGTTCTTGAACCGTGACGGCTTTCGCGTCCATAAGCGGGCTAGAAAAAGGAACACGACTCATGATGAAACACCTGATCGTCATGCGCCACGGCAAGGCCGAAAAGGACAGCGCCTCGGGCGAGGATTTCGAGCGCAACCTGATGCAGCGCGGCGTGCGCGAAGCGGCCGCCGTCGCCGAGGCGCTGAAAGCGCGCGGCCTCAAACCCGACTACGCGCTGGTCTCCGCGGCGCACCGCACGCACCAGACCTTTGACGCCGTCAAGGGCGTGCTGGGCGACATAGCCGGTGAGGTGCGCGACGATATGTTCAATATGGGCGCGTCCGACCTCCGCCGTCTGGTCGAAGCGCACGAAGAGGCGGGCGATTGCCTGCTGATCATCGGGCACAATCCGGGTATCCAGTATTTAGTGCTCGACTATATGACCGAAGGGGCGGCGTCCCAGGTCGATATCGACCGGGCGCGCGGCTCGTATCCGACGGCGGCCGTGACGGTGTTTACGGTCGATGTGGCCGGTCGCCCGATCTTCGACGACCTGCTGAAGCCCAAAGACCTGATCGGGGGCGAGTGATGGACCTCTACCGGCTGGCGCTGAAACCGCTGCATCTTCTGGAGGCCGAAGACGCCCACGCGGTGACGATTCTGGCGCTGAAATCAGGGTTTGGGCCGCGTTCCAGCTATGATCCGCCGGAACTGCGCACGGAAATCGCCTTCACAGGCGGGACGCTGGCCGTGCGCAATTGCGTCGGTCTGGCCGCCGGGTTTGACAAGAATGCCGATGTGCCGCTGGCCATGAGCGGCGCCGGCTTTGGCTTTGTCGAATGTGGTACGGTGACCCCCCTGCCGCAGGCCGGTAATCCGCGCCCGCGCCTGTTCCGTTTGAGCGAGGACGAGGCGGTGATCAACCGCATGGGCTTTAACAACAAGGGGCTTGAGGTCTTCGCCAGCCATCTGGAGCGCTATCAGGGCCGCGCCTCGGCGCCGGTGCTGGGGGCCAATATCGGGGCCAATAAGGACGCCACGGATCGCATGGCCGATTACGTCACGGGCCTGAAACGCCTGTGGGGCCTGTCGTCCTATTTTACCGCCAACATCTCCTCGCCCAACACGCCGGGCCTGCGCGCCTTACAGGGGCGGGCGCACCTTGATGAGCTGCTGGGGCAGATTGCGGCGACGCGCGCCGATCTGGTGCGGGTGACGGGCAACAACTATCCGATCTTCCTCAAGATCGCGCCGGACCTCAGCGAGGAAGAAATCGCCGACGCGGTGGAGGCGACCATCGCGCACGGGCTCGATGCGCTGATCGTCTCCAACACCACGATCGAGCGGCCGGAGTCGCTGCGCTCAGCTCTGGCGACGGAAACGGGCGGCCTGTCGGGCGCGCCGCTGTTCGGGCTTTCGACCTCGGCGCTGCGCAGTGCCTATAAGGTGGCGGCGGGGCGGCTGACCCTGATTGGCGCGGGTGGCATTGCCTCGGGGGCCGACGCCTATGCCAAGATCCGCGCCGGGGCGTCGCTGGTGCAACTCTATTCGGCGCTGGTCTATAAGGGGCCAGGGCTGATTGATGAGATCAAGCGCGATCTGGTGCAGCGCCTGCACGCCGATGGCCTGACGCATATTTCGCAGGCGGTGGGTTCGGGGGCTTAAAGAGACCTCTGCCTTCTTATACCTCCCCAACTTGTTGGGGAGGGGGACCACACGAACCGCCAGCGGCGGTGAGATGTGGTGGTAGGGGGGGCTTTCTTAAACCGGCTCCATCCGGTTGGCCGTCAGCCGCGCCATGGCGCAGATAAACAGCACAAAGATCAGGTTATTCTGCCCCAGAATGAAGCTTTCCGACAGGATGAGGAAGCTGAAGATACACAGGGCCAGAACCGAAAAATAGCCGTCCCGTACGCGCGCAAAGCGGAACAGGGCGCAGAAGAAGGTGACGGCCAGACAGCTCCCGAACAGGATCACGCCCACCCAGCCCAGTTGCACCAGCAGGTCCAGCCAGCCATTGTGCGCCGACGGCACGTCCCAGTTGGTCTCCTTCTTGACGATCTGGTTGGGGATGGAATCCGGCCCCCAGAAGGCCTTGTAGCCGTATCCCAGCCACGGACGCTGATCCGACAGCCTCAGCAGCGACTCCCATATCTGGGTGCGCCCGGTCAGGGTCGGGTCCTTGCCCAGCGCCTTGAACACGGCTTCGGGCATCAGGAAGAAGACCGCGCCGCCGATCAGCGATGCGGTAGCACCACCCCAGACGAACAGCACGCTTTTCACGCCGCCGCTGCGCAGCGCCGACAGGACCGGCATGGCCCCCAGCGCCAGCAGGCAGGCCAGAAGCGACGTTTTTGACCGCGACATGATAATCAGGAAGAAGATCAGGGCGGCGGACCCGATCCACAGGGCGCGCCGTTCGGGCAGCAGGAAGGCGCTGGCGCAACAGGCGACAAAACCAAAGGTCATCAAAGACGCCATCTGGTTCTTTTCGTGCCACAGGCCGCGCCAGGCCCCGGCATTGATGTCGTGATGCACGCCCATGGTGGGGTAGAGGAGGGCGGCCAGAATGCTGCCGACCGCCATGACGGCGAAGGTGCCGCCGACGATCTGCGTCAGGTCTGAGCCTTTGAAACGCGCTCCCAGATAAAGGCCAAACAACAGGGTAAAGCCCAGCGCCAGTGAGCGGCGGCTGGTGACGGAGGGATCAATCGACCACCAGCCGGAGGCATAGCACAGGGCCAGCAGGGCGGCGGCCATGACCAGCCCCGGCAGGACGCGCAGGAAACGGTCGGCCCGCACCACGCTGAGCAACAGGGTCAGGCCATAGACGGGCAGCCACAACAGGCGCATCCACGACACTTCACCGCCATTTTCCTGATTGGGGGCAAACAGCGGGGCCCACAGGGCTTCGGAAAACATGAAGACGCAGAAGGCCGCCAGCAGGGCCTCGATGCGAAACAGCATGAGGGCTGCCCCGTTCAGAGGGGGCTCTACGGCGTCACGGCGGTCGCTCGCGCGGACCGGTCGCGGATAGTCGTCACGTTCGTAGGCGGGCGTCGCAGGCATGGGAGTCCGAAGGCGGGGGACTCTAAACCTATCATTGAAATGTCAAGATGCGCTTAAATTTGCGCATTGCGGCGCACTCAGAAGGGAGAGAACTTTTCCATCAGGTTCTGGCTGACCGGGGCGGACTGCATGCGGCTGACGTCGCCACGCCCGCCATAGGAGATGCGCGCTTCGGCCAGTTGCGTATGTTTGATGATATTGGCCGAGGAGATGTCCTGCGGATTGACGATGCCGGAGACGATCAGTTCGCGCACCTCGCGGTTGGTCCGCACCTCCTGCGAGCCCTGAATGATCAGATTGCCATTGGGCAGGACGCCGGTGACGATGGCGGCGACGGTGAGCGAAATCTTTTCCGAGCGATTGACGCTGCCGCTGCCCGAAAATTCGGCGGCGGTGTTGTTCGACAGGCCGGCAGCGGCATTGTACTCACTGGGCAAAATCTTCCCCAGCGACGATTCCAGCCCGAATACGCTGGGCACCGAGCCCGTATAGCTGCCGTCGCGCTTGCGCGAGGTGGTGTTCTGCGTCTGCGCCTTGTCGTCGATGTCGATGGTGACGGTCAGGATGTCGCCGACGTGGCGGGCGCGCTGGTCCTTGAAGAAGGCCTTGGCCCCCGTGCGCCACAGCGAATTGGCCGAGGCCGAGGTCGAGGCGGGGGCCGCATAGACCTGCTGCTGCGGCACCAGTTGCGCCGGATAGCCCATCGGTTGCAGGGACGGGCCGTTGACGGCTTCGTTGACGCTGGCGCAACCCGACAGGGCGGCGGCGGTCAGAGCGGCAACGGTGACAAGAACGGGGAAACGCATGGGTTTGCCTTAACGGGAGGAATAGAGGGCGCGGTTGCGCAGGCTTTGGGCGGCCTCACCGACGGCGGCGCTGCCGGGGCCGGTGACAACGGCTTCGATCAGTTTTTTGGACGCGGGGTTCTGCACCATGATCAGGTCGCCGACCGCACCGTCCTTCTGGGCCGGGCCGGTCATGGACAGGCTGACGCCGTTCATTTCAAACGTCACCTTGACCATTTCGGCGCGCCTGATGACCAGGGGCGCGGTCAGGTCGCCGGGGCGGACCATGCCGCCTTCGCGCACGGGCACGCGCACCGTCTTGCCGATGGCGGTTTCAGGGTCGCTGATCAGGCTGCCGCCCGCCAGATGCGCCTGCACCGGTTGCCAGGCGATGTCGGCGGCGGCGACCACCTCACCGGCGCTGAGGGTACGGGTGAAGACCAGCACGTCCTTGGTGCGCCCGGCTTCGGCGCGGGCTTGCGTGGACGTTGTGCCATCGGCGCCTGCGCTGACGATGATGCGGCGCAGGCCCTGCGGATTGGGCCACGACTGCCCGGCCTGACGCGCCCTGGCCTGAACCTGACCGGCATCGAGGACGGCGCTTTGCCCGACGCGCGTGCCGACGACCACGTCCGAAGCGGCCCCCGCATTGTCGAACAGATCGCCCAGCGTGATGCGCCCGTCGCCGTCGGTGACCTGCGCCTTCAGCACCAGCGTCGCCTGCGCCTGCACAGGCGCGGCGGTCATCCCGATCAGGCTGAGGGCCACGGCCCCGGTCAGCATCAGCATATAGACCGAACGGTGCATCAGCTATATCCTTAGTTGCGCAGGCTGCTGGTCACCGACAACATTTCGTCGGCGGTTTTGATGATTTTCGAATTCATTTCATAGGCGCGCTGGGCGACGATCAGCGAGGTGATTTCCGACACGGCATCGACGTTCGAGGCTTCGGTATAGCCCTGCATCAGGGTGCCGTAGCCGACATCGCCCGGCGTGCCGATATTGGGCGCACCCGAAGCCCCCGATTGCAGATACAGGTTGTCGCCAATGGCTTCGAGGCCGGCTTCGTTGAAGAAGCTGGCGACCTGAAGCTGACCGATGACGGTGGGGGCGGTGACGCCATCCTGTGTCACCGACACCTGACCGGTCTTGGAGATGGTGACTTCCTTGGTGTCCTGCGGAAAGGTGATCTGCGGCTGCACCAGATAGCCATCGTCGGTGACCAGTTGCCCCTGATCGTTGACGGCAAAATTGCCGGCGCGCGTATAGGCGGTTTCCCCCGACGGCATCAGCACCTGAAAATAGCCGCGGCCATCGACCATGATGTCGTAAGGATTGTCGGTGCGGGTGGGGGAGCCCTGCGTCAGGATGCGATAGACGCTGCCCGTCTTGACGCCGCCGCCGACCTGAATACCGGTGGGGACGACCGTGCCGGATTCCGAAGACTGCGCGCCCATCCGCTCGACATTCTGATACAGAAGGTCCTGAAACTCGGCGCGCTGCTTCTTGAAGCCGACCGTGTTCATGTTGGCGATGTTGTGCGAGATGGTATCGACATTGAGCTGCTGAGCCGACATGCCGGTGGTGGCGGTTCTCAAAGCACGCATGGGTTATACTCCTTACGCTGCGCGGCCAAGGCGCTCGACGGCGCTGCGGTTCAGTTCGGCCTGTTGTTCGATAATCTTGGTCACCGAGGCGTAGGCGCGGTTGATTTCGACCAGTCGCGTCACCTCGCTCAGGGCGTTGACGTTCGAGGTTTCAATCATGCCCTGCCGCAGGCGCACATCGGTGGCCGGGTCTGGCGCGACATTGGTGGTGGCGCGGAAGCGGTTGTCGCCCTGTTTTTCAAGGTCCGACAGGCTGGCGAAGCGCACCACGCTGATGCGGCCCGCGCGCACGATACCGTCGGTGCTGCGTTGCGAGACCACGCCGTCCGCCGAGATCGACGGCGCGCCAAATTCGGGATTGAGGCGGATGTCGCCGCCATCGCCCTGCACCGGCAGACCATCGCCGGTGACCAGCACGCCCTGCGGCGATACGGTAAAGGCGCCGTCGCGCGTATAGAGCGGGCCGTTGGCGCCGTTGATGACGAAAAACGCGGCTTCGCCTTCGATGCCGACGTCGTAATCGCCGCCCGTCGGGGTCAGGGCCCCTTGCGAAAAGTCGCGGCCGACGCCCTTGTCATAGGCAAAATTGGCCGGGGCGCGGATCGGCAGGTTATAGGCGGGGCGGCCCTCTTCGGGTTCGACCAGCAACTGCTCGAACTTGTAGCCATTGGTGTTCATATTGGCCAGATTGTTGGCCGTGACGTCCAGTTCGCGGCGCAAAACCAGCTGACGCGACAGGGCGACATAGCTCGCATTATCCATTGTCGGCCTCCTTCTGCGACGGCGCGTTAACCATGTTTCACAAGAAGCAAGAGCCGTGCCAGCCGGGCGAAAAATTCAACGCGCTGAATCTGTTGGGAAAAATCCGGAGGCAGCCGAACGCTTCAGTCTGAGGCGGCAAAAACTGCCCTGATGCCCCCCCGCAACGGCGGCGTGCGCCGCGCCCTTTTGCTTTCGTTACGCGGAATTAATTGGACGTCTGAGATGAAACTAACGATGCTAGGGCCAAGAGGGCGGGGCGCGTCCGGCACGGGTGTCGGAAAGGGCGGTCGTTTCTCATCTGTTTTTAGGGGCGTCAGGGGCGGAAACCATCCGTTCGCCTTCGCGCAGCCTGGGGAACCTGTTTATGTCTTTGGCTCTATCTACGCTTATCTATGAATGGCGGCGCTATATGGCCGCGGTCATAGCGCTGGCTGTGGCGGGTCTGCTGGTGTTGTCGCTGGTCGGCATGTTCATGGGGATCGGTAAGAACTTTACCGCCACCATCGACCGCTCACCGGCCGATCTCATGGTGCTGCCGCCCGATTCGCAAGGCTTTGGCTCAAGCCAGCCGCGCCGCAATATCCCGACCCTTTATCAGCACCCCGAAGTGGTGGAGGTCATGCCCTATACCCAGCGCTGGGCCATGTGGGCGAACTTCCCGTCGCCGGGGCAATCGGCCAAGCGCGACGGCGTGCAGGTGATCATCGTCGATCCGATCGAAGGGGCGGTGACCCTGCCGACCGACTTCCCCGAAGACGTCATTCTGGCGCTTCAGGAGCCCTATTCGGTGGTGGTTGATGCCACCTCTCTGGCCAAGCTGGGCGTTAAGGTCGGCGACAAGGCGCAGATGAACGGCCGTACCGTCAATGTGCGCGCCACCATCACCAACTACCCCAGCCTGTTCAACTCGATGGTCTTTATGTCGCGTCAGACGGCCAAGCTGCTGAGGCTTTATGACGAAGGGCCGCGTGTCGGTTCGCTTCTGGTCAAGCTGCGTGACCCGTCGCGCGCCGCCATTGTCGCTCAGGACCTCAATAACATGAGCAACAAGCAGTTCCGCGCCTGGACCCGTGAGGACCTCGCCCGTGAAAATCAGGCGGAAATGTTCAAGGAATCCTTCATCGTCATCATGCTGGGCTTCATGCTGATCGTCGGTGTCTTCATCGGGGTGGTCATCACCTGGCAGACGCTTCAAGGGGCCATTCTGGCCAATATCAAGGAGTTTGCGTCGTTGCGTGCGCTGGGCGTCTCGATGGGCAATCTCAACCTGATTATTATGGAGCTGAGCTTCTGGGTCGGGGTGGCCGGCCTGATGATGACGGGCATCCTGCTGGTGGGCGTCACCGCGCTGGCCAATGCCGTCGGCCTGACCATGTTCTATCCCCTGTGGTCGATTATCACTATCGCCATCATGTTGCTGACGATCGCCGTCATTTCCGGCCTTCTGTCGCTTGGCGTGCTCAAAAAGAGCCAACCTGCGGATCTGCTGCGATGACCGGAAAACTTGCTATCGAAGCCAAGGGGCTGACCAAGAGCTACAAGATCGGCAAGATCAAGCAGCCGGTGCTCAAGGGCGTCAATTTCACCGCCTATCATGGTCAGGTGACCATGGTCATGGGGCCTTCGGGTTCGGGTAAATCGACCCTGATCGCCGCCTTGTCCGGCCTGATGAAGCCCGATGAGGGCGAGGTGGTCGCGCTGGGCGAAAGCCTGTGGAAAAAGAAAAAGGCCAAGATCGACAAGTTCCGTCTCGATCACTGCGGCTTCATCTTTCAGGGCTTCAACCTCTTCCCGGCGCTCAATGCCACCCAGCAGGTCGAGCAGGTGCTTAAATACTGCAAGGTCAAGAAGTCCGAAGCGCGCAGCCGTGCCATTCAGGCCCTGACCGAGGTGGGGCTGGACAAGCGTCTGAGGCAGACGCCGTCGGCCCTGTCGGGTGGGGAAAAGCAGCGCGTAGCCATCGCGCGGGCCCTGTCCAAGAACCCGCAGCTTTTGTTTGCCGACGAACCGACCTCGGCGCTGGACTCCGTGTCCGGGCAGGTGGTCATCAAGCTCCTCCACCGCGCGGCCAAGGAGCACGGAGCGGCGGTGATCGTGGTGACCCACGACCCGCGCCTCGAAGCCTATGCCGACCGCGTCATCCATATGGAAGACGGCGAAATCCTCAGCGACACCTTCGTCAACAGGCCTGAAGACCTCCCGCCTTCCGCCCCCCACGCCTGATCAGAGAACGACACACCATGCGCACCTCTCACACTCCTAACCCCGCCCGTAAACGCCCGTCAAAGGCGCTCTTGCTCCTCTTGGCCGCGCCGCTGGTCCTCAGCCTGACCGCCTGTAACCCCCCGGCACCGGGCGGCAAGGACGCCAAGAAGGGCGAAGCCGCTGCGGCCAAGCCCATCGTTTCGCCCTATGCGGCCATCGCCAATGGCAAGGCCGACGTCGAAGGCGGCGTCATCGAAGTCGCCGCCCGCCGCGCCGGCGTCGTGCACGAAGTGCTGGTGCAGGAAGGCGATGACGTGAAGAAGGGGCAGGTGCTGGCCCGTCAGGAAGCCGATACGGCGCAACTGGCCGTGCAGCGCGCCCGCGCCAATGTGGTTGAGGCTCAGGCCTCCATGCGCCTGACCGAGGTCAATCTCGACACGGCCAAGCGCGAATACGCCCGCTATCAGAAGCTGGCGGCGACCAATTTCGTCGCGGGTCAGAAGCTGGACGCGCAGGCCGACCTGATCCGTGAGGCCGAGGCGCGTCTGGCGGCGCAGCAGGCGTCGGTGCAGACGGCGCAGGCCGCGCTTGCGCAGGCCAATTTCGATCTGGAGCAGACCTATGTGCGCGCTCCGATGGATGGCCGCATCATCCGTCGCTTTGCCAACCCCGGTTCGGGCACCTCGACCCTGAACGTTTCGACCATGTTCCAGCTGGTCCCGGCGGCGGCCGAACGTATCGTGCGCTCGGAAATCGTCGAAAGCTCCATCCCGGACGTCAAGCCGGGGCAGGAGGTGGAAATCATTCCCGAAACCGATCAGACCAAGGTCTATGTCGGTACGGTGAAGCGCATGGCCGCCACCTTCGGTTCGCGCAAGCTCCTATCCGACAGCGGCAATGAAGCCTCCGATGAGCGCGTGGTCGAAGTGGTCGTCACGGCAGACAATGCGCCGCTGCTGATCGGTCAGCGCGTGCTGGTCAAGTTCATGAAGCCCGGCGAAAAGGCGGGCATCAAGCGCACGCCGCCCGCACCGGCGACGCCTGAGAAGAAGTAAGGCCTGAAAATAAGCGCAGGGTTTCAAACCTGAAGAAGACAGCAACCCCGGTACATACGTGCCGGGGTTGTGCTTTGTAACGCGGCTGACATTGGCTTGCGCACTCATTTGGCTAAGGCTGTCTTTACCCAATATATTAACCTGCCGGCGTTATCTGGTGGGAAAAGAACGAGCCCCGCCGGATGAGCGTAAGCGTTAGCCCCCTTCCCCCCCAACCCAGAGCCGGGGGCGCCAGTCTCGATGTCCTGCGCTTTCTGGCGGCGGGGTTCATCCTGCTGTTCCATTTCGGTGAGTCGGCCCCGCGTCCGCTGGGCGATCTGATCCCCGTCCTGTGGCAGGGCTGGCTGGCCACCGATTTCTTCCTGATGCTGTCCGGCTTTATCCTGATGCGCGCCTATGGTCCGCGTTTGGCCGAACACCGGGTTGGCCCGGTCAGCTTCGTCAGCCGCCGCCTCCTGCGCCTGTGGCCCTCGCACATCGTGGCGCTGCTGCTGCTGCTGGCGGTGGTGACTCTGGCGACTCTGCAAGGTCATCCCCCCGGCCACGCCGAAAAATACACCCTGTCCGGCTTTGTCGCGCAACTGATGCTGGTGCACGGGCTGGGGGTCAGTCAGATACCGGGTTGGAATGTACCGACCTGGACCCTGTCGGCGCTGGTCGTGTGCTACAGCCTGTTCAGCCTGAGCGCCGGTCCTCTCTACCGCCTGAAACGCCCGGCATTGGCGGCGGCTGTGGTCGGCGTGCTGGGGTTGGGGCTGGGGCTGGCCGCCCTGATTGGCCATGCCTTCGTCGATCTGCCGTTTCAGTATGGGCTGATCCGGGCCCTGCCGCTGTTCTTTATCGGGGCGCTGCTGGAGCGCCTGACCGCCGGGGTAACGGTGTCGCAGCGGGCCTACGTCATCGGCATGGCGATCACCTTGTGTACGGTTATGGTTCTGGGCAGCCTGTTGCGCCACACCCTGTCGGATGTGGTCATACTCGCTGCGCTGGCCACCGTTCTGGTCCTGTCGGCGGGGGGGCGCTTCCACGAAAGCCATCTGACCAGGCGGCTGGGCCGGGCCTCTTACGCCCTGTTTCTGATCCACACGGTCGTGGGGGCGGTCGCCCTCGGCATAGACGGAATGCTGATGCACCGCTTCGCCCTGTCCGAGCCGGTGCACTGGATCGTCTGGGGCCTGTGCGTGGCCGCGGCGATCGTCGCGGCCTTCGTGTTCGAGGCGTGCGTCGATCGCCCGCTGAGTCAGTGGGTTGCCGCGCGCCTGAATGTCTCAGAAAAAATTAGAGCGGAATGAGTCATTCCGCTCAAGCCGCCATTGAGGCGGCGGCCAAGGTGGCGGGGAGCCCGCACCCGGCGAGGGACCCAAAAATTCCTAGAGCGATGTGCGGAAAAGTGTGAGCGGTTTTCCGCAAAAACATCGCGACAAAACAAAAATTTAGAGCGAAATGACGTTTCCACCTAAAGTCATTTCGCTCTAAACCGCGTCCAGCCCGATATCGAACACCGGAGCCGAGTGGGTGAGGGCGCCCACGCTGATCACGTCCACGCCGGTTTCGGCAATGGCGCGTACCGTGTCGAGATTGACGCCGCCGGAGGCTTCGAGAAGCGTCGCGCCCTTGACCAGCGCCACGGCCTCACGCAGTTCCTCCAGATTGAAGTTGTCGAGCATCACCACGTCCGGCCGGAACGGCAGGGCCTGTTTGAGTTGGGCCAGCGAATCGACCTCGACCTCGATCTTCATGGTGTGACCGGCCGAGGCCTTGGCCAGTTCCAGCGCCTTTTCGACGCCGCCGCAGATGGCGATATGGTTGTCCTTGATCAGGATGGCGTCGTCCAGGCCATAGCGGTGGTTATGGCCGCCGCCGCACTTGACGGCGTGCTTCTGGAGGCCGCGCAGCAGGGGCAGGGTCTTGCGCGTGCAGGCGATGCGCGTCGGCAGGTCTTCGACCAGTCGCACATAGGTGTGCGTCAGCGTCGCCACACCTGACAGGTGCGACAACAGGTTCAGCGCCACGCGCTCGGCCGCCAGAATGGCGCGCGCATTGCCTTCGACGCGCGCAATCACATCCCCCGGAGCGACTTCGGCGGCGTCGGGCTTGACGACCTCAAAGCGGATATGCGGGTCCATCAGGCTCATGGCCAGCCGCGCGCAGTCGATGCCGGACAGGATACCGGCTTCGCGGGCCTTGAACTCCGCCTTGAAGCGGGCGCGCGGCAGGATGACGGCGTCGGCGGTGACGTCACCGGCCAGCCCCAGATCCTCGCGCAGGGCGTCGCGGACCACGGGTTCGATAAGCAGGTCAGGCAGTCCGGTGATATACATCTTAAGCCACTTCCTTTTGCGTTTGCCTCTGTATCAGGCCACCCTCTGTCAAGCGGACGAAGGTGCGTTGACCCTCAGTCGCCGTTGCGGGGTAGTCCTGACGGTAATGAGAACCGCGACTCTCCCGCCTTTGCAAGGCGCATTGCGCGATCAGGCGCGCCGCGACCAGAGGTAACGCACCTTTGAACGCGGCCTCCAGCCCCGTGATCGTTTCCAGCAGGGTTTTAAGGCCTGTTTCATCGCGGATGACGGCGGCGTGCGCCTGCATGGCGGTGCGCAGGGTCTTCAGCGCCTCAGGCGTCAGGCGCGGCGCGGGCAGGGGGCGCAGCGCCCCGTCTGTATCCGGCGCAAATCCGCCGCGCGCTGCGACCTCAGCGGCCTTACGGCCGACGCGCTCCCCGAAGGCGGCGGCCTCCAGCAGGCTGTTGGACGCCAGACGGTTGGCCCCGTGCACGCCGGTCGAGGCGCATTCACCGACGGCAAACAGGTTCGTCAGGCTGGTCTGGCCATCGATATCGGTACGGATGCCGCCCATGTGATAGTGCGCCGCCGGGGCGACCGGGATGGGCGTCGTGCGCGGGTCGATGCCCGCCGCCATGCACGAGGAGAAGACGGTCGGAAATTCGTGCGGGAAGTGCTCGCCAATCGCTTCCCGGCAGTCCAGATACGCGCCGCCCAAGGTCGTATTGGCGCGGTGTACGGCGCGCGCCACAATGTCACGCGGGGCCAATTCGCCATCCGGGTGATCGTCAAAGGCAAAGCGGTGACCATACTTCGTGATCAGGGTTGCGCCTTCGCCACGCAGGGCTTCGGTCGCCAGAGGGGCGGGGTCGGCCCCGATGTTGATTGCCGTGGGGTGGAACTGCACGAATTCCGGGTCGGCGATTTCGGCCCCGGCCAGAGCAGCCATGGCCATGCCTTCGCCGCGCAGATTGGCCGGGTTGGTGGTCACGGCAAACAAGCCGCCCGATCCGCCCGACGCCAGCACCACGACGGGGGCAAAGACCTCAATCGGGCGACCGCCGCGTTCGACCACGGCCCCGATGACCGTCTGAGCGTCGGATCGGATCAGGCCGGTGGCGACCGCGCCTTCCCAGATGTCGATGTGCGGCGCGGCCTTCGCGGTGGCCACCACGGCCTCCAAAATCTTCTTGCCGGCCAGATCGCCACCGACGCGCGCCACGCGGGCAAGGCCGTGCGCGGCTTCGCGGTTGAGCACGAACGAGCCGTCAGCGTGGTGGTCGAAGGGCGCGCCGATGGCGTTGAGGCGGCGTACCACGTCCGGCCCCATACCGGTCAGGGCGTGGGTGGCGGCGGGGTCATTGATGCCGGCTCCGGCGATCAGCGTGTCCTGTGCGTGGGCTTCGGGGGAATCCTGCGGGGACAGGGCCGCGGCGATACCACCCTGCGCCCAGGCTGACGAACAGGCGGCACCCAGCTCGACCGGGGCCAGCACCAGAGTCGGCTGCGGTGCGGCATTAAGCGCGACCGATAGCCCGGCCAGCCCTGCGCCGATGATTAGCGGACCGTTGTGGATGTAAATGTCGTTGGCCATGCTGGCCTCCCGAATATGCGCAACCAAGGTTTAGCTTTTGTAGGCGACTGTCAGGTTTGTCTTTTTGCCATTGCCGGTGTGAAGTACCTTGTCACCCGGTTTCATTTCCATTTTCATGGCTGTTCGACAGGCCTCAATGTCTGTGTAGGCATGAGATTTTCCGGCAACGCTTGTATGTATGCCTTCCGCATCGAGTTCAAAGGTCTCAACGTTTTGATCAGCCGCCTTCAGCCGAATGCGTTGAATATATTCACGGAACTGTTGAACAGTAGGCACTGCGGTCTCCACTTACCCCTTCTCCCTTTAGGAGAGAAGGGAGAGGGTTAGCGTTCAGCAGCTCGATAGCTGTGATGCTCTCGGTTTGTGTGCACCCGGGATGACACCGATTGAACACAACTGCGTACTCGTTCCGTTGTGAAGTCCGCTTTCCAAACTTCAAGGTTATCCAGAAACGAAATGTAGACCGCGTGCCAAAGGATGCCCTTGGTCCCGAACCGAGGCTTCAAGGTGATGGCCTTGCTGGAACGACTAATTTGAATTTGTTCATTCAGCGTTGCTGAATAGTCCCGTAGCAGGTTTATCCAAGTGACTTCGCCTTGAGCACGGTCCAGCGCAACCTTGTCGCCCGAAGTAATGCGTATCTGCTTCGGGCGAACATCTAATTGCAGTATTTGCGACGTGCTCATGAGATCAACTCGACATCCACATGGTGGCGGGCCTTGATCATGTCGTAGCGGGCCGGGGTCGTGGTGGGTGGCATGTCGATCATGCGCTGCACCGACAGGCGCGCCTTGTCGATAATGGCGGCGTCCACCGTCACTTCGTGCGTCATCGTCAGCAGCGAGGCATAGATGCCTTCCAGCGTGATGCGCTTCATGTGCGGGCACAGATTGCACGGGCGCAGGAACTCAACGCCGTCGCCCGCATCGGCCGTGACATTATCGGCCATCGAACATTCGGTGATCAGCACCACCTGTTTCGGCTTGTTCTGCGTCACATAGTCGGCCATGGCCGTCGTCGAGCCGGTGAAGTCACAGGCCGCAATCACGTCCGGCGGGCATTCCGGGTGGCCCAGCACCACCGCATCGGGGTGGGCGGCGCGCACATCGGCAATGTCCTGAGCATTGAAGCGTTCGTGCACTTCGCACGCGCCCTTATAGGCGATGATGCCGATGTTTGTCTGACGCGCCACATTACGGGCCAGGAACTCATCGGGGACCAGAATGACGCGGTCCACGCCCCATTCCTTCGCCGCCCATTCGACCACCTGCACCGCATTGGCCGAGGTGCAGCAGATGTCGGTTTCCGCCTTCACATCGGCGGTGGTGTTGACGTAGGAGACGACCGGCAGGCCGGGGTAGCGCTGCTTGATCAGGCGCAACTGTTCACCCGTCAGGCTGGAGGCCAGCGAACAGCCGGCGCGCAGGTCGGGGATCAGCACGGTCTTTTCCGGGGCCAGAATCTTCGAGGTTTCGGCCATGAAGTGCACGCCGCCCTGCACGATGATCTTCGCGTCCGACTTCGCGGCTTCGCGCGCCAGACCTAAGCTATCGCCCACATAGTCGCCGACGCCGTGGAAGATGTCGGGCGTCATATAGTTGTGCGCCAGAACGACGGCGTTTGTCTCGCGCTTGAGGCGGTTGATGGCCGCGATCAGCGGGGCCTGAATCTGCCATTCGATAGGCGACACCTTGCCCTTGAGGCGCGCGTAAATCTCTGCGGTTTCCGCCTCTATGTCGGGCGTAAAGGCCAGCGCGCCAAGGGCTTCGTCCACGATCGGGTTTTTGCTGTGCAGCATTTTATTCGTCTCCTCGCGCCGCCGGACCGCTCCGGTGACCCTTATGCTCAATTTCAGCATAAGTGGCATTAAAATACGCCTTTGGCCGGTCATTGCAAGACCAGCCCGTAAAAAAACCATCACATATTGTATCGGTGTGGGGCGCCTGAGCCCTGTGTTTTCACAAAATCCGTGAAAACCGGAATTGTCGGTTATGGGTCATTGAAACTTTATAAGGAGCTGCGCATATCGCTGAAGACGTCTATTTATAAGGGTAACCATTATGCCGAAAGCCGCCGAAACGCCTGACACCCCCGTCTGCCTCGAACTGTCGAAGGTGCTGGCCGACAGCTATAATCTCTATCTGAAGACGCATGGCTATCACTGGAATGTACGCGGGCCGCAGTTCAACAGCCTGCATGCCATGTTCATGGCCCAGTACACCGAGATGTGGACGGCGCTGGACGAAATCGCCGAGCGCATCCGCGCCCTGGGCGAACTGGCCCCCATGTCGGGCGCGGCCTTTGGTAACCTGTCCTCGATCAAGGAAGGCGACGCCACCAAATCGGCCAATGAGATGCTGAAAGAGCTGGCCGACGGGCACAAGACCCTGATCGCCACACTGAAAAACGCGCTGAAAGTCGCCGAAGAGGCCAGCGACGACCCCACGGTAGACCTCCTGACCGTGCGCCTCGGCAGCCACGAAAAGCACCTGTGGATGATCTCGGCCTCGCTGGAAGATTAAAATAAGCTACCGAAAACCCGCTATACCGTAGCGGGTTTTTTGCTGCCATAGCCCTGATCACGTGTTCGTGATTGGCCGATCTTACAGGTGTGCCGGCGGGAAGAGGTGGGAGCATGAAGGTGTCAAGGCGTGTCCTGACCAAGGCCTTGTTTGTTGCGTTTGGCCTTTGGCTTGTAGCTGCGGTCGTAACTGCACGACCGGGCAACCCGGCGCTTTTCCCCGCAGCGCAGGGTGAGGTCACCGTGTATATTGTCAGCAACGGTTTTCACACTGACCTAGCCCTGCCTGCGGCGGCCGTTAACGCGAGAGGCGGGTTGCTGGCCAAAGCAGGAGAGGCGGCCGGTGGGCAGCCATGGCAGGTTTTTGGCTGGGGCGATGCAGGCTTCTACACCGCAAAAGGGGTTTCGGCTGCGCGGGCCGTGGATGGTTTACGCGCCTTGTTCAAACCGGGCAATCCCTCTGTGATAAGGGTTTTTGGTGTCTCGCGCCGTCCGGATCAGGCCTTTGAGGCCGAGGTTATTCCGGTTGTCCTGTCGCGGGCCGGTTTTGAAGCTATGGCGCGTCGTATGGAAGCGTCATTTGTCCACAAAGATGGTCAGCCCGTAAGAGCTGTTTTGCCCAATCCGGATGCCTTTTTTAAAAGCCCTGAGCACTTCTCGATACTGCGGATGTGCAACCACTGGACCGGTGATCAGCTTAATGCGGCGGGTGTGCCAACCACGCCAATGATTGACGGGCTGGCTCTCGAGTTCGCGTTTGATCTGCGGCTGCGGGCGGGACTTAAGGCCGCAAAGCCTGAGGTGTCCAAGGTTGAAGTCACAGAAAAAATCCCGCACAAGGCCGGATGATCTTCATTACGCCCAAAATCTCCGTCGATGAGGCCGAACTGAGCGAGAGCTTTGTGCGCGCATCCGGTGCGGGCGGGCAGAATGTCAACAAGGTCTCGACCGCCGTTGAACTGCGCTTTTCGATCTGGGAAAACCAGACGATCCCCTATGAGGTCAAGCAGCGCCTGATCGTTCTGGGCGGGCGGCGCGTGACGCAGGACGGCGTGCTGGTCCTGTTCGTGCAGACCCACCGCACGCAGGATATGAACCGTAAGGCGGCGCGCGAACGCTTTGTCGAACTGCTGCAACGTGCGGCCGCCCCGCCACCACCGCCGCGCATCAAGACCAGGCCGACGCAAGGGGCGGTGCGCCGGCGTCTGGTGGCCAAATCCATCCGGTCAGGCATCAAGTCCGGCCGCCAGAAACCTTTGGGCGAAGATGACGACTGAGATCCGACCGGCCACCGCCGCCGATGCCGACGCCATTCTGACGCTGTATCGTGACGTCGCGCGCCTCAGCGGCGGGCTGGCGCGTACCGAAGCGGAAATCACTTCGGACTATATTACCGGCAACCTGACGGCGGCCCTGACGCGCGGGGTGTGTCTGATCGCCGAAAGTGACGGGCGCTGCGTCGGGGAAATCCACGCCTATGCGCCGATGCCGAAGCAGTTTGCGCATGTCCTCAGCGACCTGACCGTGGCCGTGTCGCCCGCAGCGCAGGGGCAGGGGATCGGGCGTCGCCTGTTTGAGGCGCTGATCGCCCATAGCCGTCAGCAAACGCACATCCGTCGCATCGAGCTTTTGTGCCGCGAAGGCAATGCGCGCGGTATTGCCCTCTATGAAAGTCTGGGCTTTGTGCAGGAAGGGCGGTTGAAGGGGCGCGTCCACCTGCCCGACGGCACGGTCGAGGACGATCTGTTTTTTGGGCTCACGCTGTGAGCGTTTTGCGTATCCGGAACCAGCCATAGCACAGGGCGGCGACCACAAGGCACAGGGCGGCAAAGCGCAGTTCGACGCCGGTGGTTATGCCGATCAGGCGCGCCCCTGTGCCAATGGCGCATGACAGGGCGCACAGCCCCCAGATTTTCAGCGCCAGACGCCCATGATCGGGGTCGCGGTGGAGCAGCCATTGCTGATAAAGGTGGTCCTTATGCGCCTCAAACAGGTTGCGTTTACGCTGCGCGCGCCAGACGAGGGTCAGCAGCACATCGACCAGCAGCGGGGCCAGCAGGAAGCCGCCCAGCCAGATCGAGGCGATCTGATGCGTGCTGAGGACCAGCGCCCCGCCGGTGACCAGAGCCCCGCCGAACAGCGACCCGGCATCGCCCTGAAACACGCGGTTGAGCGGCAGGTTGAACGGCAACAGCCCGGCAAAGGCCCCACCGGTGGCCAGAAACACCAGTAGCACACCCCCCAGCATAGACACGGGCTGCGACCCGAAGGCCAGCACGAACCCGGCATAGATCAGCAGGCACACGGCCTGCGTCCCAATGGCCAGACCGTTCGACCCGTCCATGAAATTGATGGCGTTAAGCCCCAGCACCAGCCACGCGGTTGCGGCCAGCACCCCCAGCGGAAACGGCACGGCCAGCGTCAGGCCGGGGGCCAGGATCAGCTCATGCACCGGATAGTGGCTGGCAAAGCCTGCGCACAGGATAATCTGAAACAGCAGACGCGCCTTGGCGGGCAGGTCCAGCACATCGTCAATCGCCCCGGAAAGCCCGGCCAGAGCCGCAAAGCCGAACAGCCACAGGCCGGTCTGTGGCACGTGAGCGTGAAGTTCCAAAACGCCAAACGCGATGGCCAGCCCGCTGGCGGCCATGACGGCCAGCCCGCCGCTGGTCGGGGTCGGGGCCTTATGCGCGCCGCGGTCGCGCGGAATATCGACCGGCCCGCCGCGAATGGCCAGTTGCGCCAAAAGTGCGGCCAGCCCGGCAGCGATGGCGACAATGCTCAGACAGGCGAGGGGGGAGAGAAGCCACATAGTCACGCTCCTCTCCCTTGAGGGAGAGGGGGGCCCACAGGGGCGGGTGAGGGGGGGGAAGCCTCCGTTTGGAACACGTCTCTCGATTACCCCCTTACCCCAACCCTCTCCCTCGAGGGAGAGGGGGCTTGGGAGTGAACCCTTACTTCAGCGAGGCGCAGAAGCGCTGGATGCGCTCGCAGGCCTCGGTCAGCACCGCTTCCGACGTCGCGTAGGAGATGCGGAAGAAGGGCGACAGGCCGAAGGCCGCGCCGTGCACCACGGCGACGGTTTCCTGTTGCAGCAGCTCCGAAGCGAAGTCTTCATCCGTCTGGATGACCTTGCCCGACGGGGCGGTCTTGCCGATCAGGCCTTCGATCGACGGATAGACGTAAAACGCGCCTTCCGGCGTCGGGCAGTGGATGCCTTCGCAGGCATTCAGCCCGGCGACGACCAGATCGCGGCGCTTCTGGAACACGGCGGCGCGTTCCGGAATGAAGTCCTGCGGCCCGTTGAGCGCTTCGACGGCGGCCCACTGCGCGATCGAGCAGGGGTTGGAGGTCGATTGCGAGATGATCTTCGACATGGCCTTGATCAGCGGCTCAGGCCCGGCCGCGTAGCCGATGCGCCAGCCGGTCATCGAATAGGCCTTCGACACGCCGTTCATGGTCAGGGTGCGCTCATAAAGCTCCGGGCAGACCTGCGCGATGGTGGTGTAGTTGAAGCCATCAAAGGTCAGATGCTCATACATGTCGTCGGTCAGGATCCACACCTGCGGATGACGCTTCAGCACCTCACCCAGCGCCTTCAGCTCGGTCTCGGTATAGGCGGCGCCCGACGGGTTGGACGGCGAGTTGAGGATCAGCCACTTGGTTTTGGGCGTGATGGCGGCTTCCAGCGTTTCCGGCTTCAGCTTGAAGCCGGTGGACATTTCCCCGACGGCGAACACCGGCGTCCCGCCGGCCAGAAGGACCATGTCCGGATAGGACACCCAGTAGGGGGCCGGGATGATCACTTCGTCACCGACATTCACCGAGGCCATCAGGGCGTTATAGATGACCGGCTTGCCGCCCGGCGACACCGACACCTGAGTCGTCTTGTACTCCAGGCCGTTTTCGCGCTTGAACTTCTCGACGATGGCGGCCTTCAGCTCCGGGATGCCATCGACGTCGGTATAGCGGGTTTCGCCGCGCTTGATCGCCTTGATGGCGGCGTCGCAGATATTTTCCGGCGTGTCGAAGTCCGGCTCACCCGCACCCAGCGAGATGACCTTCTTGCCCTGACGGGCCAGTTCGCGCGCCTTGGCGGTCACGGCGAGGGTGGGGGAGGGCTTTACGCGCTTCAGCGTATCGGATTCGACGAAGGTCATGGATGTCGCCTCTTAAATATCTGGCTTTATGGGCGGTGGAGGTTCGCCCCTCTTTTGCGCGAAGGGCGGCGTTTGTCCAGCACTGTTGCAGGATTGTGCGACATTTTCGCAAAGGCGTGGCACAGAGGTCGTACAGATGGTTTCGTGCGGAACGAATCGCGGCGCGCGACGTGGGTGACAGGGTGGCTGGAAACGGGTAATATCCGCTCATTCAGGGGGGGTGATATGCGGCGGGTGCTTTTGACCATTGCATTGGGTGCGTGTATCGGCCTGTCCGGATGTGCCTCTATGCCCGTAGCCAGCGCTTCGGGCGGCATATCGCTGCTGCGCGACGCTTTGAGCGTGCCGGTGGCCGAACTGGAAACCAAGGCCGCCAGCGGCGACGCCCGTGCGCAGTTTTCGACCTCTCTGGTCTATCAGTACGGGCTACAGGGCACGCCTGCTGACCCGGTAAAGGCCACGACCTACAGTCAGAAGGCTCTGAGCGTCAAAGGCTATACGCCCATTACGCAATACATAGCCGGGCTCAATGGCAATCCGGGGCGTACAGCCATCATCAATGTGCCGCGTTATGAGGTCACCGCCGGCGAGGCCCAGGCCGCCTATCGCTGTGCGCAGGCGGTGGCGCGCCGTGTTGCACCGGCGGTTGGCGCGGCGGCCTGCGGGACGATGGAGGTTTATGCCGAGATAATGTCCCGTTGGTACGGTGGGAAGAGCAGATGGCCCGTCGTTTAGAGTTGGATCAGCCCGATATTTTCCTGCGCAATATGCGCTTTACGGTCGGGCTGGGGCTGAGTGCGGGTCTGCTGATCGGCCTGATTTCGCTGTGGCCGCATTGGCCCGGCGATATGATCGTGCCCTTCCGTTTGCAGCTTGTGGTTCTGGCGGTGGCAGGGTTGCTCATCAGCCTGTGTCTGGCGCGGCGGGCCTTGGTGGGTTTTGCCGCAATAGTGCTCATGCTGCACGCGACCCCTGTGGCCCTGCGGCTGATGCAGCGGCCGGTCCTGCCCGCAACGAGCGATGCCGGACGGCCGCTCAGCCTCGTTTTCAGCAATGTACTGGCCGATAATCGCGACTATGGCCGGGTGATTGCGCTGGCCGAAGGTGAAGATGCTGACCTGTTTGCCGCCGCCGAAACCTCTCCGGCGTGGATTGAACGGTTGAAGGCCCTGAGCGCGACCTATCGCTACAGCTATGCCCCGGATGCCGGTATTTTCGGTGTGGCGCTCTATGCCAAGCGTCCGTTCACGCCGACCCTTTATCGCATTGGTCGGTACAATATGACGCTGCTGCGCGCCGATTTTGGCGACTATGTGGTTTACGTTGCCCACCCCATGCCGCCCGCCAATGCCCGTCTGAGTAAAGATAACCGCCTGTATATTGCGGATATGGCCCGACGGGTCGTCTCAGAGACAAAACCTGTCATCGTCACGGGCGACCTTAATGCCACCCTGTGGTCCGGCAGCCTGGGACCGCTGATGCGCGCCAGACTGAGCTGGCCAGCGGGATCGGGTCTGCGCCACACCTGGCCGACCGGCCGCGCCCTTCTGGGCATACAGATCGACCATGTGCTGACGAAGGGCTTGCGCGCAGGCCGTCTGACGGTTTTGCGCGATGTCGGCTCGGATCATCTGCCGGTGAGGGCCGATCTGGTTTTGCCGCAGTGAACTTTGTGATTCCGACGGTTGGCGAATCCACCGCCAACCCCAAAAGGCACAATTGAACTTTACGCGCGCGCCAAAAGGCGGTGCGATAAACTCTGATTGAATACGCATGTGGGATGTTTGATGGCGGAGAGGGTGGGATTCGAACCCACGGTAGGCTTGCACCTACGCCGCATTTCGAGTGCGGTACATTCGACCACTCTGCCACCTCTCCGTATACAAAGGTGTATTCATTTCGTCCGTGGACGTCGCCCGGTGGTCGCGGGCAGGGCCGTTCTCCTACTCACAAGCGTTTCGCAACGCAAGCCCCTTTCCACAGTTCTGCACATTTAATTATTGAAAACTTACGGCCCGAAGACGACGACGTAGGGTAACTGCGTCCGAAAAAAGGCACGTCATCCTATAGTGTCTTTCGGGTGTCAGTCGTCGTTAAAGACGTATTAAAGGGCACATTTTCAACCAAAATGGCATTTTAGGTGCTATGCAAGATATGTTCCCGCAGTTATGTAGGCGTTTGTAATTACGGTTAGTCCGTCGTGCGTATATTCGGCGGCCTCATCGATGGCCAAGAGAGGGCATTACACATGAAACTCAACTTGCTGGCGGGCGCTGCGCTCGTCGCACTGGCGATGGCGTCTGGCGCCGCCGCTCAGGAAGCCGAAGGCTGGTACGGCGCTGTCGACCTCGGCTACAATCAGAAATCCGAATATGGTGCGAAGTCGGCGAACAAAATGCCGGACGGTGCACCGTTCGCTTATGATGTATCGACGGAAAATGACTGGGCTGGCTTTGCTCGCCTCGGTTACCGCTACAACCCGAACTGGCGCGTCGAATTCGAAGGCGGCTACCGTCCGGGTGACGTCGATGCCGCTCGCGGCTTCGCTCGCGTCTATGGTCCGGCCGCTACCTTCGGTGCCGGTACGGCTCCGCGTGACACCGCGCTCTGCACGCCGGGTGTGACCCGCACGGCTTCGACCCCCTGCGGCAGCCCGGTGGGTTCGTTCGATCAGACGACCTTCATGGCGAACCTGATCTACGATTTCATTCCGGAATCGAAGTTCCATCCGTTCGTCGGTCTGGGTATCGGTCTGGACCGCGTGAAGGCTGACTTCACGGGTCAGTACTCGGTCAACCCGGGTGCGGCCGGTCAGAACCTGACCATCTCCGGTGAAGACACCGTCGCCGCCTATCAGGCGCTGGCGGGTTTCGCCTGGGCTCTGTCGGATCGTCTGAACCTCGACCTGACCTATCGCTACCTGACGACGGAAGAGGTCAATCTCAACGCGAAATCGACCACCACGCTCCTGAACCCCGGTTCATTCTCGGGCAAGTTCGACGATCAGACCCTGACCGTCGGCCTGCGCTGGTCGTTTGGTGCGCCTCCGCCGCCCCCGCCGCCCCCGCCGCCTCCGCCCCCCCCGCCGCCTCCGCCGCCTCCGCCTCCGCCGCCTCCGCCGGTGGTTGAAGAAGCGGTGAAGTACGAAGCCCGCGAATTCATCGTGTACTTCGAATTCGATCAGTCCACCCTGACCGCCGACGCGCAAGCGATCGTGCAGCAGGCCGCTGATTACGCAAAGGCCGGTAACGCGACCCGCGTGGTTGTCGTGGGTCACGCCGATACCTCGGGTTCGGCCGCCTACAACATCCGCCTGTCGGAACGTCGCGCCAAGACCGTGGCTGACGCTCTTGCCGGTCTCGGCGTGTCGGGTTCGATCCTGGCCGTTGACTGGAAGGGTGAATCGGCTCCGGCAGTCGCCACCGGCGACGGCGTGAAAGAACCGCTGAACCGTCGTTCGACCATCGACATCGCGTTCTAATCGAACGCTGTCGGTATCGACAGACAACAAGAAACCCGGCCTGTTCGCAGGCCGGGTTTTTTTGTGCTTGCGGTGGGCGTTGGAAGCACTTGAAGATCGCGGTGCCGCTTGCCACCCTGTTACTTACTGCTGGGGTATGGGGACGTCTGTGCACCGCTTGCGGGGTGCAGGGGCCTGAGGCCCCTGCGTCTGATCATCTCTCTGAAACGCGCCTACTGATCGTCGTCCGGGGCCTCAAGCGATGAGCCGAGCGGATGCCCCGTCCGCGGATCACGCGGAGCGCGCTGGAAGCCGTACCCGCGGAACAGGGTAAAGTCGCGCGTGCGCTTGTGATCGAGCGCGATTTTCAGCGATTCGCCCGGCCCGGTAGCCGCAAAGTCGCGGCGAATATCCGGGATAAAGCCATCGACATAGGAGACGATCAGCACATTCTGTCCGGTTTCCGCGGTCAGCGGGGTTTCGGTCTCCGCCTGTGACTTGGGATGGGCTTCACGCACCCAGGCCTTGAGCGGGACGTCGGGGTTGGCCGTGAACCAGTCACGCCCATAATAGGCGAGGGCGTTATAAACATTGCGATTATCGACCGCGATGGCCGTCGGACGGGCCTCCGTCTGTGCCTTGGCGATAACGGCGTGGGTGAGGGTGTCCCAGCCGCGCGCGCGCTTCACCGTATTGCCGAGGCCGAGCGCATGGGTGAGGGGCTCTGAGACCGCGCCCAGCATAAAGACGGCCATAATGGCTACCTGAATGCCCAATCCGATTCCCAGCGCCGGCCGCCACAATCTGTGTGACCGGATAGCCACGCTGAAACCCGTCACCACAAAGGCGGCGACCAGCAAACTGGCCGGCACATAGGCCGAAGCGGCCCAGTTGGCATTGGCGCGCGACAGGAAGGCCTGCACGCTGACGAAGATCAGAGGCGGCAGGGTGAGACAGGTCAGACCGATCAGGGCGCTGCGCTGGGCGGCATCGGCTTCGCGGTGCAATAGGCCCGCACGCGGCCGCACAAGCCCCGCTATGCCGAGCAGCATCAGGACGACGGGGACGGGGCCAAAGACACCCAGTTGGTCGCGCCAGAATTTCAGCAGGGAGGTCGGGTTAAACAGCTTGCCCCAATGCCAGTTGGCATTGTCGGCGGTATGCGACACGGTCTGAAAGCCGTGCGTGGCATTCCAGTACAGGTTGGGCGACATCAGCACGATAAAGGCCCCGGCAAACAGGGCCAGGCTGCGCAGGTTCCAGCTACGCCGCACCGAGGGCACCAGCACGGCATGGGCGGCCGCCCCGATCAGGAAGTACAGACAGGCATATTTGCTGAGGAAGGCGGCCCCGAAGGCGACCCCCATCCCCAGCGCGGCCTTCAGGCGGGCCTTTTCCGCGTTTGTAGTAAGAAAAATACTGTAAAAATAGAGTGTTGCTGACAGGAAGAACATCAGCGGCGCATCTGTGGATATGACTGCCGCCGACAGCACGACGCCCGGCATCAGGCTATATATAATGGCGGCGCACAGGCCGGTGGCCTCGTTAAACAGCCGTTGACCGGCGCCCCACAGGCATAGCGCCGCCCCCAGATGCAGGAAGGGCGCAAACAGCCGCACAAAGGGCTCGACATCGGACCCCAGGGTGGACAGATGGATCAGCCACGCGATCATCGGCGGCTTGGAATAGTAGCCAAAGTCCAGTTGCCGCGACCACAGCCAATATTGCGCCTCATCCGGATAGAGATTGGTGTAGGTGTTGAACAGAAGCGCGACACGCAGCAAAAACAGCAGCCCCAGCCCCCACAGAACGTAACGCGCCGGAGCGGACAGGGGAGCGGGTGCGGGGAGCTGAGGCATGGAGAAACGTCGCTTGCGGGAGAGAATCTTGTGCGGTGCGCCATCGCATTACCGCTCAAAAGAGGAGGCACTGAGGCGCGTTCCGCGTTGAATGACACGCCCGCGCCCGATACGCAAACACGAATGGTTACGGACTGTGTCGCATAAGCGCCTTTTGCTGACATAAACTGTGGCAATTTAAGCGCAGATCGTTCCGCCTGTCACAATTGTCATCAAACCTTCGCACTTTTGGCTCAAAAAGCGGCTCAAAAGCGGCTAAAGGTGGAAACCTACCTAAACGTTTAAGTGATGGTGCTTAAAAACGGGCATGGGCGTAATCCGCGTCACAGCGCCGCTTTTCTGTTTTGTGAACCTGGAGAGGGGATACTCCGATATGAAAATGAACAAGTGGATTTTGGCCGGTACGGCCCTGACTGGCCTCTTTGCCGCCCATGGCGCCTTCGCCCAATCGACCGGTACGGAAGCGGCCGAAGACGTCAAAGAAGTTGTTGTTCAAGGCAAGCGCGGACCGCGCAGCATTGACGGTGCCCTGACCAAGGAATCAGTGGGTAAATCCCGCTCAACGGTCACTCAGGAGTATCTGGAAACGCAAGCCAGCGGCCAGACTGTTCTGCAAAGCATCAACCTTGTTCCCGGCGTCAACTTCACCAACAACGACGCTTATGGCACGTCGGGTGGTAACATCCGTATCCGTGGCTTCGATGGTAACCGTATCTCGCTGACTTTTGACGGGGCTCCGCTCAACGATACCGGCAACTACGCCATCTACTCGAACCAGCAACTGGACTCGGAGTTGATCGAAACGGTTGCCGTGAACCTCGGCACGACCGATGTTGACAGCCCGACAGCTTCAGCGGCGGGTGGTACGGTTGCCTACAAGACGATCCGCCCGTCCAAGGATTTTGGCATCGACAGCACCCTTTCGGTTGGTACGGAGAACTTCCGTCGCGCCTTCGTCAAAGTGGACACGGGTGAATTTCTGGGCTTCACGGCGTGGGTTGCCGCGTCGAAAACCCAGTACGACAAGTTCAAGGGCCCGGGGCAACTTGAAAAGACCCAATACAACGGTCGTATCTATCGTGATCTCGGTAATGGCGACTTCCTCAGCCTCGCGGCGAACTGGAACGAAAACCGCAATACCAACTACCGCAACATCACGATCAACGACCTCAAGACCAATCCTGATCTTGACTATGATCTGACCTGCGCTTCCACGGCCCTGCCGACCCCGGTAAACGGCACGGCTCAGAACGCGGGTTCTGGCTGCACCAACTACTATGGTCAGCGCAACAACCCCTCGAATACCGGCAGCGTTCGCGGTCAGTTCAAGAAGCACATTACCGACAGCCTTGTCTTTACGTTTGATCCCAGCTTCCAGTACGTTCTCGCCAATGGTGGTACGCAGTTTGAAGTAGTCAGCGAGAAAGACAATCGCCTTGACCTCGATGGCACCAACACGACCGGTGTCGGTGTCGACCTCAACGGCGACAAGGACACGCTTGACTCGGTCATGCTGTTCCGTCCGTCGAACACCAACACTCGTCGCTTCGGCCTCACCAGCTCGCTGATCTGGGATTTGAACGACGACCATCGTCTGCGTGGCGCCTACACGATTGATTACGGTCGTCACCGTCAGACCGGCGAATTCAGCTATATGGATGCCTCTGGCAATCCGGTTGACCTGTTCGGCGGTAAAGACGGCAATGGCCCTGCGGTTGTTGATGTGAAGGGCAACAAGCTTCAAAACCGTAATCGTTTCTCGATCGCCAAGCTTGAGCAGATTGCGGCTGAATATCGCGGCTACTTCTTCGATCGTGCCCTGATGGTGAACCTCGGCGTTCGTGCGCCGGTTCTGACGCGTGAACTCAACAATTATTGCTACCAACCCAACGGTGGTGACTTCCCCCGTTGTACGGCTGAAACGCCGACGGTTGTCGCCGGTGGTGCGGGCAACGTGACCTTCCCGACCACGGGCACCACGAAGCATGTGCCGCCGATCAGCTTCACGAAAGAGTACAAGAAGACTCTGCCGAACGTTGGTGTGACGTGGAACTTCACCGACATCCAGTCGCTGTACGTCTCTTACGCTGAACAAATCTCGGCTCCGCGCACCGACAACCTGTACAAGTACAGCCGTGCAGACACAGCGGGTTCGCCGCTGATCACCTCGATTGCTGAGCCGGAAACGACCCAATCCTTCGACTTCGGTTATCGTTATCAGTCGTCCAACATTCTGCTGTCGGCCGCTCTCTGGACCTCTAAGTTCCAGAACCGTATCGTTCAAACCTACGATCCGGAAACCCTGCTGAACACCGATCGTAACGTTGGTGAAGTCGAAATGTCCGGTTTCGACGGTCAGATCGGCTGGCAGGTTGCGGACTACTTCTCGGTCTATGCTTCGGCGTCTTACAACAAGTCCGAGCTGAAGGAAGACCTGCAGCTCAGCGCCACTACCTTCCTGCCGACCAAAGGCAAGACCCTGGTGGAAACGCCGGAATGGACCTATTCGGGTCGCTTCCAGTGGGAAGTGACGCCTGTGTTCCAACTCGGCGTCCAAGCTAAGTACGTTGGTGAGCGCTTCACCACCGATGTCAACGATGAAGTGGCCCCGGCCTATACCGTCTTCGACATGGACATGAACTACAAGATCAGTGCCTTCGGTAAGCCGGGTACTGAGCTTCAACTGAACGTCATCAACATGTTCGACGAAACCTATCTGGGTTCGCTGGGCTCGGCCAACAACGCCCTCCCGGTGACGCTGAACAACGGGACGGTCCGTAACGGCAGCACGACGACCCACAGCCGTGGCGCACCGCGTACCCTGATGCTTTCTCTGAAGACCAAGTTCTAAGACCAGACACGGTCTGACGAACACGAGCGGCTCTCCGGAAACGGAGGGCCGCTTTTTTTGTGCCCATTCTTCTGGCCTGTGTCATGGAAGGCATGGCCAAACCGGTTGACGCTGTGTAAAAGAGCCGCAATCCAAGTTTCGCTTTTTTCCGGGGTCCGGCATGAGCCAAAATCCGAACCTTTCCCGCATCGTTCCCGCTGAGTGGGAGCCGCACAAGGCCATGTGGGTCGGGTTTCCCAGCCACGAAAACCTGTGGCAGGAAGACCTGATCGAGGCTCAGGCCGAGGTGGCGTCGCTGGTGCGCGTGCTGGCCGAAGCCGGCGATGAGCACGTCAAGCTGATGGTGATGGGCGAGGCGGCGCGTAAGGCGGCGCAATCGCTGTTGTCCGACGTGAAAAAGGTCGAAATCGTCGATGGGCGGTTCGGCGACATCTGGTTCCGTGATACTGGCCCCATCTACGTCAATGTTGAGGATGCGCAGGACCGTCATGCGGCTCTGCCCGTGGCCTTCCTCAACAACGGCTGGGGCGGCAAGTATCACCTGAAGTACGACGATCAGGTCGCCGCTCAGGTGGCCGAACACGATGGCTATGTGCCGGAAACACAAGAGTTTGTGCTCGAAGGCGGCTCGCTGGAGCACGACGGGTTCGGCACCATCCTTACGACGCGCCAGTGTCTGCTTAATCCGAATCGCAACCCCGACTGGACGCAGTCCACGGCTGAGCGCGCGTTGCAGGACGCGCTGGGGGCGCGCAAGATCATCTGGCTCGATGACGGCCTGCTCAACGACCATACGGATGGCCATATCGACAATCTGGCGCGCTTTGTGGCACCGGGCGTCGTGGTCTGCCCCGTGGGTTATGGGGCGGATGACCCCAATGCCGACCTCTATAATGCGGTGGCCAAAACCCTCAGCCAGCAGACCGACGCGCGCGGCGTCAAGCTTCAGGTGGTGCGTATCCCGTCGCCGGGCCGCACGGTGGACGAGGACGGCGAAATCATCCCGGCCTCGCACATGAATTTCCTGATCGCCAATGATTGCGTCATCGTGCCGGTTTATAATGAGCGGCCGGGCGAAATGGCAGTTGAGGCGCTGCAAACCCTGTTTGCCGAACGTCAGGTGTTCGGCCTGCCGTCCAACGCCATCCTGACCGGCGGTGGCTCCTTCCATTGCATCAGCCAGCAAGTGCCCTATATCAAGGGCTGACCCCTGAACCCAAAGGTAACGATATGACCCGGACCGTTTCCGTGGCGGCGCTGCAAACCGCCTATGGCCCCGACATGGCCGCGAACATCGCCAAAACCGAGGCGCTGATGCGCGAAGCGGCGGGAAAGGGCGCGCAGATCATCCTGCCGTCGGAGCTGTTTCAGGGCGAATATTTCTGTGTCAGTCAGGAAGAGCGCTGGTTTGCCACGGCCTTCCCGTGGCGCAGCCATCCGTGCGTCATCGCCATGCAAAAGCTGGCGGCCGAGCTGAATGTCGTCATCCCCACCTCGATCTACGAGAAGGAAGGCCCGCACTATTTCAACTCGCTGGTCATGATCGACGCGGGCGGTGAGCTTTTGGGGGTCTATCGCAAGAGCCATATCCCTGACGGCCCCGGCTATCAGGAAAAATACTATTTCCGTCCAGGAGATACGGGCTTCAAGGTGTGGGATACCCGGTTCGCCCGCGTCGGTGTCGGCATCTGCTGGGATCAGTGGTATCCGGAAGCGGCGCGCGCCATGGCGCTGCTGGGGGCTGAGATTTTGTTCTATCCGACCGCCATTGGCTCCGAGCCGCACGACGCCGAACTGGATACGGCGGCCCCGTGGCAGCGCGTCATGCAGGGCCAGGCCGTCGCCAATGTCATCCCGGTCGTGGCCTCCAACCGCATCGGCACCGAAAGCCTGATTTCGCCGCAAAACGGCTGCGGTCAGACCTTCTATGGGCACAGCTTCATCGCCAACCACCGCGGCGACAAGGTGGCGGAGTATGGTAAGGGCGAAGAGGGCGTTCTGGTGGCCGAGTTCGACCTCGATTACCTGAACACGCACCGCGCCGCCTGGGGCTTCTTCCGCGACCGCCGCACCGATCTTTACGGCGCGCTGGCCAGCCCGCGTCCGGCGCTTTAACCGAACATACCGATCAGCAACTCATAGACATAGAGGCTGAACCCGGCCAGACCGAGGACGGCGAGCACCAGTGCGCTCCATTCGGCGGCGTTGCGCGCCGTGCGAATGGGCTTACCCGTTGCGGTGTGGTCGCGACTATAGGGGGTATGAGACGTATCGTCCATGGCAGGGCTCCTTTTTGCCGGAGCCTGCCCCCTTCTGTATAAGGCCGAAACACGGCTGTGAACGGCCTCTGTAAGCGCGCAATAAACCCTTACATTCCCTGCCACCTTGTGCCTATTCTACCGGAATAGCATTAAGGGGCTGGATATGAAGATGCGTAAGGCGGGCGTGACGTGGGCGGTGATGATGCTGATGGCGGGGGCTGCGCAGGCAGCCACAGTCGCAGTCAAGGCCGACCGCCTGATCGAGGTCGAAACCGGCAAGGTGATCGAGCAGCCGCTGGTGATCGTCACCGATGGGCGCATCACGGCGGTCGGCAGCGCCCTGACGATGAAGCCGCCGGCGGACGCTGACTATGTCGATCTGCCCGGTGTGACTCTGCTGCCCGGCCTGATTGATATGCACGTCCACCTCGACAACAGCCCGGAATATGGCGGCTACAGCGGCCTGTCGCACACGGATCGCTTCTGGGCCTTTGTGGCGGCGGCTAATGCTGAAAAGACGCTGAAGGCCGGGTTTACCACCGTGCGCAATGTCGGCGCGGGGGATTACAATGACATCGGCCTGCGCGAAGCGATAGACGAAGGCGTACTGCCGGGTCCGCGCATCGTGGCGGCGGGCCTGAGCTTTGGGGCTACCGGCGGGCATTGCGATTCGACCTGGCTGCCGCCGTCTTTTGACGCCAAAAACCCGCTCAATGCCGATAGCCCTTGGGAAGCGCGCAAATCGGTGCGGACCCTGAAAAAGTACGGGGCGGACGTCATCAAGATCTGCGCCACCTCCGGCGTCTTTTCGCGCGGGGCCAGCGTCGGCGCGCAGCAATTGACCTTTGAGGAAATGGCTGCGGTGGCTGACGAAGCGCACATGGCCGGCATGAAGGTCGCGGCCCACGCGCATGGGGCGGAGGGCCTCAAGGCGGCGCTGCGGGCCGGGGTCGATACGATCGAACACGCCAGTCTGGTGGACTACGAGGGGATGAGGCTGGCCAAAGAGAAGGGGGCCTACTTCTCGATGGACATCTACAATACCGACTACACGCAGTCCGAAGGCCAGCGCAACGGTGTGGCCGAAGAGAGTCTGCGCAAGGACCGTGAAATCGCCGAGGTGCAGCGCCAGAACTACGGCAAGGCGCTGAAGGCCGGGGTGAAGATGGTCTATGGCACCGATGCCGGCATCTATCCGCACGGTGACAATGCCCGTCAGTTTGCCGTGATGGTGCGCTATGGCGCGACGCCGCTTCAGGCCGTCCAGTCGGCGACGGTGATTGCCGCCGAGGCGCTGGGGCGGTCCGGGGATGTCGGCAGCCTCAAGCCCGGTCACTATGGCGATATGGTCGGGGTCGTGGGCGATCCACTAAAGGATGTAACCCTGCTGGAGCGGCCGGTCTTTATCATGAAGGGCGGAGATGTGATCACGAAGCCGTGATAACATCGGTGTCGGCTTATATATATGAGTTATAACGCCATTTTTTATTGTAACATAAATTAGAACGACGTTACTTTAAATAAACGTTAAGGCTGTTCCGACAAATCTTAACAGGGGCCTTCGTCGCCCTTGGTAACAGAGTCGGAAAGTCTGATAATGCAGCTACGTACAAAGTTTATCGGGCTAGGGGCGGCGTGTGCGCTTCTGGTGTTTGGCATGGTGGCCGCCAACAGCGTGGCGTCGCATTACGCGCGGACGCACGCGCGGCAGGCTTCGCTGATCAGCCAGATCACCCAGCGGCACATGGCCGCCGACATGATGCACGACGCCATGCGCGGCGACGTGCTTGAAGCCCTGCTGGCGCACCAGATGGGCGACGCAGCCGCTGCCGAAGCCGTGGTCGGCAGCTTCAAGGACCACGCTGACACGTTTGAGAAAAACCTCAAAGCCAATCAGGCCGAGGCCCTGCCGGATAATCTGAAGCAGCGCTTCGCCGAAACCCTGACGGCGCTTCAGGCCTACCGTGCTGCCGGTGACGCGGTGCTTACCGCCACCCCGGAAACCGAGCCCGCGCTGCGGGCGGACTTCGACGCCAAGTTCAAGGCGATGGAGGACAGCAATGAGAGCCTGTCCGGTGATCTCGAAGCGTGGATGACGGGCGAGGTCGAGCGGGGTGCCAAGACCGATGCGCAGTTGAACATGCTGGTGCAGGTGTTGTCGGGCTTCGCCATTCTGGGCGTATTGGCGATGATCGGCCTGATGTGGCGCGACCTGTTGCGGCCGTTGGGCCTGATGTCGCAGACAATCGGACGCATTGCCGAAGGCGACACGGATGTCGAGGTCGCCTTTATTAATCGTAAGGATGAGATGGGCGTGCTGGCCCGCGCCACCCGGTCCCTGTGTGAAACGGCGCGCAAGGCGCTGATGGTGGACCGCATGGTGCAGGCCATGCCGACCCCGGTGATGGCGGTCGATGTGCACAATGATCTGCGCATCACCTATATCAATGCCGCGACCGAAAAGCTGATGGACAAGGTCAAGGGGCATTTTCCCAACTATCCCGGCACGCTGATGGGGCAGTCGATCGATATCTTCCACAAACACCCTGAGCATCAGCGCCGTCTGCTGTCCGACCCGAAAAACCTGCCGCACCGCGCGCGTATCCGCGTGGGAGACGAAAGCATCGACCTGCAAATTTCCGCGGTGCGCGATCACCGCGACCAATATGCCGGGGCCATGCTGGTGTGGGATCTCGTCACCGATCAGGCGCAGCTAAGCCGCGATTTCGAAGTGCGGGTGCAGGACGTGGTGAACGGGCTGGCGGCGTCGGCGGCAGAGCTGTCTCAGGTGGCCGAAACCGTGACGGGCGATTTGCGCAATGGGGCCGGGCTGGCCGTATCGGCGGCCTCGTCGGCGACCCAGACCACGGCCAGTGTGCAGACGGTGGCCGCCGCGGCCGAAGAACTGGCGGCCTCGGTACGCGAAATTTCCGATCAGGTGCAGACGACCAACCGCCTGGTGGCCGATTCCTTCCATAAGGTGCAGGACGCCGATCTGGTGGCGCAGAAGCTGTCTTCGGCCTCGGATCGCGTCAGCGAAGTGACGACCGTCATCGCCAATATCTCCAGCCAGATCAATCTGCTGGCGCTCAACGCCACCATCGAATCGGCGCGCGCCGGTGAGGCCGGTCGCGGATTTGCGGTGGTCGCCGGTGAGGTGAAGAACCTCGCCAACCAGACCAGCCGCTCCATCGGTGAAATCAACAGCGTGATCGACGAAATGCGTCAGGCGTCGCGTGAAATCGTCGGCGTTCTGGGCGATATTCGCGGTGCGGTGGACGCCATCACCCACGCCACCACCTCGGTCGCGGCCGCCGTCGAGGAACAGTCGGCGACCACAGGGGACATTGCGCGCAACATGGCCTTTGCGGCTGAGGGGACGCGCGTGATCAGCGAAAATCTCGATCAGGTGTCGGGGATCACCACGCGCAGCGGTGAGGCCTCGGCGCACCTGTTCGACTCATCTCAGGCCCTGTCGGATCAGGCGGCGGCCCTGCGTGGTCGCGTGGCGGAGTTCCTCAGCCGCATCAATCGGGCATCGTAAAAGCGGTAAAACCACAGATTACACAGATTACGCAGATTATTCGACGCTGACGGGCCTTCCCGCGAGACGGGGCGCGAAGCGCCAAATCTGTGCAATCTGTGTAATCTGTGGTTCCAGATTGTTGGTGTGGCCAAACTCCGGACAGCAAGACCAAGGGGCCAGTTGCCCTTTCACCCCAATACATATCGACACACGAAGGCATGACCGGGCGCGTTACCATCGGGGTGCAGGGGACGTGTCCCCTGCGTCTCTTTCTACGCCTTCAGGTCACAGGCGCGCAGGCTCTGACTGCGCAGCAGGGCCTGCTTTTCGCGGACTGAGCCATGACGATAGGCGGCGGTCTGCCTGACGGTGGCGAGGGCCTCGGCGCGGCAGGCGGCCGGGGCTGCGGTCGCCGGAACAGCCGCGATCAGCGGCAGGGACAGGGCCATCAGGCATAGAAGCGGTTTCATACTGGGACACCTTTCAACAGTCGGAAACCACAGAGCAATCGCCGGGCCGTTCTGGTCATATCCGGTTAACCCTGTCTGTAAACTATAACCCAACAGATTTCGAGTAACATGGATATTGTCGAGCGATGTGCCCGATGTGTTCAAGGTTTATCCATGCGTCTGTCTGTTCTCGCTTGTGCGTTACTGTCTCTGGGTTACGGCACCTCTGTGGCCGGCGTGGCTTCGGCCGGCGTCGAATACGATGCCGTTCTGACCGCTGATCTGCTGCGTAACCATTCGGGAGGCTTGCGCAAAGGCAACCGGGTCATGAGCAATCTCGACCTGTCGGCCGCCTGGCAGGGCGAAGGTGAGGCCTTTAAAAACTGGGACGGTTTCGCCTATGTGCTGGCCGATAGCGGGGGCGGCTTTTCCGAGTTCTATTCCGGCGATGCGCAGGTCGTGTCCAATATCGACGCGCCGAAGGGCGTGCGCCTGTTCGAGGCGTGGCTGCGCCGCACAAGCGATGATGAACGCTGGTTTGTGACCGGCGGCCTGATCAATCTCAATGGTATTTTCGACGTGCAGGAGGCAGGGGCGCTGTTCCTCAACGCTTCGCACGGCATTGGTCCGGACTATTCGCAGAGCGGTCCGTCGATCTTTCCGTTTTCGACTCTGGGTCTGGTCGCCGAATGGCAGGCCAGCGAGACTTTACGCCTGCGTGCCGGGGTGTTTGACGGCGTGGCCGGCGACCCGGCGCATCAGAGCAGCTTTATCGGCATCAAGCTGGGCGACGGCGACGGCGCGCACTGGGTGGCCGAAGCGCAGCAGGACTTTGCGCGCGGCTATGTCAAACTGGGGGCGTGGACCTATACGGCGACGGCCGAGCGCTTCGACGGCACGGGCCTGTCCGATGGCAATAGCGGCTATTACGCGCAACTGAAGTACGATTTTTATAAACCCGAAGCCGACAGCGACCGCGGCGTGTCGGGCTGGGTGCGGCTGGGTAAGGCCAATAAGGACCTTCAGGCCATCGAAACCTATGCCGGCGGCGGTCTGGTGTGGACCGGGCCGCTCACAGGGCGCGAGTCGGACGCCGTAGGCTTTGCTGTTGCCCACGCCGACTTCGGTCAGCCCTATGCCGAGGCGGTGGGTGTCAACCTGAAGCCGGAAACCATTTACGAACTCAGCTATCGTTACGCCATCAGGGACGGTCTGAGCCTTCAGCCGGACGTGCAATATATCCGCCACCCGGCTGGTGATCCGAAAACGGACGATGCCCTGGTGCTGGGGGTGCGTCTGCGGGTGGGGCTCGCCGCGTTTAAATAAGCGCTTGCAATCGCAAAACGGAATCCGCATATAGCGGTCGAGATCGCGCGGGCGGAGGCCTCGCCAACCTGGTCAGGGCCGGAAGGCAGCAGCCACAACGAATTCACCTTCGGGTCGCGCGGTCTCACCGTCTCCCTCATAGCGTCATATGTTTGCCATCTGCCTGAGTTAAACTTCAGGTGGGGACAGCTTTGGCATAGGGGGATACCGCATGAGCGCTGTATCGAAACTCTCAGTAATGAGCGTCGCCGTTGTTTGCCTGACTCTGGCTCAGGGCGCAGGGGCGCAAACCGCGACGTGGACCGGACCTGACCCGCAGCGTAAAGTCAGGCTGTACGGCGACACCGTTTACAATCTTGATTACGTAATGAGCGAAATCTGCATGCCTTGGGTGATTCAGGAGGCGGATCCCCAAGGGTTCAAACGCTCTGGAGTGGTTGCCGCCCGCCGTTCCGCTTCCGAAAAAGCTCTGGATCAATTTGCCAAACGTGAAGTGCTTAGTGCCTGGTGGGTCGGTAGTCCGAATATTACGGTCACGCTGAGCCGGGGTGTCGGCAAAACCGAACGCAATTGTGATGTCACGGTCAACCGCGGCGAGGGCGCCAAGCTCAGAGACGCTATGGTCGCGCGGCTGGCGCAATGGCCGCATCCCCTGACCCAAAAATACAGCCAGCCGGTCACAAACTATGCGCAACGCGAACTCTGGTGCGGGACGGTGAACGAGGCCAGCGATCTGGCGCTGATCAGCAGCGGTGGGCAGAAGGGCTTTGCGGCCCTGCGGGCGACCGTGTGGCGGCAGTCGCCGCCGCATAAAGACTGTCCGTCTGAGCCCGCCGCGCCGTAACAAACGGCTGGCGTTGCGTCGGCGAGGCGCTATAAGTCGGGTATGTCCGACCATCCCGAATCTACAGAGACCGGCGATCCTTTTGCCACCGAACGCGATGAGAACACCGACGACATGTTCGGTGGTCCGGCGGTGCCTGCGCCTGCGAAAAAGGACGCGGCCTATACGGTGCTGGCGCGCAAATACCGCCCGCGCACCTTTGAGGACCTGATCGGGCAGGAGGCGATGGTGCGCACCCTGTCCAACGCCTTCGCCACGGGGCGTATCGCCCACGCCTTCATGCTGACCGGCGTGCGCGGGGTGGGTAAGACGACGACGGCCCGCCTGCTGGCGCGCGCGCTCAATTACGAATCTGACACGGTGAAGGGGCCCAGCGTCGATCTTTCGACCTTTGGCTACCACTGTCAGGCCATTATCGAAGGTCGGCATATCGACGTGCTGGAGCTGGACGCCGCGTCGCGCACCGGCGTCGATTCGATGCGCGAACTTTTGGAAAGCGTGCGCTATGCGCCGGTCGAAGCGCGCTACAAGGTCTATGTGATCGACGAAGTGCACATGCTTTCGACCGGGGCCTTCAACGCGCTTCTTAAGACGCTGGAAGAACCGCCGCCGCACGCCAAGTTCATCTTCGCCACCACCGAAATCCGCAAGGTGCCGGTGACCATCCTGTCGCGTTGTCAGCGCTTTGACCTGCGCCGCGTCGAGCCGGAAACCCTGACGCCGCATCTGGAAAAAATCTGCCGCCTCGAAGGGGCGAAGATCGAGCCGGATGCTTTGGCCCTGATCGCCCGCGCCGCCGAAGGTTCGGTGCGCGACTCCCTGTCGCTGCTCGATCAGGCGCTGGTGCAGGCCGAAGAGGGGCAGAGCGTGTCGGCCGAGGTGGTGCGCGACATGCTGGGGCTGGCCGACCGGTCGGCGACGCTCAGCCTGTTTGAGAATATCATTTCCGGTCAGATGCCGGAGGCGCTTCTGGCCTTCCGCACCCTGTACGGCTTCGGGGCCGACCCGTCACAGGTGATGGGCGACCTGCTCGAATACTGCCACGCCACCTCTGTGGCTAAGGTGCTGGGGGCCGAGGCCACGCGCCTGCCCAAGGAACCGGCGCAGCGGGTGGCGGCGCTGGGGGCGCAGTTGTCGGCGGGCACCTTGTCGCGTCTGTGGACCCTGATGCTCAAGGCGTTTGAGGAAATCCGCCGTGCCCCCGATCCGGCGGCGGCAACCGAAATGGCGCTGGTGCGCTTCTGCTATGCGTCTGACCTGCCGGGGCCGGAGACCCTGCTCAAGCGCCTGCAAAACGGCGAAAACCTGCTGGACGGTGGCCCGTCGGGCGGCGGCATGGGCGGCGGGTCCGGTGGCGGCGTCAGCGCGCAAGGTGCGGTCATGCGCCCGCAGGCCTATGCCAATGCCCAGCCGCAAATCCAGCTCCATACGTTTGACGACGTGCTGGCCCTGATCGCCGAAAAGCGCGATATCGGCCTGCGCGTCGATGTCGAGCGCTACGTCAAGCTGATCTCCTTCCGGCAGGGGGCGATTACGTTTGAACCTGCCCCGCACACGCCGATTGATCTGGTGCGTAAGCTTTCGGCGCGGCTGAAGGAATGGACGGGACAGCGCTGGCTGATCGCCACCGAGGGTGGTGGCGGGGCCGAAACCTATCGCGAGCGTGAAATCCGCGAAAAGGCGGAAGCCTTGCAAAAGCTGCGCAATGACCCATTTATCTCCGGTCTGATGACGGCCTTTCCGGGCGTGGAAATCCTCAGCTTCCGGCCCAAGCCGAAGCCGGTGGCCGCCACCACGCCCGACATGCCGATGACCGAAAACCGCGACGAATTCAGCGAAAAGGACGACGACTGATGGACTTGAACGCTCTGATGAAGCAGGCCCAGGCCGTGCAGCAAAAGTTTACCGAAGCGCAGGAAAAGATGAATCAGGTGGTCGTCACCGGTCAGGCCGGGGCCGGTCTGGTCTCGGTCGATCTGCAAGGGGGGGGCGTGCTGACGCGCCTGCACATCGACCCCAGCCTGATCAATCCGGACGAGGTTGAGGTGCTGGCCGACCTGATCGTCGCTGCCCACGCCGATGCGCGCAAAAAGCTCGATGAAGAATCCGCGCGCCTGATGAAGGAGGCGGCGGGGCCGTTCGGCAATATGCCGATGCCGAAGCTGTTCTAATCTATGGCCTCTGGCGCCGGACCTGAAATCGAACGCCTGATGGCGCTGTTGTCGAAGCTGCCGGGTCTGGGGCCCCGCTCGGCGCGCCGGGCTGCGCTGGCCTTGCTGAAAAAGCGCGAGCAATTGCTGATCCCGCTGACCGCCGCCATGCAGGACGCCGCCGAGCGCGTCACCTCGTGCCACATCTGCGGCGCGCTTTCGACGCAGGACCCGTGCGCCACCTGCGGCGACCCGGCCCGTGACGCGGCAATGATCTGCGTGGTCGAAGAAGACTCCGCCCTGTGGGCCATGGAGCGCGTCGGGGCCTTTTCCGGGCGTTATCACGTGCTGGGCGGGCTCCTGTCGGCGCTCGACGGGGTGCGGCCCGAAGACCTGCGCCTGTCGGGCCTGATGCAGCGCGTCACTGCGGGCGGCGTCGAAGAACTGGTCATGGCCCTGCCCGCGACGGTCGAAGGCCAGACCACGGCGCACTATATCGCCGACCGCGTGAAGCAACTGGCCCCGGCGGTGACCATCACCCATCTGGCGCGCGGCGTGCCGGTCGGCGGCGAACTCGATTGGCTGGATGATGGGACCATCGCCCATGCATTTAAGAGTAGACGATAAACTTAGTTATGCTAAGCTTTCCTTGCTCATAAGAGGGGGAGGCTACAAATGACGGGAATTTTCAAAAACTTGATCGCTGTCGGGCTGGTGTCCGTGTCACTGACGGCGTGCGCAGGGGCACCACAGTCGCAGGATGTGGCCCTGGACGACCTGCCGATGTTTGGCGCCATGCCGAAAGACATTGATCAGCGGATACAAAAAGCCTCAGCTCACCCTTTGGGCGATAAGGAGAACCCGGTTCGGGTGTATATGCCCAAGGGTGAATACGCCTATCTTGAACGCCTGCGTTGCCAGAATGGAACCATGCCTGCTTTCGGGCGCATCGGTAGCTTCGGGATCGGCCCTTTCGGTCACATTATCGACGGCTATGACGTCAAGTGTCCAGGGTCTGAACCGGCCCAAAGCACGATCTTTATGGACATGTACTTTCCCCAGCACGTTGAAACCAAAGCCCCTCCCGGATTTACTCTGGCCGCTGATTAGCGGTCTTCTCCCGGTGGCGCATGACCAGAAATACCGCAAACACCCCGGCCAGCTTGCTCAGCACCGAGGTCGCCACCGACCAGATGTTGAAAATCCCCGGAATCGTCGTCGAGGCGATGGCGTAGAAGACGGCTGAGTCAATCGGCGCGCTGACGGCGGTGGAGATCACCACCCGCTCGGACAGTGGGCGCTTTATAAAGGTGAAGATGGCCCAGTCGATCAATTCCGACACGGCAAAGGCGGCGCTTGAGGCGATCACCACCGCCGGGTCCGAGGTCAGCAGCGACAGGCCCAGACCAATGATCAGGGTCAACAGGATCCAGTGACCGATTTCGCGCTGGGCGAAGTCGCGCACGATCAGCACAAAGCCGGTCACGATCGCCATTGGCGTCCACGAGCCATTGTCGGGCAGGGGGATTTGCGGCACGGCGGCGAAGCACCAGTTGATAAACGGGATCAGCGCCAGATAGAGGTACGTCCACGGCGTGCGCCCTGTGACCGCCTTGCGTATAAATGCACCGAATACCATCTGCCCCTCGCACACAAAGTCTTAGATACGTCGCCGCGTGTCCCCCGGATGCGTTAAGGGGTCTTATCTCCGACCGGAATCGTGTCAGGAAAAAGCTTGTCAGCTTTTATTCCGTATGGCAAGAACATTTCATGAACTTTGAATCCGTCGCCCTTATTGCCTCTGTCTTCGCCTCGCTGGTTCTGGGGGGCGGCTATTATCTGGCCTTTCAGGAGACGCGCCGCCTGCGCGAGCGCAATGAAGACCTGAGCGATCAGTTGCGTGACGCCGCCGCTGAGGTGTCGCAACTGAAGGAGCGCACGCGCAATCTCGAAGACGCGCGCGCCGCCATGAGCGAACATTTCCGCGCGGCGTCTCAGCAGGCGCTGAGCCAATCGACCGAGGCGCTTCTGAAACGCGCCGAAGAGAATTTTGCCGCGCGCGAAAAGCTGGCGCTGGAACGCATGGGCCACACGCTGAAACCCGTTGCCGAAACGCTGGGCCGTTTCGAGGCGCAGGTGAAGGAGATGGAGGAATCGCGCGCCAAGGACACGGGCGGGCTGAAAGAGCAGATCACCCACCTGATGCAGGCGTCGGTGGCGACGCGCGAGGTGACGCAGAAGCTGGCCAATGCCCTGCGTCGCGGGGCCGGGGTGCAGGGCCGCTGGGGCGAAGAGACGCTGCGCAATGTGCTGGAAAGTGCCGGACTGTCCAAACATTTCGACTTCGTTGAGCAGCAGAACCTCGACACCGATATGGGGCGTCGCCGCCCGGACGTGACGGTGAAACTACCCGGCGGCGTGTTCGTCATTGATGCCAAGGCCAATCTGACCGCCTATCTGGAGGCCATTGAGGCCACCGACGAGGCCATCCGCGAAGAGGCGCTGCAACGTCATGCGCGCGCCTTACAACAGCATGTGCGCGACCTGTCGGCCAAGGCCTACTGGGATCAGTTCCGCGAACAGTCGCCGGATTTTGTGGCTATGTTTGTGCCGGGCGACGGCATATTGTCGATGGCGCTGGAGCGGATGCCGCACCTGATGACCGAGGCGATGGACCGCAAGGTGATCATCGTCACCCCGACCACCCTGTTTGCCCTGTGTAAGGCCGTGGCCTATGGCTGGCGCGCTGAGGAGCAAATTCACAATGCCCATGAGGTCGCGGCGGTGGGCCGTGAACTGTACAGCCGCCTGTCGGTGATGGGCGGGCACGTGGCCGCGCTCGGCAAAAATCTTGGCAGCGCCGTCGATAAGTACAATGCCTTTGTCGGTTCGCTGGAATCGCAGGTGCTTACTCAGGCACGCCGCTTCGAGGACCTCAAGGTGAGCCACGAGGGCAAGGAGATCGTTGAGGCCGCGCCGCTGGATGTGCAGACGCGGCCCCTGAGCAAGCTGACCGTGGTGTCGGGCGATTAGGCAAACGTCCCGTGGAAGCCCAGCGGTGTGGCGTGCGCCGAACGCCATGAGCCCACCGGTCCGGCGCTGAGGTTTTTCGCCTCGAACACGTGCAGTTCGGTGGCCTTGGCCTTGAGATTCAGCACCGTGCCGACCATCCAGCCGTCCATCTCCTGACCCGTGCCGCCGTGGCTGGCCGGACGCGGGACGAACAGAGCCTCTTCGACAATAGCGTCTGCGCCGAAATCGTGGGTCTGCGCTGTACCGGTCTTCCAGTCGAAGGCCGACAGGGCGTGCGCCCCCAGACGGCCCTCAATATAGCCGCCGACGTGCACGACGCGGTCGCGGCGCAGACCCTGAAAGCGGTGATCGGTCTGCGGAAACTCCGATGAGACGCCCGTCGCCTGCATGTCGGCGCGACCGTCCGGGCGCAGCTTGATAAGGGCCAGATGCGCCTCCTCATCATTGCCGGCGTTATAAATCCCTTTCACCAGATCACGCGCCCCGTTCAGGCCGAATTTCGGCGAATTGGCCAGACAGACATCGAAGCGGATCGTGCCATCGGTGTCTTCCCAGGCGTCGCCCGTATGGAAGTAGGTGGCGGCGGGCAGTTCATACAGACGCCGCTTCGACAGGTCGGCCTTTTCGACAACCAGAATGCGGATCGGCTGATCGGGACGCCAGACCAGCGTATCGACGAAGGGCGGCGTTCGGCGTTCGGCGATAAGCGGCTGCATGGGCAGGATCAGGTGGCGTTCGCTGACCACCCAGTCGTGGGCATACCCCGCAGCGGGAAGCTGGATCAGCTCGCCGCGCTCCATTTCGCCCGACGGGCTGAGTTGCCAGATCCACGCCTTGTCGCCCATGAACCCGGCGCTCCAGATGCGGCCCGACGGTTCGACCTTGGGGTGGGCCAGAAAGGCCAGGCCTTTCAGGTCGTCGCGGAAGGTTTTGGGGCCTTTGGTCAGCAGGGTCTGAGCATCGAGGCGGTAGGGCGAACCGCCCTCCCACAGGGCCCACAGCTCGTCCCCGACACGCAGGACCGAGGTATTGGCGGCGTTGACATCGTCATTGCTGGTCACCGGGGCATCGGCGCGGCCTTTGGTGCCAAAGCCCGGCATGACAATGGCCTGTCTTTGCTGCTCGATGCGGTGTTTGACCGTATCAACGAAGCGGCCGGTGTGGCGCACGCCGTCGGCGCTAAGGTCGTATTTCTGGATCATGCCGTCGCCGTCGAACCAGTGGCCGGTGACGTCGTCGCCATAGCGGAACCACGCCGGGCCGTTGCGGTAGAGTGTGCCGCTCAGGCCCGCCGGCATTTTTCCGCTCAGGCGGGTGAGGGTGGAGGGGGCGTAGCCTTCTGCGGGAGCGTTGGCGACGGCCAGACGCCAGCCTTCTGAAAAATTAGCGGTCGCGGCCGCGGCGGCCCACGATGTCGGGGCGGCGGCCATCAGGCCTGCGCCGCCCAGCGCGGTCAGGAAGGAACGGCGGGACAGGTCGGTCATGTCGATCCCTCCTTAAAACGCGATGTCTTGCGTGGTGTTGCCCTTGACCTCAAAGGCGGCGTCGGCCCACGCCGCCGGGCCCATGCGGCCTTTGGCATTGTTGGAAAAGGCGAAGGGCTCGACCGGCATTCCGAAGGGGTTGGTGTCCATCTTGCCATTGCCATTGAGGTCGTGGAACATCTTCAGGCCGTACTGACCCGGTTCGACGTCGAAGGTGGCGCTGGCCGTGTCAGCGCTGACGGTGACCTGCTGGGCGGCGACGGGCTTGCCGCCCGTATAGGCCTCTTCGCCCTTATAAAGCGCGACCATCAGCGTGCCCTTGGGCGTCAGTTTGGAAAACTGCACGGTCAGGGTTTCGGCGCTGGCAGGCAGGACGACAAGGCCCATCAGGGCGGCGATAAGAGCGGGTTTGAACATAAGAACCTCGGTTGGTTGCGTTGCGATGACCCCGGTGTAGGTCGGCGCGGCGGCGGCGGGGCAAAAGATGCGCGAGTGGGGCGTCCCGATACGTCAACGGACGGTCTGCCACTGGCGCTTCGTGAATGGCATCGGCCAAGGGACTGATTTATAAGCAATCGTCAGCGGCGAAGCGCGAATGCCTTGACCCGCCGGGGGCGGGTTCTTATTTTAGCGCCATGGCCATTCGAGACATTATCACCGTACCCAATCCACTGCTCAAGCAGGTGTCCAAACCCGTTGAAGGGGGCGTGACCGACGAACTGCGCGCCCTGATGGACGACATGCTGGAGACCATGTACGACGCGCCCGGCATCGGGCTGGCGGCGATCCAGATCGGTGAGCCGATCCGCGTCATCGTCATGGACCTTCAGGAACGCCCCGACGACCTTCCCGAAGACGCCCCGGCGCCGAAGCAGCCGCGCTACTTCGTCAATCCGGAAATCATCTGGGCATCGGACGAACTGTCCACCTATGATGAGGGCTGCCTGTCGGTGCCCGAAGTCTATGACGAGGTGAAGCGTCCGGCGCGCGTGCGCCTCAAATACCTGAACTATCAGGGCGAAGAGGTGATCGAAGAGTGCGACGGCCTCTACGCCACCTGCATCCAGCACGAAATGGACCACCTGAACGGCGTGCTATTCATCGACCACCTGTCGAAGCTGAAACGCGACCGGGCGGTAACCAAGGTCAAGAAGCTCAAAAAAGTCGCCTGATAATCCGGGTTGCTGGCCGCTGCGTCGTTTTTCGATTGCATCGAAAAACACCTCTGAATAAAGCCAAGCCAGACCGAAGAACCGCTTCGAGGTCTGGCTTGTCGTTTTTGAGCCCGCAAAAACGTACTGAGCGAAGCGAAGACTTTTTGCGGAGATAGACCCATGCGTTTGGCCTTTATGGGCACCCCCGAATTTGCCGTGAAGGCTCTGGCCGAACTGGTCGCCGCCGGTCATGAGATCGTCTGCGTCTATTCGCAGCCGCCGGCACCCAAGGGCCGGGGGCAGGTGCTGACTCCGTCGCCGGTGCACGCCTTTGCCGATAGCCTCGGCCTGCCGGTGCGCACCCCGAAGTCGATGAAGTCGGCTGAGGCGATTGCCGAATTTCAGGCGCTGGACATCGACGCTGCCATCGTTGTCGCCTATGGCCAGATTCTGAAGCGCGAGGTGCTGGAGCATCCGCCGCTCGGCTGTTTCAACCTCCATGCCTCGCTATTGCCGCGCTGGCGCGGGGCGGCGCCGATCCAACGCGCCATCATGGCCGGAGACACCCATACGGGCGTGCAGGTGATGCGCATGTCCGAGGGGCTGGACGAAGGGCCGGTGATCCTGTCCGGCCGCGTCGAAATCACGGCGCAGGACACGGCCCAGACCCTTCACGACAAGCTGGCCGGGCTGGGGGCGTCGCTGCTGCCCGTCGCATTGGCCGCCATTGAGCGCAGCCAGCCGGAGGGCGAACCGCAGGTCGGTGAGGTCACCTACGCCAAAAAGATCACCTCGGAAGAGGCGCGAATCGACTGGAGCCGGCCGGCGCGCGAACTCGACTGGCACATCCGTGGCCTGTCGCCGTTTCCGGGGGCATGGACGATGCTGACGACGCCAAAGGGCGAGCAGCGCCTCAAGGTGCTGATGTCGCGCGTCGATGCGGCGGTGAGTGACGCCGCACCGGGCACGCTGATCGGGCCGGGCCTGCGCCTGGCTACCGGCGACGGCGTGATTGAATTGCTGCGCGTGCAGCGCGAAGGCAAGGGCGCGCAGGACGCCACCGACTTCCTCAACGGCGCGGGCCTGAGCGCCGGGGACCGTCTGGGATGAGGCCTTTTCGATCATACTCCCCCAGCTTGCTGGCGGGTATAGCGCGGCGAAAGTATAGCTTTCGCAAGCGATGGGATGCGAAACCCACGGTTTCGCAGACGGTGGGGGGGGGGGGGGCGCCTCTCACGACGGCGCGTGCATGGCGTCAAATGGAAAGAACCCCCACCACCGCATCTCACCGCCTGAGGCGGCTCGTGCGGTCCCCCTCCCCGGTAAACCGGGGAGGTATAAAGGTTTAGCATGCCCCGCTATTCCTGCCTCGTTGAATATGATGGCCGCCCGTACAAGGGGTTTCAGGCGCAGGATAACCTGCCCACCGTGCAGGGGGCGCTGGAGCGCGCCATTCTGGGCTTCTCCGGCGAAGCCCTGCGCATTACAGCGGCCGGGCGTACCGATACGGGCGTCCATGCGTCGGGTCAGGTGATCACGTTTGATCTGCCCAAGACCTACCGGCCCGATGTTGTGCGCGACGCCATGAACGCCTATCTGGTCCCCGAACCGATCGCCGTGCGCGAAGCGGCGATTGTCGATGACGACTTCTCGGCGCGCTTTTCGGCGACGGGGCGCATGTACCTCTATCGTATCCTCAACCGCCGGGCCCCGCCGGCGCTGGAGCAGGGGCGGGTGTGGCATGTCAAGAAGCCGCTGGATGCCGAGGTGATGGCCGAGGCCGCGCAGCACCTGATCGGGCGGCATGATTTCACCACCTTCCGCGACACGGAGTGTCAGGCCGCCTCACCGATCAAGACGCTGGATATCGCGCGGGTGAAGCGGGTGGGGGAGGAGGTTCACCTCGTCTTTGCCTCGCGCTCCTTCCTGCATCGTCAGGTGCGTTCGATGACCGGCACGCTGGTCGAGGCCGGGATCGGTCGCTGGACGGTGGCCGATGTCAAGGCGGCGCTGGAGGCGCGCGACCGCCGTGCCTGCGGGCAGGTGGCCCCGCCGGAGGGCCTGTGCCTGACGCACGTCACCTTTGAGCCGGAACCGGATTTCGCAAGCCGCAGTTCGATATAAGTCTCCTCCCTAAACCGCAGGTTTGGGGAGGTGCCGAGCAAGCGAAGCGCGTCGAGGCGGAGGGGGGGGGCGACTCCCAAGGTTAGCGCGCGCTGAGAGGTTAGAGCGAAATGACTTTGAGTGGGATCGCCATTTCGCTCTAAATTCTTGTTTTGTCGCGATGTTTTTGCGGAAAACCGCTCACACTTTTCCGCACATCGCTCTAGGCGTTGTCCCCCTCCGTCACTTCGCTGCGCTCAGCGCCACCTCCCCCTCGCTGCGCGACAGGGAGGAGGGGTTAGGCGAACACCTTGAAATATTTGGCGATCAGCGCCGCATAGGCGTCGGTCAGGTCATAGAGGTCCTGTACCGGGGTCGCTTCATTGACCTGATGCATGGTCTGGCCCACCAGACCGAATTCCACGACCGGGCACAGGGCGCGGATAAAGCGCGCGTCCGACGTGCCGCCGGTGGTCGAGGGATCGGCCTCGACCTTCAGCACGTCGCGGATGGCGTCCTGAATGACATCGACGAACGGCCCGGCCTCGGTCAGAAACGCCTCGCCGGAAATGACCGCCTTCACCTCGATCGCGGCACCGCTGCGTTCCGCCTGACGCACGCAGACCTCCTCGATCCACGCCTGCAAGGACGCGCCCGAATGGGTCGGGTTGAAGCGGATATTGATGCGCCCTGTCGCCGTTTGCGGGATCAGATTGGTGGTCTTGTTAGCCACATCAAAGGTGGTGATTTCGAGATTGGACGGCAGGAAGCGCTCATAGCCCTCATCCAGCACGCGGTCGTCCAGTTCAGCCATGATGGCGACCAGCACGGGGATGGGGTTGAGGGCGCGCTGCGGGTAGGCGACGTGGCCCTGCTTGCCCGTCACCGTGATCGTGGCATTGATCGAGCCGCGGCGGCCGACCTTGATCATGTCCCCCAGCACCGCGGAAGAGGTCGGTTCCCCGACGATGCAGTGGTCGATGACCTCGCCCGTTTGCCTCAGGTGTTCGACGACCTTCCTAGTGCCGTCCAGCGCTTCGCCTTCTTCGTCGCCCGTGATCAGGAAAGACAGCGAGCCGGGCACGCTGTCAAAGCGCGACACGGCGGCGATCCACGCCGCAATACCGCCCTTCATATCGACGGCTCCCCGCCCGGTCAGCACACCGTTTTCAATCGTGGCGGCAAACGGGTCCGAGCGCCAGCCATCGAGCGCGCCTTCGGGCACCACGTCCGTATGACCGGCAAAGCACAGGTTGGGCGAGGCCGTCCCGCGCCGCGCATAGAGGTTTTCGATCTCGCCGAACTTCAGCCGCTCACAGGCAAAGCCGAGCGATTCCAGCGTTTGCTGCACGCGGTCCATCGCCCCGGCGTCCACCGGAGTCACGGACGGATGGTTGATCAGGGCCTTGGTCAATTCGACCGGATCGAGCGTGTTTTCGGGTATATTCGTCATGGCGCGTGGTGTAAGACGACTTTGCTGCGAACGAAAGTGAAATCATTCGCGGACCTGTTTACCGGATATCGCCGTGACCCCTCCCGTTTCGCCTGAAATCGTTTCCGAGCCGCCGTCGCCGCCGGAATCGCAAAACCCGTTCCGCATACCCGCTTACCGCAACTTCTGGATCGCCCGCCTGTGTTCCGTGCTGGGCTTTTCGTCGCAAAGCGCGGTCATCGCCTGGCAGATCTATGAGACGGCGCGCAAGGATTCAGGCATCGGCGAGGCGGCGCTGTATATCGGACTGATGGGGCTGACGCAGTTTATCGCCATGTTTGCCTTTACACTGCCGGCAGGGATCGTGGCCGACCGCTATGACCGCAAGAAGATCATGGGTTATACGATCGCGGCGCAGGCCGTGATTGCGCTGGGCTATATGGGGCTGTCGGCGCTGGATCATCCGCCGATTGCCGGACTGATTGCCCTGTCCTTCTTTCTGGGGGCGTCGCGCGCCTTCATCGCCCCGGCCTCATCGGCCATTGGCCCCATGCTGGTACCCAAGGCGATTTTGCCGCGCGCCATCGCCTCCAACGCTCTGGCGTTTCAGATCGGCGGTATCTCCGGGGCGGCGGTCAGCGGCCTTCTGCTCAGCGTCTCGGCCATTTTCGCTTACGGCTTTTCGGCGGCGCTGTTTGTCATCGGCGGCGTGCTGATCGCCACGCTGAAGGCCGATACGCACCCCGTCAACGCGCCCACAGGCTCCAAGATGGAGATGGTGCGCGAAGGCCTGATCTATATCTGGACCAACAAGATCGTCTTTGGCGCCCTGTCGCTCGATCTGGCGGCGGTGCTGCTGGGCGGGGCGACGGCGCTGCTGCCTATCTTTGCGCGCGATATTCTGCACGCTGGTGAAATCGGTTATGGCGCGCTCAGGGCCGCCCCGGCGGTAGGGGCCATGATGACGGCCCTCTGGCTGGCGCGGCGGCCTTTGAAGTACATGGCCGGCAAGTGGATGTATGGCGGCGTGGCGGTGTTCGGCCTGATGACCATTATTTTCGGCCTTTCGACGAATATCTTCGTGTCGGTGGCGGCTCTGGCCGTGCTGGGCGCGGCGGATATGGTCAGCGTCTTTGTACGCGGGACTCTGGTGCAGATCGTGACACCCGACCCCATGCGCGGGCGGGTGGCCTCGGTGTCCTACCTGTTTATCGGCGCGTCGAATGAGCTGGGCGAATTTGAAAGCGGTGTGGCGACGCGCCTTCTGGGGCCCATCGGCGCGGCCCTGTTCGGCGGCATTGGCGCGATACTGGTGACCGGCGCGTGGATCAAGCTGTTTCCGGCGTTGTACCGCGTGGACAGGTTGGAGTGATGTCTTTCTGCATAGAGGTGGATAAGATCCGGGTGACAGACCAGACGGTTTCTGCCTACTATCTGTCATGGGGAGACGTGAAGACAGTGAAAACGCATGGCGGAAAGCGATTGATGATGCTTACGCGGTTTTCGCCAGTTACCGGCGACCGGGAGTTCTTGATGCCTCACCCGTAGAAAACGCTGAGGCAATGCTCGCCGATCTGACATCGGCCCCTCTTCGTGATCTTACACCCCAAAAGCTGGATAATTTTGCCGGATCGGCGCTCTACACAGTGGGCACCGAACTTGATTATAAGCATTTTCTGCCACGCATACTCGAACTGATGGTCAGCGCACAAGGCTACGGGTTCGACGCCAGCTTGACGGCAAGGAAGCTGGACTACGCTCACTTCAAATCGTGGCCTGCCGATGAAATCGCTACAGTCCGTGAAGTGTTCAGGGCAGCGTGGCTCTTCGCCTGCCACGCTCCGTCCACGACTGAGCAACTTCCCGATCTGCTGGTCGGTAATCGCATCGTCGGCAATGAGCTTCTCACCCTGTTAAGTCAGTTCGAAACGGTGGAGAGCGATCAGTCTGTTATGAAGTTATCCCGATTGGTACGCGCCGTTTTAGAGATGGACGAGCGTGATTTTTGCTGGTCACAACTGACGGCAGAGGACAGGGTTTGTCTGGAGACATGGAGCCAGTCCGAAGCCATTACGCTGGCGTTATTCGAGGGGCTCGATTTTGTGGCGGGATACGATGCCTGGGATGTCGAGTTGACGTTACAGCGTTTGGAGCGTTTTTGAGTCCGGGGGCCACGCATTAAAAAAGCCCGGCAGAACCGGGCTTTTTTTGTCTGTTACTGGCTGCCGCGGCTGGTGGACAGGGCCGGGCGCAGCGGGATGTTCTTGCGCTCCGTCTTGGCGACCAGCTTGTTGGCCGCGCCGGAGTCTTCGTACTTGTAAGGCGTGGTCTTCATGGCCAGCGCCTGAGACGGCAGATTGTCCTGCGTGCGCTTGAGGTCGGCCATGGCGATCATGGTATCCAACTCGTGCTTGCGCGCCTTGAAGGCCACCAGGTCCTGACCGGCCAGAATGGTGCCCTGCGGCACCTTGGCGTCCTTTGGATTGATCGGGCGGTTCTTGTACCACACTTCGAAGTGCAGGTGCGGGCCGGTCGAATTGCCGGTCGAGCCGACATAGCCGATCAGTTCGCCCTGCTTCACGCGCTGACCGGGGCGGACCTTGATCTGCGACATGTGAGCATAGCCGGTGGCCCAGTCATTATTGTGCGACACGCGCACCCAGCGGCCATAACCGCCCCACCACTTGGCATCGGCCACGACGCCATCACCGGCGGCGTAGATGGGGGTGCCCGTACCGGCGGCAAAGTCGATGCCGGTGTGCATCTTCATAAAGCCCTGGATCGGGTGGCGACGCATACCGAAGCCGGACGAGGTGCGGGCCGCCGCGACCGGTGTGGCCAGCAGGAAGCCTTTGATATTCTTGCCCGTATCGTCGAAGAACTGCGATTCTTTATCACCCTGACGCTTATAGGAATAGAAACGCGTGATGTGGCCCTTGGCGCTGATTTCGGCGTACAGCAGATTGCCGGATTCCACGACGCGGCCGCTTTCGGTGACCTTGCGATCAAACACCAGCTTGAAGGTGTCACCCGGCTGGATGTCGCGTTCAAAGTCGATCTTGTGCGCGAACAGCTTGAGCACCTGACCGGTGACGTTCGGCGTGGCGCCCAGCGCCGTGGCCGAGGTGATCAGCGAACCGTCGATGGTGCCAATGGCGACGCGGCGCTCATCGCGCACCGATTCTTCGAGCGCACGCAGGCGCATCGAACCGTCGTGGCTGGTGGTCAGGGTCAGTTGCTTGGCTGGTCCGGTACGCACGGTCAGGCCCAGAAGCTGCGCCGGGGAGCGGCCGTTTTCGGGGCGGGCAATGGCGGCCTGAAGGCTTAACCCCTTGCCGACATTGACCACATCAAAGGCCTGCGACAACAGCGACACGGCGGCATTGGCCTCGGTCGAAGAGACGCCCGAACGGGTCAGGGCCTGAGTGAGGGTTTCGCCGGCGCGCACCATGATCTGCACATTGACCGGCTGGGTGAAGCCCGGACGCGCGGCGGCTTCGGCCAGAGCGCGGGTTTCCAGCGCCAGGGTCGCACTGGGGTCAAGGGTCGGCAGCGTGCTCGGCAGCGGCTGATAAACGCGCCAGACCAGGGTGGCCACCGTCAGGGCGGTCGCAGAAACCAGCACCATCGGGGTCAGGCGCACAGGTTGGCGGCGAGGGTCGAGTTGAGCCATTACGATCCAAAAACGGTATACGAGGTTTACACAACGCGGGCTCTACTCAAACGGAGCCGTTTTCTCCGCCGCCCAGTTAGCCTGTATCTCCCTGTTTCAGGGAATATGCGACCCGACGAGTTGCCGCAGACGCGAATTTGAAAGTGTTAACGCCCCTGCATACGCCGAAATGGGGCGAAAATGAGGCGGCAGCCGCCTCACATATCGCCGTTTTCCGGCCGAAGGGACGCAAAAGGGTCTGTCCCAATTAGGGGGCGAAGGTTAATATCCGGCTTAAACCGGCCCTTTCAGGGCGCATTTATGGGTTTTTTACGACACGCGATGCCAGAGACGGGGTGAGGCGCCGACCCTATCACTTTGCGTAACGCGCGACCAAAAAACGCACCGGGTGGCCGATAAAGGGGCCGTAATGTTCCGGATACGGTAAGAAAAAGAATCGGTTATGCGCCGTTTTTTTAAGAGTTGCGTGCCATAATGCTGCCCTGAACCTTTTGTCCAACCGTTGATCCCGTGAGAGCTTGATCCGTTGCGCACCCACATTCTGACCGATGCGCCTGAGGATGGAGGTGAGCTGTTGTTTCCTGTGCGGCTGCCGCCCCAGTCGAGTTTTACCCGTGCGGTCAGCAACGGAAACGACACCCCTGCGCCGCGCCCGAAAGGCGGCGGTGGGGGTGGCCAAAGGGGCGGCACCGCCTCCGGCGGACCGGGTGGTCCGGGTAAACGCAAGCGCTATTTGAAGGCGGGCGGCTGGCTGCTGCTGACCCTGTGGGGCGCGGCGGCGGTGGGGGTCATCGCCTATGCGGCGCGCAAGGACATTGCCCGCGAAGTGGCGCAGGGTTGGCTGCGTTCCAACGATATACCGTCTGAGCTGCGCATAGACACCCTAAGTCTGGACCATGTGTCCGGCCGCATCGTGCTGGGCGAGGCTGGGCGACCCGACCTGAAGATCGAACGTTTCGACATTGATTATGAGTTGAACCTGTGGCGGCTGGGGCAGCCGCTGACGCGCCTCAAGCGCATCCATCTGGTCAAGCCGGAGCTGAGCTTTTCCTACGATAAAAAAGGGCTGGGCTTCGGGCGTCTGGACCGCCTGCTGAAAGACGGGGGCAGCGGGGGCGGCGGTCCTTTGCCGGAAGAGATTCTGGTCGAAGAGGCGCGCATCCGCGTGCGGACCGACTATGGCACAGTCGCGGCCACTGGCGGGCTCAGCCTGAAAGAGGGTCGCCTGCGGGCGCTGAATGCCACCCTGATCCCCGGCGCCCTGAACGGCTCCCAATTGCAGGGGCAGCTTTCCGACGGCCATATCCGCATTCAGGCCGAACCCGACGCCGATGCCGGTGAAGCCCTGCGCATCGACGCCAACCTGTCTGCGGCGGAGTTGCTGTTCCCGGCGGCGCGCGCCCCCGATGCCGAACTGGGTGATCTGCTGCCGCGCCTGAGCGGGGTGCACGCTGACCTTGATCTACGCCTGCCCTATCGTCGCCTGTCGGACGCCGCCTCGCGCAAATCGCCCCTGTCGGCCTTTGACGGCGCAATCAGCGGTATGCTGGCCGTACGCGCCGAAGCCATTGAGGGCGCGGCTTCGCTTCAGGGCCTCGACAGCACCATCGGTCTCAATGGCCGGGTGGATTTTGAAAATACGCGCGTGGCCTTTTCGGGTACGTCGCAGGTGATGGCGACTCTGGACGGTGTCACCAGCGGCACGATGCAGGGCCGCGCCCTTCGGGTGACGGCGCAGGATATGACGCTGCGTAGCGATCTGGCGCTCGATGCGGCCTCGGCCCTGACGCTTGATGGCCCCTTGAGCGTCAAGGCCGGTGCCTTTACGCAGGACGCCCTGTCGCTCAACGACGCGGCGCTGGACCTCTCCGGGTTTTCGCTGGCGCACGGCTCCGAAGGCACCGACCTCAGTTTTGAAGGTCGCGCCGTGGCCGCCCGCGCCGCGCAGGGGGATCTGAGCCTTGACGGCGTGACCGCGCGGCTGGAGGGCACGGGACGCTTAGGGCCAGACGCTTATGAGATCGCCCTGACCACCGATGTGAACGGCCGCCAGGGCAGCTATCGCGGCATGGGCGCGCTGGCCGCCGACCGCGCCAGGGCTCTGGCCGATGGGCGTGTAGCCTTTGACGCCGCCAATGCCCGCCTGCCGGACGGCATACCGCCGGTGCCCGCGCCGCCGCCGGGCCCGGACCTGATGGTGTCTCTGCTGCGCGCCGCCGACCGTTTCAGTCTGTCGGCCGATACTGTGCGCGTGTCGCTGACCGGGCAGGGCAACCGCCACCGCTTCGCCGTGCGTCCGGGCAAGCCGGTGCTGATCCGTCCGCTCGATGGCGGCGAGATCCGCCTGACGACCGAGGGCCCGTCCGCCCTGATCGCCAGCGATGCGCGCAGCACGTTTAATATTGTGACGAGCGGCGAAACCCTGCCGGTGCTCAAGGCGCGGGTGTCGGACTTTGGTTTCGGCGCGCAGGGCGCGCTGGATGGCCGCCTGAGCCTTGAGGCCGGTTTCAACTTCGCGCCCGTCTATGGGGCGCAGGCCAGGGCCAATGGCCGTTTCGTCTATAGTGCGGCGGGCCTGTTGCAGGTGCGCCTTGATGACTGCGTGCCCGTTACCGCTGACCGCGCCGATATTGGCGGCCGCCTGACCGCGGTGACCACCCGCCTGTGCCCGACGACGGCCCCCATCCTGACGATGACTGGGGGTCAGTGGCGCAGCGAAGGCCGTTTCGACAGCTTTACCGCCGCCGCGCCCGATTATCAGGTGACACTGGCGGGCGGCGAGGGGGCCTTTACCGCCAGCAGCTTCGCCGACGCCGAGGGACTGGGCTTTACGGTGGGCCTGAAAACCCTGAAGGCCACGGACGCGCTCGACGCGCCGCGTTTCCATCCGGTGCTGATCGCCGGAGACATAACGCAGGGCCGCAGGACGCTGGACGGCAAGCTGGCGGTGACCTCAGCCGATGCGGCGGTGCAGGCGAGCGCTGGTGGACCTCTGGCCGAGATCAGACTGACCTCGGACGTGGCCAGTGGCCGGGGCCGCGCTGATCTAACCGCGACGAACCTGACCTTCGCACCGCAAAAACTGCAACCGCTCGACCTGACGCCGATGGTGGCGGGAGTAGTGCAGCGCGACACCACGGGGCGCGTCGATTTCAAAGGTTTTGTCGCCTGGTCGCCGGACGGTTCGACCTCAGGCGGCGTGCTGACGCTCAATGAGATGGGCTTTACCGGCCCGGCGGGTCTGGTCGAGGGCCTGAACGGGCGCATTGACTTTACCTCTCTGGCCCCGCTGCAATCGGCGCCAGGTCAGACCCTGACGATCCGCAACGTCACCAGCGCAGTGCCACTGAAAGACGTGCGGGCGGTGGTGCAGTTCGCGGGGGAGTATCTGAAGCTAGAAAGCGCGCGCGTTACCAGCGACGGCGGCGATTTCGCCCTGGCTCCGATGGACGTGCCGTTCGATACAACCAAGCCGCTCAAGGGCGAACTGAGCTTTGACAAGGTCGATTTCGGCAAGGTGGTGGCCTCAAGCCCGTTCGCCAGGGACGCGGAATTTACCGGCTTCGTGTCGGGCAAGCTGCCGTTTGAACTGAACGGCGGCAAGCTCAGTGTGCGTAAGGGCTATCTGCTGGGCGAAGGGCCGGGCCGTGTCTCGATCCGCCGCAACGCGGTGACCGCGGTGGCGGCTGAGGGCGGGACGGTCAGCAACGCCGATAAGGCTGCCGTCCCGGTGGCCCCGACGCCCGATCCGGCCCCAAATATCGTCGAAGGCCTTGCCTATCAGGCGATGGAGCATCTGGCCTATGAGGAACTGTCAGCGGCGGTGAATACGGATGACAAGGGGCGGCTGAACTTCAACTTCCGCATCGTCGGACGCTATGATCCGCCGCAGCGCCGGGAGGCGAAGATCGGCCTGATTGACTATCTGCGCGGCACCTGGACGCAAAAGCCCATCGACCTGCCCTCCGATACCAAGGTCAATCTCAACCTCGATGTAAGCTCCAATCTTGATCAGTTCCTTAAAGACTATGTCGAGGTGCAAAAACGGGGTGGCTTCGACTGGTCGAAGATCAAATAGACACAATTCTGAGCCATATCCGGTGCCAAGAATGTCTCTGTCATTCAGGCCCGGTTCAGCTTATAGCTGATATCCAGACGTCATGATCTCTTGCTGTGGAGCCCTTCATGTTGAAATCCCCTGTCGCCCGCGCGGGCGTGGCCGTCCTGTGTCTGGCCGGTGTAGCGCTCACCGCGGCCTGCACGCCGACGGTTCGCCTTCAGGTCGATCCCATCACCATCTACGCCAAGCTTGACGCCAATGTGCGTATCTCGCTGGATGAGGATGTGAAGGCCCTCGTCAAACAAAATCCGGATCTGTTCTGAGGAATTTGGCTATGAAAAAGACCCTGTTTTCGATCCTCAGCGCCGTCGTCGTCTCGTCGGCCGTGCTGACCGCCGGTATCGCCCTGAACGCCCCGGCCTACGCCCAGTCCGCCGCCAAGGCGACCGTGGATGCCGCCAAGGCCGCCGGTACGGTGGGCGAGCAATCCGACGGCTATCTGGGCCTCGTCAAGGACTCAGCCGACGCCGCCACCAAGGCCGCTGTCGATGAGATCAATGCCGGCCGCGCCCGCGTCTATGCCGAAGCCGCCGCCAAGAACGGCGTCTCTCCGGCTGCTGCCGGGGCCTCGGCCTATACCAATGTGATCTTCCCGAAGGTCAAGGCCGGGGAATATTACAAGGACGATTCCGGCAACTGGAAGCGCAAGTAAGCCTTCTGATTTCACGGCTTCTTAAAGGCCCTGTGGCAGTGTGTGCCGCAGGGCCTTCTTCGTGCGTGAGTGGCATATGACGTGCAGGGCTTCGTCAAAATTCGCCTGACTGGTTTATTTCAGGACACCCCGCACAGGAACCCGCCCATGACGACACCCATTCGCGCCGCCGTTTCCCCGGCCGCAGCCGACAATATCCGGCCGCTGACCTCGCTGCGTTTCTTTGCGGCGGTATGGGTGATCCTCTACAGCTACTGGTCGGCGCTCGAAGGGGCCATCCCCATCGGTATCATCGAAAAGGGCTATCTGGGGGTCGATCTGTTCTTCATCCTGTCGGGTTTCATTCTGAGCCACGTCTATATGACGTCGCTCGGGGAAGGGCGGTTCCGTTACGGGTCTTTCATCGTCAACCGGCTGGCGCGCGTCTATCCGCTGCATCTGGCGACGCTGTGTTTTGCTATCCTGCTGTGGGGGGCCGCGACGCTGAAAGGCATGAGCGTTGACAAGAATCTGGTCAACTGGCCGTCCCTGCCGGCGCATCTGTTCCTCGTGCAGGCCTGGGGTCTGGCGCCGGAAGCGTCTTTCAACCACCCGTCGTGGTCGATTTCGGCGGAATGGTTCGCCTATCTGCTGTTCCCGATCTTCGGCACGGTGGCGTGGTCGATGCGCGCCCGCCCGTGGCTGGCTGTCGGCCTGTCGGTCACCTTCCTTGTCAGCCTGTACATGATTTTCGAAGCCTTTATGGGCTTCAAGCTGACCTCGGCCACCGTCTTCTGGGGGGCACTGCGTATCGTGCCGACCTTCATGCTGGGCTGCGCACTTTATCTGGTGTGGCGGTCGGGCAAGCTGACGCCGCAAGTGGCGCTGATGGGGGCGGCAGCCTCCAGCCTGATCGTCATTGCTGCGGCCTCGTGGCTGAAGATCGACGCCCTGATCGTGCCGATGCTGGGCCTGATGCTGTTGTGCGTGTCGCGCTTTGGTAATGGCGGCGTGATGGGCAACCGCGTGCTCGTCTATCTCGGCGAAGTGTCGTTCGCCATGTACATGGTCTATGTGCCATGGAAATGGGTCTATCTCAATGTGATGGGGATGGTGCTGGGTACGGGGGATGCGCCTTTGCCGCTGCTGTGGTGGACGGTGGGCCTGATCGCCATTATCCCCGTCGCCATGCTGGGCCATCACATTGTCGAACTGCCGATGCGCAATGTCGTGCGCCATCTGGGGGACCGGCTGCGCTATCGACTCGCTTACCGCCTGGCGCGTTAGATCAGTTTGCCCCGCTCTCATCCGTAAGCGGACGAAACCCCATAATTCGAGCGTCTTTTCCCGCGTGCGGCGAAAAGACGCTCGTTTTTTTTCGCCCGCGCCCTGAATTTATAGTTAACTGATGTTTAACAACTTTTTTGCAACATCCTCAGGCACGGCCCGTCCAGATGTGGGAAATTTACCACGATTTGGAAAATAAAGGCTTTGTAAATGCCGCTGAGTTATGTATCAAACCTCTACAAGTAAATGTTGCGGGCGTTTTAGCTGATCTTTTTCACCCGCAGCCACCCCCTGTAAGACCCCTAAGAGGACCGCCGCAAAGGCCCCTCGATCAGGCCCCAAATGGAGTGCTCGTGTGCTGAAAAGACTAAGCGTATTGGCCCTGTCGGCGACTCTGGCGTTTGGCGCCGTGGGCGCGCAGGCCGCTGAGAAGAAATCCCCCTACTGGCAATGCGTCACCTTCGCCCGGTCGATCACGGGTATGAACATTTTCGGTGACGCCTGGACGTGGTGGGAAGGCGCTTCGGGCAAATACGACAAGGGTCAGGCACCGAAGGCCGGGGCGGTTCTGGTGTTCCGTCCGCAGGGCAAGATGCGACTGGGCCACGTGGCCGTCGTCTCTCAGGTTATTACCGATCGCGTCATTCAGATCACCCACGCCAACTGGTCGCCCATCGGTGGCCGCCGTGGTCAGGTCGAAAAAGACGTCACCGTCGTCGATGTCTCCGACAAGGGCGACTGGAGCAAGGTGAAGGTGTGGTACGGCCCGATCGCCGATGTGGGCACCACGGTCTATCCGACCTATGGGTTCATCTATCAGGCGGCCCAGAAGGGTCAGGAGATGGGCGAAAACCTCGTCACTCAGGTGCTCGACAAGCCGACCGTCAAGAAGCCGTCTGCGTTCGACAAGGTGGCGCAGAAGACGTCCTCCAAGACCAGCAACAAGGCCCTCGTTAATGCCCTGACCGCCGATGTCGAAGCGCCGCGCAGTCAGGCGCTGGCCTCCGCGACGGTGGACGATGCGGTGGCCCCCAAGCCCGCCGATGTGAAGCCGGACGCCAAGGCCGCGGACAAGGCGAAGGCGAGCAAGACGAAGACCTCCGCCGAAAAGGCCGTCGCTGACAAAGACGCCGATAAGGCTCCGGCGGCGAAATCAAAGACTAAGACAGACAAGGGCGACAAGACGACCAAGGTCGCCGACAACGCCAAGGCGGACAAGAGCGCCAAGATGGCCCCCAAGTCCGGCAAGTAGGCCGTCGCCGAAGCGGACGACAAGGCCGCAAAGACCTCTAAAACCGCCAAGGCTGATAAGGCTGAGAAATCGGGGACCAAAAAGGTCGCCGAAGCCGAGGCCAAAAAATCCGAAAAGAAGACGGAGAAGACCAAGGCCTGAGCCGGTTCTTTTTGTCTGAAGGTTTGCAGCGCCGCTGGTCCCGCCAGCGGCGTTTGACTTGTCAGGGCGACGCAAAGCGGCCTATTCAGGAATGATCTGTGAGAGGCCCCATGCTGAACATCTATAGCCGTGACGTGGCCCCGGACGGGGCCTTTACCGTGGTGCCGCCCGAAGGGGCAGGGGACGAGGCCGGCTGGTGCGAGATTACGCCGGACGGGGTGTGGATCGACCTCTACAATCCGGACCGTGAGGAAGAACGTTATGTCGAAGGCGTCGTCGGGCTGAACCTGCCGACGCGCGAGGACATGCAGGAGATCGAGTTTTCGTCGCGCCTCTATCTCGAAGATGGCGCGGCCTTCATGACGGCGCTGGTAGCTTTTTACGGTGGCTTCGACCACCTGCAATCGGGGCCGGTGACCTTCGTCCTGCACCGTCAGCACCTGATCACCATTCGCTATATCGACCCCAAATCGTTCAGCATCTTTGCCGAACGCACGGTGCGCCATCCGGAAAACTGCGATCAGGCGCACGAAGCGCTGGCCAACCTGCTGGAGGTGCTGATTGACCGTACGGCCGACCTGCTGGAAAAGGCGTCGGCCACGGTGGATGAGATTTCCGGGCGTATCTTCGCGCCCAAGCGCGGGCGCAATCTGGAGCGGGGCCTGCGCGAACTGGGCCGTTGTCAGTCGGACACGGCGCGCATCCGCGACAGCCTCGTCTCCTTTGGCCGGCTACTGCTGTTTGCGCGGGCGCTGGATCGCGAACTGGTCGGAGCGGACGAGGCGGGCTTCAATGCCTTCCATGACAAGCTGCGCACGCTGGAAAAGGACGTGGCCTCGCTGAACGATCATTCGGCCTTTGTGTCGGGCAATATCGCCTATCTGCACGACGCGGCGCTGGGGGTAATCAATCTGGAGCAGAACACGACCATCAAGATCGTTTCGGTGGCCTCGGTGGCCTTTCTGCCGCCAACCCTGATCGCTTCGCTCTATGGGATGAATTTCGAATTCATGCCCGAACTGCACGTGCCGTGGGCGTACCCGCTCGTGGTGCTGGCCATGATCGCCTCAGCGGTCGGGCCGCTGGTGTGGTTCCGCCTGAAAGGGTGGTTATAAAAGCCACTTATCTTTCCGCCAGCGTGTAGGTGCAGCCCTGATCGCGGACATGCGCCATTTCGGCCTCCAGAAGCCGCGCCCGCGTCAGGTCGGCGTGGCGCAGGCTGGCGTGGGTCAGGGTGGCCCGCGTCAGATCGGCACGCAGGGTGCGGTCACCCCCCAGCGACAGGGGCGAGAGATTGGCCCGGTCCAGCGTGGCGCGGGTGAGGCGGGCCCCGATCAGGCGTGCGCCCCTCAGATCGGCCCCGGACAGGTCGGCCATGCGCAGGTCTGCACCGGAGAGATTGACCCCCTGTAGCTGCGCCCCGGAGAGGTCCATGCCGTACAGGATGGCGCCGGCCATGTTGGCCGCCGTCAGCTTGCGGCCGATCAGGGTGGTGGCGCTGCGAAAATCGAGCCCGCTGAAATCCTGCGTCGCGCCCTCCTGCCCCCCGCTGCGGCACCACGCCTCATAGGCGTCGAGCAGGTCATCGAGCGGTTCATCGTCAATGAAGACGCTGATCGGTTCGCCCAGAATATCCGACATGTCGGTATCCTTGGTGGTCATGCCCTGGGTCTGGGTCCCGACCATCACCGCCCCTTTTAATGAGGCCCCGGACAGGTCGGCGGACGACAGGTCCGCCGCCGACAGGTTGGCCCCCTCCAGTGAGGCATTGCGCAGCTTGGCGTGGCTTAAGACCGCGCCTTCGAGCTGGGCATCGCGGAAATCGGCGGATATGGCCCCGGCGCCGGTCAGGCGCGCGCCCGACAGGTCCGCCCCGGAGAGGATGGCGTAGTCCAGTTCGCCGGCGCGCTTTTCGTGCTTCATCAGGCGCAGACCGTGCTTTTCATCCTTGAAGGCGATCTGCCCTTCGCGCAGATCGCAGCGCGTCAGGCTGGCCCCGGTGAGATTGGCTCCGCGCAAACACGCCCCGCGCATATCGGCGCGGTCGAGCACGGCGAAGCGCAGATCGGCTTCGCGCAAATCGCATCCGTACAGATTGGCGCGGCTGAGGTTGACGTCGCGCAGCGCCGCGCCGCGCAGACAGGCCCCGGTCAGGACGGCATCGGACAGGTCCATCCCTTCGAGATTGACCCCGCTCAGGTCGATATAGGCGAGATTGGCCAGCTGCCCGCCCGGCTTCATCGTCTTGTATTTGTGGTGCAGCTCGATGATCGTGCGCAGGGAACGCGGATCAATGGTCTGTAAGGTGGCGGCTGACTGCGTAAGGGGCAAGGGAGCGTCCGGACAGGGCGTGAAGGGAGCGAGCGGTGAGGAGGGCAGGCGTGTCCCCCTGACCCTGAAGCCAAATGGTGAAAACTTGCTCTACGCTGGGTCGCGGGGCGAAAAAATATCTCGTGGTTGTTTCATGCGACATTTGGGGGCGCAATGATTTCTACTGGAATCATTGCGCTCAAGCCGCCATTGAGGCGGCGGCCAAGGTGGCGGAGCCCGTACCCGGCGAGGGCAAAACAAAGGCTAAGCCATTCTGTTTTTGCAGAAAACATAATGATTTAGCGGCAGGCCTTGCACAGGCCGCGCGCTTCCAGCGTCACCCGGCGCGTTTCAAAGCCGCTGGCCGAGGCCTGCTGGTCGATTTCGGGCAGGCTGACGGCCACCTCTTCGCTGCTGCCGCAGCAGTCGCACAAAAGGAAGGCGGCGGCGTGCGGCTGCACGGCCTTGCCGTCGGCGTGGCCCTGGCAGGCGACGAAGGCGTTCAGGCTTTCGATGCGGTGGATCAGCCCCATCTGCTCCAGAAAGGCCAGCGCGCGATAGACAGTCGGCGGCTTGGCAGCCCCGTCGGGGTGGAAGCGGTCGATGACATCATAGGCCTTAACCGGGGCATTTTCGCTGAGGATCAGCTCCAGCGTGCGCAGGCGCGGCGCGGTCATGCGCTCACCCTGCGCTTCGCACAGGCGTCGGGCTTCGCTCAGGCGCGCGTCGATGCGCCCGCTATCGAGGGTGTGGACGTGGTCGTGATCGTGGCCGCAGGCGTGTGACATGGCTATAACTTAGGCAGACTCGCGACATTTCGCAATGACGGCTTGACACCGTTTATGTTATTACATAACAGATACCGGTCCGGTACGGCCTTTGTGTGTGGCCGTCCGCTTTTTTCGGGAGCCTCCCCCATGCAAACCCGTATAGTTCTCACCCTGAGCGTGAGCCTTGCCGCGCTGATCGCCGTTACCCCGGTTCTGGCGCAGAGTTCGTCTCCGACACCTCAGAAAGACGAGGACATAACGGAGATCGTCGTGACCGGTACGGCCTATGGCGTGTCGAAAGACGCCCTGATGAGCAATGTCGATGTACTGACCCGCAGCACTATCGACCAGAAGCCGGCTGAGGGTCTTGGCGAGATGCTGGCCACCCTGCCGGGCGTGCGCTCGTCTGCCTTCGCACCTGGTGCCAGCCGTCCGGTGATCCGTGGCCTTGACGGGTTTCGTGTTCTACTGCTCAACAACGGCATGGGGGCCATTGATGCCTCAGCCGTGTCGCCCGACCACGCGACAGGGACCGATCCGGTCGAGGCCCAGCGTATAGAGGTTCTGCGTGGCCCTTCGGCCCTTATCTATGGCGGCAACGCCATCGGCGGCATTGTCAACATCATCGACGATCGTATTGCGTCGGCCCCGGCCAAGGATGGTGTTGAGGGCCGCTTTACGGCACAGGCCTCCAGTGTTGATAATGGCAAGCAGCTTGGGCTGAATGTAAAGACAGGGCAGGGGCCTTGGGTTTTCACCGCCGACGCCCTCAAGCGCAAGAGTGATGATTACGAAACGCCCGTAGGTCCGGAGTCCCGTCGGCTGACCGACGCTGAAGGGGAGGAACCCGATACGCGCGTTCGTCAGGAAAATTCGGCTGTTGATCTGAGCGCCTATGGGGCTGGCTTGTCCTATGTGGGTGACTTTGGCTTTGCGGGCCTGAGTGTCAAGCATACCGATACGACCTACGGCGTGCCCGGTCATAGCCATGCTGAAGACGCGTCTGATCACGAAGAGGGTGACGACCACGCGCATGAGGAAGAAGGCCCGGTGACCATCGGCCTGAAGCAGACGCGTTACGATGTCCGGTCATCGCTCAATATCGCCTTTGCGGGTTTCAACAAGCTGACGGCGGATGCGGGCTACACGGATTATAAACATACCGAGTTCGAAGGCGAGGAGGTCGGCACGCGCTTTCTCTCTGACGGATATGAGGCGCGCGTGAACCTGATCCGCCAGAAGATGGGCGATGTCTCTGGCGCGGTAGGTTTCAATGTCCTCGAACGCCATTTTGAGGCGATCGGAGCCGAGGCCTTTGTGCCGTCCTCTACGACGCGAGAATTCGGCACCTATGCACAGTCGCGTCTCGACAGGGGCGCCTGGGGCATCGAAGGCGGCCTGCGGGGTGACCGCAAGGAGATCACTTCCGCAGGTTTCTCAAAGGCATTCGACAACCTGTCGGGTTCGCTGGGCGGGTTCTGGAAACCTTCCGATCATGCCTTTTTTGGTCTGAGTGTGACGCGCTCTGAACGCGCGCCTTCTGATGTTGAATTGCTGGCCGATGGCCCGCACGCCGGTACAGGGGCTTATGAAATTGGCAATGCAGCTCTGAAATCGGAGACAGGCTACAGCGTAGAGGCCACCGGCCACTGGCAGATGGACAGCCATTCGGCTTTCAGCCTTGACGCCCACCTCTATTCCAGCCGTTTCGACAATTTCATTGACCTGCGTCCAACGGGTGACAACGAGGACGGCCTGCCGGTCTATCGCTACGTGCAGACTGACGCTGACTTCTGGGGCTTTGAACTGGAAGGCGGCGTGAACCTGTGGAGCCGTGGCGCTCAGGCTGTGCGTCTTGATCTGGCCTATGACTATGTTCGCGGCAAGAGCGATCTGGGCGATATTGCTCGTATTGCCCCTTCGGCGCTGACGGCCACCCTGGGCTACGAAGGTGAACGCTGGAAAAGCCATCTCGAAGTCCGGCATGTAGCCGCGGCGGACACGCATTTGGCGGCGTTCGAAACCCCAACCGATGCCTACACGGCCGTCAATGTCTTCGGGTCTTACTGGATCAATCCCAAGGTATCAGTCTTCGCCGAATTGCGTAACGCGACTGACGAGGAAATTCGCGAGCACACTTCGGTGCAGAAGGATATACTTGTCGGTGCTGGTCGCAATCTGCGCGCCGGTCTGACCTACCGATTCTGACGGATCGGTGCAGGATTACGGCGCGGAACCCCGGAAGCCCGTACTTCCGGGGTTCCTGCGCGTTAAAATACCCGCAGGTGCCGGTTTTTGCGCGAATTGCGGCCTTTGCACTCGCCTGCCTGAACGTGCCGCTTGCGCTTTCCCGCAGGCATGGGCTAGAAGCGAAACTCCTCAGTTTTTACCACTACAAAGAGCGATCATGGAACAGGCTCAAGACCAACAAAGCGCGCTGACAGGGAACGTGCTGTTTTACAAGACTCCGGAACCCCTGAGCGTTGAAGCCCACGGCAATCTCGGCATCAGCGCTTCGCCGACGCCGCACGCCTTTGTCGCTGAAACCAATGTGGTGCCGCTGACTGTGGCGGAATTCCCGGCGGCTTCGCTGAGCTACCCCATCGTCTTCATCGGCGAAGCGCGTATGCCGGTGGCCGCCATGGGTCTGGCCGCCGGTCAGAACATGTTCGTGTCCCCCGAAGGCGTCTTCCGCCCGGACGCCTACCTGCCGGCCTTTGCCCGTCGTTATCCCTTCGTCTTTGCCAATGACGAACAGGAACAACGCATGATCCTGTGCGTGGATACCTCCTCGCCGGTGGTGACCGCCAACAATCCGGACGTGCCCTTCTTCGAAGGCGGCAAGCCGTCGGCCTTCGTCGAAAACGCCATGCAGTTCTGCTCGGACTTCGAAAACGAGCGTCTGCGCACCGAATCCTTCGTCAACCTGCTGAAGGATCTGGACCTCCTGGCCCCGCGCGAAACCATCTATCGCCCGGCCAATCCGGACGGTTCGCAGGGTGAGCCGCAAAAGATCGCCGAATATTTCGCGGTCGATGAAGAAAAGCTGGCCAAGCTGCCGGCCGACAAGCTGGTTGAGCTGCGTGACAACGGCGCCCTGATGCACATCTACGCGCACCTAATCTCCCTGCTGGCCTGGGACAAGCTGATCGCCCTGACCATCGAGCGCAATCAGTCGGCCCCGGCGGTCAACTAAGCGTTTTCGGTTTGAAACGACAAACCCCGGAGGCTTCGGCTTCCGGGGTTTTTTCATTGGCCACGAAAAAAACGAAAAGGCTGGTAAACCGCTATGGCCCGTAGGGCCGTTTTTCAGTGTTGCGGCGTGCTGTCTGGTCGGGCGCTTCGCGCCATATGTTCGTGCTTTTCGTGGCGAAAACCTTACCCAACAGGCGGCGGATTGCGCTGAAACACCGAGCGCGTCAGGCATGAAAAGACCAGACGTCCGGCTTCGTCGAGCAGGTCGTGCTGGGCAATGACGACGCCCTTTGTGTCGCCCACAGCGTCCTTGCCCATAATGGTCAGACGTCCGCGCAGCAGTTCGCCCGGCGGCGGGTTGCGCGACCAGCGCAGAGCATCGACGGCCAGTCGCTTCGTCTGCGGCCAGCCCGCGGCCGCTTCCTGCTCCAGCTTTGACCACAGAGCGAAGATCAGCGCATCGGGCAGGCCGTCCTGCGTGTTCCACGACGGCGCATAGGTGGCGCAAAACTGTTCGAGATCGCTCTGGGAGACGACGCCCGCGCCGATAGAGGCGACCTGACCAATCCACAAATCGTCAAAGGCGGCAGGCATGAGCGACTCCGTTCAAACAACAAAGTCCTGTGTTCTAAGCTGTGTCGGGGCGTTCGGCAACGCTTTTGCACAGGCGGTCACAAAAGACAGAAAGCCTTGTTCCCAAAAGCCTTACGTATTGATTTGGGACGGGCGCTGTGGTTTGGTTTTTTACACACGCTGGGGGGAACAGCGTGCAGGATTTGCCGAAGTCTGATGAGTGCACAGGACAATATCACGGTTCTTGAGGACGAGGCCTATACGGGCCTGTTCCTGACGGCTGAGCGCGACGCGGCGGTGCGCGCGCAGGGTCAGGTGCTGGCCGGTGGGCGCGTGCAGGGTCAGGCGGAGGCGCTGGCCAGCGATCCGGAAACGCTCGGCAACATCCTGCGCAGCACGCGCGAGGCGCAAGGTTTTTCGCTGGAATACATGGCCGATATCACCCGCGTGCGGCGCAGCTATCTGGAGGCGCTTGAAGAAGCCGCCTATGACCGCCTGCCGTCGCGCGCCTTTTCTATCGGCTTCGTCAAGGCCTATGCCAAGGCGCTGGGGCTCGACGAAGAGAGTCTGGCCGATCTGTTCAAGCGGTCTTTTGCCGACCCGGCGCAGTCGGACAAGCTGCGGGCCCCGGTGGGGGCCGCTTTTGAAGACCTGCGCCCCAGCTATCGCCTCTATGGCGGGCTGGCGCTGGCGCTGGTGCTGGCGGTGGTGGCGTGGAACCTGTTTCAGCGCACGCCGGGCTGGGGTGGGCATCACGCGCCTTCGGCTGATACGACGCCGCAGAAATGGGCACCGGGCGTGCCGCTGGTGCGCGACAAGCTGGTGCTGACGCAAGCGGCCCCGGCGCCCAAGGATCAGGACCTGCCCGTGCCCTATTACACGCCGGGGCTGGAGGAGGGCTTTGCCGCCATCGACGCCGAACGCGCCGAGCAGAACCCCTCGGCGACGGTGGGCGTGCCGCTTCAAATGCGCAAGGCCTTCAACCCGCGCGGGGCGGTATTTGGCGCAACGCCAGTCGATTCGATGGTGACGATTCAGGCCCAGCGCAGCGTCAATCTGGTCCTCAGCGGGACAGACAAGCGCGTCTATTTCGCGCGGCAACTGGGGCCGGGCGAGGCCTACCGTCTGCCACAGGTCAGTGCCGTCAACCTGCTGATCGAGGTGGGCGACCCCAAGGCGTTTGAAATCTATTATAACGGCGAATTTGCCGGGGTGATGGAAGAGCGCGCGACCTCTGTCTCCAAGCTCAATGCCCGTGCGGCGGCGCTGGCCAAGCTGATGGACGCGCAGATGGAGGCCCTGCGCCCGGCCGGTCGTCCCACGGACGCCGCCGTGCCTGCCGCCCCCGCGAACACGCCGGTTGTTCCGGCGGACGTCCCGGCGCGTGACGGCCCCATCCCCTACGTGCCGCAGACGACGCCGTCCGCGACGCCCCAGACTGACCCGGCACCCGTGACCCAGCCCTGAATTGCGGCTGGTAAAGCGCCCGTCGAAGGCTTACATAGGGCGCATTGACCCGTATCCCCAGAGTGCATGATGAGTGACCATACGCATGTCCGCCCTTGGCGCATGATCGAGCGCCGCAAAAGCCGCAAGATCAGAGTCGGCAAGGTCGAGGTCGGCGGTGACGCCCCGATCAGCGTGCAGTCCATGACCAATACGCGCACCCACGATGTCGATGCCACCGTGCGTCAGATTCACGCGCTGGAAGAGGCGGGGGCCGATATTGTGCGCGTCTCCTGCCCGGACGTGGACTCAACGGCGGCGCTGAAAGAGATCGTGCGTCAGGTCAGTGTGCCCATCGTCGCCGACATCCATTTCCACTACAAACGCGGCATCGAAGCCGCCATGGCCGGCGCGGCGTGCCTGCGTATCAATCCCGGCAATATCGGCTCACCCGAGCGCGTGCGTGAGGTGATCAAGGCGGCCAAGGACTATGGCTGCTCCATGCGCATCGGCGTCAATGCCGGGTCGCTGGAGAAGGAACTGCTGGAAAAATATGGCGAGCCGTGCCCGGACGCCATGGTCGAAAGCGCCCTGTTCCACGCCAATATCCTGCGCGATAACGACTTCCACGAATTCAAGATTTCGGTGAAGGCGTCAGACGTCTTCCTGACCGTCGCCGCCTATCAGGCGCTGGCCGACGCCATCGACTGCCCACTGCATATCGGCGTGACCGAGGCGGGGCCTCTGCGCACTGGCACCATCAAATCGGCCATCGGGCTGGGCAACCTGCTGTGGGCGGGGATCGGCGATACCATCCGTGTCTCGCTGGCCGCTGATCCGGTCGAAGAGATCAAGGTCGGGTTTGATATTCTCAAATCGCTGGGCCTGCGCCATCGCGGCGTCAATATCATCGCCTGTCCGTCCTGCGCGCGTCAGGGCTTTAATGTGATCGAGACGGTGGCAAAGCTGGAGGAACGTCTGGCCCATATCGCCACGCCCATGTCGCTGTCGATCATCGGCTGCGTCGTCAACGGGCCGGGGGAGGCGCTGTACACCGATGTCGGCTTTACCGGCGGTGGCGCGGGGGCAGGCATGGTCTATATGGCGGGCAAGCCGGACCACAAGGTCTCTAATGACGACATGATCGAGCACATAGTCGGTCTGGTCGAAGCCCACGCCGCCAAGCAAAACCAAAGCGAGACGGCTCCGGAAGCGGTCTGAGCGGGCGGCTTCTCCACAGACGGTCGTTGGATGGCTTCTTATGCTATTGAGAAACCACAGATTTCACAGATTTCACAGATTACGAGTTCCCCCGGCAGATGCGTAGGGTCTGATGGGGCAAGGGCGCGAAGCGCCAATCTGTGAAATCTGCGCAATCTGTGGTTCTCCAACCGCGGCACAGAGTCAGTAAAAAAGCCCCGTCAGGCGAACTGGCGGGGCTTTTTGTTTCAGAATATCTGAGGCTTAGCGTACGCCGGCGATATAGCGGCCATTGGTGATGTGGGTCACCTGTGAGGTCGCCTGACCTTCCATCATGATGTCGATCTCGCTGCGATCCACGGGCTTGGAGAACAGATAGCCCTGAATGATGGCGCAGCCGGCCTGACGCAGGATATGGCTCTGCGCCTGGGTTTCGACCCCTTCGGCCAGAATGCTGAGGTGCAGCGCCTTGGCCAGCTTGATGATGGCGCGGATCAGCGCCTCGGCGTCCGGATCGACCCCCAGATTGGAGACGAAGGAGCGGTCGATCTTGATCTTGTCCACCGGGTAGCGGCTCAGATAGCTGAGCGACGAATAGCCGGTGCCGAAATCGTCGAGCGCGATGGAGAAGCCCATCTGACGTAACGCATTGAGGGTATTCTGCGTCGGCTGATCGTCGTTGAGCAGCATCCCTTCGGTGATCTCGATTTCGATGGAACGCGGCTCGACGCCGGTTTCGCGCAGCATGTCCTTCAGTTCCGGCAGGAAGCGCGAGGACCGCAACTGCGTCGCCGACACATTGATGGCCACCTTCAGGCCCGGCCAGCGTTTGGAATCGATCAGGGCGCGACGCATGATCAGCGTGCCCAGATCCATCATCAGGCCGCACTCTTCGGCCAGAGGCACGAAATAGGCCGGGCTGATCGGGCCGCGCTGCGGGTGGCTCCAGCGGGCCAGCGCCTCGACGCCGACGATGCGGCCATTGTGATCGACCTGCGGCTGATAGACGACGTCGATGGCTTCGACGTGGATGGCTTCGCGCAGGCCCGTTTCCAGCAGTTTGCGCAGCTTGATCGTCGCATCCATCTCGATTTCGAAGAAGGCGTATTGCGAACGGCCCTGTTCCTTGGCGCGATAGAGCGCAAGGTCGGCCTGACGCAGGGCTTCGGCGGCTTCGATGTCCGATTCCTGCAACAGGGTGACGCCGATGGAGCAGGATGAATAGACCGGGCCGCTTTCCAGCGTGACCTGACCCTTGAGGCCTTCCAGCACGCGCTTGGCCAGGGCGGCCGCGGAATGGGCGTCTGTGTCGGTCTGGATGATCACGAAGACGTCGCCGCCCAGACGCGCCAGCGTATCGCCCGCCCGGATCATGCTGCCGATCTTTTGCGCCGAATGACGGATCAGTTCGTCGCCCGCCGAATGGCCCAGCGTATCGTTGACGTCCTTGAAGCGGTCGAGGCCGACGCACATGACGGCGACCGAACCGCCCTGACGGCGCAGGCGCTCGGTGGCCTGATTGAGGCGATCGGTGAACAGAGTGCGGTTGGGCAGGCCGGTCAGGCCGTCGTGCAGCGCCATGTGCTTGGCGCGCGCTTCCGAAGCGATCAGGCTGCGCGCAGTCTTCTGGCTGCGGTGCAGCAGCGCCAGCGCCACGCCCCCCAGACCGGCCGAAACCAGCAGGGACGGGATCAGGGCGCGCATGAACAGGTCAAGCCCCGGACGCGACGGCTGCCACGTCAGTTCGGCCTTTTCCTGACCGGTCGAGTCGGTGAACACGGCGCGCGCCGAACCGGGCTGCACGTTCTGACCGCTGCGCAGTTCGGTGATGGTGCTCAGCAGATGCCCCTGCGACAGGGCCGCCAGTTCGCCATAGCTCAGCCGGTGCACGCCTACCACCAGATAGGGGGTGTAGCGCGCCAGGTCCTGTCGCGTGCTGTCGGGCAGGATCAAGCTGGCCCCCAGCAGATAGACGTGGCCATCCAGCACGGTCAGCCGCGCAATGGCGTTGGTCTTCGACGTGAAGCCTATGCCGGAGGCGGTATAGACATAGTGGCGTTCACGCAGGTCTTTCGACAGGCGGGTGATTTCACCGCTCAGGCGGTTATAGGCGGAAAGCGAGGTTTCCTGCTTGCCTTCCCACGCCAGCACCGGACGATTGAGACCGTCCAGCACGAAGGTCTGCTCGTAATTCAGATATTCGGAAAAATAGCTGCCGTAATTGTCGGCGACGAACTGATGATCGAATTTGACCACCGTCCGGTTGACCGCTTCGTTCCAGATGGTCATGGGAGCCATCAGGCGCGCCTGCGTCTCCGCCAGATGCATCAGCCCGCTGCGCACGTAATTTTCTTCGCGCTCGCGGCTCGACTTGTCGATTTCGGCGGCCCAGATCCACAAGGACCCGATCAACGCACACACGGCCCCGACCACAACAATGGTCATGGGGGCCAAAAGTCTTAATTCACTCCGGTCTCGTTTCACGAGGCGTACTCATTCTGAGGGCGGTTACCTGAGGTGCCACCATACGGTAAAAGCCTTAAATTAAGGCAAATGGAAAACTCTTTTGTAATGAAGGGGTTGCGTGCCTATGTGCAGATGTGTGCAATGGTTTTTCCCTTGACCATCAACAGGTTGGGCTGCATCTATGCAGGGCTGTAACGGAGGCTGTTATGCGGTTGTTCATCAATTCAGGTTCGCCTTTTGCGCGAAAATGCAGAATTCTGGTTCGGGAAATGGGGCTGACCGACCGCGTGGAGGACGTGCCAACGGTAACTTTGGACAGCGTTCCGGAGCACGTCGCCGTTAACCCTTTTGCGCAGGTGCCGGCCTTGGTGACCGATCACGGGGCGTTTGTGGACTCGACGCTGATCTGCGAATGGCTGGCGGCGCATTACGGGCCTTACCCGCTCTATCCCGAAGGCGAGGCGCAGTGGGCGGCGCGTCAGGCGGAGGCGCTGGCCGACGGGATTCTCGAAACCGCCGTAAAGATGGTGATCGAACACCGCCGCCCGGAACACGAACGCTCCGCCGCCTGGCTCAAGCGCTGGGAAGAGGGGCTGCGCCGGGCCCTGAAGGCCGTGGATGGGTTGTGCGTACTGTCCGACGCGCCGCCGGGGCTGGCCGAAATCACCCTGGCTTCGGCGGCGACCTATATTGATTTCCGTTTCCCCAAACTCGACTGGCACGCCGAGGCTCCGCGCCTCGTGGCCGTGCGCGATCAACTGGAAAAACGCCAATCCTTTATCGACACCTATCCGTCTTAAAGGTAAGAAGCGCGTTTTCCCCCTCCCGGCATTGCGGGGGAGGGAGCCACGAAGTCTTTTGAGGTCGTTCCTTTGATACGTCTGCCGCAGGCCAAGCTCGATCAGGTCGTCGATCGTTTCCGCATGATCGAAGCGCGCATGGAAAGCGCCACCGATGGCACAGAGATCGTCAAGCTGTCGAAGGAGCACGCCGAGCTGAAACCCGTGGTCGATGCGGTCTCGGCCTTGCTCAAGGCGCGCGCCTCCGGGCCTGAGCTGGAAGAACTGATTGCGCTCAATGATCCCGAACTGTCGCCGCTGGCGCAGGAGGAGTTTCAGGAGCTGAAAGAACGCCTGCCGGAGCTGGAACGCGGGGTGGCGCTGCTGCTGGCGCCCAAGGACAAGGACGAAAACGCCTCGGCCATCCTCGAAGTGCGCGCCGGGACCGGCGGTGACGAGGCGGCGCTGTTCGCTGGCGACCTGTTCCGCATGTATTCGCGTTATGCGGCGTCGCAGGGCTGGCGTGTTGAGATTGACTCCATCAGCGAAGGTGATGCGGGCGGCTACAAGGAAATCATCGCTTCGGTGACGGGCGACGGCGTGTTCGGCAAGCTGAAGTTCGAATCGGGCGTGCACCGCGTGCAGCGCGTCCCGGCCACCGAAGCGGGCGGCCGCATCCACACCTCGGCGGCCACCGTCGCCGTGCTGCCCGAAGCCGAGGATGTCGAAATCGACATTCAGGACAAGGACATCCGCATCGACACCTACCGCGCGTCGGGCTCTGGCGGTCAGCACGTCAACAAGACCGATTCGGCGGTACGTATTACCCACCTGCCGACGGGGATCGTGGCGACCTCATCGGAAAAGTCGCAGCACATGAACCGGCAGATCGCCATGCGCAACCTCAAGGCGCGCCTGTACGACATCCAGCGTCAGGCGCTCGATGCCGCGCGCTCCGATGCCCGCAAATCGCAGGTTGGCTCCGGCGACCGCTCGGAACGCATACGCACCTATAACTACCCGCAGGGTCGGGTATCCGATCACCGCATCAACCTGACCCTCTATAATCTGGCGCAATTTATGGAAGGCGAGATGGATCAGATGATCAACGCCCTGATCGCCGACGATCAGGCGGCGCGTCTGGCTATGCTTGAAGAGGAACTGGGGTAAATATCTCCTCCCTGCGCGTGAGCGTGGGGAGGTGGCATTTTGAGCGCTAGTGAAAAATGACGGAGGGGGGTAACACCAGAATTACAGGCGTCGCAGCGCCTTGAGGTCGTGTCGCCGCCCCCCTCCGTCGCCTCGCTTCGCTCGTCGCCACCTCCCCATTGCTGCGCAACAGGGAGGAGAATGCCGCGTCACTTACGCAAGGATATAGTAGCAAGGCTCATCCATGCACCCGACTAATGGTAAAATCGACTCCCTGTGGCGGCACCCGGTCAAGGGCTTTACGCCCGAACCTGTGGCCGAGACCTGCCTGACGGTCGATGGTTTTTTCCCTTTCGATCGCCTGTTTGCGCTGGAGGTCGGGCCATCGGGCTATGACCGCGACGATCCGCAATTCCTGTCGAAGATGAAATACGCCGTGCTGGCGCGCTTTCCCGCCGTGGCGCGGTTGCGCACCCGCTATGATGAGATCACTGAGCGCCTGTTCGTCGATGATCGCCCCTTCGATATCGCGCAACCCGCCGGGCGTCACGCGCTGGAGCGGCATATCGAAACCGTGCTGGCGGCGCATGAGGATTACGACCCGGTGGCGCAACCCCTGCGGTTTCTCGATATCCGCGAAGGTGCGGTTGATCATTACCGCTTCACCGACTCCTCGAAAGGCTTTGTCTCGATTCTCAACCTGAACAGCGTGCGCGACCTGTCCGAGCGCATGGGCATCGACCTCGATCCGTTTCGGCTGCGCGCCAATATCTGGGTCGAAGGGTGGTCAGCGTTCGAAGACCACGCCTTTGTAGGCAAGACGCTGCGCATCGGCGAAGAGGGTCCGCTGCTGGAGGTGCTGAAACCCATTGTGCGCTGTGTGGCGACGCACGTGAACCCGCAGACGGCGCAGCGCGATGCAGAGATGGTGCAGGCGCTGTGGACCCACTATGGTCACTGCGACTGCGGCCTTTATTGCCGCGTTGTGTCGCCGGGGCTGATCCGCGTCGGTGATGCGGTTGACCCGCAGGTGGCCTGATCCTATAGCAGAGACATTCTTTATGTTTTTAAAGGTGTCCGGATGCCCAAACTCATTCTCCTCCGTCACGGCCAGAGCCAGTGGAACCTCGAAAACCGCTTCACCGGCTGGGTGGACGTCAATCTGACGGCCGAAGGCGAAGCGCAGGCGGTCAAGGGCGGAGAGCTGATCAAGGCCGAGGGGATCGAGATCGACCGCGCCTTTACCTCGGTCCTGACGCGCGCCATCCGCACCTGCAATCTGGCGCTGGACGCGGCCGGGCAATCCTACGTGCCGGTGATCAAGGACTGGCACCTCAATGAGCGCCACTATGGCGGGCTGACGGGGCTGGACAAGGCCGAAACCGCCGCCCTGCATGGCGACGAGCAGGTGAAGATCTGGCGCCGGTCCTACGACGTGCCGCCGCCCGAACTGTCGGCCGACAGCGCCTATGACTTCTCGAAGGATCGCCGCTACGCCGGTTCGGTCCTGCCGCTGACCGAGAGCCTGAAGACGACGCTTGACCGCGTGCTGCCCTTCTGGGACGGGTCGATCGTGCCGGCGCTGAAGGCCGGGGATACGGTGCTGGTGGCGGCGCACGGCAATTCGATCCGTGCCATCATCAAACTGCTGTTCAACCTCGGTGAGGCCGAGATTCTGGAGGTCGAAGTGCCGACCTCGAACCCGCTGGTCATCGACCTCGACGCGGCGCTGAAGCCCATTTCGGCCAAGTATCTCGATGCTGAGCGTGCCAACCCCGTGCCCGTTTTACAAGGGTAGGGGAAGGGCGGGGCGATGAGCGACTCCCGCCTTATGGCGCGTGCCATCGCGCTGGCCACCGCACAACTTGGACGCACCGTGCCCAATCCGCCGGTCGGCTGCGTCATCGTCAGGGACGGCGTGGTTATCGCCGAGGCGGCCACAGGTGACGGCGGACGGCCGCACGCCGAAGAGGCGGCGCTGGCGCAGCTCGATAACCGCGCTGACGGTGCGACGGCCTATGTGACGCTGGAACCCTGTGGCGCGCGCTCTCATGGTGGCCTCTCCTGTTCGCAGCGACTGGTCGAAGCGGGCGTAAGCCGCGTCGTCTTCGCCTGTCATGACCCGTCGCCCTATGCCTCGCACCTCGGCATTGCGCGCATGAGCGAGGCCGGCCTTACGGTCGAAACCGGACTGATGGCCGCAGAGGCCGCGAGCCTGATTGTTGATTTTGTGAATAATCTGCCGGTTAAGCCCTGATTTAGGCTTTTTCAGTAAGGTTAACCGTAAAATCTCATCGAAAGGTCCGTCCCCGCGCATGAGCGCCACCACCGGACAGTCACGCTACACCCGCCTGACCCAGGCGCAGGTGGACGCGATCTGCCAGAAGCACGAGCGTCTCAAGGCCATGAAGCCCGGAGGTGCGCGGGCTGTTTTCGCGTGGATGGACGTGTCGGGGCTGGATTTTCGCGGGCGTGACCTGCGCGACGCCGACTTCACCGCCGCCATCATGGTGGGCGCGGATGTGTCCGGCGCGCTGCTTGATCAGTCGAACCTCTATTGCGTCGATATGCAGATGGCCAATCTGACCCGCGCCTCCTTGCGCCGCACGGATTTGCGCGGGGCCTGCCTGCGCGGGGCCAATCTGGCCGATGTGGACCTGTTTGAGGCCGACCTGCGCGAAGGGGCGCTGGCCTTGCCGGACAAGGCGGCGGGGCTTGCCTATGTCGAAGTCTCCACGCGCGTGTCGGACGCCGGGTTTACCAATCTGCGCGGGGCCAATCTGGAGCGCTCCAAGCTGTCGGGGATTCAGGCCATGAAGGCCGATTTCACCGACGCCATCCTTAAGTCGTGCAAGCTGGTCCGCGCCAACCTCAAACAGGCGATCATGGACAATTGCGACCTGTCCGGGGCCGATATGTCGGGCTGCGACGTCAGCGGCGCCTCGCTGAAAGACGCGGTGATGATCGGCACCAAGACCGAAAGCTGGAACGCCTCACAGACCAATCTGAGCGGCGTTTTGACCGAAAAGGCCGCCGGTACGGACGTCAGCCGTCTGCCCTATGATGAGATGATCCGCGACCACGCCGAATGGGTCGATAGTGTGGGCAAGGCGGGCAAGCCGTCGGCCTTTGACAAGGCCGATCTGCGCGCGCTCAAATCCATCAAGGGGCTCAATCTGGCGGCGCTGTCGGCCAAGGGGGCGGTGTTTTACGGTCTCGATATGCGCGGCATCCAGTTGCAGGGCGCGCACCTCGAAGGGGCGGACCTGCGCAATTGCGATCTGAGCGGGGCTGACCTGCGTGGCGCGCAGATGAAGGGCGTGCGGATGGATGGCGCCAATCTGGAGGGGGCCAATATCGGACCGCTAAAGCTCTCCGGTGACCGCCTGTTCCCGGCGGACCTCAGAGAGGCGCGCATCCGCGGGGCCAATCTGCAACGCGCCGATCTGCGTCAGGCGCGCCTCGACGGGGCCGACCTGTCGCGCTCTGACCTCGACAAGGCGCAGATGACGCTGGAAAGCCTCGTCAATGTCGTCTGCGTCGGCCTTAAGGGCAAGATCGCGGAAAAGCAGAAAAGTTTAACCACGGATACACACGGATGACCGCCTTCGGCGGCCCCACGGATATCAGCGCTTAAAACGGACACACATGTCTCTGTTAAAACGGACACATATGTCTCTGTGACGTATATCCGTGTCAGGACCCGCGCAGCGGGTCCATCCGTGTCTATCCGTGGTTCAAAACCTAAAACGCTTCAGAAACAATATCGCCATCGCCGCTGAAATAAGCGCGCTTCATGCCCGCCGAGCGGAAGGGCGCGTGCACCTCACCTGAGCGGGTGACGACGATCAGCCCGCCTTCGCCGCCCATGCGCGCGATCTGCTCCAGCACCTGACCGGCGCTTTCAAACGCGCCCTGTCCGGCCCCGATGCGGAAGGCCACCTGTGCGGCGGCCTGAACGCGCAGGAAGTATTCGCCCTGACCGGTGCAGGAAATGGCGGCGTGGTCGTCGGCCCAGGTGCCCGCGCCGATGATCGGCGTGTCGCCGACGCGGCCCGGCAGCTTGCCGAACACGCCGGCCGTCGAGGTCGCCGCCGCCAGATCGCCATAGGAATCGAGACATACGCACCCGACCGTCCCGTGCGCCAGCGTCCCCGGCGGATAGTTGGATTCAAAAGCCCCGGCGCGGGTGAAATAGTCGTCGGTCACCGTCTCAAAGCCCTGTGCCTCGGCAAATTGCCGCGCGCCATCGCCGGCCAGCAGGACGTGCGGCGTCTTTTCCATCACGGCGCGGGCGATAGCGACAGGGTTCCTGTACCCGGCCAGCGCCGCCACGGCCCCGGCGCGGCGATCGGCGCCGCTCATCAGGCTGGCGTCCAGTTCAAACACACCGGCGGCATTGGGCGACGCGCCTTTGCCCGCCACATAGAGGCCGGAGTCTTCGAGCGAGCGCACGGTCTCGGTGACCACATCCAGTGCGCGGGCGCCGTTATGGAGGTTGTGCCGCGCGATCTTGGCCAGCCCCTTCATGTGGGTGATTTCGCGGCCATAGTCGCGGCCGGCCTTGGCCCCGGCGCCGCCATGCAGGGCGAATGCGATCATCAGACGTGTCCTTCGGGTCGTTTCGCGGGGTTTTAGGCGAAGAGACGGGCGAAAGCTACCCCTGTACCTCTCCGACGTGTCGGGGGAGAAGGAAGGCCGCGTCAATGGCGAGGTCCTGATCGCACAGCCGTCGCGGACCCGGACGGTGACTTATGAGGATCAGGCCCTGACCGGTGCGCTTAAGATGCGCCTCGACCGCCTCGGTGACGGCGGCTTCGGTGGCGGCGTCCAGCCCCTCGGTCGGCTCATCCAGCACCAGCACATCGGCCTGACGCAGCAGGGCGCGGGCGAGGCTGAGACGTTTGCGCTCCCCACCGGACAGGGTCACGCCACCGTCGCCGATCCATTGGTGCAGACCCTTGGGCATGGCCGCGACGCGGGCCTTCAATTGTACCGCCTCCAGCGCGGCCCACACGCGCGCCGTCAGGGTTTCCGGCGTTTCCGCCGCGATCTCTTCCGGTGACAGGGCCATCAGCAGAGTGTCGCCAATCGTGCCATTGAGCACCGGCGCGTCCTGCGGTGACAGGCTGAAACGCAGGGCGGGCAGGGCGGTGAGTCCCGGCACCTCGTCCATCGGGCGCAGACCGATCAGGGCTTCGATCAGGCGCGTCTTGCCCGATCCCGACGCGCCGTGGATCAGCAGGCGTGTCTGGGGGCCGAGGTCGTACTCGTACCCGCCAAAGCGCAGAACCGACCCCGTGAGCGGGGCGAGTTGTGCGGCCTCTGCGTCGCCCAGTTCCGCCACCCGCGCCTCGGCCTCGGCGAACAGGCGTTTTTGCGCCATGGCTTTCAAGAGGGGGCCGGTCGCTTCGAAGGCCACCGTCGTCACCAGCAGACCCAGCGCCAGCATCGGCATGGCCGCATGCGTATGGGTGAGAACGATCAGGCTCAGGGTGGCCGCCAGCACGCTGAGGTTCAGCAGGACCGGCAGGCTTTCGGTGTGCGCCTGCGCCTCGCGGGCGGTGCGCAGGGCGGCCTCCTGCTCTGATAATCGCGCCATAAACCGCTCCGACAACCGATAGGCGGCGATGTCGGGCAGGAAGGGCAGGGTTTCGTGCACGCTGTTTTTCAACGCCCCCAGTTCGGGCAGGCCGGTCGTTGACGTGGGCGCGACACGGCGCGACAGGCCGATCAGCGCGCCGATGCCCGCCGCCACGATCAGGGTCGCCCCCGGCGACAGGAGCAGGGTCAGGATCAGCGCGGCGATCAGCCCGCCCAGCGCCGAGGCCCAGTGGCTTTGTGCCACCAGCGCGTTTTCCAACTGCCCGACATCCTGCACCAGCCGCGCCGAGGCCTCACCGCGGCTGAGCCGCAGCGGCGTATGGCTCACCCGCTCAAACAGCCACGGGCGCAACTCCGCCAGGGTGCGCAGGGCCGCCGTATGGCCGCTCAGGCGCTCGAAATAGCGCATGACGGTGCGCGCAATGGCCAGCCCGCGAATGGCTGCCGACGGCAGCAGATAGTTGAAAGCCATCATCACCGCGCCGCCCGCTGCCCCGGCTATGGCCGCCCCGGCCAGAAACCAGCCGGACAGGCCGAGCAGGGTGGTGGCCGCGATGGACACCCCGGCGGCACAGACGGATGCGACGATCAGGGACGAACGCTGACGGCGTTTCAGGTCGGCAAAATAGACTTTGAACGCGCTCACAGCCGCACCTCCTGCGTGGCGATGGCGGCCAGCGCCTCGGAATGGGTGGCCATGATCACCGTGCGGCCCGTGGCGGCGCTGCGGATGGCGGCGATCAGGGCGGCCTCGGCCTCCGGGTCGAGATCGGCGGTCGGCTCATCGAGCAACAGAAGCGGCGCGGGCTTGAGCAGGGCGCGCGCCAGACCGATGCGCCGCCGCTCACCGCCCGACAGGCCGGAGCCGCGCTCATCCAGCGGCGTTTCAAGCCCGCGTGCCGACACCAGCGCCTCCAGCCCGGTCAGGCCGATCACCCGCTGCACCTCGGCGTCGCTGGCCTGCGGGTGCGACAGGCGCAGATTGTCGGCCAGGGTGCCGGGCAGGATCGGCGTGTGCTGCGACATCCACGACAGGCCGGGCGACAGATCGTGCGCGGGCGTCAGCGGCTGACCGTCGATTTCGATGAGGCCGCACGCCTCCACATCACCGCCGCGCCCCAGCAACAGGCGCAGCAGGGTGGACTTGCCCGACCCCGTTTCGCCGCGCAGGGCGATGATGGCTCCGCTGTCGGCGCTGAAACTGACCGGGGCGAAGACCGGCGCCGGATCGTCGGCAAAGACGGCGCTGACCTGATCAAAGCGCAGGGCGGGGGCGGTCGTGAGCGTCAGCGGCACCGGGTCTGGTGTTTCCAGCCGTGCCTCCAGCGCCATCAGGGCTTCGGCGGCGGCGCGCGCCTGCTGCTCCTCGTGATAGGCGGCGCTCAGACGGCGCAGCGGGAAATAGACTTCGGGGGCCAGAGCCAGAGCGAAGAAGGCCGGGGCAAAGGCATCGCCACCGAACAGGCCTCTGTTGAAATCGAGAATAGCCGGCACGGGGAAGGGCAGCAGGCCCAGCAGGGCAAACCCGCAATAGACGGCAATCAGGGCCACGGAAAGGGCGGCGAAAAATTCCAGTATGGCTGACCCCGTGAAGGCCATGCGCAGGACCGACAGGGTGCGCTCTGACACATCGCGGGCGGCGCGCCGCACCTTTTCGACCTGCGCGGCTTCGTTATCAAAGGCGCGGATCAGGGGCAGGTGGCGCAGGCGGTCGGCGAACAGGCCCGACAACCGCGTCAGGGCCGCAAGCTGACGCCGCGATTCCGCAGCCGTGGCCATGCCGGACAGGGCCATCAGTGTGACAAAGGGACACAGGGTGAAGAGGATGATGGCGGCCGCCAGAGGCGAGGCCACACCAATGGCCAGCGTCACAAGAAGCGGCGTCAGGGCGGTTGCCTGCCGCGCCGGAACGAAGCGCGCATAATAGCCTTCGAGCGCTTCGGTATGCTCAAACAGCGCCGTCATGCGCCCCATCTGCGAGGCTCCGACGCCGCGTCCGGACAGGGCCTTGCGCATCAGAGACAGGCGCAGATTCTCGATGATCAGGCGCGCCGATTTGAGGCTAAGGACCTGATTATAGTAGGAAAGAACGCCTCTGAGGCACAGGCTGATGAGCAAGAGGGCCAGGCCCGTCAAGGGAAACTGACCGCCGCGCACCGCCTGAAGGATCAGGGCCAGTCCGGCGGCAAAGCCTGTAGCGCACACCACTGACCCGACCTCAAGCTGTCGCACAAGTGTGACTTGTCTTTTCGCCGGATCGGCCCATAGTTTCAGCGCCTGACGCACAGCCCTGGCGCGACTCTGTTCGGCGTCGCGGGCAGCATCCTTAAAGGTCTCAGGGGTACGGGGACGTGGGTGCGACATTTGGTGCGATAGGGCGTTTCAGGGGCGGGGCATATACTCAGGCCCAGCTTAGTTGTTATGGCAAGTAAGCCGGAATGGGTTTTCTCCTAGCCCATTTCGGACATCAAGGGGCAAATTTCCACTCCACTGCTGCACCTTGCCGCAGGAGAGCGCGATCTAAAAACCCCAATAACCCGAGGGATATATCTCAAATGGATATGATGACGGTCGATCTATCAAGGCTACAGTTCGCCTTGACGGCGCTGTATCACTTTCTGTTCGTCCCGCTGACGCTTGGCCTTTCCTTCATGCTGGTCATCATGGAAAGCGTCTATGTGCTGACGCGGCGCGAAATCTGGCGCACCATTACCCGTTTCTGGGGCACGCTTTTCGGCATCAACTTCGTGCTGGGCGTGGCCACGGGTCTGACCATGGAATTCCAGTTCGGAACCAACTGGTCCTATTATTCACACTTTGTCGGCGACATCTTCGGCGCGCCTCTGGCGATTGAAGGCCTGATGGCCTTCTTCCTCGAAGCGACCTTTGTCGGCCTGATGTTCTTTGGCTGGGACCGCCTGTCGCGCGTCGGGCACCTGATGGTGACCTTCCTTGTGGCGCTGGGCACCAACCTGTCGGCCCTGTGGATCCTGATCGCCAATGGCTGGATGCAGAACCCGGTCGGTGCGGATTTCAACCCGGCCACCATGCGTATGGAAGTCTCTGACTTCATGGCCGTGCTGTTCAATCCGGTGGCACAGGCCAAGTTCGTGCACACCGTGTCGGCGGGCTATGTGATCGCGGCGGTCTTCGTGCTCGGCATCTCAGCCATCTATCTGCTCAAGGGCAAGTGGGTGTCGGTCGCCAAGCGTTCGATGGCGGTGGCGGCGGCCTTTGGTCTGGCCTCCTCGCTGTCGGTCGTCGTTCTGGGCGACGAGTCGGGCTATGCCCTGACCGATAACCAGAAGATGAAGCTGGCGGCGCTTGAAGCCATGTGGCACACCGAGCCGGCCCCGGCGGGTCTGACCCTGTTTGGCATCCCCAACCTGACGACCCAGCACACTGATATGGAAGTCAAGGTGCCCTATGTTCTGGGCCTGATCTCCACGCGCTCGCTCGACCGTCCGGTCATCGGCATCCTTGACCTCGTCGAAACGGCGGAACACCGCATCCAGTCGGGTGTGGCGGCCTATGACGCCGTGGAAAAGCTGAAGGTCAACCCCGAAGACCTCGCCGCCCGCGCGCAGTTCGAAGCGCACAAGCGCGACATCGGTTATGGCTATCTGCTGAAAAAGTACGTAGCTGATCCGCGCACGGCGGACGCAGCCCTCATCCAGAAGGCCGCCCTTGATACCATCCCCAACGTGCCGGTGATGTTCTGGACCTTCCGTCTGATGGCCGCGATTGGCTTTGCCATGATCGCCCTGTTCGCGGTGGCCTTCGTGCTGGTTAGCTTGCGCAAGGCCGAGCATAGCCGCTGGTTCCTGCGCCTGTGCGTGCTGGCCATCCCGCTGCCGTGGCTGGCGGCGGAAGCCGGGTGGGTGCTGGCTGAGCTGGGGCGTCAGCCCTGGGCCGTCGAAGGCGTCCTGCCCACCTTTATGGGCGCGTCCAGCCTCACCGTCGGGCAAATCTGGGTGACCATAGTCGGCTTCACCCTGCTGTACGGCACGCTGGCCGTCATCGAGGTCGGCCTGCTGGTCAAGACGATCAAGACCGGTCCCTATGCGTCGAAATTCGGTCGTATGCACGATGCCGAAGAAGCCAGCCCGCTGCAAAGCGGCGGCCTCGCCGGTCCGGCAGAATAACGCGCAGACAAAGGAGTAACCCTTATGGAACTACCTATCGACTACATGACCTTGCGGGTCATCTGGTGGCTGCTCATGGGCGTGCTGCTGATCGGCTTCGCCATTATGGACGGCTATGCGCTGGGCACGCTGGCGACCCTGCCGTTCGTCGCCAAAACCGACGAAGAACGCCGGGCGGTGATCAACACCGTCTCGGCCACCTGGGAAGGCAATCAGGTGTGGCTTATCCTGGGGGGCGGCGCCATCTTCGCCGCCTGGCCCTACGTCTATGCGGTGAGCTTCTCCGGCTTTTATCTGGCTATGTTCCTTGTGCTGTCGGCGCTGATCCTGCGTCCGGTCGGCTTCAAATACCGCTCCAAGCGGCCGGGCAAGGCGTGGCGCAACAACTGGGACTGGGCGCTGTTTGTCGGCGGCTTCGTCCCGGCTCTGGTCTTCGGCGTGGCCGTCGGCAATGTGCTTCAGGGCGCGCCGTTCAGCCTCGATAGCGACCTGCGCATCACCTATCACGATCAGTTTCTGGGCGGCCTGCTCGGCCTGTTCAGCCCCTTCACCGTCCTGTGCGGCCTGACCTCCGTGGCCATGCTGCTGCTGCAAGGGGCGACCTGGGTGTCACTGAAGATCGAAAAGGGTGCCCTGCGTGACCGCGCCATCACCTACGGCGTCTATGCGGCTCTGGCGGTGATCGTCCTCTATGCGCTGGGTGGCGTCTATCTCGCCTATGGCGGTCTGGGCTTCAAGGTCGTGGGCGACGTCGCCGTAAATGGCCCGTCCAATCCGCGCAATGCCGAGGTCGTCAAGGAGGCCGGCGCGTGGCTCCTCAACTACGGCACCTATCCGTGGATGATCGCGGCTCCGGTGCTGGGCTTTGTGGGCACGCTGCTGGCGCTTCTGGGCCTGAAGACCAAGGCCGATCCGTGGGCCTTCATCGGGTCTTCCATCGGCGTGCTGGGCATTATCGGCAGCGTGGGCGTTTCGATGTTCCCCATCATCCTGCCCTCGACCATTGACGCCCGCTCCAGCCTGCTGGTGTGGACGGCCTCCAGCTCGCACACCACCCTGTTCATCATGCTGGGTGTGACGCTGGTCTTCCTGCCCATCGTTCTGCTCTACACGGCGTGGGTCTATAAGGTGCTGTTCGGCCGCATCGAAGTGAAGGCGTTGAAGACGAATCCGGACCTCTATTGAGAGCATGGGGGAAACCCGGTTTCCCCCATGTGCCCCCTTCTCAGGATGGCGAAAAATTTTCTTGGGGCGGCCCTGCGAAAATTTTTCACATCTTTCTTGAGCCTGACGTCGTCAGGCAAGGAGTTGCAAAATGTGGTATTTTACCTGGGTGCTGGGCCTCGGTCTGGCCGTGACCTTCGGGATTTTGAACGGGATCTGGTTCGAATTCCTCACCACCGATGATCCCGATGCCGAAGACCCGCATAAGGATTGAGATGCAAAAACCCCGCTGGCGACAGCGGGGTTTTTCTAAACCTCTTCGGTGTGTGGCGTCGGCGGAGGCGGGGAGTAGTCGCGCAGGGTTTTGACGAAGCGGAAGACCTGCGCCTTGACGATTTCGTCCTCGCCGCGTTCGGCCAGCGTGAACAGTTCGCTCATCAGATTGGGCGGCAGGTGCAGGTCCATGGCCTGATTGACCACCTTGAAGATGCCCGGCCGCAACGGCTCACGGATTTCGTTGTCGTCCAGCAGCGCCTCGGTGATCTTTTCGCCGTCGCGCAGGCCGGTCAGGACGATCTTGATGTCCTTATCGACCTTGAGGCCGTACATGTCGATCATGCGCTTCGCCAGATCGTAGATACGGATCGGCTCACCCATTTCGAGGATGTACAGGCTCGATTTTTCCGACAGGTTTGTTGCGTTGTGCATGGCCGCCGTCATGACCAGCTGCACCGCCTCGAAAATGGTCATGAAGAAGCGCTCGACCTTGGGGTCGGTCAGCGTAATCGGCCCACCGCGGTCGATCTGCGCGCGGAACAAAGGCACCACGGACCCTGTCGAGCCCAGCACATTGCCAAAGCGCACAACGCAGGCCTGATTGAGATGGCCCATTTGCGACGAAATCAGGTGTTCGGCCAGACGCTTGGTCGCCCCCATCATCGAGGCCGGGGCCACGGCCTTATCCGACGAGATAAGCACCAGTTGTTTCACATTGGCGGCCTGAGCCGCGTCGATGACGTACTGCGTGCCCATGACATTGGTCAGCACGCCTTCCGACGGATTGATCTCGACCATCGGCACGTGTTTGAGCGCCGCCGCGTGGAAGATGACGTCGGGCTTCTGCGCCACGAAAATGGCCTCAAGGCGCGCCTTGCGCCGGATGGAGCACAGGATCAGGCTGACCGGCGGCTTGCCAAACTCCAGGTTCAGCGACTGCTCGACATCGTAGAGCGCCAGTTCGCTGTGGTCGATCAGGGTGACGTGCGCCGCCCCCAATCGCAGGGCCTGACGCGCGATCTCAGAGCCGATGGAACCACCGCCGCCGGTAATCAGGATGCGCTTGCCGGCATAGAAGGCGTTCAGCGCCGCGTGGTCCAGATGCACCTGCGGGCGTTGCAACAGCGACTTGTACGAAATCTGATCATTGGGATCAGCCAGCGTCAACTTCACGTTGCGCCGTCCCATCAAGCCGGACTTGGCCAGAAATCGCAAAATACGATAATTAAAAATGGCCATACGAACCTAATACCGGCCCCGAAAAAGAATAAAACCTACAGGCATTGACACCCCCCGCGTCGTGCGTGCATGGCGATAAAAAAAGCGTTCACCCACACACAACTTACAGCTTTTCGTGAAAAAAGAATAAGGTAATTTTGTGGGCGGCCGATTTTCCCCAACAGTTTTCCACCGGTAGCTTTATGAAGGTCACAGTTCTCTTTTTTGGCAAGGTGGCCGACGTGATGGGCGAGCGGCGGCGCGTGTTGGACCTTGCTGATACGTCGGGGCGGCTGTTTGACCTGCGCCAAAGCGTTCTGGAACCTGCCTTTGCGTCTGGCGGGCTGGAGGCGCAGCGGGTGCTGATGAGCGTCAATCAGGTGCTGACCAACGATGACCGCGCGTTGCAGGATGGCGATGAGGTGGCCTTTTTTCCTGTCTTTTCCGGAGGCTGAGGGCATGGCGGTGGTCGAAACCCTGTTGCTGCCGCAGGCGCTGGACGGGCAGGCCCTCTATGGCCGCTTTGTCGAGGCCAATCGCGGGGCCGGGGCCATTGTCACCTTTTCGGGCCGGGTGCGCGGTGAGACGACCGCGGGCGCGGTGTCGCACCTGTGGCTCGACTGGTATCCCGGCATGAGCGAGCAGAGCCTCAAGGCTATTGCTGAGGCCGCCGCTGAGCGTTTCGATGTGCAGGCCCTGCTGGTGGCGCATCGCTGTGGCGAGGTGAAGGCCGAAGACGAGATTGTGTTTGTGGCGGCCGCTTCTGCGCATCGGCGGGCGGCCTTTGAGGCGGCGGACTATCTGATGGACCGGCTCAAGTCCGAGGCGGCCCTGTGGAAGCGTGAAGTCGGTGAGGGCTTTGCGCGCTGGGTGGAACCGACGGCCAAAGACGCCGAGGATCTGAAACGGTGGACATCATGAGCGAAAACAGTCTGTCACACATAGGCAAGGATGGCCGCGCCCACATGGTCGATGTCGGCGCGAAGGCTGTCACGGTGCGCAAGGCGCGGGCTGAGGGGCGGCTGATCTGCGCCGCTGAGACGCTGAGTATTGTGCGCGACGGCAAGGCCCCCAAGGGGGCGGTGATCGCCACGGCCGAGATCGCGGGCATCATGGCGGCCAAGAAGACGGCGGACCTGATCCCCCTGTGCCACCCTTTGAGCCTGTCGAAGGTCGGGCTGGAGATCGTGATGGATGAGGCCCTGCCGGGCTTTCGCCTCAGCGCCGAGGTGAAGACGTCGGGGCTGACGGGCGTCGAGATGGAGGCCCTGACCGCCGTCTCGGTGGCAGCCCTGACCCTCTACGACATGCTGAAAGCCGTCGATAAGACCATGCGGATCGACGGCATAGAGGTGGTGGCCAAGGCCGGCGGCAAGGCCGATTACGGGTATTAACCGCCGCGCCGCATAACCAGCGTGCACCACGCATCACGATGGATGCGGCGCACGACGCGGAAGCCCTTGGACAGGTAGGCGGCTTTGACGAAGCGCTCCTGCGTGCGCAGCAGGCCCGACAGGATGACCGTGCCGCCCGGCTTGAGCGCTGACTTGATCGACTGCGACAGACCGACCAGCGGACGTGCCAGAATATTGGCGAAGACCAGATCGTAGGGAGCGTCCTTGCGCACGTCCTTGTGGTTCAGGCCGTTGGCCCACACAAAGCGCGCGGCGGCCGAATTGAGCTTGGCATTTTCGTTGGAGATGCGCACGCTGATGGCGTCGATATCGGTGCCGACGGCGTATTTGGTGCCGGTCTTGGCGGCGGCGATGGCCAGCACGCCGGTGCCCGCACCGACATCCAGCACGCGCTCATAACGGTGCTTTTTCAGCAGGTCATTATAGGCCCACAGGCAACCGACCGTCGTGCCGTGATGCCCTGTACCGAAGGCCGCTCCGGCTTCGATGCGCAGATTAACCGCATTGAGCGGCTTTTTGCCGCGATCGTGAATACCGTACACGAAGAATCGTCCGGCGCGCACGGGCGGCAGACCCGACAGGGCCATGGCCAGCCAGTCGGCATCGGCCAGTTGATCCGCCGTAACGACCAGTTCCGGATATCCTGCCAGAAGCTCTTGTAAACGCTGATCTTCTTCCTCAGTGGTGGGGAAGGCGTCGATGCGCCAGATATTGCGGTCCTCATCCTCTTCGAGGATCGAATAGGTCGCGCCTTCGAGCCAGGCATCGTTGTCGATGGCCTCCGCAGCGGTTTCTGCCACCAGACGGGGGCCTTTTGCGATGATTTGTTGTGGATTATAAGTCATTGTAGGCTTTGCAGATCGTCCGATTCGATGTGACGGAAGCGTTTCAACGGTCTTTTATGCGTAAGGGGGCCCTTACGCCAATGGGAAAGTAGGCAATGGCGACGGAAAAAAAGACGAAGACGGTAAAAGCGGCGGAAATTCCGGCGGATGCCGGGGTGAAAAAGACCATCGCCCGTAAGGCTCCGGCGCCGAAGCCTGCGGCGGAAGCCGCTGTGAAGGCAGCGACCGAAAAGACCGTCAAGGCTGCCGATGCTACGGCCAAGAAGGCGGCAAAGACGGCCGCCGCTGTGACGAAGAAGGCCGAAACCGCCACCAAGGCCGCAACGGCCAAGATCGAAAAGGCCGCCAAAACCGCCAAGGCCAAGGTCGAGAAGGCCGAAAAGGTTGTCGAGGCTGAGGTGAAGAAGGCTGCCCGCTCCACGACCCGCGCCGCCAAGACCGTTGCCGCCGTTGAGCCCAAGGTGACAAAGGCCCGCACCCGCGCGGCTAAGGCTGTCGAAGCGGCACAGGGCGAGATCGACAAGGCCGTCAAGCGCGCCAAGCCGGCGCTCGACAAGGCTGCCCAGACCGCCAGCGCCGCCGCCGCCGTGGCTAAGGAAAAGCTGGAAGACGCCGCCGAGGCTGCCAAGCCCGTCGTGGAACAGGCGAAGGCCAAGCTCGACGACGTCGTCGAGGCTGCCAAGCCGAAGATCGAGGAAGCGGTACACAAGGCCGAAGAGGTCGCCGCCGCCGCCAAAGACAAGCTGGATGAGGCCGTGGAAAAGGCCAAGCCGGTGCTGAACGAAGCCAGGGAGGCGGTCGAAGAGGCCGTGGCCAAGGCCCAGACCGAAGCCCATAAGGTGCAGGAAGAGGTCAAGAAGGCGCAGGCGCAGGTCAAGAAGCGCGGGTTCTTCGACTGGCTGTTCGGCCGCAAATAGGCAAGGGGGCAGAGCGGCGGATGCACGAAGCCCTGCCGGTCATCGGTATCACCTGCTGCCATCGTGACTTCGGCGTCGAAATGGCGCAGGCGGTTATGGACCGTTATGTTCGCGCCGCCACCACCTACGCTGAATGCTCTGCCGTGCTTATCCCGGCCATCACTGGTTTCTTTGACGCCCGTTCCGTCGCTACGCGACTGGACGGGCTTTTGCTGACCGGGTCGCCTTCCAACATCGAAGCGCGCCGCTATGGTCAGGCCGAAGGGGAGGGGCCGTTCGACGCCGAACGCGATGCGGTGTCGTTGGCGCTGATCGAAAGTCTGACCCTTATGGGCAAGCCGGTCTTTGGGATTTGCCGCGGCTTTCAGGAGATCAATGTGGCGCTGGGCGGCACGCTGCGCCGGGATCTGGGGACGGCATCTGAGGGCTCCGGGCGGCTTGATCATCATGCGCCCGCAGAAGCCCGTTTCGCCGACATGTTTGACCACGGGCATCCGGTGGCCCTCACCCCAGACGGCGTGCTGGCGCGGTCGGTCGGTCGCGAGACGCTGACGGTTAATTCGGTGCATTTTCAGGGGGTTGACCGGCTGGCCGAGGGCTTAAGCGTCGAAGCCGTGGCCCCGGATGGCGTGGTCGAGGCCTTCAGCGCCAATATCGGCGGCGCGCAGGTACTGGGGGTGCAGTGGCACCCGGAATGGCAGCCGGAGCTTTATCCTGACCGTCAGGCCTTTTTCCGCTTGCTCGGCGCCGCGGTGCGCGGAAACGCGATTTAACTTGGCCTCCTCTGATAAGGCTTGCAGCGTTCAGTTTAGAGCTAGCGCCAGTAAGGTTAGAACCACAGATTACACAGATTGCACAGATGGGCGCTGCGCGCCGGTGCGGGGCCCGAACGTCCATTTATCTGTGAAATCTGTGTAATCTGTGGTTCCTATCATTTCCAGTAAACCCCTTCCGCAAATTGTGATCACAATTTTGCGCGGCCCGTGATTTGGCCATTCCGCTTTTAGCGGGGCGGGGCTATAGTCCCGTGAAAACCTTTCCGCCACGGAGCGCCCGTCATGAATCTTCCGCTCAAAAACAACGACTCCGCCGAACTGAAGGCGCTCGATCTGGCGCACCACCTGCCGGCGCAGGCCGACTATGCGCTGCTGGAGCAACTGGGCGGCAGCCGTATTATCACCCATGCCGAAGGCTGTGTGATCACGGATATTGACGGTAAGTCTCTGCTGGACGGCATGGCCGGGCTGTGGTGCGTCAATGTCGGCTATGGGCGTAGCGAACTGGCCGAAGCGGCCTATAAGCAGATGCTGGAACTGCCCTATTACAACACCTTCTTCAAGACGGCGACCGCCCCCGCCGTGCGGCTGGCGGCCAAGATCGCCGAGAAGATGGTTCTGGGCAATCCGGACCTCAAACACGTCTTCTTCAACTCGTCGGGGTCTGAGGCCAACGACACGGTCTTCCGTCTGGTGCGTCACTACTGGACGCTGAAAGGCGAACCGGGGCGTCAGGTTTTCATCTCGCGCCGCAATGCCTATCACGGTTCGACCGTCGCCGGCGCGTCGCTGGGGGGCATGACCTTTATGCACGCGCAGGGCGGTCTGCCCATTCCCGGCATCGAGCACGTGCGTCAACCCTATCTGTTCGGCGAAGGCTTTGGTCAGGACCCGGACGCCTTTGCCGACGCCTGCGTTCAGGACATCGAAGACCGCATCCTCAGCGTCGGGCCGGACAAGGTCGCGGCCTTTATCGGTGAGCCGGTGCAGGGTGCCGGCGGCGTGGTCATCCCGCCGGAAAGCTACTGGCCCAAGGTCGAAGCCCTGTGCCGCAAGTACGGTATCCTCCTGATATGCGACGAAGTGATCTGCGGCTTCGGGCGTCTGGGTCAGTGGTTCGGCCATCAGCATTACGGCGTCAAGCCGGATATCATCGCCATGGCCAAGGGGCTGTCGTCGGGCTATCTGCCCATTTCGGCGGTGGGCGTGTCGTCGCATATCGTCGAGGTGCTGAAAACCGGCGGCGACTTCGTGCACGGCTATACCTATTCGGGTCACCCGGCGGCCTGCGCCGTGGCGTTGGCGAATATCGGCATTATCGAGCGCGAGGGCCTGATCGAGCGCACGCGCGAGGTGACCGGCCCCTATCTGGCAAAGGCCCTCAAGCGCCTCGACGGCCATCCGCTGGTCGGCGAAGCGCGCTCCATCGGGCTTCTGGGCGCGGTGGAAATCGTCGCCGAAAAGGGCACCAACCTTCGCTTCAAGGGCGCCGAAGGTCATGCCGGTCCGGTGGTACGCGACATCTGTATCAAGAACGGTCTGATGGTGCGCGGCATCCGTGACACCATCGTCATGTGCCCGCCGCTGATCATCACCGACGCCGAGATCGACCGCATCGTCGATATTCTGGAGGCTTCGCTGAACGAGGCCGAGCCGGTATTGCGCGCGCTCTGATCGCTTTCTTATGAAGCGGTAACGCCTCGCCTCGCGCCTTTTGATGCCAGGCAGCCTAAGCTGTCGAGGCATGAAACGAGCAACCCTGTCCTGCGCACGCCGCCTCTGACAGCGCGTGCAACATAATCGGCCCGGTCTGAGTGTCCCCCGGCTCAGACCGGGCTTTTTTGTCTCAATCGTAAGCAAGGAAACGCCTATGACCGCCCCACATAAGACCGACGATCCGCAAAAGGCCGAAACCGCCGATGTCCGCGAGCACTTTTCACGCGATAAACCGTCAAGTGGCGAAGCGGGCGAATCCTATGGCGACGAAAAAGACAGCAAGGACGAGCGGATGCAGCCCAAGACGCCGAACGGCAAGGGGCTGGCCAACGAGCACTATGTCAAAAGCGACTCTGATCAGCCGCGCGTCGCCGAGGAACCCGGCTCCTTAAGTGGCCGCAGCTAACCCCGCATACGTATTCATCCACCGGGTGTCTGTTCGCGAATGAGCGCCTGTGTTTTCCTGCGTCAAAAGACAGGGAGACAGAGCATGGTATTTAAATCGCTGACAGGCGCGGCGCTGGCGTGTGCGCTGCTGGCCACGGTCGCGCAGGCGCAAACCGCCAAAATCGACGTATCAAAGGTCGCTGCTCAGCCGCGCGACAATGGCCTGCCCGTCCACTGGAACCGCAGCGCCACCTTTATGGAGATCTTCGTTCGCTCCTATCAGGACTCCGACGGCGACGGCATCGGGGATTTCAACGGCCTGACCTCCCGGCTCGACTATTTGCAAAGTCTGGGGGTGACCGGCATCTGGCTGATGCCTATGCACCCGTCGGCGGACAAGGACCACGGCTATGCCGTCAGCGACTATCGCGCCGTTAATCCGGCCTATGGGACGATGGCCGATTTCGAGCGCTTCGTAGCCGAGGCGCACAAACGCGGTATCGGCGTCATCATCGACTATGTGATGAACCATTCGGCCAACGACAACCCGATCTTCCTCAGCGCCGCGCAATCGAAAACCTCGCCCTATCGCGACTGGTACATCTTCGCCGACAAGGACCCGAAGTGGGAGGGTTTTTCCTGGGGGCCGTGGCGCCAGAACAAGGTCGGCAAAGGCTATTTCTATGGGCTGTTTGACGATCAGATGCCGGACTTCAACCTGAAAAATCAGCGGGTGATTGACTATCACGCCGACAATTTCCGCTTCTGGCTGAACAAGGGCGTGGATGGCTTCCGCATCGACGCCGTGACCATGCTGGTCGAAAACGGCCCCACCGCCTATATGGATCAGCCGGAAAACCTTGAGGTGCTGAAACAGGTCAATGCGGTCGTCAAGTCCTACCCCAACCGTTACCTGATCTGCGAAGCCTCCGAACAGCCTGCTCTCTATGCCGGTGAAGCCTGTACGAACTCCTTCGCCTTCGGCACGCAGAAGGAAATCAAGTCCAGCGCCCGCGACGGCAAGCTGTCGGCAAAGCTGGCGACGCAACTGGCCTCGGACACGCGCGCCCTGATGCCGCTGGTCCTGCAAAGCCATGACTCCTATGTCGGCGACCGCCTGATCCACGACCTTGATGCCGGCAGCTATCGCGTGGCGGCGGCCGTGTCGGTGCTGGCGTCTGACACGCCGTTTTCCTACTACGGCGAAGAGATCGGGCTGGCCAATAATGGCAAGTATGACGACCCCGGCCTGCGCGCCCCGATGAGCTGGGACGGCGAGGCCGGGCACGGCTTTACTACGGCGGCTAGGCCCTATCGCGCCTATGCCACCAATGCGGCCAGCCATAATGTCAAGGCCCAGACCGGCGAAGCCGGCAGCCTGCTGGAATATTACCGCGCCCTCTATCTGGCGCGGCAGGCGCACCCGGTGCTGGCCGACGGCACCTTTACGCTTCTGTCGAAGGCCGGGGATGAGACGCTGGTCTTTGCACGTCAGAAGGCCGGGCAGAAGGGGCTGGTCTTCATCAACCTGTCTGCCACGCCGCAGACGATTGAGACGAAAGGCGAGGGGGTGTGGACCTCGGCTCTGGACCTCGGCGCGCCGGCGCAACTGACGGCGCAGGACGGTCGGCTGCGCCTTGTCCTGCCGCCCAAGAGCGTGGCCGCCTATGTGGCGGCGGGCAGGCCGTAGTCGTCCTGCCCGTGCCCGCCGCCCTTTGGTGGTCCCGGCGTGAATCCCGCTTGACCCGTCGGGGGGGCTCCTGTATAGCCCCCCAATCTTTTTTGAGGCGGGACCTGCAAGGGTCCGTTTTCAGAGCGATTGAGACAAGGGCCTGCGTGCCCGCCGTAACCCCCAAAGCGCGGGTTGCGGCTTTTGTGTTTGTCGTTTCCGATGCTTCTGAAGGCTACATCCCAACCGAGGTCGCCCGGCCAAACGGCACAGGCCTCCCCATCTAAGGCAAGAGATTAAATGCCCACGATTAACCAGCTTATCCGCAAGCCGCGCAAGCCGAACCCGAAGCGCAACAAGGTGCCGGCCCTGAAGGGCTCGCCCCAGCGTCGCGGCGTTTGCACGCGCGTTTACACCACGACCCCGAAGAAGCCGAACTCGGCTCTGCGTAAGGTCGCCAAGGTCCGTCTGACCTCCGGCATCGAATCGGTGTGCTACATCCCCGGCGTCGGCCACAACCTTCAGGAACACTCCGTGGTTCTGATCCGCGGCGGCCGCGTGAAGGACCTTCCGGGTGTCCGTTACCACATTCTGCGCGGCGTGCTCGACACGCAAGGCGTCAAGAACCGTAAGCAGCGCCGTTCGCACTACGGTGCGAAGCGTCCGAAGTAAGGATAGACTCATATGTCCCGTCGTCACCGCGCAGAGAAGCGTGAAGTTCTGCCCGATCCCAAGTTCGGGGATCTGGTTGTCACCAAGTTCATGAACTACGTCATGTACGAAGGTAAGAAGGCCGTCGCCGAAAACATCGTTTACGGTGCCTTCGACATCCTCGAAGCCAAGAAGAAGGACGCGACCGCGGTCGAGACCTTCCATGCGGCTCTCGACAACGTCGCCCCGTCGATCGAAGTGCGTTCGCGCCGCGTCGGCGGTGCCACCTATCAGGTGCCCGTCGAAGTCCGTCCGGACCGTCGCCGCGCCCTCGCCATCCGCTGGCTGGTCAACGCCGCGCGCAAGCGTGGTGAAAACACCATGACCGAAAAGCTGGCCGGCGAGCTGCTCGACGCCTCCAACAACCGCGGCACCGCGGTCAAGAAGCGCGAAGACACGCACAAGATGGCCGAAGCCAACCGCGCGTTCGCGCACTACCGCTGGTAATTCCTTGCGGGACAGGGCTGTCACGGTCCTGTCAAAAAAGGTCTATAAGGCGCGGGCGACTTTATTCATTAAGTCTCCCGCGCTTACGCATAGTGCCTACACACTTTTTTTAAATCCCCTTTTTGTCTGAGGCCCGTACAATGCCCCGCAGTCACAAAATCGAGGACTACCGTAACTTTGGTATCATGGCGCACATCGACGCCGGCAAGACCACGACCACGGAACGTATCCTCTACTATACCGGCAAGAGCCACAAGATCGGCGAAGTCCACGATGGCGCTGCCACCATGGACTGGATGGAGCAGGAGCAGGAGCGCGGCATCACCATCACGTCCGCCGCGACGACCGCCTTCTGGCAAGGCAAGCGCCTGAACATCATCGACACGCCGGGCCACGTGGACTTCACCATCGAAGTCGAGCGTTCGCTCCGCGTCCTCGACGGCGCTGTGGCCGTGCTCGACGGTAACGCCGGTGTTGAGCCGCAAACCGAAACCGTCTGGCGTCAGGCCGACAAGTACAACGTGCCGCGTATCGTCTTCGTCAACAAGATGGACAAGATCGGCGCCGACTTCGACAAGTCGGTCGAGTCGATCCGCGACCGTCTGGGTGCCAAGGCTGTGCCGATCCAGTTCCCGATCGGTGCCGAATCCTCGCTGAAGGGCCTTGTGGACGTCGTCCGCATGAAGGCCGTGGTGTGGGACAATGACGGTCTGGGCGCGTCGTACCACGACGAAGAGATCCCGGCGGATCTGGTCGAAAAGGCCAACGAAGCCCGTCAGTACCTCATCGACAACGCCGTCGAACTCGACGACGAGGCGATGGAAGCCTATCTCGAAGGCAATGAGCCGTCGGAAGAAACCCTGAAGAAGTGCATCCGTAAGGCGGTTCTGACCTCGGCCTTCTTCCCGATCCTCTGCGGTTCGGCGTTCAAGAACAAGGGCGTTCAGACGCTCCTCGACGCCGTTGTGGATTATCTGCCGTCGCCGGTCGATATCCCCGCGACCAAGGGCATCGACTACAAGACCGAAGAAGAAGTCACCCGCAAGGCCTCGGACGATGAACCCCTGTCGGTTCTGGCGTTCAAGATCATGGACGACCCCTTCGTCGGCTCGCTGACCTTCTGCCGTATCTATTCGGGCAAGCTCGAAGCCGGTATGGGCCTGCTGAACTCGACGCGCGACAAGCGTGAACGGGTTGGCCGCATGCTGCTCATGCACTCCAACAACCGTGAAGACATCAAGGAAGCCTTCGCGGGCGACATCGTCGCTCTGGCGGGCCTGAAGGATACCCGCACGGGCGACACGCTCTGCGATCCGCTGAAGTCGCCGGTCATCCTGGAGCGCATGGAGTTCCCGGCCCCGGTTATCGAAATCGCCGTCGAGCCCAAGTCGAAGGCCGACCAGGAAAAGCTGGGCGTCGCCCTGTCGAAGCTGGCCGCCGAAGACCCGTCCTTCACCGTTTCGACCGACCACGAGTCGGGCCAGACGATCCTGAAGGGCATGGGCGAACTGCACCTCGACATCAAGATCGACATCCTGAAGCGCACCTATAAGGTCGAAGCCAATATCGGCGCGCCGCAGGTGGCCTATCGCGAATCGATCACCCGCAAGGCGGAAATCGACTACACGCACAAGAAGCAAACCGGTGGTACCGGCCAGTTCGCCCGCGTCAAGCTGGTGTTCGAACCGGGCGAGCCGGGCACGGGCTTCGTGTTCGAGTCGGCCATCGTCGGCGGCGCGGTGCCGAAGGAATATATTCCGGGCGTCACCAAGGGCCTCGAATCGGCCAAGGAAAACGGTCTTCTGGCCGGCTTCCCGCTGATCGACTTCAAGGCCACCCTGATCGACGGCGCCTTCCACGACGTTGACTCGTCGGTCCTGGCCTTCGAAATCGCCTCTCGCGCCGCCTTCAAGGAACTGCGCGAAAAGGGCGGCCCGAAGCTGCTTGAGCCGATCATGAAGGTCGAAGTCGTGACTCCGGAAGAGTATCTGGGTTCGGTCATCGGCGACCTCAACGGTCGTCGCGGCATGATCCAGGGTCAGGACATGCGCGGTAACGCCATCGTCGTTGACGCCTTCGTTCCGCTGGCGAACATGTTCGGTTACGTGAATACCCTGCGTGGTATGTCGCAAGGCCGTGCGCAGTTCACCATGGTGTACGACCACTACGAGCCCGTGCCGCAGCACGTCGCCGACGAAGTGATCAAGAAGTACGCCTAAAAACCATTTGGCCCGTAGCAAAGACTATGCTACGGGCCTTCCCCACTGCGCCCCGAACCGGAAATCCGCAAGGATGACGACACGGATTTCCGGGGCGGAGTGCCCCCAGTTTCCAACCCCTAACCGAGTGAAGGCCCGCATATTTGCGGGGATTTGAAATGGCCAAGGAAAAATTTAACCGTACAAAGCCGCACTGCAACATCGGCACCATTGGTCACGTTGACCACGGCAAGACCACCCTGACCGCCGCGATCACGATGACGCTGGCCAAGTCGGGCGGCGCTACCGCCAAGAAGTACGAAGACATCGACGCCGCTCCGGAAGAAAAGGCCCGCGGCATCACCATCAACACCGCCCACGTTGAGTATGAGACGGAAAACCGTCACTACGCTCACGTTGACTGCCCGGGTCACGCCGACTACGTGAAGAACATGATCACCGGTGCCGCTCAGATGGACGGCGCTATCCTGGTCGTGTCGGCCGCTGACGGCCCGATGCCGCAAACCCGTGAACACATCCTGCTCGCCCGTCAGGTTGGCGTGCCGGCTCTGGTCGTGTTCATGAACAAGGTTGACCTGGTTGACGACGAAGAGCTGCTCGAGCTCGTCGAAATGGAAGTTCGTGAACTTCTGTCGTCCTACCAGTTCCCCGGCGACGATATCCCCATCACCAAGGGCTCGGCCAAGGCCGCGACCGATGGCGTGAACCCGGAAATCGGCGAAACCCAGATCCTCGCTCTGATGAAGACCGTGGACGAGTACATCCCGCAGCCGGCTCGCCCGGTTGACCAGCCGTTCCTGATGCCGGTCGAAGACGTGTTCTCGATCTCGGGCCGTGGTACGGTTGTGACCGGCCGCGTCGAGCGCGGTATCGTGAAGGTCGGTGAAGAAGTCGAAATCGTCGGCATCCGCCCGGTTCAGAAGACGACCTGCACGGGCGTCGAAATGTTCCGCAAGCTGCTCGATCAGGGTGAAGCCGGTGACAACGTCGGCGTTCTGCTGCGCGGCACGAAGCGTGAAGACGTTGAGCGCGGTCAGGTTCTCTGCAAGCCGGGCTCGATCACTCCGCACACCAAGTTCGTTGCCGAAGCCTACATCCTGACGAAGGAAGAAGGCGGCCGTCACACGCCGTTCTTCACCAACTATCGTCCGCAGTTCTACTTCCGCACGACCGACGTGACCGGCATCGTGACGCTGAAGGAAGGCGTTGAGATGATCATGCCGGGCGATAACGCCGAGCTGAACGTCGAACTGATCACCCCGATCGCCATGGAAGAGAAGCTCCGCTTCGCTATCCGTGAAGGTGGCCGCACCGTCGGCGCCGGTGTTGTGGCGAAGATCCTTGCTTAATCGCAAAGGTCTCGGACCCTGCTCTTAGTCGGGCAGGCCACACCGATCAGACTAAGGAAACCCCCTGAGGCAACTCAGGGGGTTTTTCGTTGTGTCCCAGCAAGCGTCCATTTCCGCAAGATCGGGAACGACGCCCCGCACAGAGCGTGGCACAGTGAGGCCTGATGTTTTCAGGGGAGCCTTATATGACCGCTCAATCTCAACTGACGCCGTCCGTTGACTATGCTCAGCGCATCGAACGGGTGCTAAAACACCTCGAAGCCACTGATTTCACAGAGGTCCCGGACCTTGATGAAATGGCAGGTATTGCGGCCCTGTCGCCCTTTCATTTTCACCGCATATACCGGCTCATGACCGGTGAGACGCCGGCGGAGACAATCCGGCGTATCCGTCTGGCACGGGCGACGGGCGCCCTTGAACACTCTATCGGGGAGGCGACACAGGCGGCGGGCTATGCCACTTCGCAAGCCTTTGCCCGTGCGCTGAAATCCGAAACCGGCCACACGGCCAGCGAGATACGTCAGTCCGAGTCCCTGCGCGAAGGCCTGAGCCATCAGTTGCGCCGCCCCGCGATTGCGCAATCTCCGCTGGCCGTCGAAATCGTCGAAGCCGAACCCCTGACGCTTACCGCTTTGCGCAACACCGGGGCCTATCCGCAACTGAACGCCGTCTATCAGCGTTTGTTCGATCTGGTTTTTTCACAGCTTCCCATCGAAGACCTTGGCGGCCTTTATGGCTATCAGCACGACGATCCGCGGTGTACGCCGCTGGAAGCCTGCCGTGCCGAAGTCGCCGTCGATGTCGGGGGCAAGGCGGAACTGATTGAAGACCTTTATCACATCGTTGTACCCGGCGGCCTCTATGCCCGCCTGCGTCATTACGGAGACTATGATGCGGTGCAGCCGACGATGGATGCGCTCTACCTCGCGGCTATAGACGCGGGCTATGCACTGGCTGACCAGCCGCTGCACCTGCATTTCCTCGATGATCCGGAAGAGGTGGCGACGGCGGATTTGCGCTGCGATCTGTACCTGCCACTTAATGTTAACCCTTCGGCTTAGGCCAATATCAACCTTATCACTGTACACCCGGTTGCATACACGCATTGGGGAGCCGTATGGCCAGACTGACACGCATCGAAAGCGTCGCGCCCGAAGCGCTTACGCCCGAAGATATCGCAGCCTGGGAAGGGTTTACCTCGCGGCGGCCCGATCTGATCGGGCCCTATTTCGACGTGCGCTACGTCATGGACATCGGCCAGAGCGTCCCGGATGCCCACATTGCGCGTCTTTATGATGAGCAGGGGCAGGTCGCTGGCTATTTGCCCTATCAGGTGCGCGGCCGCACGCTTCAGCCGCTGGGCGCCCCCCTGACCGACTATCACGGCGTCATTGCCGATACGGGCTTTGTGATGGACTACCCCCTGCTGCTGCGCAGTCTCAAGGCGAACCGGCTCGAATTCATGGGCTGGGTCGGGGAGATGACGGCGGACAATGTCCATGCCCGCACCATTGAGGCCATCACGCAGATTGCCGACCTGAGCGACGGCTATGACGCCTATCTGGCGCGCCAGAAGGCGCAGCATCACAAATTTTATAAAAATGTCGGCCGCTGCCAGCGCAATGTCGAAAAGGACTTCGGCGGCTTCGCCTTCAGCTTTGAACGCGTTACGCCCGATCTGCTGCAATGGGTCATCGACCAGAAGCGCCAGCAATATAGCCGTTCCGGGATGCACGACGTGTTCGGCTGCGGCTGGACGCTCAATCTTCTGAGCCAGCTCGCCAAACGTCAGGACGAGGGGTTCGGGCTGAGGGTAGGGGTGTTCCGCGATGTCAGCGGCCCTGAACCGGTGCTGGTGGCGGCGGAGATCTGCCTGATGCGCGACGCTTGCGTGCACTTCTGGTTTCCGGCCTATGCCGAAAGCTATTATCGCTACAGCCCCGGCATCCTCCTGTCATTGCGCATCATGCAGCACGTGGCAGAGATGGGCGTGACCCAGATTGATTTCGGCGCGGGTGGCGAATGCTACAAACACACCCTGACCTCTCCGGCGCGGGTCTGTCTGGAAGGGACGATCGAGTCGCGCACCAGCCTAATGACCGTGCTTGTCGATGCGGTGGTCGCCCTGTCGCCCTCTGCGCGTGAAAAGCTGGGGGGCATTCGCCTCAGCCTGCAACGTCGCCTGCGCACCATCCGCGCCTGTGAGACCGAGCCCAAGGGCAAACGTGACGCTTTTCAGGCGCTCTTGCGTCGCGGTATAAGCCGTCTGCGCAGTCCGGCACCCACCGCCAACGACGTAGCGGCTTAAACTCTCAAAGAATTATAGTTGCAGGGGTTGACGCGGGACGACTCCTTCGGCATATACGCCACCTCTGTTGGATCGGCCGTGAGGTTCACGCTTCATACGCGGTCCGCATATTACGAAATTAAGTCGGCGGCCTCGTCTTTATATATTAAGTGACGCTTCCAGACTTTCCGAATGGCCACGCAGCTCACGCTGCGCGGCTTTGTTTTTGCGGATAACGCGTCGGTCTCTGTTTATGGATCGAAGCTGGTCTTTGAAATGGTTCAACGGACGCGGGATACGCAACCCCTTAACTTGGAATAAGAGCGATATGGATCGTCAGAATATCCGCATCAGGCTCAAGGCCTTCGATCACCGCGTGCTGGACCATTCCACACGTGAAATCGTGAACACGGCCAAGCGCACCGGTGCTACCGTCCGGGGGCCGATCCCCCTGCCGACGCTGATTGAGCGCTTCACCGTGAACCGTTCGCCGCACGTCGATAAGAAGTCCCGTGAACAGTTCGAAATCCGCACGCACAAGCGCGTGCTGGACATCGTCGATCCCACCCCGCAGACCGTTGACGCGCTGATGAAGCTCGACCTGTCCGCCGGTGTGGACGTCGAGATCAAGATTTAAGGGGCCCGGTCATGAGAACAGGTCTCCTCGCCAAAAAGCTCGGCATGACGCGTTATTTCGACGCGCAAGGCCAGCACGTCCCCGTCACCGTCCTTTCGCTCGAAGGCTGCCAGGTTGTGGCCCAGCGCACCAAGGACAAGGACGGCTACACCGCCCTGCAACTGGGTGCCGGCACCCGCAAGGCCAAGAACGTTTCCAAGCCTGAGCGTGAACGCTTCGCCAAGGCTCAGGTTGAACCCAAGGCTATCCTGTCCGAGTTCCGCGTCTCCGAAGACGCCCTCGTCGAAGTTGGCGCCGAATTTTCGGCCGATCACTTCGTCGAGGGTCAGCGCGTTGACATTCAGGGCACGACCATCGGTAAGGGTTTTGCCGGTGCCATGAAGCGCTGGAACTTCGGCGGTATGCGCGCCACCCACGGTGTGTCGGTCTCGCACCGCGCCCACGGTTCGACGGGTAACCGTCAGGATCCGGGCCGCACCTTCCCCGGCAAGAAGATGGCCGGTCACTATGGTGTGGAAACCGTCACGACGCTCAACCTCGAAGTCGTTCGCATCGACGCCGAGCGCGGCCTGATCTTCATCCGTGGCGCTGTGCCCGGTGCGGAAGGCTCGTTCGTCAAGATCCGCGACGCCGTGAAGAAGTCGGCCCCGCAGGCTCTGCCGTTCCCGGCCGGCCTCAAGAAGGCGGCTGCCGCTCCGGCTCAAGCTGAGGAAGCGCCCGCTCAAGAAGAGGGTGCTGAATAATCATGAAACTCGACGTTATCACTCTCGACAACGGCACGGCCGGTTCGGTTGACGTCTCTGACGCCGTTTTCGGCCTCGAAGAGATCCGCAACGACATCCTGGCCCGCGTCGTCAACTGGCAACTGGCCAAGCGCCGCGCCGGTACGCACAAGGTTCAGACCCGCAACGAGAATTCTCGCACGGGTAAGAAGATGTACAAGCAGAAGGGCTCCGGCGGCGCCCGTCACGGTTCGCGCCGTGCGCCGCAATTCGTCGGCGGCTCGCGCGCCTTCGGTCCGGTTGTTCGCTCGCACGCCTTCGACCTGCAAAAGAAGGTCCGCGCCCTGGGTCTGCGTCACGCCCTGTCCTCGAAGGCCAAGGCCGGTGCGCTGATCGTCCTCGATCAGGCCACGCTCGACACGGCCAAGACCGCCGCGCTTCGTGCCAAGTTCGAAACGCTGGGCCTGAAGAACGCTCTCATCATCGCGGGCCCGGAAGTTGACACCAACTTCGCGCTTGCTTCGCGCAACATCCCGAACATCGACGTCCTGCCGTCGGCTGGTCTGAACGTTTACGACGTTCTGCGCCGCCAGACGCTGGTTCTGACGAAGTCGGCGGTGGAAGCGATCGAAGCCCGCTTCAAAGTGGAGGCCTAAGTTATGGCTGCTACTATCCGCAATTACGACGTCATCCTGGCGCCGCACATCACCGAAAAGGCGACCGTTCTGTCTGAACAGAACAAGGTGGTCTTCAAGGTGTCGCTCGACTCCTCGAAGGACGAGATCGCCTCGGCCGTTGAAGCTCTCTTCAACGTCAAGGTTGTCAAGGTGAACACGGTTGTCACGAAGGGCAAGACCAAGCGCTTCAAGGGCATCATGGGCCGTCGCAACGATGTCAAGAAGGCGATTGTCACCCTCGAAGAGGGCCAATCCATCGACATCACCACCGGTCTGTAAGGAGAGGATTGAACAATGGCTTTGAAGCAATTCAACCCCACCTCGCCCGGTCGTCGCGAACTGGTTCTCGTTGACCGTTCCGAGCTGCACAAGGGCCGTCCTGAGAAGGCTCTGGTCGAAGGTCTCACCAAGTCCGGCGGCCGTGGTGCCGGCGGTCGCGTGGCCGTCCGCTTCCGTGGCGGCGGCGCCAAGAAGCTCTATCGCATCATCGACTTCAAGCGTCGCAAGTTCGACGTGGCCGGTACGGTGGAGCGTCTGGAGTATGACCCGAACCGCACCGCCTTCATCGCGCTGATCAACTATGCCGACGGCGAAAAGGCCTACATCCTGGCCCCGCAACGCCTCAAGGCCGGTGACACCATCATCGCCTCGGAAAAGGTGGACGTGAAGCCGGGTAACGCCGCGCCGCTGCGTTCGCTGCCGGTCGGTACGATCATCCACAATGTCGAGCTGAAGCCCATGAAGGGTGGTCAGCTGGCCCGTTCGGCCGGGGCCTATGCCCAGCTCGTTGGCCGCGACGCCGGTTACGCCCAGATCCGTCTGGGTTCGGGTGAACTGCGCATGGTGCTCGACACCTGCATGGCCACCGTCGGTGCCGTGTCCAACCCGGACCACATGAACGAAAGCCTGGGTAAGGCTGGTCGCGCCCGTCATAAGGGCTGGCGTCCGCACGTTCGTGGTGTGGCCATGAACCCGATCGACCACCCGCACGGTGGTGGTGAAGGCCGCACCTCGGGCGGTCGTAACCCGGTCACCCCGTGGGGCAAGCCCACCAAGGGCCGCAAGACCCGTACCAACAAAGCGACGGATAAGTTCATCATCCGCTCGCGTCACCTCAAGAAGGCTCGCTAATCCATGGCTCGCTCCGTATGGAAAGGTCCCTTTGTCGATGGCCACCTTCTTAAGAAGGCGGAAGCGGCTCAGGCCGGCGGTCGCAAGGACGTCATCAAGACGTGGTCGCGCCGCTCTGTCATCATGCCCCAGTTTGTGGGGCTCACCTTTGGTGTTTATAACGGTCAGAAGCACGTGCCGGTGCTGGTGTCGGAAGACATGGTCGGCATGAAGCTCGGTGAATTTTCGCCTACGCGGAACTTCCCCGGTCACGCCGCTGACAAGAAGGCGAAGAGGAAGTAAGCCATGTCGCAAACGTCCAATCCTCGCCGCGTAAAGCCGACCGAAGCCCGCGCCAAGCTGGTCTCCATCCGCATCAGCCCTTACAAGCTGAATCTGGTGGCCCAGTCGATCCGCGGCCTGAAGGTCCAGCGCGCGCTCAACGAGCTTGAGTTCTCGCACAAGCGCATCGCCGGCGACGTTCGCAAGGCCCTGTATTCGGCGATCTCGAACGCTGAAAACAACCACAACCTCGACATCGACAACCTGTTTGTCGCCGAGGCCTATGTGGGCAAGAACATCGTCATGAAGCGCTTTGCGTCCCGCGCCCGCGGTCGCTCGTCGCGTATCCTGAAGCCCTTCTCGGAACTGACCATCGTCGTCCGTGAACTTGGTCAAGAGGCTGCCTAATGGGTCAGAAAGTCAATCCGATCGGTCTGCGCCTTGGCGTCAACCGTACCTGGGACTCGCGCTGGTTCGCCGCCCGTCAGGAATATGCGAAGCTGCTGCACCAGGACCTGAAGATCCGTAAGGAACTGAAGGAAAAGCTGAACGCCGCCGGCGTGTCGCGCATCATCATCGAGCGTCCGCACAAGAAGTGCCGCATCACCATCTATGCCGCCCGTCCGGGCGTGGTGATCGGCAAGAAGGGTGCCGACATTGACAAGCTGCGTAAGGACATCTCCGCCCTCACCGAAGGCGAAGTGTTCCTGAACCTGGTCGAAGTCCGCAAGCCGGAAGTCGATTCGCAACTGGTCGCCGAATCCATCGCTCAGCAGCTGGAGCGCCGCGTGGCCTTCCGCCGCGCCATGAAGCGTTCGATCCAGTCGGCCATGCGTCTGGGCGCCAAGGGCATCCGTATGAACCTGTCGGGTCGTCTCGGCGGGGCGGAAATCGCCCGTATGGAATGGTACCGTGAAGGTCGCGTGCCGCTGCACACCCTGCGTGCGGACATCGACTTCGGCTTTGCCGAAGCCCTGACCACCTACGGCATCATCGGCGTCAAGGTGTGGATCTTCAAGGGCGAAGTCCTTGAGCACGATCCGATGGCCCAGGACAAGCGCTGGTCGCAGGAAGCTTCGGGCCCGTCGTCGAACGAGCGTCCGGAGCGCGGCGAGCGTAACAACCGTGGCCCGCGCCGCGATCGCAACAATAAGGAGGCCTGATCGCTATGCTGCTTCCTAAGCGCACAAAATACCGTAAGGCCTTCAAGGGCCGCATCCACGGTAATGCCAAGGGCGGCTACACGCTGAACTTTGGTTCCTATGGTCTGAAGACGGTCGAGCCCGAGCGCCTGACCGCCCGTCAGATCGAAGCCGCCCGTCGGGCCATCACGCGTCAAATGAAGCGTCAGGGTCGCGTCTGGATCCGTATCTTCCCGGACCTGCCCGTGACGGGCAAGCCCGCCGAAGTCCGGATGGGTTCCGGTAAGGGTTCCGTGGATTACTGGGCGGCCCGCGTGGCCCCCGGCCGTATCCTGTTTGAAATCGACGGCGTCGCGGACGACATCGCCCGTGAAGCTCTGCGCCTCGGCGCGGCTAAGCTGCCGGTTCGTACCCGCGTCGTGACCCGTCTCGACGCCGGCATTGCGGCGGAGTAAGGACCATGACCAAGATTGCCGACCTGCGGGGCAAGACCCCCGATCAGCTTCAGGAAGAACTGCTGAACCTCAAGAAGGAACAGTTCAACCTTCGTTTCCAGAAGGCCACTGGCCAACTGGAGAAGACCCACCGTGTGAACGAAGTCCGCAAGGACATCGCGCGCATCAAGTCGCTTCTGACCACTCAGAAGTCTGCCTAAAGGAATAGACCATGCCCAAGCGCATTCTTGAAGGTCTGGTTGTTTCTGACAAGGGCAACAAGACCATCGTCGTGAAGGTCGAGCGTACCGTTCTGCACCCGGTTCTGAAGAAGCCGGTGCGCGTTTCGAAGCGCTACCACGCTCACGATGAGAACAACACCTACAAGGCTGGCGAAGTCGCTCGTATCATCGAGTGCGCGCCGAAGTCCAAGCTGAAGACCTGGGAAGTGCTTCCCAAGGACGCAGCCTAAGACATCAGAGGCCCGGAAGGTGATTTCAGCCTTCCGGGTTTCGGTCTTTTGACATTTGCGATCCGGTTCCGCCTGCCTTCGGGATTTTGCGGAATACCCTTCGCAGACGTTGAACCGGAGAAATGCTCACGGAACCTCCACCCCAAACGGGCGGAACGGCTTCGTTGAGCATTTTTCTGTTTGCTTATTCGGAGGAAATAGGGTTTAAGGCCCGCTTCCTCGGAATCCTTCGTGATTTTCGTGGGCGCAAGCCCGCGAAATTCTCTGAAAAAACGCAATCCGAAGCGAAGAACCGCTTCGAGCTTCGGATTGTCCGTACAGATGAACCCGGATCATAAAACGGACGGCTTGCCGGCCGGTTTCTGATCCGAACCATTCGAAAGTTTGAATTATGATTCAGATGCAAACTAATCTGGACGTTGCCGATAATTCGGGCGCGCGCCGGGTCATGTGCATCAAGGTGTTGGGCGGCTCCAAGCGCCGTTACGCCTCGGTGGGTGACCTGATCGTCGTCTCGGTTAAGGAAGCGATCCCCCGTGGCCGCGTGAAGAAGGGTGACGTTCTGCGCGCCATTGTCGTGCGCACCTCGAAAGACATCCAGCGCAAGGACGGGTCGGTGATCCGTTTCGACACCAACGCCGCTGTGATCGTGAACAAGTCGGGTGAGCCCATCGGCACCCGTATCTTCGGGCCGGTTCCGCGCGAGCTGCGCGCCAAGAACCACATGAAGATCATCTCGCTGGCGCCGGAGGTCCTCTAATGGCTGCGAAGGTTAAGAAGGGCGACAAGGTCGTCGTCCTGACGGGCAAGGACAAGGGCCGCACCGGCACCGTCCTGAAGGTTCTCCCGACCGAGAACCGCGTCGTCGTTCAGGGTATCAATATCGTTCAGCGCCACACGCGCGCTTCGCAAACGAACCCGCAAGGCGGCATCATCAACAAGGAAGCCTCGCTTCACCTTTCGAACGTCGCCGTGGCTGACGCCAACGGCAAGCCGACCCGCGTCGGTTTCCGCGTCGAAGGCGACAAGAAGGTGCGCTTCGCCAAGAGCACCGGTGAGGTCATCAATGGCTGATCAAGCTTATACCCCGCGCCTCAAGGCCGTCTATCAGGACAAGATCCGCGCGGCGCTGAAGGAAGAGTTCGGCTACACCAACGAAATGCAGGTCCCCAAGCTCGACAAGATCGTCGTGAACATGGGTATCGGCGAAGCCGTTGCCGACTCCAAGAAGGTCAAGGCCGCGATCGCGGACCTGGCGGCTATCACCGGTCAGAAGCCGGCTGAAACCAAGGCCCGTAAGTCTATCGCCGGCTTCAAGCTGCGCGAAGGCATGGTGATCGGCGCCAAGGTGACGCTGCGCAAGCACCGTATGTATGAATTCCTGGACCGCCTGATCACGATCGCGCTGCCGCGCGTGAAGGACTTCCGCGGCCTGAACGGTAACTCCTTCGACGGTCGTGGCAACTACGCCATGGGCCTGAAGGAACACATCGTGTTCCCGGAAATCAACTACGATCAGATTGACCAGATGTGGGGCATGGACATTGTTGTCTGCACCACGGCGAAGAGCGACAAGGAAGCCAAGGCTCTCCTGAAGCACTTCCAGTTCCCGTTCATTTCGTAAGGGGAAAGGTACAGAACAATGGCTAAGAAATCGGCTGTAAACCGTAACGAGATGGTCAAGAAGCTCGTTGACAAATACGCTGCCAAGCGCGCTGCGCTGAAGGCGGCGGCTGTTGACGAATCCCTTCCCCTGGAAGAGCGCTTCGAAGCTCGTCTTGCCCTCGCCAAGCTGCCCCGCAACTCGGCACCCACCCGCATCCGCAACCGCTGCGAAGTCACCGGACGTCCGCGCGCCTTCTATCGCAAGCTCAAGATGAGCCGCGTCAGCCTGCGCAAGCTGGCCAATGAAGGCCAGATCCCCGGCATGACCAAGGCCAGCTGGTAAGGGAAGATCACACACATGTTCATCTCTGATCCCCTGAGCGATATGATCGCCCGCATCAAGAACGCCGCCCAGCGCCAGCGTTCGAAGGTGCTCACCCCCGCGTCCAAGCTGCGCGCCCGCGTGCTCGACGTCCTCAAGGACGAAGGCTATATCCGCGGTTACGAGCTGCTCGAAGTGCCGGGTGAATTCCCGCAGTTCGAAATCGAACTGAAGTACTTCGACGGTCAGCCTGTCATCGCGGAAATCGCCCGCGTGTCCAAGCCCGGTCGTCGCGTCTATTCGTCGATCAAAGATCTGAAGCCGATCAAAAACGGCCTCGGTATCGCGATCCTGTCCACGCCCAAGGGCGTCCTGTCTGACACCGCTGCCCGCGAACTGAACGTTGGTGGCGAAGTCCTCTGCCGCGTCTACTAAGACCGGCGGGACTTACTTAAGACCATAGGAACACATAATGTCTCGTATTGGGAAAAAGGCCATTGCAGTACCGAAGGGCGTGACCATCACGCTCGACGGTCAGGCCATCACGGTTAAGGGGCCCAAGGGCCAGCTCAACTGGACCGTGGTTGAAGAAATCGAAGTCACGCACGAAGCCGACAACCTGTCGGTTGCGCCGCGTGGTGAAACCGCTCGCCACCGTGCGATGTGGGGTCTGTCGCGCACGCTCATCGCCAACATGGTGAAGGGCGTGACCGAGGGCTTCGAGTCGAACCTTGAACTGGTCGGCGTCGGTTACCGCGCTGCCATGAAGGGCAACAACCTCGAACTGTCGCTCGGCTTCTCGCACCCGGTCGAAGTGGCTCCGCCTGCCGGCGTCACCTTCGTCGTGCCGAAGCAGACCGAAATCAAGATCCAGGGCATCGACAAGCAGGTCGTCGGCGAACTCGCCGCCAAGATCCGCAAGATTCGTCCGCCTGAGCCGTACAAGGCCAAGGGTGTCCGTTACGCCGGCGAGAAGGTTCGCCGCAAGGAAGGGAAGAAGAAGTAAGCCATGGCTCTCTCTCCTCGTGAACAAATGGCTCGTCGGGCGCAACGCAACCGCACCCGCCTCAAGAGCCTCTCCAACGGCCGCCCGCGTCTGTCGGTCTTCCGTTCGGACAAGAACATCTACGCTCAGGTCATCGACGATTCGAAGGGCGTTACGGTTGCGGCCGCTTCGTCGCTCGAAACGGCTGCCAAGCGTGGGTCGAACGCCGCTTCCGCCACCGAAGTGGGCAAGCTGGTCGCCCAGCGCGCCATCGAAGCCGGTATCAAGGACGTTGTCTTTGACCGTGGCGGTTACATCTATCACGGCCGGGTGAAGGCGTTGGCAGATGCCGCGCGCGAAGCCGGTCTCAACTTCTAAGGGGTACGTTCAATGGCTCGTCCCAGCGAAAACCGCAACGATCGTCGCGAACGCACCGAAGAACCTTCGGAGTTTGTCGAAAAGCTCGTTCACATCAACCGCGTCGCCGCCACCGTGAAGGGTGGCCGTCGCTTCAGCTTCGCTGCTCTGATGGTCGTTGGTGACCAGAAGGGCCGCGTCGGCTTCGGTCATGGCAAGGCGCGCGAAGTGCCGGAAGCCATCCGTAAGGCGACCGAAGAAGCCAAGAAGTCGATGGTTCGCATTCCGCTGCGCGAATCCCGCACCCTGCACCACGACGGTTACGGCCGTTGGGGCGCCGGCAAGATCCAGCTCCGCGCGGCCCCTCCGGGCACCGGCGTGATCGCGGGTGGTCCGATGCGTGCCGTGCTCGAAACCCTGGGCGTCTCTGACGTCGTGGGCAAGTCGCTCGGTTCGTCGAACCCTTACAACATGGTGCGCGCCACCTTTGAAGCTCTGAAGGTGCAGTCTTCGCCCCGTCAGATCGCCGCCAAGCGCGGTAAGAAGGTCGGCGACATCCTGACGCGTCGCAACGATGGCGCTTCGTCGCCTGAATCGATCGAGGGCTAATCATCATGGCTCAAGTCACTGTCAAGCAAACCGGCAGCCCCATCCGCCGCACCAAGGACCAGCGCGCTACGCTCGCCGGTCTCGGTCTCAACAAGATGGGCCGTGTCTCGACTCTGGAGGATACCCCTTCGGTGCGCGGCATGATCGCCAAGGTCGCTCACCTCATCGAAATCGTTGAGTAAGCGGCTCTGCCGAGATTAAAATAAAGACGCCCCGGCCTTCGTGTCGGGGCGTTTTGCTATTTATGAGAGCCGTATTTCTTAACGGTTTCCGTTTTTCCAGCCGAGTTGGCCTCCGTGCCAGCGCATCTTATCAAGAAAGGCATCCCAGATGACCAAGCTGAATGAAATCCGTGACAATGAAGGCGCCGCCAAGGGCCGTATGCGCGTTGGCCGTGGCCCCGGTTCGGGCAAGGGCAAGACGTCCGGTCGCGGTGTAAAGGGTCAGAAGTCGCGTACCGGCGTGTCGCTGCTGGGCTTCGAAGGCGGTCAGATGCCGCTGTACATGCGTATGCCGAAGCGTGGCTTCAACAAGCGCAACCGCGCTGAATACGCCGAAGTCAACCTGTGGCGTCTGCAACAGGCTGTGGACGCGGGCAAGCTCGACGCCGCCGCCACCATCGACGCTGCCGCTCTGAAGGCCGCCGGTGTCATCCGTCGTGAACTCGACGGCGTGCGCCTGCTTGGCGAGGGCGAACTGACGGCCAAGCTGAGCCTGTCGGTCTATTCGGCCACCGCTTCGGCGGTCAAGGCGGTCGAAGCCGCGGGCGGTTCGGTCGCTCAGGCGCGTCCGGCCAAGACCGAAGCCTAAGTCAAAAATGTCACGCACCCTGATCTTTCGGGATCAGGGTGCGGCATTTTCGGTTTCGCTTCCCCATATGCGACCAAAGCCGGAGGTCACTCGCTTTGACAACGGCTTGCGGGGCCCGTAAGGGTGGTACAGACAGGACGGAATCATCGGTTTCGTCCGCGACTTGAGGTTTTCATGGCATCTGCGGCTGAACAATTAGCGGCCAATCTGAACTTCAGCGCCTTTGCCAAGGCGACGGAGCTTCATAAGCGTCTTCTCTTCACTCTGGGCGCGCTGATCGTCTATCGTCTGGGGACCTATATCCCCATTCCGGGTATTGATCTGGCGGCGTTCGAGCGGGCCTTTTCGGGTCAGTCCCAGGGCATTCTGGGCATGTTCAACATGTTCTCCGGCGGTGCCGTTGAGCGCATGGCGATTTTCGCCCTGAACATCATGCCGTATATTTCGGCGTCGATCATCGTTCAGCTGATGGGTTCGGTCTATGCGCCGTGGGAAAAGCTGCGCAAGGAAGGCGGCGAAGCCGGCCGCAAGCAACTTAACCAGTATACCCGTTATCTGACGCTCATTCTGGCGCTGGTCCAGTCCTTCTCCATCGCTGCGGGTATGCAGGCGTCGGGTCTGGCGCTCGATCCGGGGCCGATGTTCCTCATTTCTTCGGTCGTCACCCTGACGGGCGGCACCATGTTCCTGATGTGGCTGGGTGAGCAGATCACGGCGCGCGGCGTCGGTAACGGCACCTCGCTGATCATCTTTGCCGGTATCGTCGCGGTTTTGCCGCGCACCATCGCTAACCTGCTGGCTCTGGCCAAGGAAGGGCAGATTAATGCCGGCGTCCTTCTGCTGATTGTGCTGGTTCTGGTCGCGGCCATCGTCTTTATCGTCTTCATGGAACGCTCGCAGCGTCGTCTGCTTGTGCAGTATCCGAAGCGTCAGGTCGGCAACCGCGTCATGGGCGGCGAATCGTCCTTCATGCCGCTGAAGGTCAACACCGCGGGCGTTATCCCGCCGATCTTTGCCTCGTCGCTGCTGCTGATGCCGACCACGGCCGCGGCCTTCCTTGCGCAGGACCCGTCCAAGGTGCCGGAATGGCTGTCGTGGCTGCCGGGCGTGACGGCTCAACTGACGCACGGTCAGCCGGTGTTTATGGCGCTCTATGCCGCCATGATCATCTTCTTCTGCTTCCTCTACACCTCGCTGGTCTTCAATCCGGACGAAACGGCGGAAAACCTGCGCAAGTATGGCGGCTTCCTGCCGGGCATCCGTCCGGGCAAGCGCACGGCGGAATATCTCGACTTCGTGCTGACCCGCATTACGGTCATCGGCGCGGCCTATATCACCATCGTCTGTCTGCTGCCGGAATTCCTGATCTCGAACCTGGGCAACAGCTTCTATTTTGGCGGTACCTCGATCCTGATCGTCGTGACCGTGACCATGGATACGGTGGCTCAGATTCAATCGCATCTGCTGGCGCACCAGTATGATGGCCTGATCAAGAAATCAAAAATGCGGGGAGCGCGCGGCAGATGAACCTGATTCTTTTCGGACCTCCGGCAGCGGGCAAAGGCACGCAGGCCAAGCGTCTGGTTGTGGCGCACAATATGGTGCAGCTTTCGACCGGTGACATGCTTCGCGCCGCCATCGCGTCGGGTTCCGAGCTGGGCCAGAAGGTCAAGTCGATCATCGACACGGGCGGGCTGGTGTCCGACGATATCGTGATCGACCTGATCAAGACCAATCTGCCGGCGGCCGAAGCGGCGGGCGGCGCTATCTTTGATGGTTTCCCGCGCACCGTGGCTCAGGCCGAGGCGCTCGACGCCATGCTGGCCGAACGCGATGCGACTATCGACATCGTCGTCCGCCTCAAGGTCGATGACGACGCTTTGATTGGGCGTATCGAAAAGCGTTTTGCCGAGCAGGGGCGTTCGGATGACAACCCGGAAACTTACAAGTTTCGCCTTGGGAAGTACAATTCCGAGACCGCGCCTCTGCTGCCCTATTACGCCGCGCAGGGCAAGCTGGTCGAGGTCGATGGCATGGGATCGGTCGAAGAGGTTTCGGCCCGTATCGAAGCCGCGCTGTCAGAGCATGTAAATTAACTGAGATTCGGAAACCTCGGTTTCCAATGCCTTCACCCCAAAACAGGGGCGGGGGCAGCCCTCCGGCTCCGGCTGGAACCCAACCCTACCGTCTTTTTGGGGCTTGCAACGGCTTTCACCTCCCGTTAACGGCTTCGGACAACGGAACTCACCGGGACATTGTCAGATTCAGTTTGAATCTTGACAATATCTCAATCCTACCCATTGACGGGAGCCAAACCCTCTGTATAAGGGGCAGCTTCCGCGAAAGGCGCTTGTGCCCGCTCACCCGCCATCCCTGAGGGATGGGGTGGCAGGCGCGTCCCTTTCGCCTTTTAACGTGTCAACGCACGTTCAGGAGATTCAGACGTGGCCCGTATCGCAGGCGTCAACATACCGACCAACAAGCGCGTTGTGATCGCGCTCCAGTATATCCACGGCATTGGTCAGCAAAAGGCCAAGGAAATCGTGGAAAAGGTGGGCATCGAAGACGCCCGCCGTGTGAACCAGCTTTCGGACGCCGAAGTGCTGCAGATCCGCGAAACCATCGACCGTGACTATCTGGTCGAAGGCGATCTGCGTCGCGAAACGTCCATGAACATCAAGCGCCTGATGGACCTGGCCTGCTACCGCGGCCTCCGTCACCGTAAGGGCCTGCCGGTCCGCGGTCAGCGCACCCACACCAACGCCCGCACCCGCAAGGGTCCGGCGAAGCCCATCGCCGGCAAGAAGAAGTAATCGGGATCTGATTTATGGCCAAAGAACCTTCCCGCGTTAAAAAGCGCGAGCGTAAAAACATCACCTCGGGCGTGGCGCACGTCAATGCCTCGTTCAACAACACCATGATCACCATCACGGACGCGCAGGGTAATGCGATTTCGTGGTCGTCGGCCGGTCACATGGGCTTCAAGGGTTCGCGTAAATCGACCCCTTACGCGGCTCAGGTTGCGGCTGAAGACGCCGGCAAGAAGGCGATTGAGCACGGTGTGAAGACGCTGGAAGTCAGCGTCGCCGGTCCGGGTTCGGGCCGTGAGTCGGCTCTGCGCGCGTTGCAAGCCGTCGGCTTCACGATCACCACCATCCGTGACGTGACCCCGATCCCGCACAACGGCTGCCGTCCGCCGAAGCGTCGTCGCGTTTAATACCGATTTCTACCCCTTTTCCGTTGCCCTCGGCGTGAAGCTGAGGGCAACCTTTCTCGTCTGAGGGACGCAATGATCGAAAGAAACTGGCAGCAGCTTATTCGTCCCGAGAAGCCCCAAATCGAGTCCGGTCAGGATTCCCAGCGCAAGATGCGTCTTGTTGCGGAACCCCTGGAACGCGGCTTTGGCGTGACGCTCGGCAATGCTCTGCGCCGCGTGCTCCTGTCCTCCCTGCAAGGGGCGGCGGTGACGGCGGTACAAATCGACGGCGTTGTTCACGAATTCTCCTCCATCGAGGGTGTTCGTGAGGACGTGGTCGATATCATCCTCAATATCAAGCAACTGGCGCTGCGTATGCACGCCGAAGGCCCCAAGCGCATGGTTCTGCGCGCGTCGTCGGCTGGTCCGGTGACCGCGGGCATGATCGACGTCCCGTCGGACATCGAAGTGCTGAACCCCGACCACGTCATCTGTACGCTGGACGAAGGCGCTTCGGTGCGTATGGAGTTCACGGTTCAGACCGGTAAGGGCTACGTCCCCGCCGACCGTTTGCGCCCGGAAGACGCGCCGATCGGCCTGATCGCCGTTGACGCCCTCTATTCGCCTGTCAAGAAGGTGGCTTACCGCGTCGAGCCGACCCGTCAGGGTCAGTCGCTCGATTACGACAAGCTGGTGCTCGACGTTGAAACCAATGCGGCGGTGACGCCGGTGGACGCCGTGGCCTATGCCGCGCGCATCCTTCAGGATCAGCTTCAGATCTTCATCACCTTTGAAGAGCCGAAGCCGGCCATCGTCGAAGAAGGCAAGCCTGAGCTGCCGTTTAACCCGGCCCTGCTCAAGAAGGTCGATGAACTGGAACTCAGCGTCCGTTCGGCGAACTGCCTGAAGAACGACAACATCGTCTATATCGGCGACCTGATCCAGAAGACGGAATCGGAAATGCTCCGTACCCCGAACTTCGGCCGCAAGTCGCTGAACGAAATCAAGGAAGTCCTGCAATCTATGGGTCTGTCACTCGGCATGGATGTGCCGAACTGGCCGCCGGAGAATGTTGAGGACCTCGCCAAGAAGTTTGAAGACCAGATCTAAGACTTCTGAAAAGAGAAATGAGAGGCCCGATCCGCAAGGTTCGGGCCTCTTGCCCTTTTATGAGAGGGCGATTCTGCGAATTGCCTGATCACTTACCGGGAAAGACCAAAACCTTGTCCCGGTAATTTCCAAAGGACGCATCGTCCGGCGGACGTTCGGAGCGGGCAGGGGTCACGAAGGCCCTTCGACCTTGAGCTTCGGGCCTGTTTTTGGGGCCATGCTAGCCGAAAGTAGCGGCGTGGTCTTATGGAGAAACTATTATGCGTCACGGTTCCGGTTACCGTAAACTCGGTCGTACCACCTCGCACCGCATCGCCATGTTTGCCAACATGTCGGCCTCGCTGATCAAGCACGAGCAGATCGTCACCACCCTGCCGAAGGCCAAGGAACTGCGTCCCTTCGTCGAAAAGCTGGTTACGCTGGCCAAGTCGGGCACCCTGCACGACCGTCGTATCGCCATCTCGCGCGTCCGTGACGTGACGCAGGTTGGCAAGCTGTTCGACGTGCTGGCCAAGCGCTATGCCGACCGCAACGGCGGCTATATCCGCATCATGAAGGCCGGTTTCCGTCACGGCGATAACGCCGCCATGGCCGTCATCGAATTCGTCGATCGCGACGAGTCCGCCAAGGGTCAGGATTCGGGCCCGGTCTTCTCCGCCGACGCTGGCGAAGAATAGGTCAAACGGCACACAGCCCTTTGAATACAGGCCTCCGGAGCGATCCGGAGGCCTTTTTTACGTTCGATCAACCTCTGTTAACGCGCCTGTGAACGTTTGAGGCGCAACTGTGACTGTCTTAGCGCCACTTTATTCCCTATCGTTCAGATGCAGATTTCGTCTGAGCGTGGCTTAGAGCGATATGTCGAAAAATGTGAGCGGTTTTCCGCAAAAACATCGCGGCAAAGCAAATATTTAGAGCGAGATGGCGATTCCGCTTAAAGCCATTTCGCTCTAGAGACGAAATTGGCAGACGTTCCCAAAGCCCAACCGGAGGTTTACATGCTGAGTGATACCCGGACCACTGATGTCGGCGGCGCGCTCGCCCTGTCCGAAGCGATGACGGAATACGCCTACCCCGACCAGACCGAACCGAGCCATGCGACGGAAGTCTTCGATCAGCCCGTGCTCGATGCCCGTCGCGCCTGCGATTGAGGCCTCCGCCTTTCTGAACACAGGCCTCCGGTTCTGCCGGGGGCCTTTTTGTTGCGCATAGGCCTCTTGTCATCGACCTGTCATGCCCGCTAGTTACCTATGAAAGCAGATGTGTGAAAGGCGTTGACGATGCGAACTCTGTGGCGGTTGTGGCTTTGCGGTTTGGCCGCGCTTATCCTGTCGGCCTGCGCCAGTGTGCCGTTGCAAACGCCGACCCCGCGCCACACCCTGATCCTGATTTCGATTGATGGCTGGCGCGCCGACTATCACACGCGCGGCCTGACGCCCAATCTAAAGTATCTGGCCGACAATGGGGCGACCGGCCCGATGCGCCCCAGCTTTCCGTCCCTGACCTTCCCCAACCACTACACGCTGGTGACGGGCAAACGGCCGGACCACCACGGCATTGTCGGCAACACCATGCGCGACCCGCAACGCCCCGGTGTGACCTTCAGGCTATCGGACCGCGAGCAGGTAACCGACGGCTTCTGGTGGAACGACGCCGAGCCCTTCTGGGTGACGGCGAATCGTCAGGGCGTGAAGGTGGCCACGATGTTCTGGCCCGGCTCGGAGGCCGAAATCCACGGGGCGCGGCCCTATAAATACGCCGCTTTTGAAGATCATCTGCCGCCCACTACGGTGGTTGATCGCGGTCTGGCCTGGTTCGATGTACCTGAGGCCGAGCGTCCGCAGGCCCTGACCCTCTATTTCAGCGACGTTGATCATGCGGGGCACGACTTTGGTCCCGACAGCCCGGAGGTCGCCGCCTCGCTGAAAGCAGTGGACGAGGGGATTGGCCACCTGATCGCCGGTCTCAAGGCGCGTGGCCTGTGGGGCAAGGTCAATATCGTCATCGTCGGCGACCACGGCATGACGCAGCACAAGCCGGAAACCTTTATCAAGGTGGCGGACCTGCTGCCACCCAACAGCGCGACGGTCTCTGGCGGTCAGGCGGCCGGTTTCACCCCCAATGTGGGTCAGGAAAAGATCGTCGAAGCCGCGCTGTTGAAACCGCACGCCCATATGCAGTGCTGGCGCAAACAGGACATCCCGGCGCGCTTCCATTACGGCACGCACCGCCGCGTGCCGCCGATCGTCTGCCTCGCCAATCCGGGCAGCTACATCGTCGCTCCCTCGCGCGACGACTGGATGCCGAAGCCACAGGGCGGCAGCCACGGTTATGATCCCTATAATCCGGAGATGTTTACGCGCCTGATCGTTTTCGGGCCGGATATCCGGCCGGGCGTGACGCTGAAGACCTTTGACAATGTCGATGTCTATCCGCTGATCATGCGCCTGATGCACCTGAAGGCGCAGCCATCGGACGGCCATTTGCGCGATGTGGCCCCTGCCCTCAGATAGGTGCGGGATGACGCGCAATGGATTTCACAGAATAACTCATAAAAAACAATCTGTTGATCGAACAAAATGCCGCGTCGAAAACGCAGGCCGCACTAGCCAAGCGTAGCGAATTGACCTATGTAGGTCCGCTGTTTTATTTCGTCTGCAAGGCTGGAACGTGAGCGGAATCCCCGAACTGTCGCGCCCTCACAAGGCGGCGGTCCCGTTTATCTTTGTCACCATCTGCCTCGATATCGTGGCGCTGGGGCTGATTATTCCCGTGACGCCCGCCCTGATCGCGGACTTTGTGGGTGATGTCTCGGCCGCCGGTTACTGGGTGGGGCTGTTCGGCTCGCTGTGGGGCGTGATGCAGTTCATCTCCTCACCCATCGTGGGCGCGCTGTCGGACCGCTTCGGGCGTCGGCCCATTGTGCTTTTGTCGAACTTCGGTCTGGGCTTTGACTACCTGCTGATGGCCATGGCGCCGGGGCTGGGCTGGCTGCTGCTGGGGCGGCTGATCAACGGCATCACCTCGGCCAGTATTTCCACTGCCTATGCTTACATTTCCGATGTCACCCAGCCGGAAAACCGTGCCAAATATTTCGGCATGATGGGGGCCGCCTTTGGTCTGGGCTTTGTTCTGGGGCCGCTGCTGGGCGGCGTGCTGGGCGATGTCGATCCGCGCCTGCCGTTTTACGTCGCGGCGGGCTTAAGCCTGCTGAACTTCTGCTACGGCCTGTTTGTCCTGCCCGAATCGCTACCACCGGAAAACCGCAAGCCCTTCTCGCTGCGCACCGCCAATCCACTGGGCGCGCTGGCCTTCCTCAGCCGGAATGCGGATGTTTTGCGCCTGTCTCTGGTCAATCTGACGGTCAATTTCGCGCATCAGGTCCTGCCGACGACCTTCGTCCTTTATGCCGCCCTGCGCTTCGGCTGGGGCCCCAAGGAGGTGGGCTGGACGCTGGCGGCGGTGGGCGTGTGCAGCGCCATCGTGCAGGCGGGTCTGACCGGGCGCGTGGTGCGCGCCATCGGCGAAAAGAAAGCCATGCTGGTGGGCCTGAGTTTCGGCGTCATCGGTTTTCTCGGCTACGGCCTTGCCCCCACCTGGCAGGCCTATGTCATCTTTATCCCCCTGATGAGCCTGTGGGGGCTGACCGGTCCGGCGGCGCAGGCCCTGATGACCTCAAAGGTCGCGCCGCAGGAACAGGGCACCCTGCAAGGGGCCAATATGAGCCTGATGTCGGCGGCGGGCATCTTCGCGCCCCTGACCTTCGGCGCGGTGTTTGCCGTGGCCTCGACCCACGGGCCGGTGACCGCCGGTGCGCCCTTTGTGCTGGCGGCCGCCATTCTGGGCATCGCCCTGCTGATCGCCGCCGGCGTCAAGGCCGCCATTCGCCACAACGGCAACGGCGCGCCGCCGTCCGGCCCCGTACACTGACCGAGGCGACATGGGGGGCGTGAAAGCACATCTCAAACCGGGGGTGATGTTCATCTTCATCACCGTCTGTCTTGACATGATGGCGCTGGGGCTGGCCATACCGGTCCTGCCGCGCCTGATTGAAACCTTTGTCGGCTCGGTGACGGCGGCAAGCTGGTGGAGCGGGGTGTTCAACTCCCTATGGGGCTTCACGCAGTTCGTCTGCTCGCCCATACTGGGGTCGCTGTCCGACCGCTTCGGCCGCCGCCCCATCATCCTGATGTCCAATCTGGGGCTGGCGCTCGACTATCTGATCATGGCGCTGAGCGGCAATCTGATGTGGCTTCTGATCGGACGGCTGCTCAATGGCGTCACCTCGTCCTCGATCACCACGGCCTATGCCTATATCAGCGACATTTCCGAGCCGGACGAACGCGCGCAGATGTACGGCTATATCGGTGCGGCCTTTGGCGTCGGCTTCGTCATGGGCCCGGCGCTGGGCGGGATGCTGGGCCATATCGACCTGAGACTGCCCTTCTGGGTGGCGGGCGGCTTAAGCCTGCTCAATGCCCTCTACGGCGCGCTGGTCCTGCCGGAATCGCTCGATAAGGATCACCGCAAGCCGTTCAGCCTGAGAAACGCCAATCCCATCGGCTCAATCCTCTTCCTGTGGCAGGCCAAAAGCGTAATGCGCCTGGCCCTGATCAGCATGGTGTCGAACTTCGCCCACCACGTCATCCCGGCGACCTTTGTGCTGTATGCCAGCTACCGTCTGGGCTGGGGCGGGCGCGAGGTCGGTCTGGCCATGGCCTATTACGCCGTGTGGGCGGTGATCGTGCAGGGCGGACTGACCGGCATGGTCGTCAAACGCATTGGCGAAAAGGCGACTCTGGTCATTGGCCTTTTGTGCGGCGTCGTGGGCTTTATGAGCTATGGCTACAATACCGACTGGCGCGTATTTCTGATCACCATTCCGATCATGAGCTGCTGGGGCATGACCAATGCGGCCCTGCAATCGCTGATGACGACGCGCGTGGGTGCGGGCGATCAGGGCCTGCTGCAAGGGGCGGTCAACAGCCTGATGTCGCTGTCGGGGATTATTGCGCCGTTTGTCTTCGGCTATATCCTGTCGGTGATGACGCGACCGGGCGTCGAAAAGCTATGGTCAGGGGCGGCCTTCTTCTCGGCGGCCGTGGTGCTTCTCGTGGCCTTCCTGATGGCACTGGGCGTGCGCGACCGCTCAAAGGACGAACCGGTGCCGACGACAGCCAAGCCCGTGCACCACGACCACGAACCGCTGTTCTGAGGGTTTAGCCACCAAAAACACGAAAAGCACGAACGCCAGAACCCCTGCCTTTTGCCCGGTTTGCGGCACGCGCCTCCCAAAGGCGCTTCGCGCTGTCGGCAAAAACCGTATTCGTGTTTTTCGTGGCCAAACCTTGCGGCCTTGAAGTCGCCATTTTGGTTTTTACATTAGTCCCTATGACGATAAGAGCCAAAGAGATCACCATGACCTTGAAATCTGCCCTGCTGGTGTTCGTTTGCGCCGTGCTGGCCGCCTGTTCACCGGGGGAGGGCAAGTCGCAGGACTATCAGGGCTTCAATCAGGCCCCGGCCCCGGCGACGCGCAAGGTGCCGGGCGATGCCGGTGCCATGAAGTCGTCCTTCTCGCCCGTGGTCAAGCAGACGGCGCCTGCCGTGGTCAATGTCTATGCGCGCCGCGTAACCCGTCAGCAGGTCGATCCCTTCTGGCAGTTGTTTGGCGGCGGCGTGCCGCAGGCCCGCGTCGAGCAGTCGCTGGGGTCCGGCGTCATCGTGCGCGCCGACGGCATTGTGGTCACCAACAACCACGTGGTGCAGGGCGGTCAGGAATTCATGGTTGTGCTCAATGACCGCCGCGAATTCCCGGCCAAGGTGCTGCTGGCCGATGAGCGCAGCGATCTGGCCATCCTCAAGCTCGACACCACCGGGCAGAAATTCCCGACCATCAATCTTCAGGAAGGCCACGACCTTGAGGTCGGTGATCTGGTGCTGGCCATCGGCAATCCGTTCGGCGTGGGGCAGACCGTCACCAACGGCATCATCTCGGCGCTGGACCGCACCGATGTGGGGCAGGGCGAGGGGGCCTTTATCCAGACCGACGCCGCCATCAATCCCGGCAATTCCGGCGGGGCGCTGGTCGATATGGATGGCCGCCTGATCGGTATTAATTCGTTCATCCTGTCGCGTTCAGGCTCCTCAGCGGGCGTCGGTTTCGCCATTCCGGCGGCCATGGTGCGCCGCGCGGTCGATACGGCGCTGGGCGGTAAGTCCACGCTGGTGCGGCCGTGGCTGGGGGCCAAGGGCGATGGCATGACCACCGAAATCGCCCGCTCACTGGGCCTGTCGCGTCCGGATGGTATCCTCGTCTCCGACGTCTATCCCGGCGGTCCGGCGGACAAGGCAGGGCTGAAGACCGGCGACGTCATCCTTGGCATCAATGGCGAGGCGGTCAACGACCCCAAGGCGCTGAACTATCGCGTCGGCCTGCTCAATCCCAATGACGCGGCGGCGCTGAAGGTGCTGCGCGCGGGCAAGGAGCTGAGCCTGACGGCCCGCGTGTCTCCGCCCAGCGGCGCACCCAAGGACCAGCGCGCCCTCAGCGGCAACTTCCCGCTGAATGGGGCCACCGTCGTCAATCTGTCGCCGGCCGTCGCCGATGAGATCGGGCTCGATCCGTTTGTGGCGTCGAAGGGCGTGATGATCTATGCCCTGTCCGGGCGTTCCTACGCGGCGGCAGCGGGGTTCCGGCCAGGGGATATCGTCAGGGAGGTCAATGGGCAGGCCATCACCTCGACGGCGCAACTGGAGTCGGTGATGAAGTCGGCGCGCCGCTTCACCATCACCATCAGCCGCGGCGGCCAGAATATTACCGCTCAATTTTAACCGGGGAGCGTCGGGCCAATGAAAAAGTTGGGGGGCTATGTTCTTGGTTTTGCCACGTTAATCTTGGTGTCAATGGCTTGGTTTTATATGAAGGGCAGTACGCTGATATCCGGTGATACCGATAAAATTGCGTTTGCCGAAATCGTCAGCGGTGTTCGCACCCAGAAGCTGACGCGGTTGCCCGGCGGTATATTCTTCGCTTTTCCGCGTATTGAAGGTGGAATAGAAACTATTTGCAGACAGGGAGGTCAGGTGAAAGCCGGGTATGCAACGCCGCATCTTCATACGCGGCTCGTCGCTAGAGTCGATGGCACGTGTGTTAAATTTGTTGAGGATTGATCACTCTGCGAAATGGCACGCTACGCATAGCTTGTTGCCGTCCGGATCACGCACATAGGCCCCGTAATAGTTCGCGTGATACTGCGGACGCAGGCCCGGCGGACCCTCGCAGGTGCCGCCGTTGGCCAGAGCTGTAGTGTAAGTTCTATCTACCGTGGCACGATCCTTGGCCATAAAGGCGACCATCTGGCCATTGCCTGCTGCGGGCTCGCCATCGAAGGGTCTGCCTATCAGGAACAACGGGCGTGGGCCGGGCTCGGATTGCCACCCGGCCCACGGCCGCTGATCATCGCAGAAGCGTTCCGGCGTCCCCAGTACCTGCATCAGCGGGCGGTAGAAGGCCAGCGCCCGCTCGAAATCGCTGATACCGATAAAGACGTGCGAAAACATCAGTCGCGTTTCGCCAGTTCGGCCCGCAGCGCGCGGTTATCTTCGATCAGCGCCTCGACCAGTCCGATCAGCCGCGCCACGTCCTGTTCGCGCAGCAGGTCCATCTTTTCGTGCAGGCCACAGATGTCTTCTTCGGCCTTGATATTGACGTGGTAGTCGGCGTCGGCCTTCTGACGGTCCACCTCGGCCTGGCGGTTTTGCGACATCATGATGATGGGCGCGGTGAAGGCCGCCTGAAACGATAGGACCAGATTGAGGAGGATAAACGGATACGGGTCCCAGCCGCGCATCCACGCCACGCTGTTGACCGCGATCCAGCCAAACAGCAGGGTCGACTGAATGATGATAAAGCGCCACGATCCGACGATGGAGGCGATGCCGTCGGCTGCCTTGGCCCCCAGAGTGCGCAGGTCTTCGGCGCGGTGCGGCGGCAGCGGGACGGGACTCATATCTTCTCGCTGATCTTGATGGCCAGCTTGCAGCCGCCCTTGATCACTGCCGACAGCAGGGGATAGAAGGGGGCTTCGTGCGCCCCTTCTTCGATGGCGTGGTCGTGGTGGCGCAACTCATCGTCGCGGAACTCCGTCAGTTCGGCGGCCAGTTCAGGGTCGCGTGCCTGAGTCTCGGCGATCTGCTCAGCATAGTGTTCCGAGATAACGCTTTCGACCGCCTCGGTGCAGGCGTGGGCGGCCTTTTCGCCCAGCAATGCCGTCGCGGCCCCCAGGCCCAGCGCCGCCATGCGCCACACGGGCGTCATCACGGTCGGGCGCACCTGATGGTCGCGCATCAGGGCTTCAAAGCGGTCGAGGTGCACCTGCTCCTCGCCCTCCATGCGCTTGAGATCGTCGCTTAAGCCTGCGTGCGGCGTGGCGGCAAAAACGGCGGCCTGCGCGCGATAGATATGCACGGCCGCCAGTTCACCGGCGTGATCGACGCGCAAAATCTCGTGCAGGCGGCGCTGACGCTCGCCCGCGCCGGGCTTGGGAGGAGTTTGGCGGAGCGCGGCTTCGGTCATGTTCAGGCCTCTCAGGCTTCGCTCGCCTGCCGCTGGGACAGGCGGTAATAGAGTTGCAGGCGCAGAGACGCGATCAGGCTGAGGATCGCCAGCGCACCGGAAATGATGGCGTTCCACCCTGCCATACTCAGGCCCAGAAAGCGCCACGCCACAATGTCGCACTGCGGGGCCTTGAACTTGCCACCGGACAGCATGGCGGCGATGGAATCAATCGACACCTCGTCCGACACGCCGGTGCAGGTGGCCGGCAGCGCCCACCACTTTTCTTCGCCGCCCATGTGGAAGATGGCGATGGCGCAGCCCGTGGCGAAGATGGCAAACAGCACAAAGGAAAAGACGCGCGGCGGACCCTTGGCCCCCGTAAATACCGCCCATACCGTGGCCGCCAGCGACACGCCGACGGCGATCCAGTAGATGTCGCGCTGCTTCAGGCACAGATGACAGGGATTGAGATTGCCAAAGGTCTGAAAGGCGTGCGCCGCGCCCAGAAGACACAGGGCGCTGATCAGGGCGATGACCGACCACCAGCGGCTAAAAAACAGCACAGCTTTCATCACAATCGGTCACCTCTGGTTACGCAAAGCGATCACACCTTAAATGCTTCGCACGACCGGGGCAATCGGCTGTGTGAGGGGTTTATAGCGGAATGATTTCTATAGTCATTCCGCTCAAGCCGCCACGGAGGCGGCGGCCAAGGTGGCGAAGCCACCGCCCGGCGAGGGGCAAAACAAAACCTAACTCATTAAGTTTCTAGCAGAAACCATAATGAGTTAGTGCATGAATTTGACGGCGACGATCCCCAGCACGATCACCGCCACGCCAACGATCGCCACCAGATTGATGCGCTTTTCGATCAGTTCGCGCGCCTGCGGGCCAAAACGCTTGAGCAGAAAGGCCGTCAGATAAAACCGCGCGCCGCGGGTGATGACGCAGCAGATGAAGAAAATCGCCAGATTGAGCTGACCCATGCCCGACGCAATGGTGACCAGCTTGAACGGAATAGGCGTCAGGCCCTTGATCAGGATGGCCCAGGCGCCCCATTCCTGAATAATGGCGTGAAAGCTGTCGAGATTGCCCGAATAGCCGAACAGGCCCAGAATTTTGAGCCCTATATCGGCCAGATAATAGCCGATGGCATAGCCGAACAGCCCGCCCAGCACAGACGCCACGGTACAGATAAAGGCGAGACGATAGGCCTTTTCCGGCTTGGCCAGCGCCATCGGTGCCAGCATCACATCGGGCGGAATGGGGAAGAAAGAGCTTTCGGCAAACGAAATCGCGGCCAGAACTTTTTCAGCATTGGGACGGGCCGCCTGTTTCAGGGTCCAGTCGTAAAGCGGGCGCAGCAAGGGATAAATCCGTAACTAGAAGATATTCCTGCTGCCATAACAGCTTGCACGGGGCTTGTCGCCTCACACCCTGTTGCGGCGCGAAATAAATAAAGAGCGTGCTCTCTGCGCCGCTACCGTGTCGAAAACAAGGCCATCGCGCATTAGTCGGGGTTTATGACGAATTAAAAAATTCTCATTTGTATTTATGACATTAAAACGGCAATAGCAGAGTTACCTTTTGAGAGGATATCCGATGCCCTATAGCAAGCTGTCGCTCGATAATTACCTGCCTTATCGCCTGTCTGTGGCCTCCAACGCGGTATCGGGGCTGATTTCGACGGCCTATGACAGCCTCTATGGCCTGAAGATTCCGGAATGGCGGTTGATCTGGGTGCTGAACGAAGACGGCCCTTCGACCCAGCAGGCGCTGGTCAAGCGCACCGGCATGGACAAGGTGACCATTTCGCGCGCCGCTCAGGCCCTGGCCAAGCGCCGCCTGATTACCCGCGCCCCCCACGAGCACGATGGCCGTTCGCACCACCTTATCCTGACGCCGGAAGGCCAGCGCCTGTTCAACGATGTCGCCCCGTCGGCGGTGGAGTTTGAAAAGGAAGTGCTGGCCAATCTCAGCGTCGAAGAGATCGAGCTGATGAAGGACCTGCTACGCCGCATCGAAGACGCCGCCACGAAAACTCAGGGCCGCAGCGCGCGTTAGTGGCCATTTTCGCACTGAAATCATGGGCTCATCCTTTCGGGTGTGAGCCCTTTTTGCAGCGACAGTGTGAATTCGATCTACCCCGCTGGTGCAAAGCGTGGCAATCTGTTAACCCTTTGGCACGTTAACCACTTTGGGGGAGGTTTTCAGGGTTCATGCGCTACACCGGGGACGATTACGCCACGCCGCCGGACGGCTTTTATGACCCCAGCCTGTGGGATACGCTGGTGCGGCTGTGGTACAGCGGCGGCCTGTTGTGGATGATCGGCATTGGCTTCTGCGTGCTAATGCTCGTTGCGGGCCTGATCGTCGGGGCCCGTCGCCGGACGGGGCTGCCGCCGGCGCTCAATCGCAATGTCGATGCGCTGGGGGCGGTGATCGGTGACGCCGTGCGCGGCTCGGCGGCCAATGTGCGCGATAAATCAAACGCCGCCATCGACGCCAATCAGGAAATTTTCGGGAATACGACCGAACTGATGGACCTTATCGGTAAGCATCACGCCGCGCTGAACAAGGCCAACAGCGCCGTCAAAGAGGTCGAGCCGGACAAGAAGCCGGAGGCGGCCAAAGGGGACGTGAGTGGAATGTCGGGCGGTACGGTCATCAATATCGCTGTCAATAATGGTCAGCCGGGTGTGGCGGAATCGGGGGCGACAACGGGCGCCGTGGCTGCGGTCGGTGGTGAGGTGGTGGGCCTGCCCAAGGCCGAAGAGAAAAAGGCTCCCAAACCGGGCTTCGATACCACCACAAAAGTTTGGCTGACTCTGCAAAAACTGGCCGCGCCGTGGCGGGATATCGGTCTGATGCGTGAGCACTATGCGGCGGTGTTCCGGCAATTGACGACGGCGGAATGGCGTGACCCGCGCAACCTCTATGGGGCGGGTGAGCCCGGCGGCGAGGCGGCCCGTCCGAGGTGGAAGAGATGAGATATTCGGACGCGCCTGAGGATTTCGGCGATCCCTTCGGAGAAGGCCCGCGCGCGGTGGCGACAATCGTGCTCGATGGTCATACGCTGATGCTTTTGCTGGGTTTTTTGATCGCGGGTGTGGTGCTGTTTGCCCTGACCGTATGGCTGTCGGGACAGTTATCAATGGCCGGGCAGCAGGCGCGTTATCGTGCCTCGGCGAAGGCGATCTACGACAGTGTACGCTACAGCCTGCATCTGGCGGTCAGCGCGTCAGGGGCCTTGCAGCTTGAGCGGGCGCGCGAATTGTCAGCCGTGATCGAGGCCAAGCTGGGGACGCTGCTGGCGCTGAAAGACAAGTCGGGCAAGCCTTTCGACGACCTCAAAAAAGCCCTGTCCGAGCCGGAGCCCGATCCGGATAGCCCCAAGAAAGACCCTCCGGCCAAGATCAAGGTCGATATGACCACGGACGAGCATCGGGTGGCCGTGTGGCGCGCCTTGCAGGACTTTCACGAGGCGTGGAAGGATGAGGCGCATATCCTCAACCTGCTTGAAGGGGCGCAGGCCGAACTGGGGCGCAAGAGCGTGACCTCGGCCTTCTTCCATAGCCGGGGTCTGATTGATCCGCGCCATCCGTGGGGCGGCGCGCCAACGCCGAAAACGCCCCGACCGGAAAAGAAAAAGGCAAAGACGCGGCAGCCGGACGAACTGGTCGTGGTCACCGTGGCGGAAACGACGCCCATCGGCCCGGACGACCTGCCGCCGCCCGCCCCGCGCCCGACCAAGGGCAAGCTGGCCAAGCACAAGCGCAATATGCTGGCATAGAAAAACCGCCGGAGTTTGAAACTTCGGCGGTTTAATCTTTTCCAACAATCTGGTGCAGGGGCGGCTGCCCCTGCATTCTTTGTGGCCCTACCGCGCGAACTTCTGGAACTTGATGCGCTTGGGGATCAGGCTGTCGGTGCCCAGGCGGCGCTTCTTGTCTTCTTCGTACATTTCGAAGTTGCCTTCGAACCATTCCACGTGGCTGTCGCCTTCGAAGGCGAGGATGTGGGTGGCCAGACGGTCGAGGAACCAGCGGTCGTGGCTGATGACCACGGCGCAGCCCGCGAAGTCTTCGAGCGCCTCTTCGAGGGCCTGAAGCGTTTCGATATCGAGGTCGTTGGTCGGTTCGTCGAGCAGGATGACGTTGCCGCCGGATGCCAGTGTCTTGGCGAGGTGGACGCGGTTGCGCTCACCACCGGACAGCAGGCCGACCTTCTTTTGCTGATCGCCGCCCTTGAAGTTGAAGCCGCCGACATAGGCGCGCGAATTGATTTCGCGCTTGCCGACGATCATCACGTCGGTGCCGCCGGAAATGGCCTGCCAGACATTGTGATCGGGGTTGAGGTCGTCGCGCGACTGATCGACATAGGCGAGCTTGACGGTTTCCCCCAGCTTGATCGTCCCGGAATCGGGCTTTTCCTGACCGGTGATCAGCTTGAACAGGGTGGACTTACCCGCGCCGTTCGGGCCGATGACGCCGACAATGCCGTTGGGCGGCAGTTTGAACGACAAATCCTTGAACAGCACCTTGTCGCCGAATTCCTTTTCGAGGCCGTTGACCTCGATGACGACGTTGCCGAGGCGCGGGCCGGGTGGGATCTGGATGGTGGCGTAGGTCTGGGCCTTGGTGGCGTGTTCCTGTTCCTCGACCATGCGCTCATAGGCGGCGAGGCGGGCCTTCGACTTTGCCTGACGGGCCTTGGCACCGGAACGCACCCATTCCAGTTCGCGGGTGAGCGCGCGCTGACGGGCTTCGGATTCGGACTGCTCCTGCACGACGCGCTTTTGCTTCTGCTCCAGCCAGCCGGAGTAGTTGCCCTCATAGGGCACGCCCTTGCCGCGGTCGAGTTCCAGTGTCCACTTGGTCACCTGATCGAGGAAGTAACGGTCGTGGGTGACGAGGATGACGCAGCCGGGGAAGTTTTCAAGGTGGTGCTGAAGCCAGGCGACCGATTCCGCATCCAGGTGGTTGGTCGGTTCGTCGAGCAGCAGCATGTCGGGCTTTGAGAGCAGCAGGCGGGCCAGCGCCACGCGGCGCTTTTCACCGCCCGACAGCTTGGTCACGCCGGAATCGTTCGGCGGGCAGCGCAGGGCGTCCATGGCCATTTCGATGCGGCTGTCGATGTCCCACAGGTCACCGGCGTCGATCTTCTCCTGAAGGGCGTTCATCTCCTCCATCAGTTCGTCGCTATATTCTTCGCCCATCAGGGCAGCGACTTCGTTGAAGCGATCGACGATCTTCTTTTCTTCGCACCAGTCGATGACGTTTTCCCAGACGGTCTTCGTCTCGTCCAGCTTGGGCTCCTGCTCCAGATAGCCCATCTTGGTGCCTTCGGCGGCGCGCGCCTCGCCCGAAAATTCCTTGTCGATGCCGGCCATGATCTTCAGCAGGGTGGACTTACCCGAACCGTTGACGCCGACGACGCCGATCTTGGCATCCGAATAGAAGCTGAGCCAGATGTTTTCAAAGACCTTCTTACCGCCGGGGTAATGCTTCGTCAGGCCCTGCATCTGGAAAATATATTGTTGCGCCATGCGAGGAGGCACCCTTTGTTTCACATGTATGGAATGGTGCGGCGGGTTTAGCCGAGGGGGGGCAAAATCACAACCTGAAAATAGGGTTCAGCGCCGCAGGGGTGGGTTGGGATTAAACCCCGAACACGGCCTGCATCAGGTCTTCGAGCGCCACACGGTCGGTGTCGTCAAACGCGCCATAGCTTTCCGAATCGACGTCGAACACGGCGATCAGTTCGCCTTTGGCGTCGAATACCGGCACGACGATTTCGGAGTTGGAGCGCGAGTCACACGCGATGTGCCCCGGAAAGGCGTGCACGTCCGCCACCACCTGCGTGGCGCGTTCGCGCGCCGCCGCGCCACACACACCGCGCCTGAAATCAATGCGCAGGCAGCCGAGCGTACCCTGATAGGGGCCGACCACCAGCTCATCTATGCCCTGCGCCTTTTTGGTGTCATCGACGACATAGAAGCCGGTCCAGAACCAGGTCTCAAAGGCCTGAGCGCCCAGACAGGCCACGGTTGCCATGCGCGCCACGCGATTGGGCTCAGAATCGAGCACCGACAGAATCTCTTTTTTAAGCGACTGATAGATTTCTTGTTTCTGTGACGCGGTAAGCATGACGGACCTGTGCGGGGCGAATTTCGCCTTATGGGCGAAATCATAAAGGGCGGATATGGATTTTGTCTCCGAGGCAGGGAAAAGTGTCCCGGAACGGGCAGCTTTTAACACTTTTCTCTGGCCAAGGCGCGGAAATTAACGCTATCATGAGGGCGTTATACGGGGGTTGACGTACCGCTCAGGGGCTGGGTTTTTCCATCTGGGTTTCGTCAGGGTCCGCGACAATCCGGCAACGCTTTGCCGGTATCGCGAATGGACCGGATGGGGGCGCTTGACAGGTCGCACGATCCCTAACACAAGATTTGTTAACCATAATTTTGCCGGCATTCATGTCGGGGCGATGCGTGATGTCAATTAGCGAAGACATGAGGTGCAACGGCGCCGGTGATAAGACCGCCCGTCGTACCGGCCGGAAGCTGATGAGCCGCGTGCCGTTCCGCGCCGCGGCGGCGGTTGTGCTGACGGCGGCGCTCAGCCTGCCCCTGACGGCTTGTGATGTGTCGGTGGACTGGCTGGGCGGTGGCGGCGACGGACCGCGTGGCGTCAGCGGCTGTCCGCGTCCGCCCATGGCCGATAATGGCGGGGCCGGCTTCAATGAGCAGGAGCGGGCGGTTCGCTATTTCCGCAAGCACGCCTTTGCCAACGACTTCTTCTCGCAGCTTGAACTGGCCAGCCGCTATATGGCCGAACGCGCCACGGACAAGAACCTCGAAGACCCGACCGAGGCGTCGGTGTGGCTGGTCATGGCCCTGACCAACCCCGAAGGGTTCGCGCCGATCAACCGCACGCTCAAAAACGGTCAGATGGCCTCACGCTTTGACAAGTGCCGGGCGGTGGAACGCTCCGTTGCCTATCGCAAGCTGGAGACGCTTCTGGCGCGCATGGACAATTCAGAGCGCGACAAGGTGCGCGACCGCGTCATCTATATTCAGGCGCAACTGGGCGCGGATGGCTTCCGCACGCTCGGTCGCCTGTATGACGATCAGTACGGCCCGATGGGTGAGCCCGTTGATAACCGCGAAGCGGTGCGCGCCATGATGCGCAATCCGGTCGATGGTCGTCCAAACGTCATCAGCCTGTTCCCGCGCAACGACGTCGATGCCTATCTTTATAATTATAAGGCGGCGGAAACCGGTGATGTCGGGGCCTATGTGATGCTGAAGGACTTTGAGAAGTCCGCGCCCGAACGCAGCCGTTACGGGGCCTTTGTCGAGGCTAAGGCCAAGCGCTGGGTCTCGCCGTTTGAATTCTACCCGCCTGACGCCCCTGCCGGGGGGGTGCCGCATTCGGACGAGAGCCGTCCGCGCACCGACGCTTATGAATACGCCCTGTCGCGCATGGATGAGCTGCCGTTTATCCACGTGTGGCGCGCGCTGGTCTATCTCGATCTGGCGCAGGGATCGGCGCCGGTTCAGCGCGTCAGCGGCGGAGCGGACAGCGACGGCAATCCGGGTCAGGAACGCTACCCCGTCGGGCCCAATGATGCCGACATCGCTCAGGTTTCGGGCGGTTCGCGTCCGACCGAGGCCGTCTATTCGGCGGGCCGCGTGCCGCCGCAGACCCTGTCGGCCCTGCGCGCCATACTGGGCCGCCCCGACGGGTCGCGTATGACCAATCTGGATAAGGTACGCGCCATCCAGTTGGCGGCGACCAATGGCTCGTCGCAGGCGCAACTGGTGCTGGCGGTCATGTATTCCGAAGGGGTGGGGGTGCCGACCGACTATGCCCGCGCCTACTACTGGTATCAGCAGGCCGAAAAGCAGGGCTCGGCCGAGGCGCGCTTTGCCATGTCCACCTATTTCGCTCTGGGCCTGAGCGGCGTCGCCGATCAGGATAAGGCGCAGGCCGTGGTGTTGCGTCTCGACTCGGCGCTGGCCGGGTTCCGTCCGTCGGCTTCGCGTCTGCAAGCCGTACTCAACCAGATTTCGACCAATCCGGGGCGGTGAGGGAAATGACCATGCGCTCAGTTGTTACCTTTGCCGCTCACCTCGCCTTTGTTGTGGTCGCCCTGTTCGGCGGGGTGTCCGCCGCTTCGGCCCAGACGGAAACCCGCTATGGCGGCAGCTACAGCAACGGCTATAACGCGGCGCGCACCGAGGCCCTGACCCGGCCGTGCTTCGGCGTCCTGCTGGATGCGCAGCTCAAGACCTGCCACGGCAAGTCTTACAAGCCGCATAACCGCTACGGCTATTATGGCTCGAAGTGGAGCGCGACCATCAATTGCGACACCGCGCGTCAGGCCTATGTCGAAGACGTGGTGCGCCGGATGCGCCCCGGCGGCGTGCTGAAACTGGTGGCGCGCAACCGCTCCTGCGTCGCCAGCCTGATGATCAATCAATCCTTGACGATTGTTGGCGAAAGCAGCGACTCACGTCTGCCGGTGCTGGTGGCCCCCGATGGCGAATCCTGCCTGCGCATCAACCCGCAGGCCAGCAAGGTGATACTGAAAAACATGCTGATCGCCTCGCGTCGCGGGGGGCAGTCGGCCTGTATCTACAGCTCCGGTTCGGAGCTGACGCTGCAAAATTCGACCGTGCGTTATGAGGGCGACTCCGCCGCGGTGCACGTGTCCGGCGGGCGTCTCAACCTGTTGTCATCCTTTGTGGTGGCCAAGACGCGCACGGTCGCCGTCGCCGTCAATTCGGCGCAGCTCTATGCCGAACAGGCGGGCGTGACCTCGACGGCGGGCGGCCTCTACGCGGTGCTCAGCGGCGACTCGCAGATGACCGGCGTGACGGTGCAGCAACTGGCTGACTGGCGCGGGTTTGAACGCGGTGCCGGGGCGGTAGGCATGGAAGTCAAGCTCGATTCCGGCGACTCCATCCTGTCTATGGACGATCTGCGCATCGAATTCTTCGCTTCGGCCCTGAGCCTGTCCGGCGGCGGCGAAGCCCTGCTGTCGCGCTCGCTGATCGACTTCTCGGAACATGGTGTGACCTCCAGCCTCAACCGTCTGCGCGTCATCGACAACAAGATTCTGTCGAACGAAATCGCCATCAATATTGAGGACGGTACGGGCTTCATCGGGGGCAACCAGATCGCCCGGATTCGCACGGCGGGCATACTGGCCTCCTCGCGCGGCGAAATCCGCGCCGTGGACAATCTGATCGACCCGTCAAACGAGCCGTGTCCGAAGCTGCAATGGGGTAATCTCGACCCGGCGCAACGCACCTGCACGCCGTGGTATAAGGGGTCTGAGTTCGATATCCCGGCCGACGCGACGCGCCAGTACATGTTTGCCGACTACTGGCCGCGTCTGCTGGTCGCCTCGAAATAGGCTTCACCGGATTATTACCAAATTTTAACCCGGACTCCGGCGGGCGGACTCGACAGGTCAGCGAAAGCGCGGTCTAACAACGCTTCCTTTCTGTTGTAACCAACGGGTTTCCGATGAAGTCTCGTCTCCTTGCTACGGCTGGTCTGGCCGCCGCGCTTCTTTTCCCTGCGCTTTCCGTTCAGGCGCAGGACAAGCAACCTTTCACCTATGACGACCTCGTGTCGATGCAGCGTCTGTCGGGGCTGACGGTGAACAAGGCGGAAACCCACGCGGCGTTTCAGGTGCGCACGCTGAACGCCGAAAAGACCAAGGGCGTCAATGCCCTGTGGCTAACAGACCTCAAGACCGGCACCTCAAGGCCGCTGACCACCGCGTCGAAGGGCGGGGCCCTGTCGCCGCAATGGGGGGCCGATGGGGCGCTGTATTTCCTGTCGGCGCGATCGGGTTCTATGCAGGTGTGGAAGACCGATCTCAACGACGCCGAAGCGGTGCAGGTGACGAAACTGCCACTCGATGTCGGGTCGTACAAGCTGTCACCGGACGGTAAGGGCGTCGTGGTTTCGGTGGCGGTCTATCCCGACCCCGGTTTTAAAATAGACCTCAATGAAATCGACTATACGGTCAAGCGTCAGGCCGCGCAGAAGGCTGATAAGTCCACCGGCGTCATCTATGACCGCCTGTTCGTGCGCCACTGGGACACCTGGGCCGACGGGACGCGCAACCACCTGTTTTACGTGCCGCTGAGCGGCGGCGCGACCGTGTCGCTGACCGCCGGGGTCGATGGCGACGTGCCGTCCAAACCGTTCGGTGACGAAGCCGAATACAGCTTTTCGCCCGATGGCCAGACCGTCTATTACTCCGTGCGTATCGCCGGAAAGGACGAGCCGCGCTCGACCAATTTCGACATCTATAAGGTCGATCTCGCCAACCCGTCCACGCAAACCAACCTGACCGAGGCCAACAAGGCTTGGGATACGGGGGCCGAGGTGTCGCCCGACGGCAAGTGGCTGGCCTATCGCGCCATGAAGCGCCCAGGCTTTGAGGCCGATCAGTTCGAAATCTTCCTGCGCAATCTGGCCACCGGTGAGACGAAGCAGATTGCTGCCGACTGGGACCGCTCGGCCGACAGCCTGAAATGGGCGGCCGATGGCAAGAGCCTCTACGTCGTCGCCGGTGACGTGGGTAAGACGCCGCTGTTCCGCGTCGAAATCGCTTCTGGCAAGGTGACGCCTCTGTCGAAGGGCGGTCATATGGACGCCTTCGTGCCGCTGAAAGATCGCTTTGTTTTTGCCAAGAGCGGGCTTGATTATCCGTCGCAACTGTTTGTCTCCAAACCGAAAGCCAAACTGATTGATGACGGGGCCACGGCTCTGACCACCCTCAATGATCCGGTGCTGCAAAACCGCGCCTTCGGGGCGTTCGAGCAGTTTGCCTTCAAGGGCTGGAACGACGAAACCGTGCATGGGTATATCGTGAAGCCCGCCAACTATGTCGAAGGCAAAAAGTACCCCGTGGCCTTCCTGATCCACGGCGGCCCGCAGGGCTCGTTCGGCGAAAGCTGGTCCTATCGCTGGAACCCCCAGGCCTATGCCGGGGCAGGCTATGCGGTCATCATGATCGACTTCCACGGTTCGACCGGCTACGGGCAGGCCTTTACCGATGCCATCAGCCAGCACTGGGGCGACCGCCCGCTGGAAGACCTGCAAAAGGGCTATGCCTACGCCCTGTCGAAATACAGCTTCCTCGATAAGGACAATGCCTGTGCGCTGGGGGCTTCCTATGGCGGCTTCATGATCAACTGGATTGCCTCGCAGTGGAAGGCCCCGTGGAAGTGCCTGGTCAATCACGACGGCCTGTTTGACAACCGCTCCATGGGCTATGCCACTGAGGAACTGTGGTTCTCGGAGTGGGAAAACGGCGGCAGCGTCTATGAGAAGCCGGAGAACTACGACAAGTTCAACCCGGCTTTGCACGCCAAGGACTGGTCGGTGCCGATGCTGGTCATCCACTCCGATCAGGACTTCCGCGTCATACCGGAACAGGGGATCGGCACCTTTACGGCGCTTCAGATGAATGGCGTGAAGTCAAAGTTCCTGCGCTTCCCGGATGAAAACCACTGGGTGCTGAAGCCGCAGAATTCCCTGAAGTGGCACAGGACGGTGTTTGACTGGCTGGACGAACATACGAAGGCGAAATGATGCTGACGCGGCGGGGTATTGTTATGGGCGGGGCCGGTCTGTGCCTCGCCGGTTGTTCTGAAAAGGTCAATCAGGCCATCGGTCTGGGCCAGCGCCTGATGGAGATTCAGAAACGCCACGGTGGCCGGGTGGGCGTCAGCGTCCGCACCGGCACCGCCGTCGTTCAGGGAGACACCGCCGCGGATGGCAGCCTGAATATCAATTCCAACCAGCGCTTTGCCCTGTGTTCAACCTTCAAATGGGTACTGGCGGCGGCGATCCTCAAGGCGGTGGATGAGAATAAACTCACCGTCGCGCAGGAAATCCGCTACGGCAAGGCCGACCTGCTCGACCATTCACCGGTGACGGAAAAACACGTCGCCAGAGGCCGCATGACCGTGGGCGATCTGTGTTCTGCGGCGGTGGCCGTCTCCGACAATGCCGCCGCCAATCTCTTGTTGCCGCTGATCGGTGGCCCGGCCGGGCTGACGGCCTTTGTGCGCGGGCTGGGCGACACGGTGACCCGCCTTGACCGCAACGAGCCTGAACTGAACAGCAATATCGAGGGCGATGAACGCGACACCACCACGCCGGACGCCATGAGCAGCCTGTTGCGCACCGTCTTTACGGGAGCCGTACTGCAACCCCAAAGCCTGTCTCTGTTGCGCGACTGGATGGTGGCCACGCTGACGGGCCCCGACATGATTCCTGCGGGCGTGCCGAAGGGGTGGACCGTCGGGCACAAGACCGGACGCGGGGCCAATGGGGCGGTCAACGACGTGGCAGTGCTGTGGCCCAGCGGGGGGCAGCCGCCGATCTTCCTGTCGATCTATACCACTGGCGGTACCTTGGATGACATGGCGCGCAACGCTGTCGTTGCCGACATCGCGCGGCTGGTCATAGATACGCTGGCCTTTGCCGAAAGCCTCGACAGCGAAAGCGCTTCATCCTAAACCCTTCCCCCTCATCGGGAGGAGGGGGTATAGAGGCGCCATGAAACACGAACTGTCCCTGCCCGAAGTCCTGTCGCAGATCGAAAAGACGGTGAAGCCGCAATTCGGCAAGGGGCAGGTGGCCGACTATATCCCCGAACTGGCGACCGTCGATCCGAAGAAGTTCGGCATGGCGGTGCGCACCGTAAACGGCCAGGAATACGTTATCGGTGACGGCGATGAGCCCTTTTCGGCGCAGTCGATCACCAAGCTGTTTGCGCTGGGCATTGCGCTGAATCGCATAGGCGATGAGGTATGGACGCGGGTGGGCAAGGAGCCGTCGGGCACGCCCTTCAACTACCTGTCGCAGCTTGAGCACGAGGCCGGGTTTCCGCGCAATCCGTTTATCAATGCCGGGGCGCTGGCGGTGGTCGATATGCTGCTCAAAGGGACGCGGCGGCCGGACCTGACGGTGCGCGACTATATGGGCTTCCTGTGCCAGAACGCCCTGACCATAGATGAGGCCGTGGCGCGCTCGGAAATTGAAACGGCGCATAAGAACCGCGCCATCGCCAACCTGATGAAGGGGGCGGGCACGCTGCATCATGAGGTCGAAACCGTCATCGCCGCCTATTGCCGTCAATGCGCCATTACCCTGTCGTGCCGCGATCTGGCGCGCGCGGCCCTGCCTCTGGCGGCGGGCGGGTTTTCGCCGGTGATCGAAGAGACAGTGTTCCCGGCGCGGCAGGCACGGCGGCTTAATGCCCTGCTGCTGACCTGCGGCGTGTACGATTCGGTGGGGTCGTTTGCCTATCGCGTCGGCTTGCCGGCCAAAAGCGGCGTCGGGGGCGGCATCGTCGCCATCGTGCCGGGACAGGCCGCCATTGCCGTGTGGTCGCCGGAGCTGGATCGCCACGGCACGTCGGTGGTGGGCTTTGCGGCGCTGGAGGCCTTCAGCCAGATCACCAATTGTTCGGTGCTGTGAGTGGTGGTATAAATTGCTACTCGTTCGTACCGGAGGTGCCTCATGGCCGATGACAAGCCACGCGTGGAAAAGGTCAGTATTGCCCTGACGGTCGATATGGCGGCCATGGTGCGCGACGCCGTCGAGAGCGGCGAATACGCTTCAGCAAGCGAAGTGATGCGCGAAGCCCTGCGCGACTGGAAGTACAAACAGCAGGCCCGCGAACGCCAGATCGCCGAGCTTAAGGCGCTGATCGACGAGGGCCGCAACAGCGGATATGTGGACGCCGAAGAGGCGTTTGACCGTTTGATCGCCAAGTATCAGGCGATGATTCCGGCTGATGCCGCCACATGAAAGTCCGCTTTTCAGAGCAGGCATTGCGCGATCTCGAAGGCATTGCCGATTTCATCGCGCAGGATAACCCGCGACGGGCCGTCAGTTTTGTGAGCGAGATTCATCAGGCCTGTTTGCGTCTTGTCGATGCGCCGCGTGGTCACCCTTTGATCGAACACCCTTGAGCGATGTGCGGAAAAGTGTGAACGGTTTTCCGCAAAAACATCGCGATAAAACAAAAATTTAGAGCGAAATGGCGATTCCACCTAAAGTCATTTCGCTCTGGCGGTGATATCTGGAGGGCGGTTTATAAGCCGTATTCGATATTTTACATGCTGGACGGTGAGGATGTACTGATTGACCGCATACTTCACGGGGCCCGCGATATTGGACCGGATCTATTCGGCGTTTAACCCCAACCCCTCACGATAACGCTCGATCTCCGCCAGCTTTTCATAGAACAGCGACCAGTCGTCGTCTTCCGCTATGGGTTTCCACAGGGCTTCGATCTCATCATAGAGCAGGGTCGCCGGGGTGACTTGCGCGAACAGCGGGTGTGAGAGCGTGTCCGCGTCGGCGGGCGCATAGGCGCTGATCAACCTACGGAAGTCCGAGGCGTCGGGGTGCGTATAGACCTCGGCGCGCGGGCCATTGAGGGCGCGGGCTTCGCTGAGCGGGCCGCCGAACCAGTCGAAGAAGAATCCTTCAAAACTGCCGGGCGTTTTTGCGGCGCTCAACATGCGGAAGGCGGCCTGCATCAGGGGCGTCTCCGTCTCCATACCTTGCGGGATGAGGTTCAAACGACGGCAGAACTGTGTCGCCATGCCCGTCTGATAGCGCTCGGAAAAGGCGTTGAGGCTGTCGATCAGCGGCTGGCTGTCGCCGATCAGGCTGAGGCAGCGCGCCAGTTGCGTCAGGTTCCAGAACACCGCATCGGGTTGCCGCGCATAGGCATAGAGCCCGCCTTCGTCGAAATAGGCCGCCACCAGCCCCGGCTCATAGCGCGGCAGGAAGCGATAGGGGCCGTAGTCGAAACTTTCTCCCGTGATGTTCATATTGTCGGTATTGAGCACCCCGTGCACAAAGCCCGCGCACATCCACTGGGTCGTCAGGTGCGCGGTCTTCGTCACAACCGCGTCGAACAGGGCGTGCGTCAGGTCCGGGCCCTGATACGCGCTGAGTTCGGGATAGTAGGTGTCGGCCACATAGCGCACCAGCGCCGTCATGGCGTCGGTTTCGCTGTGATAGGCCAGCCGCTCGAACGTGCCGAAGCGGATATGCGAATGCGACAGGCGCACCAGCACTGCCGCCCGCGTCGGCGACGGCTCGTCATAGCGGCGCAGGGACTCGCCCGTTTCGATCAGCGAAAAACTCTTCGATGTATTGACGCCCAGCGCCTCCAGAAGCGCGGTGGCCAGCACTTCGCGCACGCCGCCTTTCAGCGTCAGGCGGCCATCGCCACCGCGCGACCACGGCGTCGTACCGGAGCCCTTGGTGCCGAGATCGAGCAGGCGGTCGCGCGTATCGCGTATCTGGGCAAACAGGAAGCCGCGCCCGTCGCCGAGGTCGGGATTGTAGTGGCGGAACTGATGACCGTGATAGCGCAGGGCCAGCGGTTCGGCCTGATTCTCGGGCAGGGGCGTGAAACGCCCGAAGTGCGCGATCCATTCGTCGTGGCTTAACCCCTCAAGGCCGACCGAGGCCGCTGCGCGGTCATTGCGGTATCTTAAAACCGTCTGCGGGAAGTCGGCGGCACGCACCGCATCGACCAGCGGCAGGCCAGAGGCTGCAAGGCGCGGATCGGGACGATATCGGGCGGAAATCGGCATGAGACAGACCGGTTTTGCTTGGGACAGGGCGTCTGGTTTGCTACGGTTCTCCGCAATAGTCGATACCAAACATTACTATTTCGAGCGGAAGGACACCCTTCCGCTCAAGCCGCCATTGAGGCGGCGGCCAAGGTGGCGGAGCCACCGCCCGGCGAGGGAAGCCAACAAAAAATCCCTATCCGGACTTAACCCTCGCATGGTCTTTGACCACGCCCGCGGAAAAGGAGACCGCCGATGAAGTTCACCCTCGAATTTCTCAAAACCGAAGCCGGAGCCGGCTTCATTCTGGGGCTGTCGGCCCTGATCGCCGTCATCTGGGCCAATTCGCCGTGGGCCGCGATCTATTTCGACTTCATCAACGCCCATATTCCGGTGCAGATCGGCACCTTTGTCGAAGACAAGTCGGTGCTGAAATGGACGAAGGAAGGCCTGATGGCCATCTTCTTCTTCGTGGTTGGATTGGAAATCAAGTACGAGATTTTCCGTGGTGAACTGTCGAACCCGAAGAAACTGGCCCTGCCGGTACTGGGGGCGATCGGCGGTATGGCGGCCCCGGCTCTGGTCTATGTGGCGCTGAATGCGGGCCTGCCCGGTGGCGATCTGCGCGGCTGGTCCGTGCCGATGGCGACCGATATTGCCTTTGCTCTGGCCGTGTTCGCGGTGGTCGGCCGCGGCTTGCCGGACAGCCTGCGCGTCTTCCTGCTGACGCTGGCCATTGTCGATGATCTGGGGGCGGTGCTGGTCATTGGCCTCTTCTATTCGTCGGGGATCGACCTGCTCATGTGCCTGTGGATCGCCGGTTTGCTGGCGGTGATGGGGCTGGCCAAATACGCCCTGCGCGATCATGCGCGCGGTCTGAAAGCCGTCTATCTGGTGCTGTTTATCGCGACCTGGGCGCTCAGCCTGAAGGCGGGACTGGCCACCTCCCTGACGGCGGTGGCGGCGGCCTTTATGGTGACGCTGGACGCGCCGGCGCGCGGCGAAGAAAGCCTTTTGAAAACCATCATGCACGACCTGCATACGCCGGTTTCCTACGGCATTGTGCCCTTCTTTGCCTTCGTGGCGTCGGGCTTTTCGTTCGCGGGGATGAGCTTCGCCTCGCTGGCCGATCCCCGGATGCTGGGCGTGGCGCTGGGCCTTTTTGTCGGCAAACAGATCGGCGTTTTTGGCCTAGCCTGGCTGGCCATCCGCCTGAAAATCGCCCGGGCCCCCGAAAACAGCGGCTGGGCAGCCCTCTATGGCGTCAGCCTTTTGTGCGGAATCGGCTTTACGATGAGCCTGTTTCTGGGGGCACTGGCCTTTGCTGACCATGCGGAAAGTGCTCAAAATGCCATAAAGCTTGGTGTAATTACGGGATCGTTACTTTCGGCCTGTGCAGGCGCAATAGTTCTGTCGCGTCGCCGCATCGCAAGTTGACGTTTGCGTAACCGTCAATATTTACAGGCCTTTTTGGCCGCTGTGGTGCTACTGCTAACGCCGCGTAAGCCTTGTATGACAAGGTTTGCGCGGTTTTTTCATGTGCGCTTGCGAGATGAATTTGAAATTGTCTTTGTCCCCACATGTGTCATATCATGCCACGTAGCGGACCGTACTAAGTAAACCCTTGGGCGAGTCTGCATAAAACAACGTCAAAGACAAAACCGGCAAATACAGGGACCGCCGTTTACACTGTAAAATCTTCCCTTGCGGAAGAGGCGGCCTGCTTGACCTAGGGGAAACACATGCGCGTAAAGGCACACACACACAATCGCTTCTCCCTCAACCGCACACTGATGGTAACCTGTTCCGGTATGGTCATGGCGCTCAGCGCGGCATCAGCCATGGCTCAGACCGCCCAGCCTGAGGAAGAGGTTCAGGTCATCACCGTCACCGCCCAGAAGCGCGAGCAGTCGCTTCAGGACGTGCCGATCGTGGTCACCACCCTGTCGGCCAAGCTGCTGCAGGACGCTGGCGTGAAGGACATCAAGGACATGCAGGTCCTGACGCCCGGCCTGACCGTCACCTCGACCCAGAACGAAACCCTGACCACCGCCCGTATCCGCGGTGTCGGCACGGTCGGCGACAACCCCGGTATGGAATCTTCGGTCGGCGTGGTCATCGACGGCGTCTATCGTCCGCGCAATGGCGTCGGCTTCGGCGATCTGGGCGAAATCGGCCGCATCGAAGTGCTGAAGGGGCCGCAGGGCACCCTGTTCGGTAAGAACACCTCGGCCGGCGTTATCAACATCATCACCAAGGAACCGTCCTTCACCTTCGGCATGGACGGCGAAGCCACGGTGTCGAATTATGACGGCAAGGGCGTGTCGGCCTCGATCACCGGGCCGCTGTCCGAAGACCTTGTTGCCGGACGCCTGTTTGTGGCCAAGCGCGAGCGCGGCGGCTTCTACGACGTCAATACCGGCATTGGCCCGCGCGCCCTCAAGGAAGACGCCGATCAGAACTTCTACACGGTGCGTGGTCAGTTGCTGTTCACGCCAGGCGCGCACAAGATCCGCGTCATCGCCGACTATTCGAAGCGCGACGAAAACTGCTGCGCCGTGGTGCAGACCCGGACCGGTCCGACCGGCGCGGCGCTCAACACGCTGACGGGCGGTAACGGCGTGGCGGCGACCGCCAATCCGGAAGCGCGGCTGGCCTATTCCAACCGCCCGACCACGCAGCAGATCACTGATGGCGGCGTCTCGGTCGAAGCCAATATCAAGCTGGACTGGCTCGACTCGACCCTGACCTCGGTCACCGGCGTGCGTAAGTGGAAGAACACCAATGGTCAGGACATCGACTATTCGGGCGCTGACATCCTCTATCGCCGCGACAACGGAGATTTCAAGGCGGATTTTGACACCTTCTCGCAGGAACTGCGTCTGGCCGGTGGCGGTGAAAAGCTGAACTGGCTGGTTGGTGCCTTCTATGCCGACGAAGACCTGAAGCGCACCGACTCCTACGTCTATGGCTCGCAGTACGAAACCTATCTGTCGATCCTGCTGGCGCAGGCGCTCGGTCTGCCCACCACGACCCCGACGGTCTCATTGCTGACCGGCCGCGCCGCCGGCACCTCCTACGCGGCGGGTGAAGGCGCGCTCGACTACTATACGCAGGAGTCGAAGTCGCTGGCCCTGTTCACCAACAATGGCTACAAGTTCACCGACAAGTTCGAGGTCACGATGGGGCTGCGCTATACGCAGGAAACCAAGAAAATGACCGCCATCTACACCAATTCCGACAGTGGTGTGGGCTGTGCCTCGGCCATTGCGCGTTCGGGCCTGATGGGTAATGCTCCGGTCGGCACCTGGGCGGCCATCCCGGCGGCCTCGCGTTCGACCGTGGTCGGCAATATGTGTACCTTCTGGGGCAATGCGGCCTTCAATAACCGCCGCATCGCCAACGAAGTGACCGAGAAGGAATGGTCGGGCACGCTGAAAGGCGCCTACCGCTTCAACGAAAACGTCATGGCCTATGCCTCCTACGCCCGTGGCTATAAGGGCGGCGGCTATAACCTCGATCGCGCCCAGACGGGCATCACGCCGGACGCCTCGCTCTACTTCAAGCCGGAAACGGTGGACTCCTACGAAGTCGGTCTGAAGACCTCGATGCTGAACAACAAGCTGCTGTTCAACATCACGGCCTTCGATCAGACCTTCCAGGACTTCCAGCTCAACACCTTCCTCGGCACGGCCTTCGTGGTCGAGTCGATCCCGGAGCTGAAGTCGAAGGGCTTTGATGCCGATGTCTACTGGTCCACGCCGATCCGCGGCCTGTCGGTGCAGGGCGGTGTCGCCTATGCCGACACCAAGTACGGCAGCTTCACCGCCTCTGACCTGTCGAACCCGGCGCGCTTCCCGCAACTGTCGCTCCTGCCGGGCGCGCGCATGTCCTTCGCTCCGGAATGGACGGGCTCTCTGGCCGTCACCTGGTCGGGCAATATCGCCGAAAACCTGCGCGCAACGGGCAATATCGCCGCCAAGTATTCCTCGGAATACAACACCGGCTCCGACCTGATCCCGTTCAAGATGCAGGACGGCTACACGCTGCTCAATGCCCGCTTCGGCATCGGTGCGCCGGATCAGGCCTGGACGCTGGAATTCTGGGCGCAGAACCTGACCGACGAAACCTATAAGCAGGTCGTCATCAACGCCCCGCTGCAAGGCAATGGCTTCCAGTCCACGGTGCAGTCCAACGGCACCTATTACAATCAGGCGCTGGACACCAACACCTACGACGCCTTTATGGGCCAGCCGCGTACCTATGGCGTCACCCTGCGCGTTAAATACTGATCCATTTTTCCTGATCAGCAGAGGCAGAGGCCCCGGTGACTGCCGGGGCCTCTTTTTTGCCTAAGCCTTATATTTTGGTGTATCGGTTGCCGTATTTTCACCCTCTTGTGGGATGCAATATTTCGATAGAACGCATATATCTATATTCCAGCCAAAGGAGACCGCTCATGGCCGACAAAGCCCCTGCCGAAGCTATTGCCGAAAAGACCACGCGCTCGATCACCGACGCGCTGGAGTACCTCGAAGACAAGCTGAAGGTGTCGCAGGACACCCGCGACAAGATCAATGGCAGCATCGACCGCCTTCAGGTCATCCTCGAAGAAGCCCGCGATGAGGCCGAAGACAAGACCAAGGTCGTGCGCCGTCAGATCCGCCGTCACCCCGGCACCTCGGTGGCCATTGCCGCGGCCGCCGGTGTGGTCATCGGCCTGCTGTTGTCGCGCCGCGACTAAGACGGTTACAGACATAAACAAACCGCGCCGTTTCAAGCGAAGCGGCGCGGTTTTGTGTGGGAGGGGCAATGATCTATTGGGTCGTGATATGTGTGGCCACGCCGGGCCTCTGCTATTGCGCTTTTCAGCTCTATCGTGGTCTACGTGACGGGGAGATGAACGGGCTGGGCTTTGTGCCGATCTTCAATCAGGAGCCACCGCTGGATCGCAAGGAAGACTTCCGCGACTTCTGGATCACGGCCGCAACGCGCGCCGGGACCCTTCTGGTCGGCATTCCCTTGCTTATCAAGACGCTCAGCGTCGCCCTCATGACGCTGTGACTACATCCTGTACTGACCGCTTTCGATCAGGCTCAGGCACTCCGCCGTCAGAGGCTTATAGCCGCTGTCGTCCGTCCGCATCACATAGAGCGGATCGCTGACCTTTGCCGGATCAAAACCGGCCAGAACAAGGTCCATCTTCTTGTATTTGAAGGTGCCGGTCGTTTCGGCATTTTGCAGCAGGCGCACAAAGCGCGGCCGGGCATAGACGGGCAGGTGGCTGTTTACATGCTGCGCAAAGGCGTCGATCGAGAAGCCTTCACCGGTGATCAGCGCCACCATCCCGGCCTTGCCGTCATAGTGCGGCACGGGCACGCCATAGACAATCGCCTCATCGACGCCTTCGGCGCGGGCGCAGCATTCGCCCACCTCTGAGGTCGAGACGTTCTCGCCCTTGAAGCGGAAGGTGTCGCCGATACGGTCCACGAAATAGATATAGCCGTCCTTGTCCATCTTCATCAGATCGCCGGAACGGAACCAGGCGTCGCCCTTTTTGAAGACGTCGCGCATAACCTTCTTCTCGGAGGCCGCCTTGTCGGCATAGCCAGTGTAGAAGTGGCGGGCGTCGGTGCCGATGGCGCCGATGGCTTCGCCGACCTCGCCGGGCTTGCACTCGATACACAGGCCGTTCGGCCCGCGCACCGGGGTTTCGCTCTCGACATCGAACTGCACCAGCCGGATGTTGAAGGCGTTGCGCAGGTAAGCCGGCGCGCGGCCAATGGCTCCGGCCTGACCGTCAAAATTGAATAGCGACACATTGCCTTCGGTCGAGCCGTAGAATTCGATGATCACCGGCACCTTGAAGCGCGATTTGAACTCCGTCCACACCTCCGGCCGCATGCCATTACCGAAGGCGACCTTCAGACGGTGCTTGGTCTCATCGTCCGGATTGGCCGCCACCGGCGCGTTGACAAGGTAGCGGCACAACTCCCCAATATAGACGATGTGGGTGCAGTTGAGGCTGCGCACATCAGGCCAGAAGGCCGAGGCCGAAAACTTGCGCTTGATGACCATGGAGCCGCCATTGAGCAGCGCCGCGCCCACACCGCACAGGCCGCCGGTCGAATGGTACAGCGGGAGGGCGTTATACAGGCGGTCTTCCTCGCTCATGTGCGACACGCCGCGGAACGCCTTCATGTACAACTGAGCGCGGGCATGGGTGATCTTGGCCGCCTTGGGCAGGCCGGTGGTGCCGGAAGTATAGATGTAGAGCGCCGGGTTGTGCGCGACCATGCCTTGCCGGATCTTGCGGTCCGGGCGTACAGAGCTGACGCCTTTCAGCGCCTGGGTCAGCGAATGGTGATGCGAGGTTTCGTCACCCTGCGCCAGATCGAGCACAAACACCTCCTGATGGCGGCTCAGGCTGGCTTCGATTTCGGCAAAGGCGGGCAGGGTGGTGGGATCGACGATCGTTAGGCTGGCGGTCGAGATGTTGATACAGTGGGCCAGACCCTGACCAGTCAGGGCGTTGTTGATCAGGGCGCTGATCACGCCGATCTTGCTCAGCCCGTACCAGATAGGGATGTATTCGAGGCGATTGGGCAGGAAGACCGCCACCGTATCGCCGGGTTTCAGGCCGCGCGACAAACCCCAGTTGGCCACGCGGTTGGCCAGAACGTCCATCTCGGCATAGGTGAGGCTCTTGTCCTCGAACAGCAGGGCGATGCGCGCCGAATGGCGATCTACCGAGGCTTCGAGATCGTCGCACACCAGCACAGGCGAGTTTGAATCCACCTCGCGGATATGGCGCAGCAGCCGCAGCAACCGCTTGATGAAAATGAATTCGCGCCTGGCCCTGTCAATCAGGTTCATGGAACGTCTCCGGATACCCTGTGCCTCATGACGTCTATGGTGACGCCTTATGATTCAGCATATCCCGGAATAACCGTTTCGCCAGCATAAAATTGACGTGAACGGAAAGTATTTTCCCTTACCGCAAGGGAAGGCGCGGTTATGTCAGAGTGTGAAAACGATTGAATTTACGCGAAGAGTCCGGGGTCAGTTGACCCCGGACCCCGGATATGGGTGCGCGATTTCTGCGGGCGGTGTGTGTGTGTTTTCGGGCAGGTTTTTAGCCACTAAAAACACAAAAAGCACGAACGGGAGCCTGTGGCACAGGTCTGCGCCTGACCTATCAAATGCAGCGCTGTGCTACGCGAGATTTATAGGAACCACAGATTACACAGATTTCACAGATTATCCGTGTCTGCGTCACGCGCAGGCGCGTAGCGCCAATCTGTGAAATCTGCGTAATCTGTGGTTCAAAGCCCTTCGGCGTGCAGCGCCCATCATCCATGGTCCCCCAGCAAGCAGTGGAGGCAGGATGGAGGTTTTCGCGCCCCTAAACCGAGTGCAGGGGCCGTGCCCCTGCCCGCCGGAGGCTCTTGGTTGCCTTGGGAAAGCCATATTAGCCACTAGGTTTGGAAACGGAATTGTAGGGGGTAAAAATGCGTGTGTGGGTTTTGGCTCTGGGGCTGCTTTGGGCAGGGACAGCGCACGCGGCCGCTGTCATGGACGGGGTGCGTCCGTGGTCCGGCGGGGCTGTGCCCTATCATTTTGAACCGGCGTTGCTGCAACAGGCGGGGGCCAAAGAGGCTGATTGCGGCGAATGGAGCCGATGGCGCGCTGGACCGGCGAAACAGGCCTGTCAGGCCATGGCCGAATGGGAGCGCGTCAGCGGCGTGCGCTTTGTGCCTGACGCCAAACGGCTCGACTCTGTCAGCATTGTCAGGGGGTCCGCTACGACCGGCACGATGGGGCGCTTGCCTGCGGGTAATCGTGTAACCATCGAGCCGGGTGTCACCTATGGCAGCGTCCTGCACGAGTTTGGCCATGTATTGGGGCTGATGCACGAGCATCAGCGACCCGACCGCGATGACTATCTGCGTCTTGAGCCGTTTCTGACCGCGCTCTTGCAGCGTTGTACCTTCCTGACCGAGGTGTGTCGGGATGTAAGGCTGGCCTTTCCCAAGGTCGGGGTACGGGCAAGGACCGACTATGATCCGTGCTCCCTGATGCACTATCTGGCCAATCAGGCACCGCGCCATCCGCAGGACAAGCGCTGGGCGCGTATCTTTAGCCTGACGGACAAAGGGCAGGCCAGACTCAAGGCCTGTCAGGGGCAGTTTGCGGCCCTGCCGGCGCGCTGCCGTAAGGTGGGGCAGAAATGCGCGGTGTCAAAGCTGGATGCCGAACTGGTACGGCGCTTCAACGGGGTTGTGGGCTAGGCCGTGATGACAATTTAAGATTTAACACGACTATTTTCCCCTCCCTACGAAGTGGGGAGGTGGCAGCGAGCGAAGCGACGCTGACGGAGGGGTATAACGACCCTTGTAGATACCCCTCCGCCTCGTAAACTCGGCACCTCCCCATGAAATGGGGAGGAGAAAGATCGCGAAGGTTAAATCGTCACCACAGCCTAGCGTCTTGTTGGACTTTTGATAAGCCGGGCGGTATGGCGCGGCGAAACCTTAGACAGGGCGTTGTATCCTCCGGACTTCACTGAAAGGAGATACGACATGAACCGCAATCGCATCGAAGGCAGCTGGGAGCAGCTCAAGGGTCACGTTCAGAAGGCCTGGGGCAAGCTGACCAATGACGATCTCGATCAGATCGAAGGCGACCGCAAGCTGCTTGCCGGCAAGATTCAGGAACGCTATGGCGTCGCTCAGGATGAGGCGGAGCTTCAGATTCGCCGCTGGAACGACGAAGACGACACGGTGGATTCAGTCATCCCCGACGTTCGCTAGACCATGTGTCTTGTGCAAAAAAGCCCTCCGAAGTTGCTTCGGAGGGCTATTTTTCAGGCCATTCGGGCGAAGGTCAGGCAGGTTTTCAGGCCGCGGTCGCTGGTGAAGGCCACATCGCCTTTCAGCGTGCGGGCAAAGCTGTGCAATATCCGCATCCCCAGACTTTTGGAGGCCGCGAGGTCGAAGCCGCTGGGCAGGCCGGGGCCATCGTCGCGGATCGACAGCACAAACACGTCGGGCTTCGTGTCATCGAGGCGGATGGTGACCGCGCCCTGACCGGCGCTGAAGGCGTGTTTCAGCGAATTGGTCAGCACCTCCACCACGAACAGCGACAGGGTCATCACCTGTTCGGCGGGCAGGGTGATGTCGGGCACCTCGACCTCCAGCCGGATGCGTCCGTCGCGGGTGTGAAGCACGTCCTCGGCAATGTCGCGCAGCAGAGTGCGCAGCGGCACATTGACATTGTCCGGGTCGTACAGCTTGCGATGGATGCGCGACAGGGTTTCCAGACGCAGGCGCGCGTCGGTCAGGGCGTCGGTGGCCTCGCGATTGCCTTCCAGCTTTTTCGATTGCAGGGTGAGCATACTGGCCACGAAGGCCAGATTGTTGGCGATGCGGTGCTGAAGCTCGGCATAGAGCGTCTTTTGGTGCACCACCAGGGCAGCATTGGTGTTGCGCTCGGCTGACAATTTTTCCTGCGCCAGGCGCATCCCGTGGATGACGGCGATATCGACGGCGGAGACGATCAGGAAAAAGCCCAGCGCCACCAGCACCGGCGGGCTGACGTCCAGACTGAAAACCGGCGGGATGAAAAAGAACCACGCGGCCAGCGCGCTGAGCCCCGCACAGACAATGCCCGGCCAGAGGCCGACCAGCCACGCCGTCAGCATGACGGCCGGGAAGAAGGTCAGGAAGGGAAAGCCGGGCGGCAGGGCCTTGTCACTGACGAAGCGCAGGCCCAGCGCCACGCCGAAGAAGGCCACGGCCACGCCATAACGAAACGCCGTCTGGTCCTCGCGTTTGCGGAACCAGCGCGTTATCTCCCGGAAAAAGCCCTCAACCCTGTACATGAGACCGTTATTCCGGGGGTTTCGACGGGCGTCAAGCCACTAGTGCACGGTAGAGGCAAGCCCTCATACGTTATTTATTATCGCGTCTGGCGGTGAGTTCGGCGGCGATCATCAGGCCCAGCGCCGCCAGCGAACCGACTACGACCGCCGGGCCCAGCGCCGCCCAGCCCCAGTGCCCGGCAATGGCTGCGAGTAACGGCGGGCCGATCAGCGAGCCGCCCGCCCCGAACTGCGTCAGCACGCCATTAGCGGCAGCGACATTAAGGCCGGGGCTCATATGCGGCAGGCGGGCGAAGACGAGGCTGGAGCCTATGCCGGATAAGGCGTTGAGCGCGATAATCAGCCCCGCCAGCCACAGCGGATGACCGCCGATAAAGATCAGGCAGGCCAGAACGGCGGGCACAAGCAGGCCTGCGCATAAGGCGTTCCAGCGCGCCCGCTCCCCGCGGTGCAGGGCCTGCGCGGCGGCCCACGCCCCGCCTAAGGTCGCGGCCGAGGCGAGGCCGGTAACGGTGGCGGCGACCGATGGCGACTGCCCCTGTTCGGTGAGGAACAGCGGGAACATGGCGATCAGACCGACGAACAGGGTGGTGTAGCAGCCAAACCCGGCGCACATCAGCCAGACGGGCAGGGGCGGCCATACGAGCCGGGTTTCACTTTTCGTCTCGACCACCGGGGTGCGGACGGCGGCGAACAGGGCGGCCCCGGCCAGCAGCGCCCACACGACCAGCACGGCGCGCCAGCCGGTAAAGAGCAACAGAACGCCGCTCAGGCCCATGCCGATGGCAAAGCCTGCCGGAACAAAGGTGCTCCACAGGGTGAGCGCTGCGCCCTGATCCTGCGGCCGCGCGACCGTGGCGATCAAGGATGGCGCGGCGATGACCACCATCAGATAGCCCGCACTTTCGATCAGGCGGGCGGCAAACAACGTCCACAGGCCGGGGATCAGCGCGCCGATCAGACCGCCGGCGGTCAGTAACCCCATGCCGTACAACAGCGCCTTGCGACTGCCCAGTCGGGCGATGAGGAGGCCGGCAATGATGCCGAGGCTGGCCCCGCCGGTCTCGATCAGCGACACCAGCCAGCCGGCTTCGACGCGCGACAGATTAAGATCGGCGGAGATGACCGGGCTTAGGGAGGCAAACTTGCCCAGTGCGGCAGCGGCCAGCACGCCGGTAAACCACAGGAGCAGGATGGGACGCCAATGCGAGTCGATGCGGATCATGCCTGCGTCGATACGGGCGTGTGCGCGGGGGATCAACGCATATTTTATGCGGTCTTTTTCGGCTCAGACGCCGGCAGAAAGTGAAGATGGGGCTCCTCGCAAGCTCAGGCGGCCGGTCGGCCTTGCCAAGTCTCTTTGAGACTTGGAGCTATAGCGTCGTCACCAGCCGCGCCGCGCGTCCGTCCGACAGCAAGAGCCGTTCCCAGATCAGGCGGCTCTGGACGATAGGGACGATGGGATGGTGGTTGGGGCCGGTAGCGACCTCGATGCGGCTGAGGCGTCCGTCGCGCCAGCCCAAACCCTCCAGCGAGGCTTCGGCGGCCAGTATGTCCTCAGAGGCATAGCGGATCAGGGACTTGCCCAGAAACGCCCCCCGCTCGGCCCGCCACAGGCCTTCGCGCGACGGCGAAACCGCCAGCAGATCGTGCGTGCGGTCGTCAATCAGGTGCACGCTGAGCTGCGACGTTTCCACCAGCCGTTTGAGGATGGCGTCCTGCGCCGAGTCGGCCAGAAGCCGTTGCGCCCGCTGCCACTGATCATCCGGCAGGGCCAGAGCCCCGCTTTCCCAGCGCGACACCGTCGTCTGCGTCACGCCCATCAGCTCTGCCAGATGGCTCTGCTTGAGGCCTTTCAACAGCCGCAGACGGCGGAGCGGGGAATGGGGGCGGGACATAGCCCGACTGTGGCAGGGGCGCGGGTCAAGATCAATACCCCCCGATCACCGGCAGGACTTCACCCGTAATGTAGCTGGAGCAGTGGTTCGAGGCCAGAAACACATAGGCGGGGGCCAGTTCTTCTGGCTGGGCCGGGCGCTTCATCGGGGTCTGCGCGCCAAACTGTTCGACCTCTTTCGATGGCTTTTCCGCCGGGTTGAGCGGCGTCCAGACGGGGCCGGGGGCCACGGCATTGACGCGGATGCTTTTGGCGAGCAACTGCCCCGACAGAGCGCGCGTAAAGGCGTGGATGCCGCCCTTGGTCATCGAGTAGTCAATGATGGATTTTGAACCCTCTATGCCGGTGATCGAGCCGGAATTAACGATGGCCGCCCCGGCCTGCATGTGGCGCAGCGCCGCCTGGGTCATATAGACATAGCCGTAGAGATTGGTCTTCAGCGTCGTGTCGAGGTGTTCGGGACTGAGCTTTTCAAACTGCATCTCGTGCATCTGAAACGCCGCATTATTGACCAGCACATCCAGTTGGCCAAAGGCTTCGACGGTAGCGTCCACCGCCGCGAAACAGAAGTCGCGATTGGTGACATCACCGCAAAACAGCAAGGCCTTGCGCCCTTCGGCCTCGATCAGCGCCCTGGTCTTTTGCGCATCCTCGTGCTCATTGAGATAGACAATGGCCACATCCGCCCCTTCGCGGGCAAAAAGCACGGCGACGGCGCGCCCGATGCCGGAATCGCCGCCGGTGATGATCGCCACCTTGTGCTTCAGCTTGTCCGAGCCCTTGTAATAGGGGGCGTCATACATCGGTTGCAGCTCAAGATCGGCTTCCTGACCCGGCTTGTCGAGCGTCTGGTCGGGCAAGGGCGGCACGGGATAGGGCCGCGCCCCGGTCTGCGGCACGGCGTCTTCGTCCGGCGCGGTCTGTTCCTGACCCACGGCGTGCTGAAGGGCGCGGTGACGTTCGGCGGTCTGTTCGGCTTCGGCGGCGAAGTACGTAAAGCGGTCATCGAGGGTCATGCGGTGCTCTTTCTTGAAAGGCTGACCCCGCCCGCCCTTCCTATGCCCGTCAGGGCGTCAAAAAGCGATGGCGCTTACATCGCCCCAGAGTTCAAAGCCGTAAAGCCCATCCACAAAGCCATGGCGACCATCATCACATTCTCCGTCAGTGAGACAAAGCCCAGCGGCACATGACTGTCGCCGCCGACGCAGGCGCATTTCAGTTCGCGCCGGTCTATATAGACGGCCTTGAAAACCGACACAGCCCCAATGCTGCCGATCAGCAGCGCCACCGGTACGGACAGCCAGCTCAGCGCCCCTGCGGCCATCAAAAGGCCCGCGCCGCCTTCGGCAAAGGGAAAGATATAGCCATAGGGCACCCAGCGTTTGGCCAGCAGGTCGTAGTTGAGGAACATGGTGGAGAAGGTTTCGACATTCTGGAGCTTCAGCATCGACAGGGCCACCATGCTGAAGGCGATAAACCATTCCGCCGCCCGGCCGGTAAAGGGTGTGCCAAACACCGCATAGGACACGCTCAGCGCCAGCAGTGCCATCAGGGCAAAAACGGCGATCACCGGGGTATAGGTGGGTGTCTTGGGGTCCGGAACGCGCTGCCCGAAATACCGCCGCAGATCGTCATAACCCCCGATGCGCTCGCTGCTGATAAAGGTTTGCGGTGTGGTTTTGACCTCATGCCGGGCTTTGAAGGCGTCGGTCTCTTCGCGGGTTTTCAGCCAGTGATCTTCGACCGTAAAGCCTTTGGATTTCAGCAGGTGTAACGCCTTCAAGCCGTAGGGACAGGTGTGCGTCGGCATGACCATGCGATAGAGCGTGGCGATTTTGGGCTGATCTTTCATCGTGCCCTCCTTTTGATGGCCTCTGCGCGAGCCTTATACCCTGTGGCGGCGAAAGCCATGCGGATGGGTACGTGATCTGGCAAGAGATGTGAAAGGGTAAGGCACTCACCTGTGGCCGGCTCTGGCTCAGGCGTCATCTGTCGAAGGCCCCCCACCGTCCCGGCACCTGTCGGTGCCGGTCCACCTCCTCCAGTAAACTGGGGGCGTAGGTTTAAGGCAAGCCCTTATCCCTACTCCCCCGGCGTGCCGGGGGAGGTGGCATCTGAGCGCAAGCGAAGATAACAGAGGGGGGGCTCGGGCCGCACAAGAAAAGGGCGCAGATGGTACCACCTGCGCCCGATCATGAAGTTAGCTCTTGGCGGTGATCAGGTACAAGGCGTCTTGATCGCCTCTGCCATAGACTTGAGATTTACATCCATCTGCTCGATCTGGGCGTTCATCTTGTCCTTATCGGCCCCCGCCGGAGCGTAGGTCGCCATTTCTTTTAAGCCGTCGCGCAGATCGACCATGTGCGGATACATTTCCTTGGTCAGATTGCACACAGTTACCCCGTCGTTGGCCTCCATGGCGGGCTTCATCTTTTCTGCAATTTCTTTCAGCTTGCTCGCCGTCGCCTGCATGCGGGTGACAAGCGCCTTCATTTTTGCCTCAATATCCTCCGGCAATGCGTTTTGCTCCGTTGCCGGTGAGGTCGGCTTGTTCTGCGCCAGCACAGGCTGGGTGAGCATGACCATGCCAAGGCCGAGCGCCACAGCGCTGAGTGATTTACGCATTGAGTATCCCCCTGAGAAAGCGTCCGCCCTTCGGACGGTTCTGATTTAAGGGCGCAATGATCCCGTTGGCCAGTGAAATTTTTACTCCCCATCGTCTCGCAGAAAACGAGGGCGTAGAATTCGGGCAAGCCCTTTCCTCATTCCTACTCCCCCGGCGTGCCGGGGGAGGTGGCGCGCAGCGCCGGAGGGGGGCTCGGGCCGCACAAGAAAAGGGCGCAGATGGTGTCACCTGCGCCCGGTTATGGGGTTTGGGGCCAACCGGCCCCAAGACCTTTTCCTTTTCGTCTTTCCGATCACTCCGCCGGTTCGGCCGGGATATAGACCTCTGAGCCCATATCCTTGAACTTCTGAGACATTTCCGCCATTCCCGTCGCAGCTTCGAGGTCTGCCTTTTCGTTGTCGGTCATGTTGGCGGCGTAGTCGCGGACCTCCTGCGTGATCTTCATCGAGCAGAATTTCGGCCCGCACATCGAGCAGAAGTGCGCCGTCTTGTGCGCCTCTTTCGGCAGGGTCACATCGTGGAAGGCGCGCGCCGTGTCCGGGTCGAGGCCTAGGTTGAACTGATCCTCCCAGCGGAAGTCGAAACGCGCGCGGCTCAGCGCATCGTCCCAGGCGCGGGCGGCGGGGTGGCCCTTGGCGAGGTCGGCGGCGTGGGCGGCGATCTTATAGGTGATGACGCCCGTTTTCACGTCGTTACGGTCGGGCAGGCCCAGATGCTCCTTCGGTGTGACGTAGCACAGCATGGCCGTGCCGAACCAGCCGATCATGGCCGCCCCGATACCGGAAGTGATGTGGTCGTAACCCGGCGCGATGTCGGTGGTTAGTGGCCCAAGCGTATAGAAGGGCGCTTCGCCGCAGGTGGCCAGTTGCTTGTCCATATTGGCCTTGATCTTGTGCATCGGCACGTGGCCGGGGCCTTCGATCATCACCTGACAGCCCTTGGCCCATGCCACCTTGGTCAGTTCCCCCAGCGTCTCCAGCTCGGCGAACTGCGCGCGGTCATTGGCGTCGGCGATCGAGCCGGGACGCAGGCCGTCGCCCAGTGAGAAGGTGACATCGTACTCACGCATGATGTCGCAGATTTCCTCAAAGTGGGTGTAGAGGAAGTTTTCCTTATGGTGGGCCAGACACCACTTGGCCATGATCGAGCCGCCACGCGACACGATGCCCGTAACGCGATTGGCCGTCAGGTGGACATAGGCGAGGCGCACGCCCGCATGGATGGTGAAATAGTCCACGCCCTGCTGCGCCTGCTCGATCAGGGTGTCGCGATAGACTTCCCAGGTCAGGTCTTCGGCGACGCCGTTGACCTTTTCCAGCGCCTGATAGATGGGCACGGTGCCGATGGGGTTCGGCGAATTGCGCAGGATCCACTCGCGGATATTGTGGATGTTGCGGCCGGTCGAAAGGTCCATGACGTTGTCGGCGCCCCAGCGGATCGCCCACACCATCTTGTCCACCTCTTCCTCCATCGAGGAGGTGACGGCGGAATTGCCGATATTGGCGTTGATCTTCACCAGGAAGTTGCGGCCAATGATCATCGGCTCGACTTCGGCGTGGTTGATATTGGCCGGGATGACGGCGCGGCCGCGGGCCACTTCGTCACGGACAAATTCCGGCGTGATGAAGTCGGGGATCGAGGCCCCGAAGTCTTCGCCGTCGCGGATGACTTCGGCTTCTTGCTTGCGGCGGATGTTTTCGCGGATAGCGATATATTCCATCTCGGCGGTGATGATGCCGGCGCGGGCGTATTCGAGCTGCGTCACCTTGTGGCCGGGCTTGCCGCGCATCACCTTGGGCAGGTTGGGGAATTCCGGCGCCAGACGCTCGGCCGAGACATTGCCATTGTCTTCCGGTTTGACCTTGCGGCCTTCGATAAATTCGACGTCGCCGCGATCGAGTACCAGCTTTTCGCGCACGCGCGGCAGGCCTTTGTCGATCTGAGGCACAAAGCCTTCCTCGGTGTAGGGGCCGGTCGAGTCGTACAGGCTGACCGGCGGCTCATTGGCCTCTTTTTGCAGGGCGACTTCACGGAACGGCACGCGCAGGTCGGGGAAGCGGACGCCGGGTTCATAGACCTTTTTCGAGCCGGGGAAGGGCGAGGCTTCGACCTTGATCGGCTTTAAGTCCTTGATGGGCTTGTTCATTGGATAATCCCTTTCTGAGCCTGTGGTTTGCAGGCGTGTCAATAAAGGGATCATGCGCGTCAGGTGTCTGGCCAGATGGCGGGTTGTCAGCGGAACGCAGACGCCAGAGGCTTACTCACTCCCTTCGCCGGCATGACCCGGATCAGGTTCGGCGGGTTTACGGACGCTGGTCCGATTCTCAGCCCGCTTGCGCGCGGACACCCCGGTGAACGATGGCCGGAATTTAGAGGAACGGGCGCAGGGGAGCAAGGGGGAATGTCGCATTGCTGAGGGCCTCACCCTCTTTACCCATTGGTAAACTTCCGGGCGCAAACTTATCCACAGGGGCGGCTTAACGCCCGGAGGAAAGACGATGCCCGCAGGTGAGCCTCTGCGTACCGTATCGGAGCAGGAACTGCATATGAAGGTCGGCGCCTATGACGAATTGCGCCACCCCCACGGCTATGTCTATGCCAAGGAACGCCATCACTGGTACTGGTTCGCCGGGATAGCGGCGTCGCTGGTGCTGGTGGGGGCCGTCTTCTGGGGCTATGCGTTGTATGCGCGCGGGGCGGCGCCTGTGTGTACGTCCAGCTTTGTCGATCGCTCCGTTTCCCCCAGCGGTGGCCGCATTGCCGAGGTGCGCCAAGTGTCCTGTCTGGGTGGTGCACCGGATTTGCGGCTGATCGTGCATAATGCCGGAGACAGCGCCGAAGCGCCCGCCGTGTCGGCGTTTGAGGCCGGGACCGAGGTCAAGCTACGCTGGGTGTCGGATGGCGAACTGGCCGTCGCCAAGCAGGGCGGGCGGGTGTGGTTCTTCAAGACCCACTGGAAAGAGGTGCGCGTGCATCTGGCGCAGTAGCGCTACTCGCTAAAAAAGTCTTTGAGAGGCTGACTTTCGAACGTCGGCAAGGGTCTGTTGCCGGGTTTAGGGTCATCGGCGTGCACAATCCAGCGCGTTGCCGTCAATGTCCACTCTGCAACGCCGACGCGCTCAGCTGTCGCGTCGAAGCGCCATACCCTGGGTTCACCTTCCATATACGCCGGATAGTGTTCGCAGCTCACGCTCAGGCTTGTGGCGCTGATCCATTTGACCGGTCGGCACGAGGGTTGAAAGACAATAGCCTCTTCGCCTCCAAGCCAGTCCTTGATGGACAGTGTGGACGAACCGTTCATTTCGTCCATCTCCTCGGACCCGGTGGCGATGAAGCGTCCGTCGGGGGCGGCTTTGGCGTTATATCCCCACAGCGGGAAGTCCTTGCCCGCCTTGTCAATGACCACTTCGTTGCCGCCTTCGCCGTGCTCAAATTTCAGCAGGGCAAAGTCCGCCAGCGTGATGGCCGGGCGATCCTGAAGGCGGATGGGGCCTATGAAGCGCCAGATTTCGCAAGTTGCGAATCCTTCGCAGTCTATCGGATTGCTTTTGCGATGACCTATAACCTGCCCGTTGTTGAACAGGGTCAGTTCGTCACCTGTCTGCACCGCCAGAGGGGCGGCCTTATCCAGTGCGGGCCCGGTGGTGCTGCACCCGGCCAGCAGCAAGGCGACCGATACGCCCCCCAGCCATTTCTCACAAGATCGCATCTTAACCCCCCCCCAATGCACCCCCATTTTGGGAGCGAAGGCAACAAAGTCAATTGCAAACGATATTACGAGGGCAGCTGAGCGATTTGGGTCTTCCTTTTGCGCCCGTGCACGCTACATCTTCTGGGTCAGTCACAGGAGATACCCATGTTCGGCAATGCGTCCGTTCCCACCACCCACCATCGTCAGGCCGGGGTGGCCGACGACATCGACTTCGAGATCAAGGGCGAAGAACTGCAATTCGTCGAGATCGAACTGGATCCCGGCGAAAGCGCCATCGCCGAAGCCGGCGGCATGGTGTGGAAGGATGCCAGCGTCGGCATGACCACGGTGTTCGGCGACGGATCGGGTCAGCAAAAGGGCTTTATGGGCGCGCTGCTGGGTGCGGGCAAGCGCCTGATTTCCGGTGAAAGCCTGTTCACCACCGTCTTCACCCACAATGGTCAGGGCAAGGCGCGCGTGGCCTTTTCGGCCCCTGTGCCCGGCTCGATCATCCCGCTCAAACTGTCGGACGTCGGCGGTCGCCTTATCTGTCAGAAGGACTCTTTCCTCGCCGCCGCCAAGGGCGTGTCGCTGGGCATCGCGTTTCAGCGCAAGGTGATGACCGGCTTATTCGGTGGCGAAGGCTTCATCATGCAGAAGCTGGAAGGCGATGGCTGGGTGTTCGTGCAGTTTGGTGGCGCGGTCATTGAACGCACGCTGGCCCCCGGTGAGCAGCTTCACATTGATACGGGCTGCGTGGCGGCCTTCACCGATACGGTCGATTTCGATCTGGTGCAGGCGGGAGGTGTCAAGTCGATGCTGTTCGGTGGCGAAGGCGTTTTCTTTGCGCAACTGACCGGGCCGGGCAAGGTGTGGATTCAGTCGCTACCCTTCTCACGTCTGGCCGGTCGCGTGCTGGCGGCCGCCAGCGGCGCAGGCCCCAACCGTGGCGAAGGCTCGGTCCTTGGCGGCCTTGGCGACCTGATCGGTGGCAATAACTAATCCTGCTGAGCCTCCGGCGTCGTGCCGGGGGCTTTTTCAGGTGTCTTTTGCGGGCGCGTGGCCGGAACATACAGGCCGGTCACACGGTCGATAATAAAGCCCGTTTCGTTGATCCGCCCGCCATAGGCCGCGCAGGGATCGGTTGCCGACGTATAGCTGCGGCTGGGCGGCAGGGGCTCCGGCGACATGACGCGCGCCGCATCGTCACCGAAGGGCTCGGCAAATTGCAGCGCGTCCCCCAGCCGCGACAGGGACGGCGAGTCGGTGCCCAGGGCCTGCGCCTGACGCGCCCAGACGATGGCGGCGACCTGACGGTCCTTGACCTTCATTTCGGCCTCGGCCCCCAGACCGCCCAGAGACCCCGGCAAGCGGATACCCAGAGGCCCCGGAATGAAGAAGTTGGCGACGGCCGCAGCGCCTGAGCCCGCTGTGCCGGTCGGTTCAAACCACGTCACGGCCGAATGCACTTCGGCATCGGACTGCGTGCGGTCGCTGACCATCTCATAGCGCTCGGCCAGTTCGAAACAGAGCTGCGCCTCGACCTCGGTCAGGACCAGCGCTTTCTCATTGTCTTTCAGCATATAGCGCGTGGTTTTGCCGGTCGCCAGTTGGGTGGGGTGCAGATAGACGCGCTTCACCTGATTGAGCGCCGCCGTATCGCGGTATTCGCGCGTCGTGGTGCGCCCGCTCTTGCCGGGTTTCAGTTGTTCGGTCGAAGACAGGCTGGAGTCGTGGCCATCCGGGGCACTGGCGCAGGCGGCCAGACCGAGGGCGAGGGCCGTGAAGGTGAGCGCAAACCGCATGTCTTTTTCCTGTGTTTATTTGAGTTTATACGCGCACGGATCGCATTCGGATTGCAAGGGCTTAATAATACCAACGGCCGAAGATGCTCACCGCATCCGGGCGTATAAAAGGGCGATTGCGCGGTGGGGCGGCGTCTGCCATTAGGGTGATATGGAAACCGAGACCCGCCCGGCGACGCCGTTGAATTTTATCGTCCTGCTGGCCCTGTTCGGAGCGGCGGGGCTTGTGCTGTGGATGCGCCCGGAAGTGTCGGGGCTGGCCACCTTTGGCTTTGTGCTGCTGGGCTGGGTGATCGGCCTGTGCCTGCATGAGTTCGGCCACGCCGCCTCGGCGGCGGCCTTTGGCGACTATTCAGTGAAGGCGCGGGGCTATCTGACGCTCGATCCGGTCGTCTATATCAACGGTCCCAACAGCATCGTTTTGCCCGTTTTGATCCTGGTGCTGGGCGGCATCGCCCTGCCGGGGGCGGCGGTGCTGATCCGGCCCGACCTGATACGTTACCGCTGGCAGTCGTCGCTGATCGCGCTGGCCGGCCCGGTAATGAGCCTGATCTTCGCCCTGATCAGCTATGGCGCGGCGCAGGTGGCCTTCGCGCAGGCGGCACCTGACGTGTTTTGGCAGGCGCTGATCCTGCTCAGCTTTTTCAACCTGATGGCCTTTGTGCTCAACCTGCTGCCCATTCCGGGCTTTGACGGGTTTGGGGTGATTACACCGCTGCTGCCGCAGCCCCTGCGCAGCATGGCCGAGCGTCTGGAGCGCCTGCCGTGGATCAGCCTGCTGGCCGTGGTGCTGATCTTCTTCTTCGGCTTTCCGCTAATCTATGCGCTGCTGGGGATAGTGGCGGGCACGCTGGGGCTCGATCTGGACGGGATGCGCCCGGCGTTTGATCGCTTTACCTTCTGGAACTGAGCTTTTACCCCTCCTGAACGATTACCCCGTACCAGCCCAGCCCGGCATAGGTTTCGTAGCCCGGTGTGCGGTGAAAGGCCACCAGCCGCTCGTGGCGGTCCACGTAGTGACCGGAGGTGCGGCCCTGCGTATCGAGCGGGATGCGCTCATTCAGGCTGCCGCGGCCATCGGAGGCGGCGATGACAAGGCCCTGCGCGTCGGTCAGCAGGACGCGCGTGCGGCGCTTTTCGGCCTCGCTCAGGCGCACCCCCTTGACGATGGTTTCCGCCTGCGGCTGCCAGTCGAAATGCACGCCCAATATGCCGATCAGCTCGCCATCGGCCTGACCGCCGACGCGCACGCCGGTGGCGTAGGACGCGACCTGTGCCCCCTTCAGCAAGGGTTCGGTGGTGATGTCGGCGACGGCGAAATCATTGCCGCTGCCAAGGCTCAGCGCCTTCTGGAACCAGTCGCGCGAGGCAACGTTCTGACCTGTCGCAGAGAAGCGATCGGGGCGGCCATTGGCCAGAATGTTACCGTTAAGGTCGCACAGCCACAGGTCGATATAGACCGTGTAGGCGTCGAGAATGACCCCCAGACGCGAAGAGGCGTAGTGGCCATTGTCCTTTGTTGGATGCGACGCCGCCTCCCACACGGCGGAGTCGGTGGCCCACCAGCGCACATCGCAGGTGCGCTCATACAAATTCCGGTCGATCAACTCGATGGCATTGAGCGCCAGATCGGTCAGTCGCGCGCCCTGCGCCTGCCGCGCCATGTCGCGCGTCAGCTTTTCCAGCGCCTCGATCTCACCGCCCAGTTCCGAGGCCAGTGACGAAGACAGGCCTTCGACCTGAGTAGAGATGTTGCGCACCTCATCGGCGACGACGCCGAAACCGGCCCCTAGCTCACCGGCGCGGCGCGCTTCGATCAGGGCATTGAGCGCCAGAATACGCAGGGTGTTGGTCACCTGACGGATGTCGCGGACCTTATGCTGGGTGAGGTCGCGCGCCCGCGCGGTGCGGGCGATGATGTCGTTGACCGAAACCGCTTCGTCGGAGCCTGCGGTCTGCGTTCCGATTGCGCTGATCGTCGAAAGTGCGTCCACGAATCACCCCTTGTTGTCACTGCGGACGAGAGACAACAAGGGTTTGAGGATGGTTTCAAGTCCAACCAACGCCCAAAATATACAATTTATATGTATACGATGTAACGCGAACCTGCGGAGGACTCACTGGGGTTGTACAATAACCCCATACCACCCCAGCCCCTGATAGGTTTCGTAGCCCGGCGTGCGGTGGAAGGCGACCAATGCGCCACTGTGCGGATCGCTGTAATGGCCCATGACGCGCCCTTCGGTCAGCAGGCGCACCCGCTCGCTCAGCAGGCCCTGACCGTCGGAGGCGGCGATCACCAGCCCCTGCGCATCGGTCAGCAGGACGCGCGTGCGGTCCCGTTCCTCTTCGGACAGGCGCGCGCCCTGCGTGATGGTCAGGGCCTGCGGTTGCCAGTCGAACTGGATGCCCAGCACCCCCAGAAGCGCGCCATGGGGGTCGCCGTCCTGCCGCACACCCGTCGCATAGGTGGCGACCTGTGCGTTACCCAGCAACGGCTCGGTCGTAATGTCGGCGACGGCGAACTCCTGACCGTTGCGCAGGCTGAGCGCGCGGCTGAACCAGGTGCGGTCGCGCACATTCTGCCCCTGCACGTGGTGGCGCTCCGGCCGGCCATTGGCGAGGATATGGCCATCGAGGTCGCACAGCCACAGGTCGATATAGACGGTGTAGGAGTCGAGTATGACCCCCAGCCGTCGCGAGGCATAGGCGGTGTGCGCCGGGGTGGGGTCGGCGGCCGCCTGCCACAGGGCCGAGTCGGTGGCCCACCAGCGCACATCGCAGGTGCGCTCATACAGATTCCGGTCGATCAGCTCGATGGCGTTGAGCGCCATGTCGGTCAGACGCGCCCCCTGACTGGCCATCGCCATGTCCTGAGTCAGGCTGTCGAGATTGATGATCTCGTTACCCAGATCACGCGCCAGCCCCTCGACCTCCGTCGATATGGCGCGCACCTCATCGGCGACCACTGAAAAGCCGGCCCCTTTATCGCCCGCGTGTTTGGCCTCGATCAGGGCGTTGAGCGCCAGTATTCGCAGCTTGGCCGTCACGGCGCGGATGTCCTGCACCTTGGTGTGGGTGATGGTCTTGGCACGGCGGGTTTGCGACAGGATATCCGACAGGGTGATGGCGGAGGACATGAAGCGGCTTCCTTCGTTGCAAGCGTATCATGTGCAGTGGCCCGATGGTCATCGGGTACGCGGCAGGCGATAGGCAAAAAATGGGTGTGTGGGCAGGTGCGTATCCGCGTTATGCGAACGACCCGCGTCACAACCTATGCGGTTCGCAGGTGCCGCATCGCAAGGGCCAACAAGGATTTTTGAGACGTTTCGGGTCAATCTGTCGGGGAATGTTTCCCCAGGGACACGCTATGGTATCAAGCGCAACTTTTCCGGGTGCGGGTGAAACTATCTGAGCCGCAGATATGAATAAGTTATAATCTATCCCTTAGGGCGTACCAGCTCAGACCGGCGATCATGGCGGGGGTGCGCAGCCATTTTCCGCCCGGAAAGGGCGGCGTGCGCAACCGCATCAGAAGCTCGGCGTCGCGGCGGTCGCCCGTCACGGCGCGCGCCAGCAGTGTGCCGAAGTAGGGGGCCAGAACCACCCCCTGACCGCTATAGCCGGCGCTGACCCAGACGTGGGGCGACAACTGGCGCACATAGGGCGAGCGGCTCAGCGTGATAGCCAGAGTGCCGCCCCAGCCGTGGGTGATTTCGATGTCGGCCAGTTGCGGATAGACCTTCAGCATGTTGCGGCGGACGAAGGCGCGGATGTCCTTTGGAAACCACGGCGTATAGTTTTCGCCGCCACCGAACAGCAGGCGGTTGTCCGGCGTCTTACGCCAGTAATTGACCACGAAGCGCGAATCCGCCGCGGCGACCTTGTTAGGCAGAATCAGATCATCGGTCAGGGGGGCGGTGGTCAGGATGAAGTTGTTGATGGGCAGCACATGCGCGTCGATATCGGCATCGAGCCCCGGCATATAGCCATTGCCGCAGATCAGCAGGTGGCGCGCCCGCAGCCGTCCGTTTGTGAGAAAAAGCGTCACGCCGTCTGCCGTCGTCTCATAGCGCTCAACGCGGCTGTGCTCGTAAAGGCTGGCCCCCGCCGATAGGGCGGCCTTCGCCAGACCCTGCGCCAGTTTCAGCGGGTGCAGATGCCCGCCGCCCGCGTCAAACGTGCCGCCGTGATAGACCTCGGTGCCCAGCTCGGCGGCGACCTCGGCCTTATCCATGAAGCGCACCTGATCATAGCCGTAGCGGCGCGACACGAAGTCGGCATAGGCGCGGTCTTCGTCGGCAAAGCGCGGGCGGTGCCAGGCGTGGATCAGACCGGGGCGCAGGTCGCAGTCGATAGCGTGCGTGGCGATCAGCCCTTTCAGGTGCGCCTTGGCGGTTTCGGCCATCTCCCACAGTGCGCGCGCCGCATCGGCCCCCAGTTGGGTTTCCAGGGTTTGCGGATCGACGCGCTGACCGGTATGCAACTGCCCGCCATTGCGCCCGGACGCGCCTGAGCCGATCTCCGCCCCTTCGAGCAGGGTGACCGACACACCCTTATGGGCCAGTTCCAGCGCCGCGCCTAAGCCCGTATAGCCCCCGCCGATAATCGCCACATCCGTATCGGCCTCACCGGCAAAGGCAGGCCGGTTCAGCAGGCCCGCCGTATCGGCGTACCAGCAGCCTTCGGGATGGCCGGTATTGCGAGCGGTCGCCATCACACATTCAGCAGCAGGAACTCGCGCTCCCACGGGCTGATGGTGCGCATGAAGGTCTCATACTCGTGGTGCTTGACGCGGGCATAGGCGGTCACAAAGGCCGGGCCCAAAATGGCGTTCAACGCCTCCGAGCGTTCCAGCTTGATCACCGACTGGATCAGCGAATAGGGCAGTTCCGCCGACGGGTCATTCGACACGTCCGTGTCGACCGGGGCGGAGGGTTTCAGCCCTTCGACCATGCCCAGATAGCCGCAGGCCAGCACTGCCGCGATGGCCAGATAGGGGTTGGCATCCGACGAGGGCAGGCGGTTTTCCAGACGGCGGTTGTCGGCGTCCGACGGCGGCACGCGCAGGCCCGCCGTGCGGTTATCGAAGCCCCAGTGCGTGTTGACGGGCGCGCCGGAGCCCTTGGACAGGCGGCGGTAGGAGTTGACATAGGGCGCCAGCAGCGACACGGCGGCGGGCATATAGGTCTGCTGACCGGCGATGAAGCTGAAGAAGAGGTCGGTCGGCTCACCGGTCTTGGGGTCAGAAAACAGATTGCGCCCGCTGCTGTCCACGATCGACTGGTGGATGTGCATGGCCGAGCCCGGCTCCATGGCCATCGGCTTGGCCATGAAGGTGGCGTAGATGTCGTGCTCCAGCGCCGTTTCCTTGATGGTGCGCTTGAACATAAAGACCTGATCGGCCAGCTCCAGCGGATCACCGTGGCGCAGGTTGATCTCCATTTGCGCCACGCCCGATTCGTGGATCAGGGTGTCGATCTCTAACCCTTGCGCCTCCGAATATTCGTACATGTCCTCGAACAGGCCGTCAAACTCATTGACCGCCGAGATGGAATAGCCCTGACGCCCGGTTTCCGGGCGGCCTGAGCGGCCCACCGGCGGTTTCAGCGCATAGTCCGGGTCGATGTTCTTTTCGACGAGGTAGAATTCCAGTTCCGGCGCGATGACCGGCTTCCAGCCCTTTTCGTGATAGAGGCTGATGACGCGGCGCAGCACCTGACGCGGGCTTTCCTCGACCGGGCGGCCATCGGGATGGAAGGCGTCGTGGATGATCTGCGCCGTCGGGTCGGTCGCCCACGGCACGGCGGCGAGCGTGCGGAAATCCGGGCGCAGGAAGATGTCGGTATCGGACTGCACCGTGCCGACAATGCCCTCCAGATCGGGGAAGTCGCCGGTAATGGTCTGATAGAAGATCGACAGAGGCAGGTTCATCGCCGCCGTGGTCAGGAATTTGCGCACCGGCATGATCTTGCCGCGCGCCACCCCGGCCAGGTCAGGCACCATGCATTCGATCTCTTCGATATTCTGCTCGGCCAGCCAGCCGGCCGCTTCGGAGACGTCGGCGGCCCCGCGCTTGGAAAAGCCGGACTGCGGACGTTTGGACTTCGATTTCATGGGTCACCTGTGGAATGAGGCCCTGACGGCAGAGACGAACGCATGGATTTTTGATCCGGGCCCCGGTTGGGTGCGATCATGATGGCGCGGGTCGCGCGGTTTTGGCAACCCTCCATCCGGTCGTGCCCAAATTGTGATCACAATTTCGGGCGTTTGTCGAGCCTCGGAGGATGACCGCATGCGCTTTGATATCCGGGACGTGTTCACCGGCCTGCCGGTGTGGGTCGGGGTGGTCAGCGTGGCCGTCATGGCCGGCGTCGCGGCTCTGGCCGTCGCCTTTATGATCATGGGGGTGGCGCGCTGGCGGGCCAGACGGCACCTGACGGCGCTTTATCGCTTTGACGTCAACCGGTTGAAAAAGCCGCTCTACACGGTGTGGCCTTTGCTGGCGGCGGCGATTGCCGTGCGCGTGGTGTGGCCCGACGCGGTGCACGTCGAAGCCTTCGTAACGCTCACCAAGTTCCTGACCATCCTGCTCATCTACTGGCTGGCCCTGTGTGGCATCGACATCGTGACGGCCAGCGTGTCGCGGCGTTACGACATCACGGTGAAGGACAATCTCAAGGCGCGGCGCGTCCATACGCAGATCACTCTGGCGCGGCGGCTGGCGACCTTTCTGCTGGTCCTGCTGACTCTGGCGGCCATCTTCCTGCTGTTTGATGAGTTGCGCGGTCTGGGCGTCAGCCTTCTGGCATCGGCCGGGGTGGCGGGCATTGTCATCGGCTTTGCGGCGCAGAAGACTTTGGGCAATCTGCTGGCCGGTATTCAGATCGCCCTGACCCAGCCCATCCGGCTGGAAGACGCCGTGGTGGTCGAAGGCGAGTGGGGCTGGATCGAGGAAATCACCCTGACCTACGTGGTGGTGCGCCTGTGGGACTTGCGGCGGCTGGTCCTGCCGATCAGCTATTTCATCGAAAAGCCGTTCCAGAACTGGACGCGCACCTCGGCCAGCCTGATCGGCACGGTGGAGCTTTATACCGACTACAGCGTGCCGGTGGAGGCCTTGCGCGCGCACCTTACGGACCTTCTGGCGCGCACCGACCTGTGGGACGGGCAGGTGCAGGTGGTGCAACTGACCGAGGCCCATCCGCAGGTGGTCAAGATCCGCATTCTGGTCAGCGCCGCCGACTCACCCACCGCTTTCGACCTGCGCTGCTATGTGCGTGAAAACATGATCGCCTTCCTCAGCACCCACTACCCCGAAGCCCTGCCCAAAACGCGGGCGCGCATCGAAGAGGGTGGCGCGACGCCGGATAAGGCCGTAAAGCCCGATATCCGCCATCCTGCCGACTCTGCCGCGCCTGTGACCCATGCTGTTTGAGATAACCGACCCCGACGACCCTCGCCTTGAACTGTACCGCGATGTGAAGGACCGTGATCTTACGGGTAGGCAGAGCCTGTTCATGGCCGAGGGCAAGGTGGTGCTGGAGCGTCTGTTCACTTCGCCGGTGGCCGAGACGGTCAGTGTCCTGACGACGCCGGAGCGTCTGGGCGGTCTGGCGTCCTTGCCCGACGCGCCGGTCTATGTGGTGCCGCAAGGGGTGATGGATCAGGTGGCGGGCTTTCCTATCCATCGCGGCTATCTGGCGCTGGGGCGCTATGCCCCGAAACAGTCGTTGGCCGAGCGGGTCAGCGGCGCCACGGCGCGCGTTCTGGCCCTGCACGGCATCGCCAATACCGACAATATGGGCGGGCTGATGCGCAATGCGGCGGCCTTTGGCGTCGATGCGGTGTTGCTCGATACCACCTGCTGCGATCCCCTGTACCGCAAGGCGATCCGCGTCAGCGTCGGCGGTGCGCTTGAGGTGCCGCATTATCGCACGGACGATATGGTGGGCACGCTGAATGAGCTGGGCCTGACTCCCTTTGCCCTAAGCCCGTCTGGAGCCGTGACTCTGGAAGAGGTAACCCCTTCGCCGCGCTCCGCCGTGCTGTTCGGGGCCGAAGGGCCGGGCCTGCCGGCGGCGCTTATGGCGGCGTGTCAGACCGTGCGTATCGACATGCACGGCGGCTTCGACAGCCTCAATGTGGCGACCACCAGTGGCATTGTGCTGTATCGCTTTAGAATCTGACGCAACACCCTCTCTTGCGCCCTTGAGAGAATTGTGACTTAATGATGCTAAGTTAGAATTACTCAAGGGGAGGGAAAACTTATGAAACTCTGGCTGTGCGTCGCTACTCTGGCGGCAGGCGTTTTGATATCGGAAGTCGCCACGGCATCGACCTTTTTTCCCGAAGAGGTCGTCTGTGTGGTGGGCGGTGAAAAATTCACGCATCGGGCCCATATGTCCTATTCAACATGGGGCGGACGTCCTGATGGCAAGCCTTATGGCTCGGCGGTTTTTCCCATTCTACCGCCCGAATGCCCCGGTAATGGATTGTTCATGTACCGGGAGTTTTCGAAAGCCGAACTGACGCGGCTGAAGGCCCTTCTGGCATCGGCGGATTATCAGGCGCAACGCGCCAATGAAACGCCTTTCGCCCGTATTGCGTGGCTGGAAACGGCGCTCAACCCCGACTCGGAGGACTTGCCGGGTATCTGGTTGCAAGCGTCCTGGGAGGCCGATGAAGCGCCGAGGCAAAAGGAAACGTATCAACGCGCTTTTATCGCAACGGCAAAGGTGCGCCTCTCAAAAATGAAAGAGCCGGAGACGCGATGGCTCATCCTGCGCATGATGAATGCCTATCGTGAGTTGGGTGAATTTGATGCGGCCCTGGCACTCTATCAGACGCTTAATCCTGAGGCGTTGATGAAGGGCTTACCCGACAATGCGAAAGCCTTGGATGCGCTTGATGAAGACAAGCAGGCGCGGTGGTATACGGCACGTATGGCGAATATGCTGCGCACGGCTATTCTGCGTCAGGATCGGTCTGCTGAACCGCTAGACTTGATTCCGGAACGAGTGGCTGCGGAATTGTGTTTCTTTGAGCCGGAGACCGTTGGGGATTTTGGACGGACCTATTGTGATATGCCTGCCATCAAAACCGTGATTGAGGAGAATCGTGAAAGCTGGGCGGGGATCAAGGCAGAGATGGCAGCGGCCCCAAAAGAGAAATAGTCGGCTCATTGAGATCGCCTCCCTCTGGCGACCACCAGCGGCATTGTGCTGTATCGCTTCCGCGCGTGATGTGGTATTGTCACACAAAAGCGCTTGATTAAATAAAATTGATATATTTAATGGGCGAAAACAATAGAGGGAGCTGAAAATGAAAACGACCGCCTGGTTGCTGGCCGCTGGCCTGAGTGTGAGTCTGTGTCTGGCGGGCGGTGTGGCCACCGCACAGGCGCATGAGACGCTGAAGCTGGAAGCGCCGAAACCCAACCTGCTGCCCACCCCACCTATGGGGTGGAATTCGTGGAACAAATACGCCTGCAATATCACTGAGGACATCGTGCGCAAGCAGGCCGATGCCATGGCGGCGTCGGGCCTCAAGGACGCGGGCTATCAGTATATCGTCATCGACGATTGCTGGCAGAAAAGCCGCGATGCCGACGGCAATATTCAGGTCGATCTGGAGCGCTTTCCGTCCGGCATGAAGGCCCTGATCGACTATGTGCACAGCAAGGGATTGAAGTTTGGTCTTTATTCTGACGCCGGTTCGCTGACCTGCGGCGGCCGTCCGGGCAGTGCCGGGCATGAGTTTCAGGACGCCCGCCAATACGCCCGATGGGGCGTCGATTATCTGAAATACGACTGGTGCTACACGGGCACGCGCGATGCCGAAGCGGCCTATACGATCATGGCCAAGGCGCTGCGCGAGTCCGGGCGCGATATCGTCCTGTCGATCTGCGAGTGGGGCGACAACTATCCGCAGCGCTGGGCCGCGCCCATCGGCCACCTGTGGCGCACAACCGGCGACATCTATGACGCCTGGGAGGGGAAGAAGGGCTATTCGATCGGCATGGTTAACATCCTCGACAAGCAGGTGGACCTGTGGCGCTATTCCGGCCCGAACCGCTGGAACGATCCCGACATGCTCGAAGTCGGCAATGGCGGCATGACGACGACCGAATACGAGTCGCATTTCTCGCTGTGGGCCATGCTGGCCGCGCCGCTGATCGCCGGGAACGACCTCTCCACTATGGACGCCGATACGCTGCGCATCCTGACCAATAAAGACGTCATCGCTGTCGATCAGGACCCGCTGGGGCAGCAGGCCAAGCGCATCTGGAAAGAGGGCGACCTCGAAATCTGGGCGCGTCCGCTGAAAGGCGGCGATCAGGCGGTGGTGCTGTTCAACCGCGGGGCCGCGCCGGCGGAGATGAGCGTCACCTGGGAACAGCTCAACCTGCCGGCCGGTCTGAAGGTTCAGGTCAAGGATCTGTGGTCCAAAAAGGTGACGAAGAACGTCAAGGCGCGCTTTGGCGGCACCGTGGCTTCGCACGGCGTGCTCATGGTGCGGTTGACGCCGATCATTTGATCACACGTTTGTGAACGGCAGGATCAAGCGCTTTCGCCCTCGGTTTCATCGGACATGCTGCCAAAATCTGTCACCATGTTGCGGTTGGACTGTTCCGGCATCATCACCTCGCCCTCGCGCAGCGTGTCGCGCCACGCCTTCAAGAGCGCGGCGCGGCGGCGCGGGAAGGGGATGTCAAGCGGCTTCCAGCTCAGTATGCGTTCGGTGCGGAAGTGCCGAAACGCCTGTTTCAGTTCGCACCACACCACCAGTATGCGCAGGTGGTCGAAGAAGCCGAGCGCGATGGGCCAGACGGTGCGTTCGCTGACCGTGCCCTTGAGGTCGATATAGCTCATATAGACGCAGCGTTCCGAACGGATGGCCGATCGGATCAGGGCCGGGTCGATATGGGCTTCGGGCACTGCCAGACCGCGTCCGACCAGCAGGCCGCGCTGCGTAAGGTCGTCACGGATGGCGGCGGGCAGGTGCGGGCTTAAGGCCTGAATCAGGCTTTGCGCCGCTTCGCCTAAGCGCGGTTCGGCGCGATCGGCGACCCACAAGGCTCCGGTGATCAGGGCTTCGATCTCTTCCGGCGACAGCATCAGCGGCGGCAGGCGATAGGCCGGTTTCAGCACATAGCCGATGCCCGGCGCGCCTTCGATAGGGGCCCCTTGCGCCTGCAAGGCGGCGATGTCGCGGTACAGCGTGCGCAGCGACGTCCCCAGCCGGGCGGACAGGGCGCGTCCGCTGATGGGGGCGCTGTGTTCGCGCAAGGCTTCAAGCAGGTCGGCGTGGCGGTCGGCGGTCTTCATGCGGCGAGTGTAACATGCTGCCAAAAGATTGCAGCATGTATTGGCGAACGCGCGTTTTTTCAGTCCCGAAAACGTGTCCGGCGCCTGCATTGACTCCCGTTGCGGCAAGGAGTTAGGCCTTGTCTCAAACGCAACTGACGCAGAAGCGGTTGCGACCTAAAAAGGGAGCCCACACCATGCACGCAGCGGCCATTGTCGGCTGGGGTCATACGCCGTTCGGACGGCTGGACCTGTCGCTCGAAGCGCTCATTCAGTCGGCGGCGCGTGAGGCGCTCAGTGACGCCGGGATCAGCGGGACGGACGTCGATGCGGTGTTTCTGGGGCTGTACAATGCCGGTCTGACGCCCGACGGTTTTTGCGCCTCGATGGTGCTGGGGGCCGATGAGGGCCTGCGCTACACACCCGCCACGCGGCTGGAAAACGCCTGTGCGTCGGGATCGGCGGCGCTCTATGCGGCGATGGACGCCATTGCCTCGGGGCGCATAAACACGGCGCTGGTCGTCGGGGCCGAAAAAATGACGGCGCTCGACGGGGCGGGCGTCACCCGCGCTCTGGGGGCCGCCAGCTATCAGGCCGAAGAGGCCGGCCTGTCCTTCCCCGACATCTTTGCCCGCTTTGCCCGCGCCTATGGCGAACGCTACGGCGATCCGACCCTGGCCATGGCGCATATCGCCGCCAAGAACCACGCCGCCGCGATGAATAATCCGCTGGCGCAGCTCAAAAAGCCGCTGTCGGTCGAGTTCTGCGCCACGGTGTCCGAAAAGAACCCGCTGATTTCCGATCCGCTGAAAATGACCGATTGTTCGCTGGTGTCGGACGGGGCGGCGGCCATCGTCCTGACCCGCGCCGACCGGGCCAGTGATTTCCGCCGCGCCGTCGGGTTCCGCGCGTCGGTTCAGGTCAATGACCTGCTGCCTTTGTCGGCCAAGGACATGACGGACTTTACCGGCCCGCGTCTGGCCTTTGAGCGGGCCTATGCGCAGGCCGGCGTCTCGGTGGCTGACCTCAGCTTTGCCGAGGTCCACGACTGTTTCACCATCGCCGAACTGCTGGTCGCCGAAGCCATGGGGCTGGCCCCCAAAGGGCAGGGGGCAGAGTTCATCATCGCCGGAGGCACGGGTCGTCAGGGGCGGTGCCCCACCAATATGTCCGGTGGGCTGAAGGCCAAGGGCCATCCGGTCGGGGCCACGGGCGTCTCCATGCACGTTATGGCCGCGCGGCAACTGTGTGGTGAGGCGGGTGAGATGCAACTGCCTGACCCGAAGCTCGGTCTGGCCTTCAATATGGGCGGCGGTGCGGTCGCCAACTATGTGAGTATTCTGGAGAGACTGTCATGACCTCACCCGGTGCCCGATTTCGTGCGGCGCTCAAGGCCGAAAGCCCGTTGCAGGTCATCGGCGCGATCAATGCCAACCACGCGCTTTTGGCCAAACGCGCCGGTTACCGCGCCATCTACCTCAGCGGCGGTGGCGTAGCGGCAGGGTCGCTGGGGATGCCCGATCTGGGGATCAGCGGCCTTGAGGACGTGCTGATCGACGTGCGGCGCATCACCGATGTGTGCGACCTGCCGCTGATGGTCGATATCGACACGGGCTTTGGCCCCTCGGCCTTCAATATCGAGCGCACGGTCAAGGCCCTGATCAAGGCGGGGGCCGCCGCCTGCCATATCGAGGATCAGGTGGGGGCCAAGCGCTGCGGCCACCGGCCGGGCAAGGAGATCGTGTCGGTCGCGGAAATGGTCGATCGCGTCAAGGCCGCCGCCAATGCCAAGACCGATCCGGACTTCTTCCTGATTGCCCGCACCGATGCCATCGCGGTGGACGGGGTTGATGCGGCGATTGAGCGGGCGCTGGCCTGCGTCGAAGCCGGGGCGGACGGCATATTTGCCGAAGCCGCCTATGACCTCGACACCTATCGCCGCTTTACCGCCGCCGTAAAGGTGCCCGTGCTGGCCAATATTACCGAATTCGGCAAGACGCCGCTGCTTACGCGCGAGGAACTGGCCTCTGCCGGCGTGGCCATTCAGCTCTATCCGCTGTCGGCCTTCCGCGCCATGAACAAGGCCGCCGAGACCGTCTATGAGGCCATCCGCCGCGACGGCCATCAGAAGACTGTGCTCGACCTGATGCAGACGCGCGACGAGCTGTATCAGCGCATCGACTATTACGACTACGAACAGCGCCTCGATGCGATGTTCAATAAAAACAAATAACCGGAGGGAACACCCATGAATGCCGTCAGCGAGCTGCCCAAAGGGGAGGCGACCACCGCCTTCAAGCCCAAAAAGTCGGTCGCCCTGTCGGGTATGGCGGCGGGTAATACCGCCCTGTGCACGGTGGGGCGGACGGGGAATGATCTGGCCTATCGCGGCTACGATATTCTCGACCTGGCCCAGACGTGCGAGTTCGAGGAGGTGGCGTACCTGCTGGTGCACGGCACCCTGCCGACCGTTTCGGAGCTGGCGGCCTATAAGAGCAAGCTGCGCGCCTTACGCGGCCTGCCGGTCAGCCTGAAGTCGGTGCTGGAGCAGATACCGCCCTCGGCGCACCCGATGGATGTGATGCGCACCGGCGTGTCGCTGCTGGGGTGTCTGGCGCCGGAAAAGGACGACCACAATGCGCCCTCGGCCCGCGACATCGCCGATAAGCTGATGGCGTCTCTGGGGTCGATGCTGCTCTACTGGTATCACTACAGCCACAATGGCAAGCGCATCGAGGTCGAGACGGACGACGACTCTATCGGCGGGCACTTCCTGCACCTGCTGCACGGTGAAAAACCGCGCGAGAGCTGGGTGAAGGCCATGCACATTTCGCTGATCCTTTATGCCGAGCATGAGTTCAACGCTTCGACCTTTGCCGGGCGCGTGATCGCCGGGACGGGCTCGGACATGTATTCGTGCATTGCCGGGGCCATTGGCGCGCTGCGCGGGCCCAAGCACGGCGGGGCCAATGAGGTGGCCTTTGAAATCCAGAAACGCTACGCCACCCCGGACGAGGCCGAGGCCGACATCCGCGCCCGCGTTGAGCGTAAAGAGGTGGTGATCGGCTTTGGCCACCCGGTCTATACGGTCTCCGACCCGCGCAATGTGGTGATCAAACAGGTCGCCCACGAACTTAGCGTCGAGCAGAGTTCGCTGAAAATGTACGCCATAGCCGAGCGGCTGGAGCGCGTGATGTGGGAGGTCAAAAAGATGTTCCCCAATCTCGACTGGTTCTCCGCCGTCTCCTACCACCGCATGGGGGTGCCGACGGCCATGTTCACGCCGCTGTTTGCCATAGCGCGCACCGCCGGCTGGTCGGCGCACGTGATTGAGCAGCGCATCGACGGCAAGATCATTCGCCCCAGCGCCAACTATACCGGCCCCGAAGACCGCGCCTTCGTCAGGATCGAAGACCGGCAATAACCTCCTCCCTGTCGCGTAGCGATGGGGAGGTGGCTGCGAACGAAGTGAGCAGACGGAGGGGGATAACGCCCCAAAATCCAGCGCACTCGATCTTCACAGTCAGCCCCCGTAACCGCTTCGCAGTCTGGCACTGGCCGCCCGGCCCTCCCCATCGCGGCGCGACAAGGGAGAAGAAAGAAGAAACCATGTCCACACATATCCCCAATATCCGCCCTGAACCCGACAGCGTGTTTGTCGATATCGCCGACTACGTGCTGAACTATAAAATCCACTCCGACCTCGCCTATGAGACGGCGCGCAACTGCCTGATCGACACGCTGGGCTGCGGGCTGGAGGCGCTGGACTATCCCGCCTGCACCAAGCTTTTGGGGCCTATCGTGCCGGGCACCACCGTGCCCAATGGTGCCAAAGTCCCCGGCACCCAGTTCCAGCTCGACCCCATACAGGCGGCCTTCAATATCGGGGCGATGATCCGCTGGCTCGATTTCAACGACACCTGGCTGGCGGCGGAATGGGGGCACCCGTCGGATAATCTGGGCGGCATCCTCGCCGTCGCCGACTGGATATCGCGCAATCGCGTAGCGGCGGGCAAGGCACCGCTGACTATGCGCGACGTCCTGACGGCCATGATCAAGGCGCATGAGATTCAAGGTGTACTGGCGCTGGACAACAGCTTCAATCGCGTGGGTCTCGATCACGTCATCCTCGTCAAGGTCGCCTCGACGGCGGTGGTGGCCGGGATGCTGGGCCTGACGCGCGATGAGATCATCGACGCTGTGTCGCTGGCCTTTGTCGATGGGCAGAGCTTGCGTACCTATCGCCACGCGCCCAATACCGGCTCGCGCAAGTCGTGGGCGGCGGGCGACGCCACCAGCCGTGCCGTGAGGCTGGCTTTGATGGTGCAGAAGGGTGAGATGGGCTACCCCTCGGCCCTGACCGCGCCAGTGTGGGGCTTTTACGACGTGTCCTTCAAGGGCAAGCCGTTCAGCTTCCAGCGCCCCTACGGCAGCTATGTGATGGAGCACGTGCTGTTCAAGATCAGCTATCCGGCGGAGTTCCACTCGCAAACCGCCGTCGAAGCGGCCATGCGCGTGCATCAGGAACTGCGGGCCAAGGGCGTGTCTGCGGACGACATCGCGTGCATCGACGTGCGCACCCATGAGGCCTGCGTGCGTATCATTGACAAGAAGGGGCCGCTTCATAACCCGGCCGACCGCGACCACTGCATCCAGTACATGATGGCCGTACCCATCCTGTTCGGGCGTCTGACGGCGGCGGATTATGAGGACGAGGTGGCGCAGGACGCGCGTATCGACGCGCTGCGCGACAAGATCATCTGCACCGAAGACCCGCAGTTCACCAAAGACTATCACGACCCGGACAAACGCTCGATCGCCAATGCGGTGACCGTCACGCTTAACGACGGCACGGTGTGGGAGGAGATCGTGGTCGAATACCCCATCGGCCACAAACGCCGTCGCAAGGAAGGCATCCCGCTGCTGGAGGCCAAGTTCCGCACCAATCTCAACCGCCGCTTCCCCAAAAAGCAGCAGCAGGCCATTTTCGACCTCAGCCTTGATCAGCAGGCGCTGGAGGCCACGCCGGTGCATGAGTACGTCGATATGTATGTGATCTGACGCGGGAATTGGATCTTTATGCCTCTGGGCGCAGCCTATGCGCCTTTCAAAGAGGTGGTAAGGCCATGTCACAAGACGCGGAAAACGCCCATAAAAAGGGCTGGTTCGTCTGCTTTGCTCAAAAGGCAGCGGTGGCGACGGGCAGCCCCTGGGTTTTCGGACTGGCGGTCGCGGTGGTGGTGCTATGGATCGTCACCGGCCCGCTGTTCAAATTCTCCGATACCTGGCAACTGGTCATCAATACGGGCACGACCATCATCACCTTTCTGATGGTGTTTCTGATCCAGAATACGCAAAACCGCGACGCCCGCATCATGCAGCTCAAGCTGGATGAGCTGATCCGCGCCGCGTCGAAGGCCAATACGGCCTATATCGACATGGAAAATATGAGCGAGGCCGAACTGGCCGAGCTTCAGAAGCATTATGAAGCTCTGGCCAAAAAGGCGCGCGATGAGGGCGATCACAAGGCCGCCGAAGCCCACTCGGACGCCGGTGCCAAGGCCGCGCAGGTGCTGGGGTGAGGGGGCACGCCGTCCTGCTGGTCGTCGATGTGCAGAAAGGCTTCGTCACCCCGGCGTCGGCGCACGTGGTGGCCCCGATTGAGGCACTTCAGGCGCGGTTTGAGCGGGTGGTTTTTACGGCCTTTGAAAACCCCGATCCGTCGCCGTTTCGCGACATTCTGGCCTATGACAAGCTGTCGCCCGACGATCCGGACACCGAACTGGCCTTACGACCGCGCGACGATGCGCTTATTCTTACGCGCTGTGCTTATGGGGGCGGGCGCAGCCTGATCGACAGTCTGCGCGGTATGGACGCCGAGACGGTCTATCTGTGCGGCATCGCCACCGAGGCCTGCGTACTGAAGACCGCGCTTGATCTGTTCGAAGCCGGTATAACGCCCCTGCTGCTGGCGGACCTGTGTGCCTCGGACAAGGATCGCCGCTATCATGATATGGCGCTGGAGATCCTGTCGAAGGCTATCGGTCCGCACAATCTGCGGCATTCGGGTACTGTGTTTGAGACATAGAGCGGAATGATTTCAAATGGCATCATTCCGCTCAAGCCGCCATTGAGGCGGCGGCCAAGGTGGCGAAGCCACCGCCCGGCGAGGGGCTAAGCAAAAATCTAGGCTGTGGTGACGAATTAACGTTTGCAGCCTCCCTCCTCCCCATATCATGGGGAGGTGCCGAGTTTACGAGGCGGAGGGGTATCTTACGGACGGTTATACCCCTCCGTCAGCGTCGCTTCGCTCGCTGCCACCTCCCCATAAAATGGGGAGGAGAAAATAGCCGCAATAAATCTTAAATCGTCACCGCAGCCTAGATCATTATGTTTCTACCGGAAATCATAATGATCTAGGCACGAAAAAACGCCGCCCGGTGAGGGGCGGCGTTCTTCATTACCGGTGAAAGTCCGATTAATATTTCTCGTCGAGCTTTTCGATATCGGCCTTGTGCATCTTGAGCGTCGGCAGGGTCTTGGCGGCAAAATCCTTGACCGGACCGGCCTGACCGTCCTTGGCTTCCTTTTCAAACAGGTTGATCGTCTTGTCGTGCGCCTTTTGCTGAGCGTCGATATATTTGGCGTCGAAATCCTCAGCCGAGGCGTTCTTCAGGTCGTTCAGCATGTCCTGATGCTCCGAATCGAGCCCTTCAGCCGGCGGCGTCAGCCCGGCAGCGGTGATGGCGGCCTTCAGTTCGGTGGCGGCCTTGGTGTGGTCGGTCACCATCTTCTGCGCAAAGGCCTTCAAATCGGCCTTCTTGGTGCGCTCGATGGCCAGCTTGCTCGACTCGATTTCAAAGACACCGGCGACCGTGGCGCGACCCGCAAAGTCGATATTCTCCGAGGCGCTGGAAGAGGCGCTGTCAAAGACGCTCGACGAGCTTTCAGACGCGCTCTCGGCGGCCTCTTCGGCGGCGTTTTCCTGCGGCGATCCGCAGGCGGCCAGTGGCAGGATGAGCACGCCAGCCAGCGTAGCGGCGGTAAAGGCTTTCTTAGAAAACATCAGTCTCTCCAATGTGATAACGGAACTGTGATGGCTCAGGACCGTATCAGCGCGGATGTAAGAAGGTTGCGCCGCTTTTGCCGCAACACATGAAAAAGCCATAAAGTGCTGCCCGCCCCAAGATCGTATTGTCCGGTTACAGGCTTTAGGGTTAGCATCGCCGCGATTTGCAGATTCCCGTACGGCAGGTGCTTCATGCATACTGGCCGACCCACCTCCGGAGCCTCGGTTTTGACGGACGACACCCTCTCTGAGGCGCAGCACCACAGCGCGCTGCTGGCGGCGATTGTCGCCTCGTCGGATGATGCCATCGTCTCCAAGACGCTCGACGGTATCATCACCACCTGGAATGCCGGGGCCGAGCGCATTTTCGGCTATACCGCCGCCGAAGCAGTCGGGCAGCACATCACCCTGATCATTCCTAAGGATATGCACGATGAGGAATACGTCATCATCGGCAAGGTGCGCAGCGGTCAGCGCGTCGAACATTTTCAAACCGTGCGCCGCACCAAATCCGGGGCCCTGATCGACATTTCGCTGACCGTGTCGCCGGTGCGCGATGAGGCCGGGCGCATCATCGGCGCCTCCAAGATCGCCCGCGACATCACGCGCCAGAAGGCCATCGAGGCGCAACTGGCCGAAGCCAACCGCCGCCGCGACGAATTCATGGCCAATATGAGCCACGAACTGCGCACCCCGATGAACGCCGTAATCGGTCTGGCCCATATCCTCAGCCTGTCGCCCAACCTATCCGAGCGCGAACAGAGCTATGTCAGTGTGCTGAAACAAAGCGGAGAAAACCTGCTGCACCTGATCAACAACCTGCTGGATGTGTCCAAGATCGAGGCGGGGGCTATCGAGCTGGAGACGCGCGACTTCAACCTGCCCGAACTGATCGAACAGACGGTGGCCGCGCCGCGTGTCCACGCCGCGGAAAAGGGTGTCGGCTTTGGCGTGACCTATGGTGCGCAACTGCGCGAATACTACCGCGGCGATCCGCTGAGGGTGCAGCAGATACTGAGCAACCTCCTGGCCAACGCCGTGAAATTTACCGATACCGGCCGTATCGACCTGCGCCTGTCGGTGGTGCACGCCGATGCCGACAGCGCGCGTCTGCGTTTTGAGGTGATGGATACCGGCGTCGGCATTCCCCCGGACAAGCTGAACGCCATCTTCGAAAAGTTCACGCAGGCTGATGCCTCGATGACGCGGCGCTATGGTGGCACGGGTTTGGGCCTGTCGATTGCCCGCGCCCTGGCCGAACAGATGGGGGGCACGCTGAGCGCCGCCAGCACGCCGGGGCAGGGGGCGATCTTCACCGCCGAGCTGCCCTTAACGCACGATCCGGCCCGTCCGCAGACGCTTGAGGCCGCAGAACCGCTCTCGGAAGGGCGGCGTCAGGTGCTGATCGTCGAAGACTATGAGCCGAACATCGTGGTAGTCTCCACGCTGCTCGATCAGATGGGGCTGAATTACGATGTGGCGCGCACCGGCACCGAGGCCCTGCGCCGCGCCGAGATGCGTACCTACGACCTGATCCTGATGGATGTGCAGATGCCTGGCATGGACGGTTTTGAAAGCACGCGCCGCATCCGTCAGATGGAAACGCAGCGTGCCCTGCCGGCCACGCCGGTGGTGGCCATGACGGCGCACGTGCGCGATGCCGATCGCCGCCGCTGCTTCGAGGCGGGCATGACGGGCTTCATCCCCAAACCCTTCGAACCGCAGACCTTCATGCAGGTGGTGGGCGAAGCCATCGCCGCCGCCTGAGCGACGAGGTGAAGGGGCGGTTTACGACCGTCCACAGGCTTTGTGCGCAAAAAGCAAAATTAGCGCTTGCAAGGGCGGAAAAAATTCGTATGTTCCGCCCCTCACCGCCGGGGCTCGCCAACAGCCCCACCTTGAAAGTGGTGAACAGTGGGTGTGTAGCTCAGTTGGTAGAGCAGCTGACTCTTAATCAGCGGGTCCACGGTTCGAGTCCGTGCTCACCCACCATTCCTCCTTCCGCCAACGTCCGGCGAAGTTGAAAAAATCCTTAAAATATGGTATGTTGTCGGAGTGCTCATCCGAGGTCATCCGCTTCTGTCCGCCGTTATCCGGGCAAATTGGGGGTATTTCTGGGGGTACGCGGTAAACTCCAATTTTGCGATACCCCCAAATGGCGCTCACAGACTCCGCGATCCGTTCGGCGAGGCCAAAGGCCAAACCCTACAAGCTCTCAGACGGCGAGGGCATGTTTCTGCTGGTGACGACCTCCGGCGGAAAGCTCTGGCGATTGAAATATCGCTTCTCCGGGCAAGAGCGGTTGCTCGCTATCGGGCAATATCCTGTCGTCGGTCTTAAAGAAGCGCGGAAACGACGAGACGAGGCAAGGGAACTGCTTGAAGAGGGCATTGACCCTTCTCTGGACAAAAAGCGCAAGGCTGTTGCTGCCGCTATACAGGCCAGCAACACGTTCAAAGTTGTCGCGCTGGAGCTTTGTGAAAAACTTGAGCGCGAGGGAGTGGCCAAGGTGTAGTTCGGCGTCAAAAGTGGGACCACAGTAATTTCAATTATTATTTGATTTCGATGAGACATTTGGAATGCCCGGGTTCCGATCGGCGCCGGTTAGGACCCGGGCATTCCAGAGTTTACCGTTGCAAATCAGCCGGTTAAAACAGGATGAAGACGTCCCGGGGTGGACGCCGATCCACAGCCACTCGGTATTTGAGCGGTCCGACTGGCACACCTGGGCGACGTTTTCCTCCATGAGGTAACCTCGAGATTCAGCACGTAGGTTCTTTGCCCAAATTAATCCATTTTGGACGATAACGCTGTTTCTGCGGTGGAACTGATCTTCACCGGCGCGCATGGCATAGACCCGCTCCCTCTCTGTGTTTGCAGCCATTGCGCGGCGAAAGGCGCCAACTGTGGCACTGTAGGCGGGGTCGATATCTTCACCCACCTTTAGGCGGGCAAATGTGTCGTTGCGTTTTTCGATCGCGGCGGCAATTTCAGTTGTATGTGCCAACCATTCCGTCTCTGAAGCTGATGTCCGTAAGAGCGTGAACGCGGGGTTCTCAAATAGGAACCAGGTCGGCAACACTCAACTCGGCACGACACCTTCGAAACTCACGCCCGCTTCTTTACGTGCCCTGACAGAAGCCTCGGCCTGAATTGCGGCAATTTCCGCCGGGGCCGTTTTGCGTCTGAGTTCATAAAAGTCGTTCAAATTCCGGGGAGTGACATTGGCTTGACCAATACCCACAGGGGCGGGTGGTTCGGCAGCACACGCGGAGAGTTGCCCCCATGTCAGAACGCCACAAAGCGCAAGCGTTGAAATTCTCATTTGTGATCTCCCCTCTAAATGGGATAACCTCCGAATTTCAGAACTGCAACTAAAAAGTGTCCCCTGTCGCTGGCATCTGGAATTGGTGCGGTCGCGTAATCGGCGAGGTACGCCCCCATACGTGGCTTGTGTAGGATCTACCTGCAAGACAGGACAGGGCAGGGCAGGGCAGGTTCTGACGGACCGATACCTTCAAGGCCGCAATCACCCGATCAACGAACTCAAACCTGCCGACAGGCCTCAGGGCTTTAACCTGAACCCTTACGGCAAACCTCGACAACCGCCACGCGGCGGCCCGTAGGCTTCAAATGAACGCAGTTTGCGACTTGGTGAACTTCGACTTCTTTATGAAATTCGCCTCGTCCCGCATCAGGGACTGTAATGGAAAATTCCAGTTTTAAACGGTCTCGATTTTTTAGAGCGGAATGATTTCTACTGGAATCATTCCGCTCAAGCCGCCATTGAGGCGGCGGCCAAGGTGGCGAAGCCACCGCCTGGCGAGGGGCTAAACAAAAATCTAGATCATTATATTTCTACCAGAAATCATAATGATCTAGAGAGCCGGTCAACTCCAGATAAGGCTTCGGCCCGGCACTGTGATAGCTGTAAACAAAAACGGCGGCAGGTGGCCCTGCCGCCGTCTTCAAACACAGGCCCGAAGGCTTAGCGCTTGAAGTTAAAGCCAATGTAGAAACGACGGCCGAACAGGTCGAAGTTATCCGCCGAGGTTTGACCCATCCAATCCACCGGATCGGCATCGAAGGCGTTGACCACGCCACCGCGCAGGATCACACCGTCCTTCACGCGCCAACGGAACGAGAAGTCGTGCGTGATGTAATCACCAGTCGTGAGGTACTCATAGGCGCGGTTGTCGGGATCACTGCGCAGGAAGTCGATATCCGCAATTTCCTGGCTAGACTGGAAGTCGATATTCCAGAAGAAGCTCAGGTCCGGCTTATAATTCCAGGAGAAGCTGGTGTTGAAGCGCAGTTGCGGCTCTTCGACTGCTTGCGCAAAATCGGTGTGCACCAGAGGCGCATCGATATTTGTGTAAGTGCGGTCGAATTGCAGGTAGGTGCCGCGTACCTGAACGCCCAGATTTCCAAGGTTCTTACCGAAGACATTGTTCAACGGTTGACGATACAGGAAGGTGAAGTCCATCCCCTGGTTTTCGTACTTGGCGTAGTTGAACGAGCCTTGCAGGAACGAGGTCATGCGATAGCTAACATCGGCCCCGCCGCGGGTGATGAGACCGCAAGCCTGAGTATTTAGAACCGGACCACCGACGCACTGGTTGGCCAAGGTCTGAGCCGTGATCGAAGCGATAACGCTGTTGATCTCGATATTGTACCAGTCGAACACGAGGGTCGTGCGCGGCAGGATTTTCGGTGTCAGGATCAGGCTGAGGGTCTTCGAAATCGACTCTTCCGGCTTCAGGTTCGGGTTGCCACCGTTGAAGCCCGCAGGCGAGGAAGGATAGCTGATGGCGGTCCCTGTCGGGATTCCAAGCGCTTTACAGTTGGCGATGCGATAGTCGCGTATCTGCTGGTTGGCCGTATTATTGATAACGGTGACGTCACAAGGATCAACGAAGCCGTTGGCAAAGGTCTGGCTTTGCAGCGAGAAGTTTTCCGAAAGTGACGGGATACGCACAGCCTTGCCTCGCGTACCGCGGATCTTCACCTGCTCATTAATTTCCCAAAGGAACTGAGCTGAGTAGGTATCCACCTTGCCAACCGTCGTGTAATCCGAACGGCGGGCCGCGCCGGAGAATTCGAGGCGGTTAACGAACGGCAGATCCTTCAACAGCGGAACGCGAAGTTCGGTGAATATTTCTTTGGCTTCGTACTGCGAATACGGGAAGTCAGCGCCAGTGTTCAGGAACAGAAGGCGATCACCTGTAGAAGCCGTACGGCCCTTACCTTCGGCTTCTTCTTTGCGCCACTCTACGCCAACCGCTGCACCGATCGGGCCGGCACCCCAGAAATCCCAGAACTCACCCGAGCCATAGGCCAGGAAGTGCTGTTGCTTGTTGGTGTGCGAGACTTCGATTTCGGCGTCGAAATAGTTACGCGCTGCCGCATCGTTTTGACCGTTACCGAAGATGCTGAAGGGCACACAGCCCGCGACCTTCGGATCGGTCGGGCTCACGGTCCCGCCACGATAAGGATCGGGGATGGCAATACCATTGGCCGCAAGCAGTTGCACACGGCAGACGATTTGCCCCGGTTTGCCGCTGACCTTACCTGCGGTATCGACCACCGCATCGGCACCGTAACGGTAGCGTTCGACGTCCAGCGCCCGCTCGTGATTTTCGTTAGTTAATTCGCCGTACACATAGCTAGCTTCCCAAGCGATGTTCTTGGCAAAGAGGAACTGATCAGCCTCGCCCTTGGCACCGATCACGTAACGCTGAACCTTGCGGTAATTCAACTGATTACGCAGCGGACCAAAGTTGGTGAACATGGCGCGAGGATCGAGGGCACCTGTCGAAACCACATTGCCGTTCGCGTCGTAGGTTTTGCGCGTGTTGGTCGCGATAGCTGTACGCAGGGCTGGGGACAGGTAGGCATTGTCCAGACCGATGTTGAAGGAGCTGGTAGCGGGAGTCCATTGCGGCATGACCGCGCCCGTTGCCGTCGTGGTCCCGCCCGCCACAGGCGCTTGCGTGAAGTCATAGATACCGATGTTGAAGAACGAACCTTGACCCTCGTCGTAGGTTGTTTCCTTGACGTATTTGGCTTCTGCGTAAAGCAAAACGTTTTCAGTCAGCTTGAAGTTCAGGCCACCCTGAACGCGGCTGGCGTTCGACTCAGGTATACGGCTGCCTTGCGAGAACTCCGTGCCGACGTTCAGACCGTCACCCCCAATGTTAATCGTACGTGCGCCACCAACAGCGACGCGCTGACCCACATTAAGACCACGCGGCGTGCCATCGTTGGCAAATACGAATGCGCTGCCGGCGTTGGCAAAGAAGCAGTTGGTGTTGGTTCCGGTAGCCGCCGGGAAGGCGTTGTATGCAAGTTTTTGCGCGGAAGTTGCGGTTGTGGCCAAGGTCGGAGCGCTACAGCCGGCTGAGGTTGTGGGAATATCCGGGTCGGTAGTCGGGCTGGCCGTAATGGCTGATGACAAAACGAGAAGACCCGTGTAGGGGCGCGAGAAGTTGCGCACACCGCAGAGCAACTGGTTGTCCAGAACACCGTCGTTATTATTTGGCGAGGCCTGATCCGCGTCCATCGCATAGAGGCCGCAGGCGCGTCGACGCCAATCAACATCGGAGTCCTTGACTTGATCGTTTTCTTCGTGTTCCAGCGACAGGTACGCGTTCAGCTTGTCATCGAAGAAATTTTTACCGAACAGCATGGACAGACGCTTTTGCGCCGTTCCGTCTTGGTTGATTTGCGAATAGGCCCCATCGACTTCGACGCCTTCGAAGTCGCGCTTGAGCACATAGTTGACGACACCCGAAACGGCGTCGGCACCGTACATGGCCGACTGACCGCCCGTGATGATGTCAATGCGGTTGATCAGCAGACGCGGGATAGAGTCCACATCCACCGAGAGCGAGCCTTGTGGTGCGCCCACGTGACGCTTACCGTCCACCAAGACCAGTGTGCGCTGCGAACCAAGGAAGCGCAGGTTCAGCAGTGACAGGCCGCCGTCGTTCAGGTTGGAACCCGTGGTATCTTCCGGAACGGTCGAACCCGAGAGGGCCGGAATATCGGCCAGTTGGTCAATGATATTGGGCACGCCCGATTGCAGAAGGTCGTCCTGAGTGACGCTGATCGTCGGGGCCGGGGCATTGGCCACGCTGCGGCGAATACGCGAACCTGTAACGACCACTTCCTGTACGGCTTCGGCCGGTTTGGACTCTTCTGCTTTTGGCGCGGCTTCCTGCGCCTGCGCCATGCCGCCGGTGACCGTGGTCAGTACACCCGCAACCACCGCACTGCAAAACGAGGTTGTGGCCAGCAAGCCAAATCGTCTCGATTCTTTTTTCACACTCTATCTCCGGGTTTATGGACGCTTTCACAGCCGAAACGTTGCGACTATGTTTTCTATAGAAGGATATAACGCCTCGTCGTCATGGACTCGTCAATGTCTCGCCACAAATTTGTCAATTACGAATGAAACCTGTTTCAATAAGGTCACACTGGCAACTATAAGACCCTGTTTAACGTGTGGACTTGGCTTGAAAAGAGAACGTTTTTTCGCCTTTTCGTTACCTTAAAAGGTAAGGTGTAAAAAAACTGCCTGCCTTTTGCCATTTTTTGCCCTCTCCAAATGTGTCGGGAAGGCGGTAAAATAGCGTCCTCCGCGATATATTGCGCTATATGATGTCTCTCAATTTCGCAATTGCACATGTTGCGCCGCACAACTTCCCCGCCCGATATGAGTTTGCTCTGAGCCAAGCGCTGGTCTAGCTTAGCACGCGGTCTCAGTGGCGGGTGCGCATGAACGGTTACATTCTCCTCATCGCAGCGGCGGCCTATGTAGGCGGGTTGTTTGCCATCGGCGCCTGGGCCGAAGGGCGGGCGCGGCGTGAGGGCGGGCGTTCGCCGCTGAGGTTGCCGGCCTACGCCCTGTCTCTCGGTGTCTATTGCACTAGCTGGACCTTTTTTGGCGCGGTCGGATCGGCGGCCGGGGAGGGGTGGAGCTTCGTGCCCATCTATCTGGGGCCGATCCTGTTGTGGCTTCTGGCGTCCGGGTTTCTGACGCGCCTGATCGCCGCCGTGCGCGCCGAAGGGGCGACGTCGATTTCCGACTTTATCGGCGCGCGATTCGGCAAGAGTCGCGGCGTGGCGGCGCTGGTGACTCTGCTTGCTCTGTTCGGCACCATTCCTTATGTCGCCCTGCAACTGCGCTCGGTGGGGACCAGCTTTGCGGCGGTGGCGGGCGGTGAGCGCCTGTGGCCTATGACCCTGACGGCGCTGGCCCTGGCGCTGTTTGCCATGCTGTTCGGGACGCGGCACTATGTGGCCTCCAGCCGCAATGAGGGCATATTCTACGTCATCGCCACCGAATCTCTGGTTAAGCTGGTTGCGCTGGTCGCCGTGGCCGGGTTTGCCGTTCTGGCCTTTATAAGCGCGCCGCCCGATCTGCGCAGCGGCGGCTGGACGCATTTTTCCGCCCGCTTTGCGCCGTCTCAGCTCAATCTCGATTTTGTCGTCATGACGCTTCTGTCGATGGCCGCCGTGGTATGCCTGCCGCGTCAGTTCTACACGGCGGTCATCGGGGCCGACCGGCCGGAGGACGCGCAGAAGGCGCGCTGGCCGTTCGTGGGTTATCTGCTGGCGACGCTGGTGGTGGTGCCGCCCATTACGCTGGCTGGCCTGACGCTTCTGAGCCCAGATGTGCCGCATGATCTGTTCGTGCTCAACCTGCCCTATGCGGCTGGGCTGAACGGCCTGACCCTGCTGGCCTTTATCGGCGGCTTTGCGGCGGCGACGGGCATGGTGCTGGTCGAAACCATCGCCCTTTCGACCATGATTTCCAACGACCTGATCGCGCCCTTCCTGCTGCGACACCGCAGTGCGTCGGCGGCAGCGGATTTCGGCAAGCTGATGCTGTGGGTGCGCCGCGGCTCGATTGCGGCGGTGATGGGGGCGGCCCTGACCTATGCCCTGTGGGTGCCGCCGGGGCAGCAACTGGCGGTCATCGGGCAGATTGCCTTCGCCGCCATCGCGCAGTTTACCCCGGCCCTGCTTCTGGCCGTCAATGGCAAGGCGCGCGACGCCGCCGCCATTCAGGCCGGGCTGCTGGCCGGTCTGATCGTGTGGACCTACACCCTGTTCTGGCCGACCATAGCTTCGCCGCACTGGCTTGAAGGCGTGGCCCTGACGCTGTTCGATCCGCAGGGCCTGTTCGGCATAAAGGCCTTGTGGCCGGACCTCAATCCGCTGGTGCACGGGGTGGTGGCCTCGCTGGGGGCCAATGCCGCCGCCTGGGGGCTGGTCTCGGCCTTCGGGCGGACCCGTCCGGGCTTTGGCCTGCGTCTGACGCCGGCGGTGCGGCAAGGCGCGGTGCACAGTCTGGGGCAGTTGACCACGCTGACGGCGCGCTTTGCCGGGCCCGAAGCGGTCGCCGAAGCCTTTGGCCGTATACAGGACCACGCTCCCATCGACCGCGCCGCCGTGCGCCGGGCCGAGCGGCTGATCGCCGGGGTGGTCGGCGCGCCTTCGGCCCACGCCATCGTGTCGTCTGCCCTGTCCGGCACGGCGATCAGCGTCGATGAGGTGGCGCGCCTGCTCGACCGCTCGGGTCAGAGCCTGCAATTTTCGCGCGGTCTTCTGGCGGCGACGCTGGAAAACATCGACCCCGGCGTCAGCGTGGTTGATCAAAACCTGCGGCTGGTGGCGTGGAACACGCGCTATCTGGAGTTGTTTCAGTACCCGCCTGAGCTTGTGCGCGTCGGCACGCCGGTGGCCGAGCTGATCCGCTTCAATGCCGAACGCGGCGAATGCGGGCCGGGCGAGGTCGAAAGCCACGTCGCGCGCCGGCTGGACCACATGCGGCGCGGCACGCACCACGCTTTTCAACGGCGGCGCAATGACGGGCGGGTGATCCGCACGGTCGGCGGCCCCATGCCCGGCGGCGGCTATGTCATGTGTTTTACCGATGTGACGGGTGAGGCCGACGCCCTGTCAGCGCTGGAAACGGCGCGCGCCGAGCTGGAAAGCCGCGTGGAACGCCGGACGGCGGAGTTGCGTCTGGTCAATTCGGCTCTGGCGCGGGCAACCGAGGAAAAGACGCGCTTTCTGGCGGCGGCCAGCCATGATCTGCTGCAACCGCTGCACGCCGCGCGCCTGTTTACGGCGGCTCTGGCGGAGGAGACGCAAGGCGAGGCGCGGGCGCTGGTCGATAATGTCGAACGCTCGATCGAGGCGGCGGATGCCCTGCTGAAATCCCTGCTCGATATCTCCAAGCTCGATGCCGGGGGCGTCACGCCGCGCCCGGTGCGCTTCGACCTGTCGGTTCTGGCGTGGGATCTGAGCCTGATCTTCACGCCGCTGGCGGCGGAAAAGGGGCTGAGCCTGCGCCTGATCGCGCCGTCGGTGTGGGTGGAGAGCGACCGCACCCTGCTGCGTTCGATCCTGCAAAACTTCCTGTCCAATGCCGTGCGCTACACAAAAAGCGGTGGTGTGCTGCTGGTGCTGCGGCCGCGCCCAGAGCGTGTGCGGATCGAGGTCTATGATACCGGCGTCGGCATTGCCGAGGCCGATCAGGACCGTATTTTCCGTGAGTTTGAGCGGCTGGGCGTATCGGGTGAGGCCGGGGTCGGGCTGGGGCTGGCCATTGTCGAGCGCACGGCGCGCCTTCTGGGGCTGCGCGTCGAGGTGCGTTCGCGCCCGGGGCGCGGCAGCCGTTTTGCCGTGACCCTGCCGCGCGTTCAAGCGGTGGAGGCCGCGACGGCGGGACCGGTGGCGATTAACGCCCCGGCACGGCGCGTGCTGATCGTCGATGATGAGCCCGCAGTGCGCGAAGCCATGTCGGCGCTTCTGACCCAGTGGGGGTGTGAGGTGCAGGCGGTGGATGACACGCAGGCGGCCTTCAATCAGGCCGAAACCGCCGACTGCGCCCTGATTGACTTTAATCTGAGCGAGGGTCAGGACGGCCTGTCGCTGATCCGGCGCTTGCGCGGGCGTAATCCAGACCTGCGCGTGGCCCTGATCACTGCAGACCGCGACCCGGCGACCGAGGCGGCTGCCGAGGCGGCGGGCGTGCCGGTCTTCGCCAAACCCGCTGAGCCCAAAACCCTGCGGCAGTGGCTGGGGGTTTAACCCTCTATCCCGATGCCCAGAGCGCGGGCGGCCAGCACGGCCTGAGTACGGTTCTGCACATCCAGCTTGCGCATGATGGCGGTCATATGTGCCTTCACCGTGGCCTCCGAAATGCTGAGGTCGTAGGCGATCTGCTTGTTGAGCCGCCCCGCCAGCACGCCCAGCAGGACACGCAACTGCGTCGGGGTCAGGTCGGCGACCTTGGCCGCCACCGTATCGACCTCCGGATCGGCGGGCGGTGTGTCGCTGACGCGCCCTTCCAGAGCGTCGCTGATGGCCTCCTGCATGCGCGGCAGCGGCTGGTCCTTGCCGATAAAGCCCACCGCGCCGAAGCGCCGGGCTTCGCGCGCCGCCTTTTCGGCGTCGGCGGCCGAGACGACCAGCACGGGTACATGCGGCACCTCGGCGTGCAGCAGAGCGACGCCGGAAAAGCCCTCGGCACCGGGCATACGCAGATCGAGCAGGACCAGTTTGAGGTTGGCGGCCTGACGCACGGCCTCCAGCGCCGCATCCAGCGTACCGGCTTCGAGGATATGGGCGTCCGGGCGGACCTTGCGCGCCGCCAGTATCAGGGCCTGACGAAAGAGCGGGTGATCGTCGGCGACCAGAATGGAGGGTGCCGAAACGGGAAGGGGCATACTCAAGACGAAACCTCCGGCCGCATTCTTTTTATTATTGAAAATGCTGGCGCGCCCAATCTGTACCCTTGGCGCTGACATGTCCAGACCCAAGTGCGGCTATGGGACGCATTTCGTTACGTTATCCGACCAAGGTCTGAACGACCAAGGTCGGGGGGCGTCTCGACCAAGGTCGCCCTTCAATTACCGCCCCTTCGGCCTGATCCTCTGTCTCACCGCTGCCCACCCGGAATAGCAAAAAAGGGCAAACAAAAAGCGGGGAGGTTCACATGCGATATACCCTGATCGGCCTGACCTCTGCGGTCGGGCTGGCGCTGGCGGCTGGCCCCGTCAGCGCGCAACAGACCGCGCCGTCTGAGGCGGCGGCGCTCGAACAGAGACTGGCGGCGATGGAGGGCGAGCTGAGCCGCCTGCGCGCCGAACTGGCCGGGCTGAAGGCCGAAAAGGCCACGCCGTCCGCCCCGGCCCAATCCGCCCAAACCCAACCCGCCCAAGCTACCGGGCCCGCCTTACGCTTTGGCGGTTTTCTCAAGACCAATGCCTTGTTCAGCCGGTACGATTCCGGCGATCTGGCCACTGGATCGCTGGGGCGCGACTTCTACCTGCCGGCGTACATCCCCGTGGGGGGGACGCGCGAACACAGAGACGCCGATTTTATCGCCAAACAGACGCGCCTGACGGTGTCGATGGACAGCGGTTCGGGCTTAAGCGGCTATGTCGAGGCCGATTTCCAGACCACGCCCGGCGGTGGCAGCGAACGGACCACCAACGGCTATAATCTGGCGCTGCGTCGCGCCTACATCACCTATGGCCGCTGGCTGTTCGGGCAGGACTGGACGACGTTTCAGAACGTCGCCGCCCTGCCGGAAAGCACGGACTTTGTCGGCCCCACCGAAGGCACGGTCTTCGTGCGCCAACCGCAGGTGCGCTATACGCTGCCGCTGGGGGCGGGCTACAGTCTGGCCGTGGCGCTGGAAAACCCCGAAACGGCGTCGATTACGCCCACCGCCGCGACCCTGATCGAAAACGACGACGACCGCCTGCCCGATGTTACGGCGCGCCTCAGTCTTAAAAAGCCCTATGGCGATTTCGCGGTGGCCGTTCTGGCGCGACAACTGGCCGTCGATAATGGCGCGGTCGGGGCCACGGCATCGGGCTACGGGCTCAGCCTGTCGGGCAAGGTGCCGTTCGGGACGAAGGCGCCCCATGATCTGCGCTTTATGCTGACCGGCGGGGAAGGGATCGGGCGCTATGTCGGGCTCAACTTCGCGCCTGATGTCGTCTATGCCGGGACGCCGGGCGCGAAGATGGAAACGGTCGGCGTCACCTCAGGTTTTGCGGCGGTGAAACTGGGCTGGACGCCGCGCCTGCGTTCGACCTTCGCCGCCTCGTTCCTGAGCGCCGACTATCCGGCAGGCAGCCCCGCTCTGGCGTCGAAATCGGCGCAAAGTCTGGCCGCCAACCTGTTTTTCACACCGGTCAGGGGGCTCGATTTCGGTATCGAACTGCGTACCGGTAAACGCGAACTGCTGAATGGGCAGAGCGGGCGGCTGGACCGCCTCGAACTGGCAGCGAAATACGCCTATTGAGTGCGGGCGCATTGACCCCGGCCCGCGGCGGTGCTTAGGCTCACCCCTTCGTTTTTGCCTGAGTACCCGCATGGCCGCTTCTGCCTCCGCCTCCGTTCCGTCTGTTACAGGCCTGTCTTCTGGCCTGTCCTCCGGTTTGACCAGTAACCACTGGCTGATCGGCATAGGCGGCATTCTCACCCTGCTGCTGATCGCGTTTCTGGTGTCGGCCGATCGTAAGGCCATTCGGTTGCGCATGGTGGCGTGTGCCTTTGCGCTTCAGGTGCTGATCGGCGTGCTGGTCCTGCACACGAGCTGGGGCAAGGCGGGGGTGCAGGCCATCGCGCACGGCGTCGAAGCCCTGATGGGCTATTCCAAAGGCGCCATTGACATGCTGTTCGGCGGGCTGGTCAATGTGCCGGGCGGGGCGGGTTTTGCCATTAATGTGCTGCCGGTGATCGTCTTTTTCGCCGCGCTGGCTTCGGTGCTTTATTACCTGAAAATCATGCAGTTGATCATCAAGGTGATTGGCGGGGGCTTAGGCTTTATCATCGGCATCAGCCGCGTTGAGGCGCTGGCGGCGGCGGCCAATGTGCTGGTCGGGCAAAGCGAATCGCCGCTGGTCGTGCGGCCCTATCTGGCGGGCCTGAGCAAGGCACAACTGTTTGCCATCATGGCGTCTGGCATGGCCGGTGTCGCGGGCACGATTCTGGCCGCCTATGCGCAGATCGGCATCAAGATCGACTACCTGCTGGCCGCCAGCTTCATGTCGGCCCCCGGCGGGTTGCTGATGGCCAAGATCATCATTCCCGATCCCAAAGGGGCGGTGATCCATTCGCCCGAACCGATCATGGAAGACGCTGACCACCACCCCAAAAGCCTGCTGGCCGCCATCTCCGACGGCGTGCAGGACGGCCTGAAGATCGCCATTTCGGTGGGCGGCATGGTGCTGGCCTTTGTGGCCCTGATCGCGCTGGTCAACGGCATTCTGGGCGGCATAGGCGGCCTGTTTGGTTACCCGGACCTGACGCTTCAGGGGATGCTGGGCCTTGTCTTTGCACCGGTCATGTTTCTGATCAATATTCCGTGGAACGAGGCCGTGGCGGCCGGCGGCCTGTTCGGCGAAAAGCTGATCATGAACGAATTTGTCGCCTATCTGCACCTGATGGAAGAGGGCGGGCAGTTGTCGGCGCGTTCAACCGCCATAATGAGCTTTGCCCTGTGCGGCTTCGCCAATCTGTCGTCCATCGCCATCCAACTGGCGGTGATCGGCGGTCTGGCCCCCAATCAGCGCGATTTGATCGTCAAGCTGGGGCCGAGGGCGCTTCTGGCAGCCACTCTGGCCAATCTGATGAACGCGGCGATAGCGGGACTTTTGCTGTTCAGCTAAATTGAATCAATTATTGATTCGGATGTAAACATACGCCCGGTCTGAGGCGATAGCGAGCGTGCCAGTCACCGGGATCGAGGTGACTGAAGAGTCCCGTCTTTATGCCGGACAAGGTTCGCAGCATTTCCTGCTTCATCCACGGCATCCGACACATCAGCCCGAAGGTGCGGTCGCGCACCCAAGGGGCCAGGGTCTGGTCGGACTGAAAGAATGGGGTCATCCAGCGGCTGGCGATCTGATAGAAGGTCAGATGCGCCTTGCGTGCCCGACTGTAGGCCGCAATGGCATCCTCAGGGGTCGCGCTGCGCGACAGGGCCTCGCTGAGGATCAGGGCGTCGCACAGGCCCAGATTGGCCCCTTGCCCCAGTTGCGGGCTGATCGGATGGGCAGCGTCGCCGGTAAAGACCAGACGCCCGCCGTACCAGCGCTTCATCACCCGGTGGCCGTATTCGGCAAAGGTCAGTTGATCGAAGTCCGTGAACTGCGCCACAAAAGGCGCCATCTGGGGCCAATAATGAGTGACACGTTCCTGCCATGCCGCCAGTCCGTCGGCGCGCACCCTCACATTATCGCGGGCGGGCAGGCTCCAGAAAAAAGCCATGTGCGGCTGTGGGTCGGTTGGGGTTTGCCCCAGCGGCAGTGTACCGATCATGACCCGCGCGGCGTCATAACGTTGCAGGAGGTGGTCTTTGCTGAAGCCCTCCAGATCGTGAACCACTCCCCACAGGGCGGCATAGGGGTAAGGCGTGTCGTGGGCAATAGCGCCGCGGGGCGAGTTTCGAATGGCGTCCACTGGCGTCGATAATCAGATCAAACGGCCCGGCGTCGCGGCCATCCGCCAGACTCAGCGACAGCTTGCCATCGGCGTGGGTGCGCGTCTCCACGGCATCGCATCCGGTGTGGATGGGAACGCCAAGCGAAACGACGTGATCGTACAGAACCTGAAACAGGCTGGCGCGATGGGTGCCCAGACCGAACAGGTGCGGGGCCAGACTGCGGTAGTCCAGATCGAATATCACTGTCCCGCGCTGGGTCTCCCCATAGAGGTGGTGCACCGGCGCGCTCAGAGCGATCAGCTTTTCATCCAGCCCCAGACGCGCCAGAACCGCCAGCCCGGACGGTTGCAGCAGAAGGCCCGCCCCCAGCGGACGTGGCGTTTCGAAGCGTTCGAACACATCGACCGCATGGCCATCGGCCTTCAGAAACCCGGCGAGAGCCAGACCCGTGGTGCCTGCCCCGACTATGGCGGTTTTATAAATGGACCGTAAGAGCGGCATCACACCAGAAGTTTATCTGTATTATCATCCCCGGCAGGTTTCTTAGCACGAAGCCCCTGATGTGCATAATGGTACGATGATGATGCGCCCTGTTTTAAGTTTGTTCCCGGTTTTGGCCTCGCTGTCACTGATCGCCTGTTCGCCCAAGACCGACACTTCTACCCCCACCGAAGCGGAGGCCTCGGCCTCCAGCGCTGCCTCGACCAGCGCGTCGAAAGCCGCCGATGTTGCCGCCGGCTATGTCGGGCGCTGGACCGGGCCCGAAGGCACATCGCTTGAGGTCGTGGCGCGACAACACGATTACGAGGTGACGCTGAGCGGTAAGAACACACCGGGCGTCTTTACGGGGACGGTCAATGGCAGTGCCATGCAGATCGAGCGCAACGGCGAAACCCTGCTCATCCGCCATACGACCGGGGCCAAAACCGGCGTCAAATATCTAGCGGACAAGCTGGATTGCGTCTCCGTCTCGAACGGCGAAGGCTATTGCCGGGATTAATTTCCATACCTGTATTGTGGAAATGAGGGTGATCGGTTAGGCAGGGCGCGATTGAAACTAACAAGGAGCCCCGCCATGTCCGATGAAGAACTGATCGTAAAGGACGCCAATGGCGCGCGTCTGGCGGATGGCGACAACGTCACCCTGATCAAGGATCTTAAGGTTAAAGGGTCGGGCGGTGTGACGCTGAAGCGCGGCACGCTGATCAAGAATATCCGCCTGACCTATGACGAAGACGAGATTGAGTGCAACCACGAGAAGGTACGCGGCCTTGTCCTGCGCACCGAGTTCGTCAAAAAGGCCTGATCGCTCGTTTGTGATAGACTGGGCGTGAACGTAATCCCTCTGACGAGCGTATAAAAAGCGTTCAAGCAAGGGGAAGTCACATGGCCCGTACCATCACCTCTATAGACTCGGTCAGTACCGGTCGTGTGCCAGCGGCCGGTTGGCTGCTGTTGCTGCTCGGTCTGGCGCAGATTTTCAGCGGCCAGGTGCCGGAATGGCTGGGCGTCGGCCGCAGCGTTGCCGAACAGTCGGCCCTGACCTCTCACCCTCTGGTGCCACTGGGGCCGGCCTTTGCCATCTGGGGCGTTATCTATCTGTGGGCGCTGGTCGGCGCGGTGTGGGCCATCCGTCACGCCGACACTGAAGCGCTGCGGGTTGCCTGGCCGCATACGGCGGTGATCTGGCTGCTCAATACGGTGTGGTCGATCTGGGTGCCCATCCACGGCATCGACTGGGTGAGCTTTGGCATCATCAGCGTGTCGCTCACCACAGGCCTCACCGGGCTGATGCGCCTGAAACGGCTGAGCCTCAGCAAGAGCGAAACGGGCTTTGTCGTGGCCCCGCTGGCTCTGGTCACCGGCTGGATTTCGGCGGCGACTGTGGTCAACTTCACCTCGGCACTGGTGGCGGGAGGCCTTACGCCCGATCCGCGTCAGGTCATGGTCTCTCTGGGCTTTCTGCTGGGCCTGATCGCCTTTGCAGGCATTATGCTGCGCCTGACGCGCTCGCGCATCTATGCCGTGCCGCTGGTCTGGGCGCTGGGCTGGATCGCTGCGGCCAATGTGCAGCGTCAGGACGAGCCGCTGATGGCCTTTACGGCGGTCATCGGCATCGGCCTGTTGCTGGCTCTGGCCCTGACCGTTAGGCGGCGGATCGCCTGAGGCCGAACAGGGGCCGCAGCCGGGGCACGGCGCGAACAATCAGATAGGTCAGAACGCAGCCCGCGACCGTGATCACTATCAGGAGCGCGAACTCCAACCCAATGGGCAGGTTGAATTTTGCCAGATGATAGGCCGCGACGACGATCAGGGTCTGATGCACAATATAGAAGGGAAAGACGGCTTCGGTTAACGTGCGACGCAGAGGACCATCTGCGGCGGACAGGTGCTGACGGGCGAAGCCGAGCAGAGCCAGAATGGCGAACCACGCCTGCGCCTCACGCGCGCCACGCAGCACGAACAGGGCCCACGGGGGCAGTTCGCCGCCGGACCACAGGCTCATCGGCATGAAGACCGCATAGGCGACAACGGCTACGCACAGCCACAGCCAGCGCCAGCGACGGGTCGTTTCAAACACCGCGTCTGAGCGCCCAACCATAGCCCCCAGCAGGAACAGAAAGCCGTAAAGGGCATGGAGATAATAGTCGTCCGTCAGAGCATGGGTGTCGCCAAACACAGGGAAAAGGGTGGCGCGCAGTCCCCAAAGTACCAGCCAGGGCCCAAGCACGAATGTCCATAAGGGCCATTCCCCTTTGATCCGCTTCAGCAGCGTCCAGATCAGGGCCAGAACCACCGAATAGACCAATAGATAAGCGACGAACCACATATGGTTCCAGGTCGGCACGCGCAGGCAGTCTTCGCCATCGCACCAGCCGCTGTAGCCACTGATATATTTGAGATAAAATGCGCGGTAACTATCGGTGTAAGCCGGAATTTGTCCCAGACGCACCGCGTCCAACAGCTCATAATAGGCTTGTGGCGGAACGATCACGAAGATGGCAAAGACCAGCGGCCAGAACAGACGATGAAAACGTGACAGGGCAAAGCCCCGGGCGGACATCTTGTCGAGCATGAAGCGCGCCCCGACCCCTGAAATAAAGAACAGAAGGTCCAGCCGCCACGGGTTGGTTAGCAGCATCAGCTTTTCCGCCCAGTCTGAGGCGCGCGGACTTTTGACGTGCCAGTCCCAGGTCACGTAGAACATACCGATATGATAAAAGATCAGCAGACCGAAGGCGATGATACGCAGCCAGTCGAGATCGTAACGGCGGGTAAGAGGAGCGGATGTCATATGGTGTTTCCCCGAAAACTGTGCCACGCTTAAGCTTAAGACCTAGGGTAGGGCCACGCCTAAGCCTTGAGCGGACAAACGATTGGGACGGACGGGGAACGGCCTGTGACAAGCGGGGAAGCAGCAGGGACGAGCGGTGAGGGTGGAACGTTCCTTGATCGATTGAGCCGAATATATATCGCGGTTGCTTTTTTGGTGGGGTTAAGTTGCGCCGTGAATATCGGTTCGGTGCTGATCGAAAATCCGCCGGATGAGCGTCATTTTAAATTCTGGGAGCCCATTGTCTGGGAAACGAGCAGCGCGGTGATGACGCTGGGCGGGCTGTGGGCTTGGGTGTTGATCTATTATCGCTTCCCACTGGCCCGGGTCGGGCGATGGCGCTTTGTCGCCGTGCAACTGGCCGGATTTCTCGGCTATACGCTGTCGCATGTCGGTGGCATGGTCGCCTTGCGTGAACTGGCCTACGCGCTGGATGGACGCGACTACGATTTCAGTCAGGGGGACCTGTGGCTGCGCGTCATTTATGAGGGGCGTAAAGACGCGCTCGGCTACCTGTTGATGCTGGCCATTATCTGGGTGGAGGATCGATTCAGCCGCCAGATGCACGTCGCGCCCGCCGCCCGGCGCAAGCTGGAAATCCGTGACGGCGGGCGCACGGTGTTTGTCGATCCGGCGGAGGTCCTGTGGATCGAAGCCGCCGGTAACTATGTCGAGGTGCATACGACGGACAAGATGTGGTTGACGCGGGGCGTCTTGTCGGCTTGGGAAGCACAAGTGAGCATGGAAGGGTTTTTACGGATCCACCGCTCCCGGCTGGTCAATCGCCAGCATATACAGACCATCGAGCCGCTGCCGTCCGGAGACGTCCGTATTCGTCTGACCGACGGACGTCAGATCATCGGCAGCCGGCGCTATAAGGCGGCACTTTAAAAAACAGCCCCGTCAGGCGAACTGACGGGGCTGTAGGCGCTGTTTATCTGTTGCTTTTCAGCGCCGCCCGGACACCCTCGGCGTAGTCCGGGTGGATGCGTTCGAAGTGGGTGAGGGCGCGCTCGATGATGACGTCGGGCACGCCGGCCATGGAGGCGGCGATGTTGGCAAACAGCCGCTCTTTCTGAGCGTCATCGAACAGGTTGAACAGGGCGCGCGGCTGGCTGTAGTCGTCATTGCCCTCGCGGTGGTCGTAGCGGTCGGCGTCGCCTGAGATGCGCAAAGGCGGTTCGCGGTATTGCGGCGCTTCACTGGGGCCGCCAAAGCTGTTGGGCTCGTAATAGGCGTCCGGGTTCGACTGGAAATTGTCGAAAAAGCGCATCGAACCGTCGCGGTGATAATGGTTCACCGGGCATTTCGGCGCATTGACCGGCAGGGCCTCATAGTGCGTCCCCAGACGGTAGCGGTGGGCGTCGGCATAGGCAAACAGCCGCGCCTGCAACACCTTGTCCGGCGAAAAACCGATGCCGGGCACGATGTTCGATGGCGAAAAGGCCGCCTGCTCGATCTCCGCGAAATAGTTGGAGGCGTTGCGGTTCAGCTCGATCACACCGACGTCGATCAGCGGGTAATCGCTGTGTGGCCACACCTTGGTCAGGTCGAAGGGGTTGTAGGGCGTGGTGTCGGCCTCCAGTTCCGGCATGATCTGCACCTTGACGTCCCACTTCGGGTACTGATGCGCTTCGATGGCCCCGAACAGGGCCTCCTGATAGGTTTCGCGCGACTGCCCGATCACGTCGGCAGCCTGGACGTTGGTGTAGTGAGCGTGGCCCTGACGGGTCTTGAAGTGGAACTTGACCCAGAAGCGCTCGTTGTCGGCATTGAGGAAGCTGTAGGTGTGCGAACCGAAGCCGTCCATGTGCATGGGATCGGTGGGGATACCGCGATCGGACATCAGGATAGTCACCTGATGCAGGGCTTCGGGCGACAGGGACCAGAAGTCCCAGGCGGCGGTCGAGGAACGCAGGTTGGTGCGCGGGTGGCGCTTCTGCGTATGGATGAAGTCCGGGAATTTCAGCGGGTCGCGGATGAAGAAGACCGGCGTATTGTTGCCGACGAGGTCCCAGTTGCCTTCTGAGGTGTAGAATTTGAGGGCAAAGCCGCGCACATCACGCTCGGCATCGGCGGCGCCCAGTTCTCCGGCCACGGTCGAAAAGCGCGCCAGCAGCGGTGTGGTGGCCCCCAGCGCGAAGACCTTGGCGCGGGTGTATTTTGAGATGTCGTGCGTGACGGTGAAGGTGCCGAACGCGCCCCAGCCCTTGGCGTGGACGACGCGCTCCGGGATACGCTCACGGTTCTGATGCGCCAGCTTTTCGATGAGTTGATAGTCCTGCATCAGCAGCGGCCCGCGCGGCCCGGCGCTCAGGCTGTTCTGATTGTCCGCCACCGGCGCGCCCGCTGTGGTGGTCATGATTTTACCGTGCATAACGGGGCACTTGCTCTCGCTCATCGTCTTGTCTTTCCTAAGCCTTTTGCCCTCTGTGGGACGTAGGGCGACTATGGCGAAGCTACGAGAATAAATGAAATAGATAGTCTTTGAATTTTGGATAAAGAGAATTTTTTCAAGAGCGGCGCCCTGCTGACGGGAACTGGCAGGATAGATGCGGTGAATGGCAACCTCGCCACTGGACGTGGAATCGTTTTCGCCGCAAGAGACGGGACGCTTGTTCGATGCGTTGCATACATCCTCCCCTGCGAAGTGGGGGAATTTGAGGTATTTATGTCTGTTGCCAGCCTGATCCGTCTGTTGTCTCTGGCCGCCATTTGGGGCGGTTCGTTCCTGTTCATGCGCCTGAGTGTCGGGGCGCTCGGGCCGGTATGGCTGATCGCGATCCGCGTCCTGCTGGCGGCGGTGTTTCTGACCGGTGTGGGCGTAGCGACGCGCAAAGCGTTGCAGATCAAAGGCTTTTATAAGTATTTCCTGATCCTTGGCCTGTTCAATTCGGCCGTGCCCTTTTTATTGTTCGCCTTTGCCGCCAAGACCCTGCCGGCGTCGATGCTGTCCATTCTCAATGCGCAGGCGCCCCTGTTCGGCGTGATCCTGTCGGCCGTGATGTCACGCGCATGGCCGCCTGTGAAGGTGATGGCCGGTCTGGCGCTCGGCGTTGCCGGGGTGAGCGTACTGGTCGGGCTTGATGCCGCGCATCTTAACGCGCAAAGCCTGCTGGCCATTGGCGCAGGGATGCTGGCCGCGCTGTGCTACGCCATTGCCTCGGTCTATGCGCGTCACGCGCCGCGCACACCCGATCCGTTGTCCAATGCCCACGGCGGCATGTGGGCTTCGGTCGTGCTGATTGCGCCCTTCGTACCGGTCTTTGCCCCCTCAACAGCGCAACTGGTGACGCTGACGCCTGTGGTCGCCGCCGGTGTTGTGGCGCTGGGCGTCGTGTGCAGCGGCATCGCCTACATGATCTATTTCCGCCTGATCAATGACATAGGCGCGGCCCCCGCCCTGACCGTCACCTTCCTGATCCCGGTCTTTGGCACGCTGTGGGGCTGGCTGTTCCTGCACGAGGCTGTGGGCCTGAGCACGCTGATCGGCGGGGCGCTGGTGCTGTGGGGCACGGCGCTGGTGGTCGGGTTCGACCCGCGCGCCCTGTTTAGAGCGAAATGATTTCCCTTGGAATCATTCCGCTCAAGCCGCCATTGAGGCGGCGGTCAATGTGGCGAAGCCCGCACCCGGCGAGGAGCTAAACAAAAACCTCAGGCGACCTTGGAATAGCGGTTCGGCGCTTCGGATTGTCGCGCATAGGTGTCGAAGGCGCAGGCGACATTGCGCGCCAGCATCTTCAGCGGCGAATGGAAGCGCACACGGCGGTCTTCGACGCTCACCAGACCCGCCGCCACAAAGTCGGACAGCCCGGCAATGTCGGCATCAAGATAGTCCGCCGCATAGCCATGGCGTTCCAGAATGGCCGGGATATCGGCTTCGAAATAGCACATCAGGTCGCTGATCACCGCCTTGCGCAGCGTGTCATCGCCCTGATAGGCCCAGCCGCGCACCGTGGCCCAGTCGCCGGCCACAAGGCGGTTCTGATATGTGGTCGATTGCGGGATATTCTGCATGATGCCGCCGTCCAGTTCCCCGATGGACGAGGCCCCCAGCCCCAGCAGATAGTCATTGGGCAGGGTCGAATAGCCCATAAAGTTGCGGCGCAGCGTACGCGCCTCAAACGCGCGCGACATCTCATCGTCGGGCTTGGCGAAGTGGTCGATGCCGATGGCGCGATAGCCGTGCGACGTCAGATAGTCCGACAAACGCAGGAACATGGCCACCTTCTCTTCGGTGCCGGGCAGACGGGCTTCGTCGATGAGGGTCTGGTGCTTCTTCACCCACGGCACATGGGCGTAAGAAAAGGCCGAGATGCGGTAGGGGTCCAGTTCGGACACGTGGGCGAGGGTGGTGTCAAGGCTGTTCAAAGTCTGCCCCGGCAGGCCATAGACCAGATCAATGCCGATGCGATTGAGGCCATTGTCGCGCAGGTGGCCCATCACCGTCTTGACCTGCTCCAGCGGCTGGATGCGGTTGATGGCGGCCTGCACAACGGGATCGGTGTCCTGAATGCCGAGAGACACGCGGTTGAAGCCGAAGGCCGCATAGGCCTTGATCTTGCTGAGCGTAACGCGGCGCGGGTCCAGTTCGATGGCGATTTCGGCGTCGGGCCGCAGGTCGAAGGCCTCATGCAGGGCCTCAAAAAGGCGTCCCATATCGGCGGGTTTGAGCATGGAGGGCGAGCCCCCGCCGAAGTGCACGCTATGCACCGCCGGGCGGAAGCCCAGATGCGCACCGACCATCTGAATTTCGGCGACCAGCGCCCCGACATAGGCCTCGACTGGCGCGTATTTCAGCGTCGCGCGCGTATTGCAGCCGCAGAAATGGCACATCTGCTCACAAAACGGGATGTGCAGATAGAGCGCAATGGGCTGATCCGGACGCAGGGACGACAGCCAGCCCTTATAGGTGTCCGGCGTCAGGGCCCCGAAATGATGCGCCGATGGATAAGAGGTGTAGCGCGGGGCCTCACGCCCCATAAAGCGCATCACATCGTGCTCTTGCCAGGATTTCTCTGGCCACGATTTTTGAGCGAACGACGGCGTGGGAAATGAGGTGTCGGGCATGAGCAGCGTCCTGAAGCGGTACGCTCTGCTCTTACGCCCGTTTACCCTCAGGCTTTATGTGGTCTTTCGTCGCACATCCGCCATTGCCGCACCCCAAAGGGCAGATTTACGGCAGTTTGGCGCTCTCCATCGTCGCCAGCACGTCATTCAGGCTGGCGTCGTAATAGTGTTCGGCCGGGGCGATATAGACGATGTAATAGCCCAGCCCGCCCTTGGAGGCGGCCTGCGCCACGCCGCGCACGTTCAGGCCCTCAGCCGTCTTGGCCGTAATGTCGAAACGCACGGCGCGCTGACCGTTCAGATCGACCGGTTTGGGGGCCGAAGCCTCGACCTTCTGATAATCGAGGGCCGCCAGCGAGTTGGTGACAAACTCGATCTGTTCCGGATAGGACATGTTGGCCTTGCCACGCGGGGCCGGGGCGTTTTTGTTATCGCCCTTGACCGGGTGGACCATCAGCGGGTCGGCGGCGCTCAGCCCTTCGGAAACAAACAGGCGGTTGAGGCCGGGCCCGTCGATCGACAGGATTTTGACCTTCTTGGCGCGGCTGTAATAGAGCGGCGAGATGTCGGACCAGTCGCGGCTGAGGCTGACGCTGTATCCTGTGCCGACGGCCAGCGCCCCCTTAGGGGCCAGCGTCGCGCCGCCACAACCGGCCAGAAGCGCGGCCGCCAATGTGGCGGCAGCGATGGTTTTCAGAGCGGTGAATTTACGCATGAGTGTCCCCCGATAATTCAGTTCTTGGCCGGCGCGGGCGGCGGCGCTGCGGGTGCAGGCGCCGTCTTCAGGCCGGAGAGCAGGTCTTCGACCATCCAGGCGTCTTGCGCCTGCGGATAGGTCCTGAGATAGGATTCGTAAGCGGCGATGGCGTCCTGCGTGCGGCCCATGCGGCGATAGACCTCACCCAGTTGCCGACGGGTTTCCGGCGGCGCATCGGGCAGGGCGGCGGCTTCGCTATAGGCATTGGCGGCGGCCAGCAGGTCCTGAGACCCCAGATTGTCCTTGGCCCTCAGGCGATAGGCCTCACCGGCATAGAAGCTGAGCAGGCCGCGATCAAGGCCGTCCTGCTGGAGTTCGCCGATCAGGAACAGGGTCTGGCCATAGTCCTGACGCCGCAGATCGTCCTTTAGCCAGCGCCCAAGATAGGGGCGGATATGGGCGCGATAGGCGGCGCGCTTCTCTTTTTGCACCGCGTCGGAATCGCTTTTGACCTTAAACCCTTCGGCCTGCCGGCTGAGCGCATCGACGCGCTCGCTTTCCAGCGGGTGCGAGCCGAAGACATTGATGCGTCCGCCGCGTTTGCGCGTGCGTTCATAGTCCGACGCCTTGGTCTCGTCGATCAGATAAGACCAGATACGCACCGCGGCATAGGGATCGTAACCGGCCTTCAGCGCATAGGTGTTGCCAAAGCGGTCGGCCTCGCTCTCATTATCGCGCGAATAGGCGAAGTAGGAGGCGATGGCCCCCAGATACACCGCATCGATCAGCCCGCCGGTCAGGTTCGATATGTCGCGCGCCGCCGAATAGCTGCCCGCATTGGCGGCCGCACCCGCGCCGATGATGGCAATGACCATGCCCGCAGCAGCGGCGGCGTTCTGGTTCGACTTGACCGTCTCAAACGCTTCGGTCGAGTGGTTGTGGCGATAGTGGGCAAATTCGTGCCCCAGAACAAACGCCACCTCGTCCTCGGTCTGGGCCCGCAGCAGAAGGCCGGTCCACACCTCGGTATAGCCGTTGGGGGCCATGGAGGCGTTGAAGAAGGGACGGTCCATCACATAGAGGCGCAGATCGCCTTTGTAGTCTCCGGCCACCCGATCCAGCACGCTGCGCACATAGGCATTGAGCGCTTCATCGTGGTTGCGCTCCCCCGAGGTGCGAGCGTCGCGTTCGGCCTTTTTCGTCTCTTCCCAGATGGAGAATTCCAGCGTTCCGGCCACAGGCGTCTGGCCCGGCAGGCGCTCCGGATATGTGTCGGCGGCCACGGCCGGTTGCATCGCCGTCATCAGCAGCGCGCCGGTGAGAGCGGTGAGCGCGCGGCGCATCAGAGCGGCAGGTCCTTGAACAGCTTTTCGACCGCCGCCGTCGCCCCTTCGGCTTCGCGGATGTCGGTGCCCGACGCCACCATGTTAAACTGATACCACACGATCTGCCCCGTATCGAGATCGACCAGTGTGGATTGCAGGCCCTGACCCCCGAACTGCATCGGTCCGCCCAGCAGCGCCATGCCGACGTTCAGCGCCGCCTTGGCCGAGCTTTGATAGCTGCCCTTACAGGTGAGGAACAGAGCATAGCGCGGCGCCTTGTCCGCCATTGCGGCGGGGACCAGCGTGCGTGCGCCACTGCCCAGCGTCCAGTCGAAGGTGGTCTTGGTCGGCAGACGCAGCATAGGCACCTGTTGCCAGGCGATGGCCGAGACCACCTCATCGTTCAGTTTCAGTATCTGAAGGGCGCGCGGGTCTTCGTAGGTGTCGAGCGCCACTTCGCTGACGGCGTATTTCCTGGTCTTGAGGGCGGTGGTCAGGGCCGCCGACAGGTGCCCCTGCGCGGCTTTTGACCAGTCCGAACGCGGCTCCTGCACGCCGCCGGCGGTCAGCAGGGACAGGCTGACTTCGGGGGTGACGATCAGAAGCGGCGCGCCTTCGGCCGGTTTGTCGATCTTGACGAAGGACTTGATCGTCTGGGCCTGCGCCGCGACGGGGGCGACAACGCATGAGAACGCGCAGGTGGCCATAACGGCGGACACCGCCGCTGCGAAAAGTACTTTTTTCATCGAATCCCTCCCCCGAAGGCAAATAAAGCCCGCCCGGACAGGTTTCCGTGGCGAAACAAACCTGAACTTCAGGATTGCAGAGAGGGAAGCTAATCGAAAACGGATGCCCTCGCAAGAGGTCATCCGCTGCGATAAAGACTTTCAACTACAAGGCGTTATTTTTGCAATGCGGCATCCAGTGCTTCGGCGAAGGCCTGCGGCTGATCGTACATGATGAAGTGACGGCTGTCCTTGATGCCGACAATAGTGAGGTTCGCCGTACCGTTATATTGCAGGGTATAGAAACCGGACGTTTGTTCCGCCGTGTAGGGCATGGAGGCGTGGTGCGGCACAAGGACCGTTACCGCGGCGGTGATCTTCGGAAGCTCAGGGCGCAGGTCCATGGTCATGTCGTCATAGAAGGCCTGAGCCGAGACGCGGCGGTCGCTCAGCGCCGTCCACAGGGCGATGTGGCGCTGGTGACGTTCGGCATCCGTGGTGGCCGCCGCCAGAGCGGCACGGGCAGCGTCCTGCTGCGCCTTATAGGTGGCGTCATCGACCTTAAGCTGGGCGTCGCGCAACTGAGCGGCCTGCGGGGCGATCGTATCGACCGTGGCGACCGGGTTGAACAGCACGCCGATAAAGGGCAGGGCATCGACGACGACCAGCTTCGACAGGGCCTGCGGGTGGCGGGTGGCCAGCTTGAGCCCCATCAGCCCGCCCAGCGAATGACCCACCACAATGGGGTCTTTCAGCTTGTTTTGCACGATATAGGCGTTCAGCGCCTCAACGGACGGGGTGATGACCGCGCCCTGGGCATTGCCGCCGGCGGGCTCACCGGCAAAGCCTGCGATGTGCAGCAGGTGCAGGCGATAGCGACTTTTGAGGCGTTCGGCCGTGGCCTCCCACACCTCGCGGGAGCAGTTGAGGCCGGGAATAAGGATCAGGTCGGGGCCCGTGCCCACCACCTCAACCGAAAAGCGCGCCGTGGGGGCATCGGGGTAAAGGGTAGCGGATTTGGCGGCCGACAGATTGGCGGCGAGGATGCCCAGGGCGACCACGACCCAAATGGCAAGGTGGTAGCGCGAAGGCTTTGCAATAAAGCGCTTGAACATAGGATTTCCTTTTCAGATCAGTTTCTTATTCGCCTGAGTTCAGCCGATGCGGATTTTCAAAAATCGCTTCGACGGCAAGGTCGAAAATGGCGGCGATGCGATAGGCCAGATCGAGCGACGGATCATGTTTGTCGGACTCGATGGCGATAACGGCCTGCCGCGAGACATTGAGGCGGGCGGCCAGATCGGCCTGGGTCAGACCGGCCTCGGTGCGCAGGTCTTTCAGGCGGTTCTTCATTTGCTGCCCCGTATGAAGGGCGACGCCAGCCCGAAGCAGGCCCAGAACATCGGATAGACCAGATAGCGCTCAATCAACTGGGTCTCGGTGAAGTTCTCGATAAAGCCGATAACGGTGCTGAGGAACAGGGTCAGGCCCATGGCGATCAGGACGCGGCGGACCATCATGGCGCGGATAAACTCATCCGAACGTTCGATAAAGCGCAGGAAGGTAACGATGGTCCCGCCGATGGGCAGGGCGGGCAGGACGGCCAGTGCGTACAGCAGTGGACCCGTCGGGTGATTGGCCTTGATATACAGGATCGCGCCGATGAGCAGGCCGGCATAGAGCGCCATCCAGATCAGCATCTGGATCGTGTATTCGGCGGCGGGTGTTTTCAGGTTCATGGGTGTCGTCCTTGGCGAAAGGGAAAGGACATCGGGCCGGATGTAAGGTTAAGCTTACATCGCAAAAATGTAATGTCAACCTGACATGAGAAAAAAATGTCAGGTTTGCGTTACATGCCAATCTGTCGCAGTTGTCGAAACGCGAACGCCGTGATATTAGGTACTGACCAGTCAGTCAGTAAGGCCCATGTCCGACCTTTTGCCCAAGAAAAGAGTGCGTCTGTCGCCCGATGTGCGCCGCGACGCCCTGTTGCAGGCGGCGCACGACCTGTTCAGCCGCCACGGCTTTGCCGATACGCGCATGGACGATGTGGCGGCGGCGGCGGGCGTGTCCAAGGGCACGGTCTATCTCTATTTCCCGACCAAGGAAGCGCTGTTCGAAGCCCTGTTGCGGCGGGACGTCCTGCCGCGCGTCGGACGCATCCTGTTTGTGCTCAACCATTATAACGGCCCGGTGGGCTGGCTATTGAAGCGGGTGGCGCACTTTATCGGTGGCAAGATCGACGCGGGGACTGTGCCCCTCTATCCCAAGCTGCTGGTGCGCGAAGCCTCGCGCTTTCCCGAACTGGCGCGCTTTTATCATGAAGAGGTGATCACGCCGGTTCTGGGGGCGCTCGAAGACCTGTTCCGGCGCGCCATAAGCCGCGGCGAGCTGGGGGCGGGGGATGCGAAACTCTACGCCCATCTGTTTATCGCCCCAATGGTCAAGGCGGCCCTGTGGTACTTTACTTTCGGTGAGATCAGCGCCCCGGTGGTCAAGGCGCGCCCCTATCTGAAGGCCCATGTCGAGACGTTTCTGAGAGGAGTGAGGCCATGAGCCGTCCCTACGCGCTTCTGTGTCTGCCGCTAGTGCTAAGCGCCTGCACGCGCGAAGAGGCCGGGCACTATACGGGCTATGTCGAGGCGCAGTCGGTAGCGGTGGCGGCACCGCAATCCGGCTGGCTGACGCAGGTCTATGTCGATGACGGCGCGGCGGTCAGCGCAGGCCAGCCCCTGTTTACGCTCGATGCGACGCAGCAGCAGCAGGCCTTGAGCGGTGCCGAGAGCCAGAGGCGGGCCGCGGAAGCGACGGCGAGTGATCTCAGCAAGGGCGCGCGCGAGGTGGATATCGCGCCCCTGCTGAAAGAGCGCGATCAGGCGCGCGCTTCGCTCGACCTCGCCCGTTCCGAAGAGGCGCGCTACGCCAGGCTGGCGCCGCAGGGCTATGTGTCGCAGGCCAAACTCGATCAGCTTCGGGCGACGCGGCAGGCGGCTGAGGCCAATGTTGCCGCCATTGAACGCACTATCGAGGCGCGGCGGCAGGCGGCGCGCACGGATCAACTGGCCGCCGCGCAGGCTCAGGCGCAGGCCGCCGGGGCCGAGGCCGCTCAGGCGCAATGGGTGCTGGACGAACGCGCGGTGAAGGCGCGGCTCAGCGGGCAGGTCGAGCGGCGTCTGCACGAGGCCGGGGAATTTGTCGCGGCCGGCACGCCGGTGCTGAGCGTCTATCCAAAGGGGCGCGAATTTGTGCGCTTTTACGTGCCGCAGGGCGATTTGCCTAAAGTCAAGGTCGGGCAGACGGTCCGGGTGTCCTGCGACGGCTGTCAGGCGCAGACGGCGAAGGTGCGCTACGTGTCGCTGGAGGCCGAGTTCACACCGCCGGTCATCTATTCGGTGCGCGAGCGCAAGAAGCTGGTCTTTCTGATCGAGGCGACGCCGCAAAAACCCGACGCGCTCAAGGCCGGTCAGCCGGTGGATGTGGCGCTATGAGGGGAGTAATTTCATACGCCCCCAGCGTGCTGGGGGAGGTGGATTTGACGCCCGAAGGGCGGCAAAGACGGTGGGGGGCGGCCCACCCTCCGGTCTATCGAACGGGTTCCTCCGTAAACCGGGGGGGATAAAGGATGACCGACCTTGCCATTGACGTGCACGGCCTGACCAAGCGCTTCGGCGATCGCGTGGCGGTCGATAATGTCGCCATCCGAATGCCGAAGGGGCAGGTCTGGGGTTTTCTGGGGCCGAATGGTTCCGGAAAAACGACAACTATCCGTATGTTATGCGGACTTCTTAAACCCGATGCGGGGCAGGGCACCTGCCTCGGTTACGATCTCATCGCCGACAGCCGTCAGATCAAGCGGCAGGTCGGTTACATGACGCAGAAATTCTCCTTCTGGGAAGACCTGTCGATCCGCGAAAATCTGGAGTTCGTGGCGCGGCTTTATGAGCTTAGGAATATAAGACAAGTCGTTGATCAGACGCTGGAAACCCTGGGCCTTAGCAGTCGTCAGAAACAACTGGCCGGGACGCTTTCGGGCGGCTGGAAACAGCGGCTGGCGCTTGCCGCCTGTACCCTGCACAACCCCGCCATGCTGCTGCTGGATGAGCCGACAGCCGGCGTCGATCCGCAGGCGCGCCGCGACTTCTGGGACCAGATTCACCGGCTGGCAGCCGAAGGCCTGACCGTGCTGGTTTCGACCCACTATATGGACGAGGCCGAGCGCTGCGACGAAATCGTCTATATCGCCTATGGCCAGTTGATGACGCAGGGGCCGGTGAGCCGTATCATCGACGAGAGCGGTCTGCACACCTGGGTGGCCGAAGGGCCCGGTGTGCGGGCGCTGGCCGATCGTCTGCGCGGCCGCGCCGGGGCCGAACATGTGGCCTATTTCGGCTCGGCCCTGCACGTGTCCGACAGCGATGCCGCCAAACTCGACGCCCTGATCGCCAGCGAAGGCGGGGCGGGCACGCAGTGGCGACGCGAACGCCCCAGCCTTGAGGACGTGTTTATCCATCTCATGAGTCAGGCGGAGGACAGGTCATGATCGCCCCGCTGAAACGCATCCTCGCCATACTGGCCAAGGAATTTATCCAGATGCGGCGCGACCGCATGACCTTCGGCATGATGATCATGGTGCCGATTATCCAACTGACCCTGTTCGGTTTTGCCATCAATTCCGACCCGCGCCACCTGCCAACAGCCGTCTATCTGGAGGAAAGCAGCCCTGCCGTGCGGTCCATCGTCGCCGCCATGCAGCAATCGACCTATTTCGACATCAAAAAGCAGGTGTTCGACCCGGCGCAAGCCGATCGTTTGCTGCAAAACGGCGAAGTGGCCTTTGTTGTCGAGGTGCCATCGGGCTTTACGCGCAGCCTGCTGCGTGGTGACCGGCCGCAACTGCTGCTGTCGGCGGACGCCTCTGACCCCTCGGCGGCTTCCGGGGCGGTGGGGCAGATGAACGAGATTGTGCGAAGGGCCATCAATGAGGGTTTGGGGCGCGGTTGGTCCAGTCTGCAAGGGCAGCAACCCTTTGTTGATGTGGTGGTCCATCGCCGCTACAACCCCGAAGGCATCACCCAGTACAATATCGTGCCGGGGCTTCTGGGGGTCATCCTGACCATGACCATGATCATGATCACCTCCATGGCCATGACGCGCGAGCGCGAACGCGGCACGTTGGAAAACCTGCTGGCCATGCCGGCGCGTCCGTGGGAGGTGATGGTGGGCAAGATCACCCCCTATGTCGGGGTGGGGCTGATCCAGACCGGTATCGTGTTGCTGGCTTCGACCTTCGTATTTGGCGTGCCGTTTTTGGGCTCGCCGTGGCTGCTTCTGGCCTGTGTCGGCCTGTTTATCATCGCCAATCTGGCCGTCGGTTTCACCTTCTCAACCATTGCCCGCACCCAGATGCAGGCCATGCAGATGACCTTCTTCTTCTTCCTGCCGTCGATCCTGTTGTCGGGCTTTATGTTCCCCTTTCGCGGTATGCCCGACTGGGCGCAGTGGATCGGCTCGGTCTTCCCGTTGACGCATTTCCTGCGTGCCGTGCGGGGCATTATGCTCAAAGGCGCCGATGCCGCCGCCGTGTGGCACAATATCTGGCCGCTGTTGGTTTTCATCACGGTCGCCAGCTTTATCGCGCTGAAGCGTTATCGGGTGACGCTGGACTAGATCATTATGATTTCTGGTAGAAACATAATGATCCAGATTTTTGTTTAGCCCCTCGCCGGGTGCGAGCTCCGCCACCTTGGCCGCCGCCTCAATGGCGGCTTGAGCGGAATGATTCCAGTAGAAATCATTCCGCTCTAAACATGAAATTTTTGTGTGCGGCGCGAAATTAACCCAAATTAACCGTTGCGGCCGTAAAACCGAATCCAGCGTTTTATCAAAACGAGGTGGAAGATGACGGTTCAGGGTATCAAGCCCCTGCGCGACGGCGTGCTCGCGGGGGCATTGGTGTTCAGCGTGGCGCTGGTGGCGTCTCTGGCGGTCTATATGACGGCGCAGCACGGCATGAAGACCGAGATTCGCGACAACCTGAACGGCCTGTCGCATCAGGCCGCCGCCTTGCTGGATACGGCAACCCTTTCGAGCTTCACCTCCGGGACGGACAAGGCGGGCACCGACTATCAGCAGGTCGCCGCACCGTTTCAGAAGTTGGTCGATGCCGACAAGCGCCTCGCCTTCATCTACGCCATGGTCGAGCGCGAGGGTAAGGTCTATTTCGTCATGGACGTGCAGCCGACCGGCAGCAACGGTGAGCCCTCGGCGGTGATGGAAGAATATAAAGATGCCTCGCCCCTGCTGGTGCAGTCTTTCCGTGACCGCAAGGGTGCGACCGAAAGCGAACCGGTCACCGACAAATGGGGCACCTTCCTGTCCGGCTATGCGCCCTTCACCGATGCGTCCGGGCAGTTTGCCGGTCTGGTTGGGGTGGACATCACGCTGAAAGAATATCAGGCCAGCCTCAATCGTATCCGTCTGGCCCTGCTGATCGGTCTGGGTCTGGCGGCCCTGTGTGCAGTCGGGGTCGGCTTGGGCGTCTATCGGGCGCGTCAGGTCATGGCTCGCTCGCGGAAGGCCGCCGCCGAGCAGGCGCAGCGCATCAGCGACATGGAACGCCAGCGTCAGGAAACCGAGGCGCACGAAGCCGAACGCGCCGCACAACTGCGCCGCCGCACGCTGAATGCCCTGGCCGACGAACTGGAAGCCTCGGTGACGACGGTGGTCAGTGAGGTGGTGTCGGCCACGGCCCTGCTGAAAGGCGAGGCCGATAACGTCACCCACATCGCGCAGGACACCAAGACGCGCACCCATCGCGTCTCGGGCATTTCGCAGAACGCCGCCTCCAACTCGGCTCAGGTGGCCGCCGCGGCCGAAGAACTGACGGCCTCCATCGCCGCCATCCGCGAACAGGCCGAACACGCCGCCGCCGTGGTGCGCGTGGCCTCGGACAAGGGCGATACGGCCAAGTCGGTGATTCAACGGTTGAGCGAATCGTCGGGACGGATCGGCGATGTGGTCGGACTGATCAACACCATTGCCGGTCAGATCAACCTCCTGTCGCTCAACGCCACCATCGAGGCGGCGCGCGCCGGTGAGGCGGGCCGCGGCTTTGCGGTCGTGGCCTCTGAGGTCAAGGCCCTGTCCAATCAGGTGTCGAAGGCGCTGGGCGATATTTCGGCGCTGGTCGGGGCCATTCAGTCCGAAACCCAGTTGTCGGTTGAGGCGATGAACGACATCCTGCGCACCATTGCCGAGATCGAGACGGGCACCGGCGTCATCGCCGAGGCTGTGGGTCAGCAGTCGCAGGTGACCGCGGAAATTTCGCACACCATCCACGCCACGGCGGCCGGGGCGCGCGAAATCGCCGACAATATGCAAAACGTCACCGACTCGGCGGAAAACACCGGCCTGACGGCGCAAAAGGTCGCCGGGGCAAGCGTTGCCTTGCAGGGCCGCGCCCGCGAACTGAGCGACAAGGTGGACGGTTTCGTGCGCCAGATACGGGCTTAAGACATTTCTGACACAGTCAGGCGCTCAGCTCTGTCCTTGAGGTTCAGGGCAGTGGGCGCTCATCGAATCCTTATGGCGATAGCCTTATCCGGCTGTCCTGATCATTTTCCTGAAGGATTTCCGATGAAAACGCTGTTTTTGACTGCCGCCGCACTCGCCTTCGCCGCGCCCGCGCTGGCCCAATCACCCGCAGACTTCTCCGGCCCGTACATTGCGGGGCAGGGCGGCTATGCCAAGACGAAGCTGGAGGTGACCTATAATAACGGCACCACCACGCAAAGCACCTCAGATGACACCGGTAATGGCGCGGCGGGGGGCATTCTGGGCTTCAATGCGCAAAGCAACGGTACGGTGTTCGGCGTCGAGTCCGACCTGAACTGGAACAATGCAAATGACCGGTACACGGTGCTGGGTGAAGAGGTGGAAACCGGCATCGACTATTCCGGCGCGGTGCGTGCGCGTCTGGGTTTTGTGTCGGGTAACACCCTGTTTTACGGTGCGGCCGGTGTCGCAGGGACGCGCGCCTATGTCGAATATGACGGCGAGAAGGAAACCGAAACCGTCGCCGGCTGGACGGCCGGTATCGGGGCCGATCACGCCTTTAGCGACCGCGTCTTTGGCCGCATCGAATACCGCTATACCGATTTTGGCGACGTCGAAGACGATGGCGTAAAGGCCGAATTGACGCAGCAGTCGGTGTGGCTGGGTCTGGGCATGAAGTTCTGATATCACCCCCAAGGTTGAAACAGGGCAGGCGTCTGCGGACGTCGGCCCTTTTTCGTGTCACGGGCTTTTTCCTTTGAGATTTGGCGTCAGAAGTGCCAAACAGTGCGCCGGTAAAACCCAAGGCCGATAAAAACCTAAGGCCGGTAAAAACCAAGGTACGTGTGATGACGAACGAACAGGTCAACCCCATCCCCAACATACTGACGGCCACCCGGCTGGTGCTGGGGATCGCCATGTTTGTGCTGATGGCGGTGTCGGCGGATGCCATTCCCATGGTGTCGGTGATGCCGGACATGATCTTTGGGTTGCAACGCTGGGCTTTTTATCTGTTTGTGGTGGCGGCGGCGACCGACTATCTCGATGGTTATCTGGCGCGTCGGCTGAATGCCGTTTCGGTCTGGGGCTCGATCCTCGACCCTATCGCCGACAAGATTCTGGTTTGCGGCACGCTTCTGGGCCTGTTCGCCATGCACACGGGCGACCCCATCTTCGTTCTGCCCGGCGCCATCATCCTGTTCCGTGAATTCGCTGTCTCGTCCTTACGCGAAGCCACCGCCGGGCGTAGCCTGTCCCTGCCGGTGACCCTGCTGTCGAAGTGGAAGACCGCCATTCAGATGACGTCGCTGGGCGCGTTGCTGATCACCGAAAGCTGGGCCGCCTTCGGTTTGGAAAAGCTGCTGCCCCTGTGGTACGACCCCTTCTTCACCATCGCCTATCTGGCCCTGTGGTTCGCCGCCCTGGCCTCGATCTGGACGGGCGTGACCTACTTTATCCAAACGCGCCGCCAACTCTAAAAGGCTTTTCTCCGGCGATCTGGGGCGTCGGCGTCGCTTGCCCGTATTCATATACGGGCGGCGCTAGCCTCCTGCCATCTCATCCGGATTAAAGCCCTTTACGCAGCCAGCCCGCGACTCGGTTATCTGGGGCGTCGCTAGCCTCCTGCCATCTCATCCAAATTGAGGGCTGCGCGCCGTTCAGCAAGACGGTTCGGCTGCCTGATGAAAAAGTTAACGCGCTAACCGTCTTTCCAAACGCTTCGTTAACCATGTTCTGAGAGGCTTAAAGCCTGTATGGACTCATGGTGTCGGGCGGGTAATGGCCAAGAAAGAGAAACCCAAGAAGGAAGAGGCGCCGCCGGTTGACGGTGCCGAAGGCGAAGAGGGCGAAGCCCCAAAGAAAAAAGGCTTGCCGATCATGCTGATCGCCATTGCCGGTGGCGCGGTTGTGCTGCTGGGTGGGGGCGGGGCCGCGGCCTATTTCCTGTTTCTCAAGCCCAAGCCCGCCGCCGAAGCCGGTGCGCACGGCGAAGAGGCCAAGGGCGGCCACGGCGAAGAAAAGAAAAAGGACGACGGCCACGGCAAGAAGAAGGAAGAGAAGGGCGGCCACGGTGGTGGCGGTGAGAAGGTCGATCCCAAGACCCAGCCGGTGATCGCCGAGGGGCCGGACGGCATCACCTACTTCACCCTGCCGGACACGCTGGCCAATATCCAGACGACCAATGGCAAGGCGACCTATCTCAAGCTGAAACTTACCTTTGAAGTGGCGGATCACGAAACGGTCGAGCTGCTCAACCAGAGCCTACCGCGTATTGACGATGTGTTGCAGGGCTTCCTGCGCGAGCTGCGCCCGGAGGACGTGACCGGCTCTCAGGGCAATTATCAGTTGCGTCTGGAGATTCTGCGTCGCGTCAATCTGGTACTGGCCCCGCATAAGGTCAATGCGGTGCTGATTGAGGAGATGCTGATTACCTGAATCAGGGTAACAGCAGGTTTCGGGTAAGAGTCGGGAAGCAGGCGTAAATGGCGGAAGTCGATCAGGAAGCCTTAATGGCCCAATGGGAGGCCGAACTGGCCGCCGAGGCCGAAGCGGCGACCGGCGGCGGGGGCGACGGGGGTGCGGGTGATCTGGCGGCCGAATGGGAAGCTATGGTCGGCGGCGGTGGAGGCGATGCACGCATGGCCTCGCCGACCGGGGCTGAGCGCATCCTCAATCAGGACGAAATCGACAGCCTGCTGGGCTTCGACCTCAGCGACGACGATTACAATGAGCGGTCCGGCATCCGGGCGATCATCAATTCGGCCATGGTGTCCTATGAACGCCTGCCGATGCTGGAAATCGTCTTCGATCGGCTGGTGCGCCTGATGACGACCTCTTTGCGTAACTTCACCTCTGACAACGTCGAAGTGTCGCTCGATAATATCTCGTCCATCCGCTTCGGCGACTATCTGAACTCCATCCCGCTGCCGGCCATTCTGGCGGTGTTTCGTGCCGAGGAACTGGACAATTACGGGCTTTTGACCGTCGATTCCAACCTGATCTATTCCATCGTGGACGTGCTTCTGGGCGGGCGGCGCGGCACGGCCGCGCTGCGCATCGAAGGCCGCCCCTACACCACGATCGAGCGCGTGCTGGTACAGCGCATGGTCGAGGTCATCCTGCACGACGCCAAGATGGCGTTTGAGCCGCTGACGCCGGTCAATTTCAATCTGGACCGTCTGGAAACCAATCCGCGCTTTGCCGCCATTGCGCGCCCGGCCAATGCCGCCATTCTGGTCAAGCTGCGCATCGACATGGAAGACCGCGGCGGCCGCGTTGAGTTGCTGCTGCCCTATGCGACGCTGGAACCCATCCGCAAGATGCTGCTTCAGCAGTTCATGGGCGAAAAGTTCGGCCGCGATAACATCTGGGAAAGCCACCTGGCCACGGAACTGTGGACGACTCAGATGGAAGTGCGCGCCGTACTCGACGAACAGCAGATGCCGCTGTCTGAGGTCTTGAACTTGAAGGTCGGTGAGACCATCGTGCTCAATGCAACGGCTGATTCTCCCATTGAACTGCGGTGCGGCACGATTCCGCTGACCAATGGCAAGATGGGACGCAAAGGCCACAATATCGCTGTCCGCGTCGATCACCCGCTGGCAGCCTCAACCAAGCGCCGATTGACGCAGATCAGGAAGAAGTAGTCCGCCCCCATGCCCGCCGCCGCCGGACTGATCATGGATATGGTCCTTATGGGCCTGCTGCTGGTGGCCCTGTGGTACGGCATGCGCCTCAATGCGCGCCTGAAGGCGCTGCGCAACGGGCAGGAGAGCTTCATCAAGGCGGTGGCTGAGCTGGATCAGGCGGCCATCAAGGCGCACGCCTCCTTGCGCGAGTTGCACACCAATGCCGACGAGTCGCAGGAACTGCTGCACGGCCGCATTCTGGCGGCGCGCGACCTGTTGTCGAAGCTGGAAAGCCAGATTAACCGCGCCGAACGCGCCCGCCGTGACCTCGAAGAGGTTAATGTCACCCCTGTGACGCGCATCGTCGAACCTGAGCCGGAGCCCCCTCTGTCGGTGGCGCGCAGCGCTCAGCGCGACAGTTGGGCCGGGGCGCGTGGGGCCGAAGGGCGTCAGACCTATGCCGGGCGCGGACGTCCGGCCTTTGAGGACGAGGATGAGGCCGATGAAGACCTCAACCTGCCGCTTTCGGGGCGTCTGCGCGACATGAATGACCGCCTGTCGCGCGGTCAGCGCCCCGAAACGCCGCCCGTCCCGCGTCCGGAGGTCGATGAACAGGCCGCCGTCAGCGCCATCGGGCTGGAAGCGATTAACGAAATGTTGAGAGCGTTCGCCGATCCTGAGGACCGTGAACCCCAGCGTCCGGCCCGCCGCCCCTCAGCGGAAATGCCGCCGCTGCGTACCGAAGGCCGCAGAAGCGCGCCGCCCGACCGTTCTGTGGCTCCGAATGTTCGTCCCGACTCTTTGCGGCTGTCGCGTTCGCGGCTGCCGTCGGCGCTTGATGACGAACTGTTTGACGCGGGTCAGGCGGCTGAGCCGGACAGGCCCGCTCCCCAAGCCGCAGAGGCGGCCCCCAAACCCGCGCGCCCCCTGTTCCGGCGGCTGCGTTGACCCGAGCGCATTCCGAAACGGAGTTCGGCGAAGCCAAAAGTGTGAAGCGGTTTTCGGATTCAAATGCGCGCTAAAGCAAAAGCCTGAGTATGTGATTTATGGCCAATCATCTCCGCCTCCTGCCGCTGATCGCCGTTGCCGTCGGCGGCGTTATCGCCTTCCGTGCGGTCGGTTCCATCGAGGCCATGCCCGCCTTTCTCAAAAGCGCCACCGCCTGGGCCGAGGCCCCGAAAGCCGATGGTGAGGCCAAGAAGGGGGAGGCCAAGAAGGGTGAGGCCAAGCCCAAGCCTGAAAAGGCGAACTCGGCGGATGACACGGCCACCGATGCGGCCGAATCCGCCGCCGGTTCGGTCTCCGGCGATGACAAGGCCCTGTCGGTGCTCGATGCGGCCCAGCCCGCCGCTGCCAAGGCCGCCCCGGTCTGCGCCACCTCGGTCGATGATCTGGCCAAACAGGCGGGCATGTCGCCCTCGGAACTGAAGGTCATTCAGGCGCTGGCGCAGCGCCGCGCCGAACTGGACGCCCGCGAAAAGCAGATGGCGACGCAGGAGCAACTGATCGCCGCCGCCGAAAGCAAGCTCGATGGCCGAATCAAGCAACTGGGCGACCTCAAGACCCAGGTGCAGGCCCTGCTCGATCAGGCCAACAAGACCGGCGACGACGACGTGGCGCGCATGGTCAAGGTCTATGAATCTATGAAGCCCAAGGACGCCGCCAAGGTCATGGAAACACTCAAGGACGATGTGCGTCTGCCCATCGCGTCCAAGATGAAGGAGCGTAATCTGGCGGCCATGCTGGCTCAGATGCAGCCCGACAAGGCGCGCGACCTGACTGAAAAGCTGGCCCAACGCATGAAGAAGGCGGATGACCTGCAAAATCGTCTGGATAAGGTCAATGCCGCCGGTGCCGCCCCGGCGACGCCCGCCCCTGCGAAGAAGTAAAAGACATCCTCTTGCCTCCGGCGGGCTTTATTTGCCTCCGGCGGGCAGGGGCACGGCCCCTGCACCCTCATTTTCCTACTCCTCCGGCGTGCCGGGGGAGGTGGCGCGCCGAAGGCGTGCCGGAGGGGGGCTCGCACTGCAAAGCGTGGCCTTAGAAGGCTGATATGACTCCAAAAATCAACCTTCGTTACCTCGGCGTTAACCCTGCCTTAAGCCCAATCAGGGCAAGGATTCGAGCGTCATGACGCGCCCACCTCACGACCTGTCACGGCTAAAAGCCGCGCTGAACGCGGAAACGCAGATGCGTTACCCGGCGCGCGAGGCCGCGTCTGCGGGCTTTACTGTGCGCAACATCCGTTTTGCCGCCGCGGCTGTCGCCCTGACCGGGTTCGGGGCCGCCGGTCTGGCCGTGTCGGCGCCGCTGGCCGATCAGGTGGCCGCCGCACTGGCCTCCAAAAGCGAAATCGACCTGCGTGTCGGGCGCAACGGCGGCGTCAGCCGCGTCGAACTCTATGGCTCCGTCGGGTCGCGCGCCTCGGTGCGTAGCGACAAGGGGCAGGTGGTCATCCGCCTGCCGGGGGCCAAAGCGCCCGACATCGGTGACCTCCGCGTCAATCCGCCCACTGGCGTCAAGGCCGTGGACCTGCGCCGCGATGCGCGCGCCAGCGAGATCGTCCTGACCCTCGATGAGGGGGCAAAGGCGCGATTCGGGCGCTCGGACGGCGCGGTCTTTGTGCAGATCGACAGCAAGGACGATCACGGCGAAGCGGCGGAGGTCCTGAAAACCGTCGCCGCCGAAGACCGCAAGGCGGGTGAACTGCCGCCCACCCCGGTGGCTGAAACCAAGGCTAAGGCCGCCGCTCCCGTTGTCGCGCTCAAGCAGGTGCGCGTGCAGGACGGCGTGCAGCTCGATTTTCCCTTCCCGGAAGTCACCGGGGCCGCCGTCTTCCGTCGCGGCGAGGCCGTGTGGATGGTCTTTGACCGTGAGGTCGATTTCCGCCTTCCGGCGGGTCTTAAAGACGGCAGTCTCGTCACCGAGGCCAACTGGGTCAAGAATGACGGCTTTGCCGCCCTGCGGCTGGTCGCGCCGTCGGCAACGGGCCTGTCGGTCGATACGGAGGGCGCAACCTGGCGCGTGCGCGTCGGCGGTCGGGCCCTGAACGGCGAAGCCAGCGAAGTGGCGGTCAAGCGCGACGACACGACGGGCTCACCCACCCTGACGCTCAATCTGGCCGGGGCCAAGCGCGTGGCTTGGATTCGCGATCCGATGGTGGGTGACCGCATGGCGGTCATTCCGGCCCCCGGTCCGGCCAAGGCCGTGCGCGACGACCGTTCGACGCTTCAGGCCTCGATTGCCGCCACGGCGCAGGGCGTGATGGTTGAGCGCATGACGCCCGACATCATGGTCACGGTCGAAGGCGACCGCGTGGCGGTGACGCGCCCCGGCGGCCTGTTGCTGTCGTCCAACGGCGAAGGGGTGCAAAAGCCCGATCGCGCGGGTTTCAAGCCGGCTTTGTTCCCGACCCTGCCGGACCCGTCGTGGAGCCAGATGCCGGAAGAGGGCTTCCTCAAGACCTATAACCGCCTTCAGGAGGCCGCCGCCGAGGAGCAGGGGGCCGGGGCCGAAGGGCCCTATGCGGCGCGCCTTGATCTGGCGCGTTTCCTGATCGGGCAGGGGATGAATTTCGAAGCGCAGGGCGTGCTTGACCTCCTGACCAAGAACAATCCGCGCAGCCTTGGCGATCCGCAGGTGCGCGGCCTCAAGGTGGTGGCCAAGGTGATGGCGGGCCGCCTGTCCGACGCGCAGGTCGATCTCGATTCGACGGCCTTGCAAAACGATCCGGCGGCCAATCTGTGGCGCGGCTATATCGCCGAACGCGGCCGCCATTACGAAGACGCGCGCAAGGCCTTTGCCGAGGGCGTGTCGGCCATGGAGGGCTTTCCGCCGGAATGGCGCACGCGCTTCGCCACGGCCAATGCCCGCGCCGCGCTGGCGCTGAAAGACACCAAGGCGGCGTGGGAGCTGATCGTCTATGCCGCCGGCCAGGACGTGCCGCCGCTCGACCGGCTTGAGGCGCAACTGGTGCAGGCGGAAATCATTGAGGCACAGGGCGACAAGGCGCGCGCCTACCGCGTCTATGCCGCCATCGCCAAATCGACCTCGGACCGTATCAATACCCCGGCGCAGTTGCGCGCGGCGCGGCTTAAGCTGGAACTGGGCGAGGGCAAGCCGGAGGAAACGCTGCAACTGCTCAGTTCGCTGCGCTTCCGCTGGCGCGGCGATGAGACGGAACTGGAAACCATCCGCACCATGGCCGATATCTACCTGACGCAAGGACGCTATCGTCAGGCGCTTGAGGTATTGCGCGGGGCCGGGGCTTCCTTCTTCAACCGGCCGGATGCGGTTGAAATCAATGAGAAACTCAGCACGGCCTTCCGCAGCCTGTTCCTCGACGGCATGGCCGACGGGCTGCAACCCATCGAGGCACTGGGCCTCTATTTCGATTTCAGGGACCTGACGCCCGTGGGTGGCGATGGCGACGCCATGGTGCGCCGCATGGTCAAGCGTCTGGTCGAGGTCGATCTTCTGTCTCAGGCCGCCGATCTGCTGCAATATCAGATAGATAACCGTCTTCAAGGCGTTGCGCGTTCTCAGATGGCGGCGGACCTCGCGGCCATTCACCTGATGAATCGTCAGCCGGAAAAAGCGCTTCAGGCCCTGTGGAAGACGCGCAACACCCTGCTGCCCAAACCCGTCCTAACCGAGCGTCGGGTGCTGGAGGCACGGGCGCTGAACGAACTGAACCGTCCCGATCACGCGCTGGAAGTGCTGGGCAACGATATGTCGCCCGAAGCGCTGGACGTGCGTGCCGATATACTGTGGCGGCAAAAGGACTGGGCCAAGGCCGGGGCGCTGCTGGAGCGGCGTCTGGGGGACCGCTGGAAAAAAGACGGGGCGCTGGCCATCGGCGAAGAGGCCAATCTGATCCGCGCAGGGGTGGCCTATAGTCTGGCCAGTGACCAGAAATCGCTGGATCGCCTGTCGCAACGCTTCGGCAAATACGCCGATACGGCCCAGAATGGCGACGCGGTGCGCGTGGCGCTGGCCGGGCTGGATAACGGGCCGCTGCGCGCCTCGGACTTTGCCACCGCAGCCGCCCAGACCGACAGCTTCACCGCCTGGGTCGCGGCCATGAAGCAAAAGTTCCGCACACAGCCCGCGCAACCGGCACCTGCGGCCCCGGCGGCACCCGCGCCGAAGACCGCCTAAGCCTACTTCTTCAGCAGCGGGTCGATGTGCGCCGACAGTTCGTCGCTCTCATAGCGACTGAGTTGCACTGTCTTGCCATTGATCAGGAAGGTCGGCGTGCCGGTGACGCCGTCTTTCAGCGCCTGCTGGTTCAGCTCATTGAGCGTGTTCAGCCCTGCCGGATCGGTGACGCAGCGGTTGAAATCGGCCTCGCTCAGGCCGGCCGATTGCGCGATGCGCAGCAGAACCGGGCGGGCATTGGCGTATTGTTCCGGCGCGCCGCCCTGATCCATTTCCGGCTGAGCCCGCATGATCGAGTCGATCACCGTCAGGGCCTTGTCGCGCGATACGCAGTTGGCCAGCATGTGCCCGGCGGCCGCGACCGCCGCATTGCCGGTCATCATGGGGCGATAGACGTAGCGCACCTTGCCCGTTTCGACATATTTGCTTTTGAAGGCGGGCATCATCTTTTCATTGACCTGCGCGCAGATGGGGCAGGCCACAGAGGCGTATTCGACCACCGTTACCGGCGCATCGGCCTTGCCTTCGCTCAGTTCATCGACCTTGATCGTGCCCTTCGACCCGGACTGACCGCAGGCGGCCAGACCCAGCATCAGGAATGCCGCCACCGTCTGGCGCAGCGTGGAAACGGTTTTGGTCATGAGGGTCCCCAAAGGTGCGACAGGTGCGTTTTGCCCTGTATCCAGAATGAGAATGGCGGCGAAAGTGTGACCCGCGCCTTCCCTGATCACATCCGCGTTATCATTGTCCGGATTCGCTTTGTGGCGAAGCTGTGGCCATGTAATATATCTGCATTCTCCGGTGTAACGGAGTTTAACGAACGCAAAGGTTTACGATCGCCAAACGAAAAAGCATAGCCGCCCTGAACAGATGCGCGGCCCCTGAATGAAGATGGAACGGCTCGATTTGACTAATCTTAAGCCGCTGTCTGCTAGTCGAAATCTCGGCCCAGCCCATATTTGCTTTACTTGCGATCAAGCCCCCGAAACCCAGACGATGCCACCCGTTTTTCAGGGCGCGTATCCTTTTGTCTCTGAACCCCCTCTCACTTTTGGAAAGGACGGACCGCGCCGGATGACGGCGGGCCGAAGACACCCATGACTCTCAATAGTCTCAATACCGCTCCCAAGCTCTCTGGCCGCTGGAAGGTCTATGCGCCGCTGGGCGCCGTGGCGCTTCTGGCGCTGTTTGGTCTGGCCTCGTGCGGGCAGACGATCCAGCCCGGCAATGTCGGCGTGAAGATCCGCACGCTGGGCCCCAATGCCGGCGTGGACAAGACCGCCCTGCCGTCGGGCTGGCACCTCAACCTGATCGGCGAGCGTATCGTCGAATTCCCGGCCATCCAGCGCACCTATACTTACACGCGCGAAAAGGATGAGCGCGGCCCGGAAAACGAGGAGATCAACTTCTCGGACAACAACGCCCTGCCCATGACGGCGGACGTGCAACTGGTCATGCGCATCGACGCGGGCAAGGCGCCTGAGCTTTACAAGCGCTACCGCCTGACCTTCGATCAGATGTTCGAAGGCCCGATCCGCAACGATGTGCGCTCGGCCATCGCGGCGGAAACCGAGCTGGTCAGCGTCGAGTTCCTGTATCGCGGTGGCCGTCAGCAGGTGATCCAGAAGGCGCTGGCCCGCGTCAATCGCAAGTGGGAGCCGCAGGGGGTCAATATCAGTCAGCTCGACTGGATCGGCACCATCCGCTACCCGCAGGTGATCCTCGACTCGATCCAGGCCAAGACCAAGGCCGACGCCGACGCGGCTGCGGCTCAGGCGCAGGTCGCCGTGGCCAAGGCGCAGGCCGACGCGAAGATCGAAGAGGCCCGCGGTCAGGCCGAGGCCAACCGCCTGATCGCTCAGTCGATCGCCGCCAGCCCCGGCGTGGTGCAACTGCGCGCCATCGAAAAGTGGGACGGCAAACTGCCTCAGGTGACGGGTTCGGCCACGCCGTTCATCGACCTGAAAAAGGCGGACTAGAGCCTCATGCCGAAAAGTGGACACCACTTTTCTGAAAAACATGAGGCGTTAGAAATAATTAGAGCCATTCGGCGGCTCAACTTAGCCGACGAATGCTCTAACTGTGCTCAGAGCGGAATGATTGCTAACGGAATCATTCCGCTCAAGCCGCCGTGCGCAGGGTCTGGCCCAAGGCCTTGATCTGATCACGCAGGGCGATCAGGTGCGGCAGGTCCATATTGCCCATGGCGCACAGCATGGCCTGCGGAATGGATTGCCCTTGTTTAGCCAGCGCCTTGCCCTTATCCGTCAGGGTGATGCGGGTGACGCGCTCGTCCCTGGGGTCGCGGGTGCGGTCGATCAGCCCTTGCGTCTGAAGGCGTTTGAGCAGCGGCGTCAGCGTGCCGGAGTCAAGAAACAGCGGCGTGCCCAGTTCGCTCACCGACCGGTCGTCCTTCTCCCACAGCAGCAGCATGACCAGATACTGCGGATAGGTCAGGCCCAAGGGTTCCAGCAGGGGCTTATAGGCCTGCGCAAAAGCGTGCGCCGCGCTGTGGACAGCAAAACATATCTGGTTTTCGAGGCGCATTTCCGCGGGGATGAGGGGCGAGGACATGATTTTCTCCTGACTTGGCAAAGGGATAACACAAAAATCGCTTAAAATCAATTAAATTGCACGCTATGCAAATGACAAAAGATTGTGCGCAATCTATCTAGGTTTCAGACACGCCGCTGGCTGTTCTTCATCGACTTCAACCGCAAAGGAAACCTGATATGACCACCTCGATCACCGCGCTCTACACCGCTCACGCTACGGCCACCGGCGGCCGCGAAGGCACCGCCTCCACCCCTGATGGCCGCCTGTCGGTCAAGCTCTCGACGCCGAAGGAACTGGGCGGCGGTGGCGGGGAAGGCACCAATCCGGAGCAACTGTTTGCCTCTGGCTACGCCGCCTGCTTTATCGGTGCCCTGAAGTTCGTTGGCGGTCAGAAGAAGGTCGCCGTTCCCGCCGACGCCTCGATCGACGCTGCGGTCGGCATCGGGCAGATTCCCAACGGGTTCGGCCTTGAAGTCACGCTGAAGGTCAACCTGCCGGGCGTCCCGGACGAGGCGGCGCGCGACCTGATCGAAGCCGCACACGTGGTCTGCCCCTATTCGAACGCGACGCGCGGCAATATCAACGTCACCCTGATCCACAAGGCGACGTCGGGCGAAGTCATCGTCGCGCAGTAGGTTTTGCGCCTAACGGATTAAAAATAAAAGCGCCGGAGGTGTCTCCGGCGCTTTTTTTTCAGGCTTTGAAGTGCGGGTTGTCGATCAGGTCCTGACCAGTGGATTTCGGCGGGGCCGTGAAGATGCCGGGCAGGGCGTCGCGGGTTAGCCGATCCAGTTGCGTCAGTTCCGCCTCGCTGAAGCTGAGATTGTCCAGCGCGCCGAGGCTGTCGGTCAGTTGCCCGACCGTGCGCGCTCCAATCAGGGTCGAGGTGACCCGCGCGTCCTTCAACGTCCAGGCCAGAGCCATGCGCGCCAGAGATTGCCCGCGCGCCTTCGCCAGTTCATTGAGCTGACGGATCAGGGCCAGCTTGGCGTCGGTCAGTCCGGCGCGCACCCAGTCGAGGCGGGCAGCGCGTGACTCTTCGGGCAGACCGTTCAGATACTTGTCGCTCAGAAAGCCCTGCGCCAGAGGGGAAAAGACGATGGTGCCGATGCCGTTGCGCGCATTGGCCTCCAGCAGCGCCGGTTCGATCCAGCGATCCAGCAGGCTGTAGTTCGGCTGGCTGATCAGCAGCGGTACCCCCAGAGATTTGAGAATATCGGCCGCCTTTTGCGTCAGGTCCGGCCCATAGTTGGAAATGCCGACATAGAGCGCCTTGCCCTGCTGGACCAGCGTCGCCAGCGCGCCCATGGTTTCTTCCAGCGGCGTATGCGGGTCCGGGCGGTGCGAATAGAAGATATCAACATAGTCGAGCCCCATACGCTTCAGGCTCTGGTCGCAGGACGCGATCAGGTGCTTGCGCGTACCGGTCATGGAGCCGTAGGGGCCGTCCCACATCTGCCAGCCGGCCTTGGACGATATGATCAGCTCATCACGATAAGGCTTGAAATCTTCGGCGAAAATGCGCCCGAAGTTCACTTCGGCTGAGCCTGGCGGCGGGCCGTAATTATTGGCCAGATCGAAGTGAGTGACGCCCCGGTCAAAGGCGGCACGCAGCAGGGCACGTTGCGTATCGAGGCGGTCGATATCGCCGAAATTATGCCACAGCCCCAGCGATATGGCGGGCAGTTTCAAACCCGACGTGCCACAGCGGCGATAGGGCATGGCGTCATAGCGCGTGTCGGCGGCGGAATAGGTCATGGGGCGCTCCCGGTTTTCATTGCCGCTAGGGTTAGGATGGTTTAGGGCGGTTGGGAAGTGGGGATAAGCCATGAGTCTTGAAAACTGGACGCCGCGTCCGCGACCGGCGGCGAAGACCTTTGTGGGCCGCTATGGCCATCTGGAACCGCTCGAATGGGCGCGCCACCTGTCGGGGCTTTATGCCGTGGCCGGGGGTGAGGCCAATGGCGACCTGTGGCGTTATATGCCGCTCGGTCCCTATGTGGGTGAGGCCGTTTTTCAACGCGAGTACGAAGCCAAACGCGCTCAGGAAGGCTGGGAAACGCAGGTCATCCTCAATCCGCGCGGGGTGGTCATGGGTATGGCCTCCTTCATGCGTATTCGTGAGGCGCAGGGCAGCGCCGAAATCGGTGCGGTGCTGTTTGGGCGCGCCTTACAACGCACGGCTCTGGCCACCGAAGCTGTGTTTCTGATGGCGCGCTATGTGTTCGACGAACTGGGCTATCGGCGCTTTGAATGGAAGTGCAATGCGGCCAACCGGGCGTCTATGCGCGCGGCGGAACGGTTTGGTTTTACCTATGAAGGCACCTTCCGCAACGACATGGTGACGAAGGGCGAAAACCGCGATACGGCATGGTTTTCAATCATTGACTCGGAATGGCCGCGCATTCGCTCTGCCTACGAGGCCTGGCTCGACCCGGCCAATTTCGATGGCACGGGCCGTCAGATTTTTCGCCTGAAGGCCAAATAATTTTCGCGCTCTGTCACAACCGCTTCGGCTGGCTCGTCTTGCTTTCGAGGTCGCACGCACGCGGCCTGTGAAAAGGAGACGTGTTATGTCGCAACGTATCAATGGCTATGCCGTCGCCCCCGAAGCCTATAAGGCCAAGGCGGCGCTCGAAGACTATTTCAAAACCACTGCTATCGAGCCCTCGCTGATGCACCTGATCAAGGTGCGGGTGTCGCAAATCAACCATTGCGCCTACTGTCTGCACATGCACCGCGAAGAGGCGCTGAAGGATGGAGATACGGAAAAGCGGCTGCTGCTGCTCGATGCATGGCGCGAGTCGGACCTGTTTACCCCCCGTGAGCGCGCCGCCCTGGCCTGGGCCGAGAGCGTGACCTTGATTTCGGCTACCGAAGCGCCAGACGCCGATTATGAAGCCATGCGGTCTGAGTTCAATGAAAAGGACGCGGTTGACCTGACCTTTCTGATCGCGCAGATCAATGGCTGGAACCGCATCGCTGTGCCGCTGCGGCAGGTCCATCCGCAAGACCGGGCCAGATAGGAGGCGCAGGATGATCGCCGATTTCGAGAGTCATCGCCGCTATCTGATCGGCGTCGCCTACCGCATGTTGGGCACTGTCGCCGAGGCCGAGGACGTGGTGCAGGAGGCCTATATCCGTACCCGCGATGCCGAAGCCGTCGCGCATCCACGGGCCTTCCTGACGCGGGTCGTGACGCGGATGAGCCTTGATGTCCTGAAATCGGCGCATCGTCAGCGCATGACCTATGTCGGGCCGTGGCTGCCGGAGCCTTTGCACGACATCAGCGATTTTACGGGGGCAAGGACAGAAGAGGGACTGGCGGACGACGTGTCGATAGGTCTGCTCTATGCGCTGGAGCGGTTGAGTCCGCTGGAGCGGGCGGCCTTCATGCTGCACGACGTGTTCGGGGTGGGGTTTGCCGACATAGCCGCCACGTTGGAGCGCTCCGAAGCCGCCTGCCGGCAACTGGCGGCACGGGGGCGCAAGGCGGTGCGGCGCGACGAAGCCCCTCCGGTGCGTTTTCAGGTCACGCCCGACGATGAACGGGCCTTTCTTCAGGCGTTTCTGGAGGCGTCGCTGTCGGGCGATGTTCGCGCTCTGGAAGCCCTCCTGACACGCGACGTGACGCTCCATTCCGATGGCGGCGGCAAGGTGTCGGCGGCCCTCAATGTGCTGGAAGGCCGCGACCGCGTGTTGAAATTCATGGTCGGTATCTACCAGAAATTCCGGCAACATACGGTCGTGCGGGTCGAATTTGTGCGGGCGAATGGGGCCCTGTCGGTGCTCAGTCACCACACGGATGGCACGTGCGACCTGCTCACTGTCGAAACCTCTGACGGACGGGCTAAGGCCATCTATTTTGTGCGTAACCCGGACAAGCTGAAACGGTTTCAGGACCCGTATGGCTGAGGGTCAGGCCACCCGCAAGGCGCGGTCGAGGGCGGCGATCAGGTCCGTCGGGTCTTCGAGACCGATCGACAGGCGCAGCAGCCCCTCGGTAATCCCCGCCGTGGCCTGCGCTTCCGGCGACATGGCCGCGTGGGTCATCGACCCCGGATGCACGATCAGGCTTTCGACGCCGCCCAGACTTTCGGCCAGACTGAACAGTTCGATCACGTCAAACACGCGCTTGACGGCCTCAAGCCCGCCGGCCAGTTCGAAGCTCATCATGGCGCCGAAGCCCTTTTGCTGACGCCTGGCCAGTGCGTGCTGCGGGTGTGAGGGCAGGCCGGGATAGAAGACGCGCGATACGGCGGGGTGGGCGTCGAGGAATTCGGCAATGGCCTGCGCCGACTCCTGCTGCTGCTTGACGCGCACGAAAAGCGTGCGAACGCCGCGCAGGGTCATGTAGGAGTCAAACGCGCCCGGCGTCGAACCGAGGCAGTTGGCCCACCAGCGATAGGTGGTGACGTCTTCTGCCGTCGTGCAGACCAGCGCGCCGCCGATGACGTCCGAATGGCCGTTGATATATTTGGTCGTCGAATGGATTACGAAATCGGCCCCGAAGGCGATGGGGTTTTGCAGGGCGGGTGACAGGAAGGTGTTATCCACGGCGACCTTTGCCCCGGCGGCGTGGCCCAGAGCGATCAGTTTTTCGAGGTCGATGAGGCGCATCAGCGGGTTGGACGGCGTTTCCAGCAGCAGTAGACCCGCGGGTTGTGAAAGGGCGGACTCCATAGCCGCATCGTCGCCCTGATCGACATAGACGACCTCAATCAATCCTTGACGATGGCGGGCATTAAGCAGGCGCTGCGTACCACCGTAGCAGTCGTGCGGCACGATCACGCGCTTATTGGGCAGGTCCTGCCACAGAAGGTCCAGCGCCGCGAGGCCGGAGGCGGTCATCACGGCACCCGCCCCGCCTTCCAGTTCGGCAATCACGTCGGCGATGATGTCGCGCGTCGGATTGCCGGAGCGGGCATAGTCATAGCCGCGCTTTTGCCCGAAACCGGCGAAGGAATAGTTGGACGACAGGTAGATCGGCGGCATGACCGCCCCATGCGCGCGGTCGCTGTCGATACCGATATTGATGACCTTGGTGCCGAGTTTGGCGTCTTTGAGATAATCTTTTGACATTTTCGTTCCTGCCGGCGCTCGTTTTGGGGACGTCGGCTAATCCTTAAGTGATGTGCGAACTATATCGGACACCAGACTGATTTCTTTCAAAAAAGCATCGTGCCCATAAAGTGAGGGAAAGTCGATAAAGACGCTGTCCGTCAGCGTCTCATGCAGGGTCTGCATGTCGGAATAGGGAACCAGCCGGTCCGTCGGCACGGCGGCCAGAAACACCCTGGCCTTGATCTTTGCCGGATCGACGCGGTGACGATCGAGCGAATCCGACATGGATATCCAGCGATTGGCGTTCGACGTATAGGCGTCGCCGCGCGCCCGAAGATAGCCGCACACCGTATAGTTTTCACCCGCCCAATCGGGGGCCGGGCCATCAAAGCGCTCGGAAAACTCGGCTTCCGAGCGATAAGTGGTCATGGCCAGTTGCCGCGCCAGTGAAATGCCTTCCTGTTCGCGGCCCGTGTCGAGCCCGAACTTCAGCAGACGGCGTTGCAAGCCACGCATGGCCGTGGCCATGGGGTGCGCCCTGTGTGCTGCCGAAATGCAGCAGACGCGGTCGATATAGTCGGGATAAAGCTCAGCAAAGGCCAGCCCGATCATCGCCCCATAAGATGCCCCGATAAAGGCAAACACATGAGCCACCTCAAGGTGATCGAGGATCAGCTTCACCAGCCGCGCCTGATCGTGTGTGGTGATGGTATAGACCTGAGAGGCGGGCAGGCGCGGCGCAAACTCGATGGACAGGACACGAAAAACGTTGAGATCGAGCGCTTCACCGGGGCCCGCTACGCCCTCCCACCAACCGGGGGCGGTGTCGGTCGAATCTTCCTTGGCGAACAGGATGCGTCCGGCGGAAATGCCCCCCGCGGCCACCACCACACGGCCATCGGCCGGGCCGTAGAGGCGCGCCACGACGTCGGTCTGCTCCAGCCTTTGCCCGCTTTGCAAACGGAAGTCGTCCGGAATATCGACTCGGATGTCGGTTCCGGTCAGATCGGGCTGGGTGTGCGGTTTGATAAAGCTCATAGCGGTAAAAGCTCGGTGGTCCGGTGCAAAACAGGGGCTCAACGGACCAGTCGGGAGAAGACACGGCCACACCGCCGCTGTCGCTTCTCTCATCTGTCGGAAGCGCACTTCCGCAGGAGTTGGCACCATTCCGAAGGTTCGGCGGTTGCCCCAGCGTCGTCGGGCCTGTCCCTCGGCTGGTCTCGATGAGTTATGTGCGCTTATGCGCCGAAGCCGGCTTTGTCGTCAAGAGGGGGATAGAGATGAGGCGTATCGCATAAGACGCGCATAAACAGGTCATCCGGTAGCGACCTTCGTGCGTAATGACCTTATGACCCAAATCAAACGTCGCGCTGTTCTGGCCTCTCTTGGGGCTCTGCCCCTCTCGATCACTGCCTTTGGCGTGTATGCCGAGGTTCCGGCAGGCGTGCCTGACGGCAAGCTGGTCGGTAAGGGCCGCTACAGCGTGCTGGGCCTGTCAATCTTTGACGCCAGCCTCTATGCGCCCAACGGCCGTTATGATCCGCAAAAGCCGTTCGCCCTGCGGCTCGATTATCTCCGAAACATCACCGCGAAGCACATTGTCGATCATTCGGTGGCCGAAATCCGCAAGCAGGGTTTTTCGGACAAGGCCAGGCTGGAAGAGTGGCGACAGCAGATGAGCGCCATATTCCCGGATATTCGTTCGGGGGCCTACATTACGGGTGTACGCACCGCCGACGGGCACGCCCAGTTCATTCACAATGGCCGTTCCATCGGCACCATCCGTGATACGCAATTTACGCGCCTGTTCTTCGATATCTGGCTGGGCAGCCGGAGCTCGTCGAAAGCGCTGCGCGCCCGACTACTGGGGGATGCATGAGTCCGCGCAAGACACCCAAACGCACCTGGATCATCGGTGCTTCCAGCGGCATAGGCGAAGCTTTGGCCGAACGGCTGGCGGCGCGGGGTGAGGAAATCATCCTGTCGGCGCGCAATGCCGAGGCGCTGGAGGCAATCTGCAAACGTCTGAAGGGCCGGGGGCATCGCGTCCTGCCGCTGGATGTATCGGACGGCCCGGCAGTGGCCCGCTCAGCTATCTGGTTGAAGGACACGGTGGGGCCGCTCGACCGTGTGCTGTTTTTTGCCGGAGCCTACACGCCGATGAAGCTGGGGCAGATCGACCTCGGTGACATGGGCCGCATCGTTGACACCAACCTGAAAGGGGCCTTTTACGTCGTGGAGGCCGCCCTCCCGGTCATGGCGGAAAAAGGTCAGATCGCCCTTTGCGCGTCGGTGGCGGGTTATCGCGGCCTGCCCAATGGTCAGCCCTATGCGGCCACCAAGGCGGGTGTAATTTCTCTGGCCACGTCTTTGCGCGCCGAACACGGCGACCGGCTGGATATCAAGGTGATCAATCCGGGCTTTGTCAAAACGCGCCTGACGGACAAGAACGGCTTTGAAATGCCGATGATGATTACGCCGGAAAAGGCCGCTCGCGCCATTGCCCGCGAACTGGATAGCAAACGCTTCGAAATCCACTTCCCCAAGGGCTTTACGCGGATGGTCAAACTTCTGGCCTTGCTGCCCGACGGACTTTATTTCAATGCTGTCAAAGGGATGCGTTAGGTAGGTTGCGCAGCTTTCGGGCGGCCCCATTCGGCCAGCACGATACCGGCAATGACCAGAGCCAGTGCCCAGAGGTGAAACCCGTGCAAAGGCTCGCGCAGGATCAGCACCGACAGGATCACTCCGAACAGCGGGATGGTGTTGATGAACAGGCCGGCCCGGTTTGCCCCGATCAGTTCAACACCCCATACATAGCACACCTGTGCCACCAGTGACGGCAGCAATCCCGTATAGAGCACGATCAGCCAGCCGGTGGTATCGGGCCAGACGATGCCGGTGTCGCGCGACATCCACAGCAGATAGGGCAAGGCGGCCATAGTGGCCCCAAGGGTCGGAATGGCCATCAGGCTTTGCCAGTGGATCGCCGGCTTATATCGCAGGGCGATCGTATAGGCCCCGTAATTGATGACGGCCAGCAGCATCAGGGCGTCGCCGAGATTGAGGTTCAGCCGCACAATATTGCGCAGATCGCCATGCGTGGCCGTCAGCATGACGCCGATGGCTGTAACGCCAAAGCCCGCCACCTGCGCCCAGGACGCTGTGATGCGATAAAGCGCGTAGTTCAGCCCCATAATCACCAGAGGAATACCGGCGTCTTCGATCACCACATTGATGGCGCTGGTGTGCTCCAGCGCGGTGTAGAGCAGGATATTGAAAGACGCGAAACCGAAGAAGCCATAGGCCAGAAGCAGAGGCAGGTGCTGACGGATGACGGGCCAGTCGCGGCGCAATGGCTTAACGGAGAGGGCAAAGATCACCAGAGCCGCCAATATCCAGCGTGCGGCCGACAGCAGGGCCGGGCTGATGTGCCCCACGGCCAGCTTGCCCGACACCATATTGCCCGCCCACAGGATCGAGGCGATCAGCAGGCAGGCATAGGCCTTCAGGCTCACGGATGATTTTAGATACTGTTGCAACGACTTCTCTCCGTCGTCGCGCGCTTAACACGAAAAACGGGGCGCGGCTTATCTTTTTTCTTTGAATTCGTTGAAAAGACTTATAACGCCATGCTTACCCGCCTGCCGTAAGGGCGATAGGAATAAGGATCTGAAAACATGTCTACCCTTGTTGTGAAATTCGGTGGTTCGGTTCTGACCTCCGAAGCGGCCCTGCACCGCGCCGTGTCCGAGGTCTATCGCTATGTGCGCGACGCGCACAAGGTGATTGCCGTTATTTCGGCCTTCAAGGGTGAGACAGACCAGCTGATGCGTCTGGCTGTTGGCTATACGCAGGCCTCGGCCTCTTCGGCGACGCCGCACCTGCTGGCGACCGGAGAAATGAAGGCCTCGACCCTGTTCGCCATGGCCTGCGAGCGGTCGGGGATCGTGACGCGCTTTCGTTCGGTGGCCGAAATCGGCCTGACCGCCGAAGGGGATCATTTCAATGCTCAGCCGGTCAGCCTGAAGACCGAGGTGCTGATCAACGACCTCAAGGCCTGTGATCTTGTGGTGGTGCCGGGCTATGTGGCTGAAAACGCGGCCGGTGAGCCCGTGCTGCTGGGGCGGGGGGGCTCGGACCTGACCGCCGTCTTTATCGGCAAGGCGCTGCGTGACGCCGGTGTCGAGGCGCGCGTGCGTCTCAACAAGGACGTCGATGCGGTCTATGATATCGACCCCAATACCTATCCCGATACGGCGAAGCCCTACGCCGCCCTGTCGTGGGAAGAGGCCGAAAAGATCGCCTTCCCCGTCGTGCAGGCCAAGGCCATGAAATACGCCCACGAGCACGGGCTGGAGGTCGAGGTCGCGGGCATGGCGCGCGGCTATGAGACCGTGCTGGGCGCCAAAACGGCGGAACGCAAGACGCCGGGTTTTGCGCGCAAGATCCGCGTGGCGGTGATGGGGGCGGGGGGTGTCGGCTCGATGTTCCTGCAACGCTGCCTCGAATGGTCGGACCTGATCGAGGTCGATCGCGTGCTGGTGCGTGATCCGTCGAAGCGCCGCGACCATCCGTTGGCGGGCAAGTTTACCTCGGATGCGCGTAACTTTGCCCGCGCGGATGTCGATGTGTTTGTCGATATCGGCACCGGCGTGTCGCCCTCGGCGGAACTTCTGGAGCAGTTTCTCAAACTGGGCGTCGGCGTAACGTCTGCCAACAAGCAGGCGGTGGCCGCCGTTCAGGGCAAGCTGAAGGACGCGGCCAGGGCGTCAGGTGCGGCACTCACCTATTCCGCTTCGGTCGGAGGTGGGGCCCCGGTTATCGAAGCCCTGCTGCGTGCCGTAAAGTCGCACAAGATCAAGAGCATTGCCGGGGTGGTCAACGGCACCTCCAACTTCGTGATTGATCAGGTCGAGGCGGGTAAGACCTTCGATGCGGCCATGGATGAGGCGCGCCGTCTGGGCTTTGCCGAGCCGGACTCCACGGCCGATCTCGATGGGACGGATGTGGGGGCCAAGCTGCGCCTGCTGCGCGAAATCGCCTTCCCCGGCGTGACGCCCGTGCACGTTGAGGTCGGGGCCATCACGGCGGAGTCGCTGGTCATCCCCAAGGGCAAGGGCCTGCGCTACGTGGCGCGCGCCATCATGACGCCTAAGGGCCTTGAGGTGTCGATGAAGCTGGAGGAACTTCCTGCCGATCACTATCTGGTGGGTGCCAAGGGCGAGCAGAACCGCGCCATTATCGAGCTGGAAAACGGTGAGTTCTGGTACGTGACGGGCAAGGGGGCCGGGGCCTGGCCGACGTCGGAATCGCTGCTGGCCGACACGCTGGAGATCGCCCGCGGTTTGAAGGGGTGATGTTTTAAGCGCCTCCCTTGAAATCGAGGGAGGTGTTATATGTAACTTCATGACCCTCGAAGACCTCAATAGCTTCTGCCAGTCGCTCACCGCTGCCATCCATGTGGTGCAGTGGGGCGAACACGATGTGTGGAAGGTGGGGGGCAAGGTCTTCGTCATTGCGGGCACACAACCCGACGGGCATGTGTCGTTCAGCGTCAAGGTCTCTCCCATGAAGTTTGAAATTTTGCGCGATCATCCTGATTGCCGCCCGGCCCCCTATCTGGCGTCGCGCGGTATGAGCTGGATACAATATTATACCGGTGATCAGATGTCCGACGAGGAGTTGCGTGGTCTCATCACCGACTCGCATCGTCTGGTCGCCGACGGCCTGTCGAGAAAGAAACAGAAGGAATTAGGGCTTTGAACTATCGCCACGGCTTCCACGCCGGGAACTTCGCCGACCTGTTCAAGCACGCGGTCCTGTTGAATTTTCTGCGCGCCCTGCGTGAGACGGGGCAACCGCTTCAGGTGGTGGACAGCCACGCCGGGGCGGGTCAGTACGACCTGTCCGATCCGACCTTCTCGCGCTCCAAAGAGGCCGAGGCCGGAATCGGCTACCTGCTGGGGCGTGACGTGCCGCCAAGTCTCATCCCCCTGTCGGACTATGTGTGGGCCAAGAACCGCGCGGCCGGGTTCAAAACGCGCATCGGCCTCTATCCCGGCTCGCCGCTTCTGGTGCTCGACCATCTGACGGCGGAAGGTCACTATATGGGCTGCGAGCTGCGCAAGGACGATTACGAGCGCTTGCGGGAGACGGTGACGCCGCGCGGTAAGGCGCGCCATACGGATGGCTATGAGGCGGCGGTTGAAGTGGCCGAGCCGGACAAGGACCTGCTTTTGCTAATTGACCCGCCATTTGAGCAGTTCGAGGATTATGAGCGCATCAATCTGTGCCTGCGCGACGTGCTGAAAAAACAGTCCAACGCCAAGGCCCTGGTGTGGTTGCCGCTGAAAGACCTTGAAACCTTCGATCGCTTCCTGCGCCATATGGAATGCGAGCTTCTGGAGGACCAGACGGGGGAGGGCGGGCCGGACATTGCCGTGGCCGAATTGCGTTTGCGGCCGCTGACCCATCCGTTGAAGATGAATGGCTGCGCGCTGGTGACGGTCAATGCGCCGGCGTCGGTGGTCGAGGCCATGCGCGACATTGCCGAGGATCTGGCTCAGGTCTTTGCCGAACCGGGCGGCAAGGCTTCGGTGTGGACGTTGGATTAATCACTGATCACGCGAATTTGCCCGCTTAGGGCGATGGGTCGCATAGGCGCCTGTGGATTTCTGTGTTAGTTTTGTGCGCTGCAATATTTTTTGAGCGCACGAGGCCACGAGATGTTGACCATGACGCAATCCGATCTGCCCCCGTTTTCCCTGCCCACCTCCGAAGAGATGAAAAACGCGACGGAGCGCCTGACCCATTTCTGGATCGGGGCCTGTTCGCCGATGTGGGTGCCGTTTTTTGCCGCGACCAGCTTTGGCGTTTCGGCGTGGATGCTGTCCGGCGTGCCGGCGCGTCGCGCAGGCGGCAGCGACCTTTATAAGGACCTGCCCAAGGGCTTTGTCGATATGATGAGCCTGCGTCAGACCTGGTACAAGGCCAGCGAAGACGCTGCCCATGTGTTGGAAGAGGTCAATGAGGCCGTGCGTGAGGCCGCCGTTGCGCCTGTGATGGCGGCTATCGAGGTCGAGGACGCGGTTATGGATGCGCTTACCGAAGTGTCCGAGCCGGTAGAGATCGAACCTCAGCCGGTTTCCGAGTTTATCGCGGACCCTGCGCCCGAAATGGATGCCGTCGAAGCCGTTGAAACGGAAATCGCGTCTGCGACGTCCGAAGCGGAAACCGCTGATGATGTACTGCCGGAGCCGGTCGTCGAACCCGCCTTTGAGCCGGCTCCGGTCGTCAAATCCGCGCCCAAGCGCCGTCCGGTGCCGCGGAAATAGTTATCCTGCGGGGTAAATATCCACCCGGATCGGACGGTGGTCGGAGCCGTAATAGGGGCCGGCCTTGCGATTGCGCAGGCTGAGCGCCTGACCGGCAAAGGCATTGTCGATGCCGATACGCAAGGGGGCGGGCAGGACCGCAGGCCATGTCCCGACCGCGGCCGGGGCCGCGAACACGCCCAGATCGCGGCTGAAATCCTTAAGACCAGAGGCTGAGGGGGTGGTGTTGAAATCCCCGACCAGCACCGTGCGCTCCGGCTGTTCGTCGCGCAGGTCGGCGTCAAGCCGCTCCAGTTGGCGCGGTTGGTCGCCCGGTGCGCTGAACGGCCACGGGCGCGTCAGATGCGCTACGGCCAGATGAAACGCCCCCGCAGGTGCCGCGACCTCTACGGTCAGCAGGCTGTAACCAATGGGGCGGGCGCGCGGACGCGTCAGCGGGTAGCGCGAAAAGACGAACGTGTCGTAGCGGCGGGCCACGTGGGGATAGGTCTGGCGCAGTTTTGCTGCCAAGGTCGCTTCGGCCAGAGGCCCGGCTTCGACGATGGCCACGACATCGGGATTTTCCGTCCTGACCCAGTCAAGCAGTCGCTGCGGCGTCTCGTTCTTGACGTACAGGTTGGCGAAGATCAGCCGCACCGGCGCCACTTCGGTATTCGTTTGCGCGTGGGGCGGGCTGATCTGCGGCCAAAAACTCACCCCCAGAAGACCGGCCGCCATCAGACTGATGAGGGCCGAGGCACGTTGACGTAACTGAATGAGCACAAAGGCCGCCGCCAAGGCCACGCTTAGCAGGGGCGCGGTGAAAATGTCGATCAGATAGCCGCGCGCGCCTAGTGGGTCGATGAGGCACACCGCCCCCATGCCCAGCAGAGCGAGGCTGAGGATGAAGGCCAAAAACGAAAACAGTCTGAGTACCAGCAAGACTTAGCGCAGGACCACGGCGGTCCCGGAACAGGTGACCATCAGCATGGTGCCCTGAGAGACGGTTTCATAGTCGAGATCGACGCCGACAATGGCGTTGGCCCCACGTTGCGCGGCTTCTTCCTGCATTTCCTTCAAGGCGGCTTCGCGGGCGGCGCGCAGCACTTTTTCGTAGGAGCCCGAACGGCCGCCGATAATATCACGGATACCGGCAAACAGGTCGCGGAAGATATTGGCCCCCAGAATGGCTTCGCCCGTAACGACGCCGATATAGGTGTCGACGCTGCGGCCTTCGACGCTGGGTGTGGTGGTGACGATCATGATAAAATTCCCCTAACGCATGTGATTGACGCATAACCCCGCTACAGGCAATGTCTAGTCCGAACGGGCGAAGGGGAGCAAATGACATGTTTGTCAGGTCGGCCTATGACGTGCAGAAGACCTACGATTCGATAGGCACGATCAAACGCCTGTCGGATCGCATTATTGGTATCGGCCCATTCAACCTGATCGGTCTTGACGGTCTTCTGGCGTGGCTACCGTTTCCGATCGTCGGGGCGGTCTATTCGTTCGGGGCCTCCGCCTTTATTCTGCTGAGCGGGTTTCGCGCCCGCATCAGTCCGGTCGCCTGGGTGCAGGCGGCGGTCGTTCTGGCGCTCGATCTGGGGATCAGCGGACTGGAGGAGGTGGCGCAACTTATCCTCCCGTTTTTCCCGGTGGGGGCGGTGGCCGATACCCTGTATCAGGGGCACCTCTACGCCTCGCATATCGTGCAAAAGGATATCGAAAAAACCCTTTATATCGAAGAAAGTGGCCGTGACGCCCACGCGTCGGGCCGCCACAAAGAGCATCTGGCGACGATGAAGGCGACCAAGGGCAAGAAGCGCCTCGTCTATCTTTTGCCCTGAAATCTATCCCCGCCATGACATTCGGGCGGACACTGACAGGCACCATTGTCGATGAGGCCCGAACGTGTCCCTGCAAAACACCCCCGCCCTTGGCCTGCCCCTGCTGCAAGCGGGACAGGCGCATAAACATATTACCCTTAATGAAAGCCTGTGGCGGCTTGATGCCCTCGCGCAGGCCCGCGTCAAAAGCCGCGCAGTCGGCGCGCAACCCGCCACGCCGCAGGAGGGCGACGCCTATATCCTGCCCGCAGGCGCATCCGGCGTGACCTGGGATGACTTCGATGCCGGTGATTTTGTCGTCTATCAGGGCGGTTACTGGGACCTCCTCAGCCTGCCCGAAGGGGCGCTGGTGCACGTGGCCGATGAAGGCGGATTTGTGGTGCGCGTGTCGAGCGGCTGGGTGCTGCTTCAAGCCACGTTTAACGCCTTACAAAACCTTCAGCGCTTAGGGGTTGGCGCGACAGCAGACGCCACCAACCGTCTGTCGGTCAGCAGCCCGCAGGTCCTGTTCAACCACGCCGGGGGCGGCAGCCTGCTCTATGGCAACAAGGCCGCAGAGACAGATGAGGCGGGCCTTGTCTTTCAGACCGGTTTTTCGTCGCGCGCCCTGCTGGGGACGCTGGGGTCGGACAATCTGACGCTTAAGGTCTCGCCGGACGGGTCCGTGTTTCACACCGTGCTGAGCGTGGACCGCAATACGGGGCATACCACCTTTCACACCCACACCCGTCTGAGGTCGTTTTCCATCGGCACGGCCTGGGCGGGGTTTATGAACCGGGATGCTTCTATTCTGATCCCAATTGGGGCTTTCTGATGCGGGCGGCCGAACCCGACCCGGTGGCGGATGATTTTGTCCTTATCGACGGGTACGGCAATCACCTGCTGCGTTGCGGCAATGGCCGCGGGGCAGTGGAAAATGCCCTGAAACCGGGTTTTGATAACAACAAATCGCTGGGTACGGCCAGTTTGCGCTGGTCGCAAGTGTTTGTCGCCTCCGGTACGATCAGCACTTCGGATGCCCGGCTGAAAGCCGAGGTCCTCTCTGCGCCCGCCATTCTTGAGGCCGAGGCCCGCGCTGCCTCGCGCATCCGCGGCGTGTTACGCACGTATCAGTGGCTTTCGGCCATTGCAGTCAAAGGTGAAGCGGGGGCGCGCTGGCATTTCGGGGTGTTTGCGCAGGAGGTGCGCGATATTCTCAGTGAGGGAGGGCTTGAGGCCGCGCGCTATGGCTTCTTCTGCGAGGACGAGCGATATGAGGAGATTTTCGATCCGGACACCGGGGCGCGCCTTGAGGTCATCCCGGCCGGGACGCAACTGGGCGTGCGCTATGACGAACTGATGCTGTTTCTGCTAAAATATACGTAAGTTATTGACGGCTGTTCAGATGATGCGCCCAGTTGAAGAACTCACCCGCTGTTTGTGCCAGTTCCCGCTCAGCCATTAAGGCCACGGCTTTACTGGCCATGCGTTTACGGTGCTGGTCGACGGTGCGTGCGCGCTTCATGCGTTCGAATATCTGCGCGAACACCTTTTCCAGGCAGAAGGCCGGATCGACCTCACGACGCGCAGCCTGACGTGCGGCCTTGGTATAGCCATTCACCAATTCTTTAGCGATTTCAGCCGCCTCAAGCCGGCGTTCGCAGCACAGGCCGCTGAAATTACGGGACTTTACCGTAGCAAAATTGTCGTCGAGCAGCCAGCCTGGGCCACCGAAGTGGTCATAGACATAAACCGGTCGTCGGGCTCTCAGGGCGTAGGGAATGGTCTTGCCAATACTTACAACCGCATTCGCCGAAATAATGTCCTCTGGCGTCACCCGTTGATGGCGGCGATCACCTGCAACGCCCAGATGGATAACCTCAATGCCCGCCGCCTGAAGCAGGGACTGAGCGATCACAAGCTCTGACGGCGCGTGGTTTGAGACGATGAGCAACCGGCGCAGCCGTTCGGCCGGAACAGGCGCCTCATCTTCAAAACCAGCAGGGGCCGGGTTGCGATAGATGGATACGTCTTTCGCGGGCAAGCCGCGCTTAACCACGCGCTCTACCCCCAACTCTGAAGGTACGATAAACATTTGCCCCAGCAGTGGCTCGGCCACTACGCCGGGCTGAGCGTAGGACCAGGTCTTGTCCAGATGCGCAAAGACGAAAAAGCTCGATCTGACCTCTTTATCAGAGGGCGAATTGTCGAGCACAGCTTCAAGGCGGTTCTGCAACCACACCAGATCATACTCGAAGGGCCTGGCCTGATCCGGGCGTTCTATAATACGAAGGCCCGACGTCAAAGCATGGCTCAGCATGGGTTCGCCAAAGTAACAGGCGGTCAGATCGACTTCCCAGCCTTGCGATATAAGGTATTCGGCGGCTTCCAGAATGACAAGTTCAGAGCCCGCGACCATTTGAAACGCTGCATTTCCGAACAGCGCGCGTTTGACAGGTTTTGCCGGCATCAAAGCAACTCCCGCATATGGCGAAGGCCCGGTCGTTTCCGAACCGGGCCTTCATGGTGCCGTATGGCAGGATTGAACTGCCGACCTCAGCCTTACCAAGGATGCGCTCTACCACTGAGCTAATACGGCTGAACCGGTGTGAACACCGGCTGAGGACGGGGCTAATACCCAAACCGGGGCCAAACGCAAAGCGAAAAGTGCATTTTTCGCTCGCTTTTTGTGGATGGAACGCTAAATCACCGCCTTATGAGCGACTCTCCGAATAAAAACCCTAAGGACGAGAAGGCCGAGCGCCTCAATGCCGCCCTGCGCGCCAATCTGCAGCGGCGCAAGGCTGCCGCGCGGCGGCCTGCGCCTGCACCTATGCGTGAGGACGACGCGAAAAACTAGCTGTTGCACCTGCGGCCCGGTGATGTAGAACGCGAAATCCATTTCATTTCCAAAGCCCTGAATCGGGGCGGCCCTGTTGGCAGAAATGAAAGTTCAGAACATTCGGATCAGGCGTACTCAATGGATCGTATTGCGTTGGAAGGCGGCGTGCCGCTCAAGGGGGATATTCCCGTCAGCGGAGCCAAGAATTCCGCGATCAAGCTCATGGCGGCGTCGCTGCTGACCTCTGAGCCGGTGCGCCTGACCAATATGCCGCGTCTGGCCGATACGCGCCTGCTGGGTCGCCTGCTGCAACGCTTTGGCACGCAGATCACCGAAACCAACGGACCGGACGGGCATCAGGAAACGCTGCTGCACACGCCGGAAATCACCTCAGCCTTCGCGCCCTACGATCTGGTGCGTCAGATGCGCGCCTCGTTCAACGTGCTGGGGCCGCTTCTGGCGCGCACGGGCCATGCCAAGGTGTCGCTGCCCGGCGGCTGTACCATCGGCGCGCGTCCGGTCGATCTGCACCTCAAGGCGCTGGAGGCGCTGGGGGCCCATATCGACATGCACGAAGGCTATGTCTTCGCTCAGGCACCGCGCGGCCTTAAGGGGGCGGAGATCGAGTTTCCCTTCGTTTCGGTCGGCGCGACGGAGCACGCCCTGATGGCGGCGGCTCTGGCGCACGGCACGACCGTGTTCAAAAATGCGGCCTGTGAACCGGAAATCGTCGATCTGGCGGAATGTCTGAACGCCATGGGGGCGAAGATCAGCGGGGCCGGGACGCCGACCATTGTCGTCGAAGGCGTCACTGCGTTGAAGGGCACCGACTGGGCGGTCATCTGCGACCGTATCGAAGCCGGCACCTACGCGCTGGCCGGGGCGGCCATGCCGGGCAGTGAGGTGCGCCTGACGAAGGTGCGCCCGGAACTGATCGGTATTTTACTCGACAAGATGCGTGAGGCGGGCTGCGAGATCGAAACGACGGCCGATACGGTGACCATCCGTCGCGGTCAGGGGCGCCTGAAAGCCGTCGATATCACCACCGAAGTCTATCCGGGCTTTGCCACCGACCTTCAGGCGCAGTTTATGGCCCTGATGACTCTGGCCGAAGGCGAGTCCACGGTGCGCGAAACCATCTTTGAAAACCGCTTCATGCACGTGCCGGAACTGGGGCGACTGGGGGCCAGTATCTCGGTCCAGCACGGCGGCGAAGCGAAGGTGACGGGCGTTGAGGAACTGCGCGGGGCGCAGGTCATGGCGACCGATTTGCGCGCCTCAGCCTGTCTGATCATCGCCGGTCTGGCGGCGCGCGGTGAGACGGTCGTCAACCGCGTGTATCACCTCGATCGTGGCTTTGAGAACCTTGAGGGCAAGCTGTCGGCCTGCGGGGCCAATATCCGCCGTATCAAGGGCAATGACCCGATTGAGGAAGAATAAGCCTCATGTTTGGGTGGTTTCACAAAAAGCCGAAACCGCTCCGTCTTCTCGCGCAGAGCGAAGAGGACGTGGTGCCGCTGAGCGCGCTGTTGCAGGATGCGGCCTTGCGCGGCGAAGACGTGCGCTATGATGCCCGCGCCCGCGCCCTGACCCTGCGCTTCAATCGCTTTTGCCATGAACACAAGAGCCGCACGCCGTTGCGCGCCGCCTGTGCCTTGCAGATCGGCTCGATCACCGGCCTTCAGTCGCGCGGTTTCGACGTGCAGCGCCCGCCGCAGGGCATGACCATCCTGCATCTGGCCACCGAACCGCTCGAAGCCCCGGCCTGCCACCTTTATCTGCGCTTTGCGGGCAAGGCCGCTACCGAACTGAAGATCGAGGTCGAGGCCGTCGATCTTCTGCTTATGGACCTCGCTGCGCCCCATCGCGCCCGTTCGACCCCCAGCCACCCGGTGTAATCATGAAACTGGCCCGTATCGACATCGACTCCGACAGCCTGGCTTCGCCGTCGCCGGAGGTGGAGCATGAGCGTCAGGTCGCCATGTTCGACCTGATCGAAAAAAACAGCTTCAAACCCGAAGGTGGCGCGGCGGAAAAATACGATCTGCGACTGGCCTATGAGGACGGGCGTCTGGTCTTCGACGTAACGGGTGAGGGCTATGCCAAGAAATTCATGCTGTCCTTCACGCCGCTCAAGCCGATCATGAAGGACTACGCCATGATCTGCGAAAGCTATTACGAGGCGCTGAAAAACGCCACGGTGGGGCAGATCGAGTCGATCGACATGGGCCGTCGCGGTATTCATAATGACGGCGCGGACCTCCTGACCGAGCGTCTGGCCGGCAAGATCGAAATTGATCATGAAACGGCGCGGCGTCTGTTTACCCTGATCCATGCCCTGCATCTGCGGGGTTAATTGCTCCGTGTGGTGATAAAACACAGGTGTGGCTGAAAAGCCGCGAAACACCTAATTCGCCGGAAATGAATGATCGTTCATTTTGAGTTCATCAAGATGGCGGTTTTGCCGCAATCTCCTATTAAATTTATGTTTTTCTTGTAAAAAGGTCCAGAAATGGCCTTTGAGGCGGCCCAATGCGGCCCCTTTGCGGAGCGATTGTTGTCTGGTCGCTGGGGCATCTCCCCCGGCAGACAACAACGAGTGCGGTTCATGAAAATCGCACGGCACACGAAGACAATAGGAGTTCACTATGAAGACCATGCTCATGGTTAGTGCCGCTCTGGCTGCCGCTGCTTTCGGCGCGTCCACGGCTTCCGCGCAGTCCCTGTCGCAGCCCGAAGTGTATGGCTCGATCGGTGCGACCGCCACGAATAACAACAAGTCCGACTCCAGCCTCAACTCGATGAATGCGCGCCTTGGCACCAAGCTCACCCCGCACTTCGGCGTTGAGGGCGAGCTGGCCGCCGGCACCAACGGCGACACGACCAATTCGGGCCGTTACAAGCTGACCAACAAGAAGGCCGCCTACGCCGTGGGCTTCCTGCCGGTATCGCAACGCGTTGAGCTTATCGGCCGCGTCGGTGTCTCGGACACCAAGCTGAAGAATTATAACAACTCGCCGATCGCCGAAGACGGCACGGCGCTGGATGTCGGTGTCGGCGCGCAGATGAAGCTCAACGACGCTTACGCCATCCGCGGCGACTATACCCGCTCGGCCTTCAAGGATGACCGCGGTAATGCCGACAACCTGTCGGTCAGCGTGGTACGCAAGTTTTAATCCTCAACTTGCGCTCAAAGGCTTCGCCTCTTGGCGGCCTGAGAAGTAAAAGACTTGGGCCTGCGCTCCCGCTTGGTCGCTAGTCGCTTCGCTCCGGGAGTGCGTACTGGATCGGCGGAGTTCCGAAAGGGGCTCCGCCTTTTCACGCGCGCTTTCCCTCTTTCCTCTGAACCCGTTTGGGTATAAAGGGAGCGCCACTGATTTTCATGGGCGACATCGCATGACGATTCGCCCTTTTCCCTTTCCATGTGGGGCCGAATGGCAAAAGAAGAACTGTTGGAGTTTGCGGGTACCGTTGTCGAGCTTCTGCCGAACGCGACATTCCGCGTGACGCTCGAAGACTCGGGTCATGAAATCATCGCGCACACCGCGGGCAAGATGCGCAAGAACCGCATCCGCGTGCTGGCCGGTGACCGTATCATGGTCGAAATGACGCCCTATGACCTGACCAAGGGCCGCATCACTTACCGGTTCAAATAGGTGTTGGCCGCTACACGTAAGGGGCGCGCCTGATGCTGCCCCTTATTCTGGCCAGCGCCAGTCCCCGCCGTGTGGACCTGCTGGCCCAGATCGGCCTGAAACCCGATCGTATCCTTCCTTCCGACATTGATGAAACGCCGCTGAAGGCCGAGACCCCGCGCGAACTGGCCGGGCGTTTGTCGCGCGCCAAGGCCGAAGCCGTGGCGGCTCTGCTTACGGAGCCCGCCTATGTACTGGCCGCCGATACGGTGGTCGGGGTGGGGCGGCGTATCCTGCCTAAGGCGGAAACGGATGCCGAGGTGCGCGCCTGTCTGCAACTGATGTCTGGCCGCAGCCACCGCGTCTATACCGGCGTCGCTCTTGTCTCGCCTAAGGGCCTGTCGGCGCGTGTGGTGGAAACGCGGCTGCAATTCAAACGTCTCAGCGCCGAAGAGATTGACGCCTATGTGGCCTCCGGCGAAGGTCTGGGCAAGGCCGGTGGCTATGGCATTCAGGGCCGGGCCAGCGCCTTTGTCATCCACCTGATCGGCTCCTTTCCGTCGGTGGTGGGGCTGCCGACCTATGAGACTCTGCAATTGCTGCGCGGCGCGGGTTACACGGGGTGAAGCTTTACAGCGAACAGCGGTTTGGTCTGGTGCGTGCCTGCGTGGCGCGTGAGGGGCAGCCGCTGCTCTACGCCGAAGGTCCGGCGCTGGATACGTCCCTGACCCTGTGGGGAACGCGGTCGGTGGCACGCCTGATCGCAAAGTCGGGACGGATCGGCTTTCTCAGGCTGGCCGATGGGCAAGACGCCATGGCCGACCTCAGCGAGCCGGACGCGCTCAACGAAGGCACGGCGGTCGAGGTCGAAATCGCCGCCGAAGCCCGTGCCGACAAATTGCCGCGCGCCCGTCTGCTGGGGGTCAGCGAAGGGCCACCGCGTCGCCTGTCGGACCCGCTGACGCTGATCGAACGCCTGAAGCAACAGGCGCGGCGTCTGATCGACCCGCAGGTCCCGTTTGAACCCGCCGAAGACCCCGACGCCCTCGATATCGCCGAGGCGCAGGCGACCCAGCCCAGTTTTGACCTGCCCGGCGGGGGCTATTTGTCTATCGAGCCGACGCGCGCCCTGATCGCCTGCGACATCGACATGGGCCGCGCGGGGGAGGGGATGATCCACACGCTGCGTCAGGCCGCCAAGCGCCTCAATGAGGTGGCGGTGGAAGAGGTGGTGCGCCGCCTGCGCCTGTCCAATCTGGCCGGGCTGGTGGTGGTCGATCTGATCGGCAACAAGCACAATGGCGAGAAGCTGACGGGCCTTGTGCAAGCAGCGTTTGCGGCGGAGGGGCGCGCCATCGCCTGCGGGCCGATTACGCGCTTCGGGACGCTGGAATTCAGCCGGCCGTGGGGTGCCCGGCCTCACACCGAAGACACGCCGCTGAGGGCCGCCCGGCGTCTCCTGTGGCGCGCCGTGGCCGAAGCCCGTTCGGATGCCGGTGGACGCCTCCGTCTGCGCGCGCCGGGACCGGTGGCCGATCAGGTGCGGCAGTGCCTGAAAGACAGCCTCGACCCGCTAGCACCCCGTCTCAGCGTCGAAACGGCGGCGATGACCGAGGTTGTTCCGCTGCGATAGTCGTCCTATATGGGCCACATGACCGAACGCACATGTGCCTATTGCCGCCAGACCTATCAGGTCGCTGACCAGACGCTTCCCAATGCGGCGAAGGACTATTCCCCCTTTTGCTCGAAACGCTGCGCCGATGCCGACCTGATGCACTGGCTGAAGGGCGAATACGTCATCAGCGGCACGGGGGCGCTGGCGGCCGAAGCGCCGGAAGAGGAGGGGACGGCAGCATCGGCGGACTTATCCTCACCTTTTGACGATAAAGACGCGGTTTAGACGGGTTTTTTGCGAATTTGCGGCTTTGCGCGCTTGCCAAGCCCGAATGGCTCGCTTATTAGAGCCACCTCCCGAGGCGGCGCACCAAGGTCGTTTCGATGCAAAGAGTGCCTGGATAGCTCAGTTGGTAGAGCAGCGGATTGAAAATCCGCGTGTCGCTGGTTCGATTCCGGCTCCAGGCACCACTTTTCCTCAATATTTCAATACTTTGCGTGACTAAAGGCTGTGCTGTGGGGGCGCTATGCGACTGGCTATAGCGTAATTTTAGCAAATGGGTAGCTGTACCCGACAGGGTTTATGTAAACGGCTATGGTTCGGGCGAGCGCGTCAACTGCCATATGATGACTACAATCCCCGCGTGTCGTATTAAGCGTGCATGGATGACGTCAAACAGAATCTAGCCAACTGGAAAGAGGGATTATTCCCGAAAATACCTGTCGGCGGATTGTTTGCCCGCAGTCCGGTTGCGCACAAATGGAAAGCTCCGTTTCGGAGCATGATGCTGCGCGAAGCGGCCTTTTGGCGTGAGCAGGATTTGATGGCTCAGTCCTATGCTTTGTATCGGCAAGGCCATGTGCTCGGCGCACGCATCTTGTTGAGAGGCGGCTTTGAGACGCTAGCGACAATGGTCTACCTCAACATGCTGATGACCGATGTTCTCGACGGTAAGCTCGGCTTCCACGACTTTAGCGACAAGACGAGCGCTCTCCTGTTGGGTACGCGAAATAACGAACATATGCCAGTTGCCATCAACATCCTTACCGTGTTGAGCAAGTGTGACAAACGCTATCCCGGCATTGTGAATATCTATGCCGACCTCTCCGAAAGTGCGCACCCGAATTATGCGGGGTTATGCGTTGGTTACTCCAAGATCGACCACGACGAATACGAGACGGTTTTCTCCAACCGCTGGATGGAACTTTACGGCGAGAAGCATCTTGATGGGATGCGTTTGTGCATGGGCACCTTTCACCACGAATTTGGTGAGGTTTGGCCGGAACTGTTCGAGGCGCTGGAAAAGTGGATTGAGGAAAATGACGCCGAATTGGAAGCGACCGAGGGTGACGCATGAACAGCAATTCTACATGCTCCGCCCCATTGCCGCACCGGCACTGACTTCGCGGCTGTAACGGCGGCTCCCGGGCCCTGGGTTGATGCCCACCCCTCCGGGCCGATCGTGTCGCAGTCCTATCCGGTTAAAAACGATATTCAGAATATCGATCCGACCGTGCTAGGGTTTGTGGGGATTCATTTTGAGTTTATGACGGCGGCTGCGAGATAGATCATGGCCTTGAAGCTGTTATCGGTTTTGTCTGCTCTCATGGCGATGCGTTTGAACTCTTTGAGTTTGCAAAAGAAGTTCTCAACCAAGTGTCGCCATTTGTAGATTTCTTTGTCGATGTCCAAAGGCTTTGAACGCCGTGGATGTTGGGAAATGACGATCTTCGCCCCGCGTTCATTGAGATTATCGACGATCGAGTTGCTGTCGAAAGCCTTGTCGGCCAACAAGGCTCCGAAGCTGATGCCTGTCAGAAGCGGTTCAACGCCCACCGTATCGAACCGATGCCCCGGCAACAGTTCAAAGCGCACGAGATTGCCAAAGGCATCTGTCAAGGCGAGGATTTTAGTGGTCATGCCGCCCTTTGAGCGGCCTATGGCCTGGCTCTGAGTCCCCCTTTAGCGCCCTGGCCATGACGGTGGACCTTGACTATCGTGGCGTCGACCATCGCGTATTCCATATCTGGATCATCCGAGCAGGCATCAAATATCCGTTTAAAAACATCGGCTTTGCGCCAGTCACTGAAGCGGCGAAACGCTGTGCTCCAGTTGCCGTAATGCGCCGGAAGGTCGCGCCAAGGACTGCCGGTACGAGCAATCCAAAGCACGGCCTCCATAAAGCGCCGGTTATCTCCGCCGCTGCGTCCGGGGTCAGTGCGCTTCCCCAAACAGTGCGGTTCGATCTTGGCCCATTGGGCATCTGTCAGAATATTGCGGTCCATTAACAGTATGAATCACAATTCGATCCATCTGTGAATCCCCACAAACCCTAGTCGATGAGGATGGCCGAGTGTACCTCTATTGGGGGACGTTTGGTCGCCTGAAAGGCGTTGAACTGGAACGTGACATGGTGACGTTCAAGGGGGCGCCGGTAGATGTCACAGGTCTGAAAGGTTTTTTTGAAGCGCCGTGGATTTTCAAGCGCAAGGGTGTCTATTACATGGCCTATGCCGGTAACACGGCGGGGCCGGCCTCGGAGTGTACCGAGGCCGTCTGTTATGCCTGTGTTGCCTATGGGACGGCGACCTCGCCCCTGGGGCCGTGGACCTATCGCGGGGTTGTGCTCGATCCCGTATCTTCGACGACCTCGCATCCGGGCATTTCCGAGTTCAAGGGCAAGTGGTACATCGCCTATCATACGGCCGATGCCAAAGGTGGCGGCCATTTCCGTCGCTCGGTCGCCGTCGATGAATTGTCGTGGGACGACAGCGTGAACCCGCCACTTATTGAAAAAGTCGAACAGACCCGTGCGCCGGCACCCGTCCCGCAGCCTCAGCGTAATCTGGCCCCGGCGGCACGCATCGTGGCGTCGAATTCACCTGTGCCGGTGCAATACTGGATCCGCGCCCTTAATGACGGCAAGGTGCGCGAAGCGCCGTTGCCGCCGGATACCTGGGGGACGTGGTCGCCAAACAATCCGAAGCGGCAGTGGGTGGTTTATCAGTGGGAGCAGTCGCTGAAACTCAACGGAACACGCCTCTATTTCTGGGCCGATCAGCCGGCCGGTTCCGGTATAGGCGTGGCGCCGCCCAGGGCCTGGCACCTCGAATACTGGTCAGACGCCGAAAAGGGTTGGAAGGCGATTTCCGCCAGCTATCCAACGGCAGAGGTCGGGAACTGGACCGAAGTGGCCTTCGATCCGGTCACCACACGTTGCCTGAAGGCGGTGTTTGACGCCTCCACCGATGGGAAAACCAATGCCGCCGTAGCTGTTCAGGAATGGGAGGCGCTCTATCCGAAGGCCGTTCTGGTTGAGGCGGCGGATACAAAGGTTCCGGCGTCGCCGATTTGTGCGCCGATGGAGTAGGAAAAAGCGCGAGAGAGTTGTCAGGTCTGCAATGCCTTAATTCGCCACACAGTCTGGTTTGGTGCCTTTTCCGCCGTGCGTCAGCAGAGGGTTTTTATGGGGAGAGAAAACGGTGAGATCTCGTGTTTTTGAAATGCGGCCTGATGGCCCTGCTATTTGTTTGCCGTCCAAGCGGGTGCGATCCTAGCCCGACTTGTGCTCTGACACCCATGAGCGACCGCGCTTATAGAGGTTCGACTCCTTGTCGCACGGGCGGAAGGGCTTGAACACCGACAGTATATTGTCACCGAAATTGTCGTATTCCTGATAGACCTTCCAGCTTACGCCTGCCGCTTCCAGACGCTCGGCATAGGTGGTCCACTCATAGGCCTTGATCGATAATTGCTCATCACCGGGTCGCCGCCCAGACGCCCGCCGCCATTGCAACCCGTCCACAGGTGCAGGCGGTTGGGATAGGTCTGGGTCAGGGTCGAGCAGTGATAGGCGTCAAGAATGGTGAAGGTCGAGGCCAGCGCGTGGTAAAAGGGCAGGTCCGACGCCTTGTAATAGGTCATGCGGTGCTGCACCTGACGCGACACGCCCCACTGATCGAAGCGGCCGCCATTGACGATGATCGTCGCTGCGCTGTGCCCCTGATCGGCCCCATCGACCACATAGGCGTTGGCGGTTCTGAAGTCGGCCCAGTAGGGCTGCACATAGCCGTCCGGGTGCTGGTCGCTGGGCTGAAGCCAGACCGTGTGCCCGTTGCGCAGCCGCAGGGGACGCGGATCGCCCAGACCGCGCACGCCGGGAAAGCTACCGAAATAGTGGTCGAAGGTGCGGTTTTCCTGCATCAGGATCACCACATGCTCGACATCCATGATCGTGCCGGTGCGGTTATGGGCCGGGGTGGCCATGGCCTTTTCCAGAGTCGCCAGCGTGGCAGCGCTCAGCGGTCATGGCTGTGTCCCTTGCTTATAAGGTCAGTTCACTGAAATTAAGGCGATAAGAGATGTCGGTCACGCCGGTCTGGCTGTCGCTGACGCGATAAAGGATGTGCGGCGTATTGTAGTCGTCCGCCTCCGACTGTTGAGTCGCCAGAATTAGGGCATTTTGAATTAATTATCAGAATTAAAAGATCATATTCATTATGTGTAAATCTACGACCGCATATCTGCGGCGCCTTCCTTTGCAAATCCTCAACAGATGTGCGCTGCGGTAATCTTTCATTATCCATAGTTCGGTCATAAAGGCGCGAGACTACTGACGCTCCGGAGACCCTCATGCGCACCTTCAAGCGAATTTCCGTTTTTGTCCTGCCGGTGGTAACCGCAGCGGCCCTTTCGGCTTGTACGGTGATGCCCCAGACGCCGAAATATCCCATCTATATGGAGAACCGGCCGGTCGCCGAAGCGCCGCAGGCCGCATCGGCGGAGCCGTCCCCGGCACCGGTCGAGGAGCCAACGGGGATTCAGCCGTTGGGCTCCAAGGGCGGGATCACGACCACGGAGTTGCCACCCCCGCCACCGCCACCGCCGCCGCCGGCCAACACGGTTGCGACGAAGCCTGCGCCGTCCGCTCCGAAGCCCACGGCGACCCTGCCGGTGCACGACAGCCGGGCCGGGTTTGTCTATACGCTTCAGGCCAAGGATACGCTGTTTGGCGTGTCGCGGCGTTTTGGTGTGCCGGTGCAGACCCTGTACAAGATGAACGGTTTGGCCGCGGATTCCGTGACCCATATCGGTCAGAAGATTTTGCTGCCCGAAGGTGCCAAGGACAAGGGCGTGGAAGCCTATGCCTCCGGGCCCGCGCCTGAGCGTGTCAAGGCGGTGGTAGCGCAGGCCGATGCGGCGAAACCCGCCGCGACGCCGCCCGCACCCAAGCCGGTCGTGTCGGCACCCGTGGCCACGGCACCTGTGGTGACCCCACCTGTCGCAAAACCGGTTGTAACCGCTCCGACGTCGGCACCATCAAAGCCTGTTGAGACACCGAAAACGCTGCCTTCCGATACGGCGGGAATCGTCAAGCTGGGCAAGGGGCGCTTTGTCTGGCCGTACAAGGGGAATGTGCTGGTGCGTTATGGCCAGTTGGCCCCGAATGTGCGCAATGACGGTATCAATATCGGCGGCCCGGAAGGGGTGGATATTGTGGCCGCCGATGAAGGTACGGTGGTCTATGTCGGCGATCAGGTTAAGGAGCTCGGCAATACGGTCTATATCCGTCATGCCGATGGCTTCTACACCGGCTATTCGCACCTCGGTAAGGTCAGCGTGAAGTCCGGACAAAAGGTCGCTCAGGGGCAGGCCGTCGGCACCATGGGCAAGTCGGGAGCGGTGGACCGGCCGCAACTGCATTTCGAGGTGCGTTACACCCCGTCCTCCGAAATCGCCAAGCCCTTTGATCCGACGTTGGTTCTGCCCTGAGGCAGGCTCCATTGCCTGCCCAAAGCATAGCACGCGTAAGGAAGCCGTAAAAAGCGCATTGACCTTTTAATCTGTGTGCCTATGTATGGCGCAACCCTATTTCCTGCCTGCCGCTGGCGGGCCTAAACGGAGACCCCGGTCTTGGATACTGCCGCTCTTGTTCAGCTTCTGCCCTTCGTGGCGATCTTCGTCCTGATGTACTTCCTCATCATCCGCCCGCAGCAAAAGCGCGCCAAGGAACATCAGGCGCAACTCAATGCCGTCAAGCGCAACGACACGGTCGTGCTGTCGAACGGCATGATCGGCAAGATCACCCGCGTCGAAGAGACCCAGGTGATGGTGGAGATTGCGTCGGGCGTGAATGTGCCGGTCGTCAAGTCGATGATCGCCGAAGTCCGCACCAAGGGCGAACCCGCCCCGGCCAATGACAAGGCCGCCTAAGCGCCTTTAGTCCCTCTGGGCCTGTCTGATCCGTCAGACAGGCTTTTTGTGTTTTTATTCAACCCGTTCCCGTGAATTTTTTACAACGGGAGCTAAAGGGTCGTAACGATCATGATGCAATTGTCCCGCTGGAAAATCACCCTGGTGACGCTCGTCACCCTGCTGGGGATATGGTTTTCGCTGCCCAACCTCCTGCCAAAAACGGTCCTTGACCAGTATGGGTTCCTGCCGAAAAACGGCCTGAACCTCGGTCTCGACCTGCAAGGGGGCTCGCACCTTCTGCTTGAGGTCGATACGGAGGCTTTGGCGCGGGACAAGATCAAGAACCTGACCGAAGAGACGCGCGACCGTCTGCGCGGTGCCGGTATCGCCTTCGGCAGTCTCACCGCTCAGGGCGATGTGGTCAGCGTTCGTATCAACGAAGCCGGGCGTGTCGATGCCGCCCTGACCGCCCTGACGCCGCTGTCCAATCCGCTGGTCAATAATCCGTCGGCGCGCGATGTGGCCATTACCAAGGAAGCTGATCAGGTCATTCACCTGACCTACACCAAGGAAGGCAAGGCCGCCGCTTCGTCCGGCGCGGTGGACGCGTCCATTGAAACCGTGCGTCGCCGTGTCGATAATCTGGGGACGCGCGAACCCACCATCATCCGTCAGGGCACCAACCGCATCGTCGTGCAGGCCCCCGGTGAAAGCGACCCGGAGCAGCTCAAGCGCGTGATCGGCACGACCGCCAAGCTGACCTTCCAGATGGTGGACGAGTCGGCATCGCCGGCGGATGTAGCCGCCGGTCGTGTACCGCCGGGCTCCGAACTGCTGCCCACCTCCGACCCGACCTTGCCGCCGTCCATGGTCGTCAAGAAGCGCGTAATCGTTTCGGGTGAAAACCTGACCAAGGCCTTTGTCGATACTGACCAGAGCAACCGCCCGGCCATCGGCTTCCGTTTTGACGGCGAAGGGGCGCGCAAGTTCGGTGAAGCCACGTCGCAAAATATCGGTCGTCCGTTCGCCATCATCCTTGACGGCAAGGTCGTTTCCGCGCCGCGCATCATCAGTGCCATTACCGGCGGTTCGGGTCAGATCACGGGTAACTTCACCGTTCAGGAAGCCTCGGAACTGGTCAATGTGCTCAATGGCGGGGCGCTGACCGCGCCGCTGAACATCGAAGAACAGCGCGTGGTTTCGGCCGAACTGGGGGCCGACTCGGTGGCCAAGGGCCAGCTTTCGACGATTATCGCCTTTATTTCGGTCCTGATCTTCATGCTGCTGGCCTATGGCTGGCTGTTCGGCGGCATTTCCATTGCTGCTCTGATCGTCAACCTGATCCTGATTATCGCCGGTATGTCGGTGACGCAGGCGACCCTGACCCTGCCGGGTATTGCCGGTCTGATCCTGACTCTGGCCGTGGCCGTTGACGCCAACGTGCTGATCTATGAGCGGATGCGCGACGAAATTCGCGCGGGCCGTAACGTGATCGGTGCGCTGGATGCCGGTTTCTCCAAGGCCATGGAAACCATTATCGACGCCAACCTGACCTCGCTCGGCGCGGCGGCGATCATGTTCTTCTTCGGCGCCGGTCCGGTGCGCGGCTTCGCCTGGACCCTGTCGCTGGGCGTTATCACCTCGGTCTTCTCGGCCGTTATGGTGACGCAACTGCTGCTGGCCTGGTGGTATCATGCCCGTCGCCCCAAGACCCTGCCGATTCAGGCCGCGGACGGTAAGGGCGTGTGGCCGCTGATCAAGATCCTGCCGCAAAAGACGAATTTTGGCTTTGTGCGTTTCTCCAAGCTGGCCGGGATTATCTCTATCGTTCTGGTCGTGGGTTCGCTGTTCTTCACCATCTGGCCAGCCACGCCGCCGTGCGGCGGTCTGAATTGCGGCGTCGATTTCAAGGGTGGCACCATCCTCGAAATGTCGCAGAAATCCACCATTGATCTGGCCAAGCTGCGTAGCACACTCGATACGCTGGACCTGCACGACGTGCAGGTGCAAGGCGCCGGGCAGTCGGGTCAGGACGCCATGATCCGCTTCGAGTCGCCGACGACCAACGCGCAGGCGGCACTGGATCGCGTGCAGACCTCGATCAAGGCGCAGTTCCCGGACGCCAGCTTCAAACCGGCCACTGTGGTAGGTCCGAAGGTGTCGGGTGAGCTTTTCACCGGCGGTATTCTGGCGCTGGTCTTCGCCATCGGCCTGATGATGGTCTATATCTGGTTCCGCTTTGAATGGCAGTTCGGCCTGGGGGCGGTTGTTGGCCTGATGCACGACGTCATCCTGACCTTCGGCCTCTTCGCTGTCTTCCGTCTGGAATTCACCCTGACGGCGGTCGCGGCCATCCTGACCATCATCGGCTATTCGATGAACGACACCGTCGTCGTGTTCGACCGTATCCGTGAAAACCTGCGTAAGTATAAGAAGCTGCCGCTCAAGGACGTGATCGACCTGTCGATCAACGAAACCCTGTCGCGCACCATCATCACCGGGGTGACGGCGGTCATGGCGCTGACCGGTCTGGCGGTTCTGGGCGGTGAGGCGCTGTTCTCCTTCTCGGTGGCGCTGATCTTCGGTATCATTATCGGCACCTATTCGTCGATCTATGTGGCGGCCCCGGTCATCCTGCTGTGGGGCGTCAACCGCAATGCGGCCGAAGCCGAGGTCGTTGATGTCGGCGGCTTCAAGGGCAAAAAGGCCCCGCAGCCTTAAAGCGGGTCTGCCAGACTTACAAATGACCGCCCTGTCCGTTTGGCAGGGCGGTTTTTTTGTTGCTTTTGGTGTGCGGCAGGGTAAGGGCAGGGCATGTCCGACTCCCCGATCTTGCCCGAAGACGAAACCGTACCGCGCGATGAAGTCGTGCGTCTGGCCGCAAACTTCATCGAGGATGCGCAGACGCGGGCAGACGTGCTGGCGCTGCTGGCCTTTGCCGAGGTGCTGCGCGATGTCCCGGCCCGCGTCTCCGAACCACTGCTGGGGGATATCCGCTATACGTGGTGGGGTGAGGCGCTGGAGGAAATCCGTGACGGGCGTAAGGTGCGCTACCATCCGCTGAGCACGGCGCTGGCGGGCGTGGCCGAACGCCATGCCCTTGATATGCAGGCGCTGATCGACGCCATTGAGCCGCACCGCTTACAACTGGATGGTCGCCTGTCTTTGCGCGACGCTTTGAGCGTGGCCGACAAGGGGCAGGCCGTCGTATTGGCCCAGGCGGCGAAGGTGCTGGACCCGACGGCCGATGCGGCGTGCCTGCTCATCCCGGCGAGGTTTCAGACTCTGGCGACGCTCAAGGTGGCGGGTCATTTGAACGCCGACGAAGCGGGCGTGGAAGAGGGCCGTCATCTGTACCGTGAGGCGCGTCAGGGGATGAAGCGCGTGCCGCCGGCCTTGTTGCCCTTGGTGTTGCCGACGGCGGTGGCTGCCGGTCTGTGGCAGGGTCGTGTACGTAGTGCCCTGTCGGTGCGTTTGAAACTGCTCTGGGCGTTTGTGACCGGCCGGATTTAAATCGAAGCCTTACCCAATCCCGAACAGCGGTTTCTTTTTCGGCGGTTGTGACACAGTCGGAGTCACAGGGGCCGGATACAGCGGATAGGCTTTCCAGCCCCTGGCCACCATCTCTTCAAAGCCCTTGCACTGCGGCAGGGTCATGATCACGCCGGTCTTCGGCTTGGCAAACGGGGCGGGGAAGCGCGCCGACGGGAAGGCCGGGTTGACGAACACCCAGTCCGAGGCAAGCCCATAGCCTTTTTCACCGCCGGTACGCACCGCATTATAGGCGATGCGGGCCTCGATCTCGCTGACGCCCCATTTGCGCATGGCGCGATAGAAGATGTCGTCGGCGTCCTGACGCTTACCCGGTTCCCCGATGGCATAGAGCCAGTCGTGGACAATGGCGGCGCGGATGGTCGGCCCGTCCGTATTGACGGCAAACTGCCCGAACCACGGCACGGACGCGAAGTCGGTGCGGAACCATTTTGGTACCACCACCACCTTGCCCGTCAGCTTGTCGCAATAAGGGAATTCGTCGTTCAGAGTATAGAGCTTGCGCCCTTCCTTTTGCACATCGAACAGCATGATGGGCTGCGGTTGCAGTGAGGAGGGGATGACGACCGGTGTTGGCACGACCGGTGGCGTCTCGGTCGTTGCGCAGGCGCTTAGGCTCAGAACGGACAGAGCAAGAAGAGGGGCGAGGGCTTTCATCACACACACATGTCAGACGGCACTCAGGCCGGAACCGCCTCTGTTTTTAACCACGTCTCGATATCGCGCAAGGCCCGAACGCTCATCTGGCGTTTCTTGGCGCGGGTACGATCCTTGACGGGGATCTTCTTGCCGTCTTCATCGAACTTCGGGGCCTCCATCGGCGGCAGGAGTCCATAGTTGATATTCATAGGCTGGAAAGACACCTTTTCGTCGGCCAGATGCCCGCCGGTGATGTGCCCGATCAAGGCCCCCAATGCCGTGGTCGGCGGCGGAGGCGGCAGGGTTTCGCCGCGGGCTTCGGCGGCAGCGAAGCGTCCGGCCAGAAGACCCATGGCGGCGCTTTCGACATAGCCTTCGACGCCGGTGATCTGCCCGGCAAAGCGCAAAGACCGTTCACCAATCAGGCGCTTAAGCCGCAGGTCGGCCCCCAGCACCTTGGGCGACTGGATGAAGGTGTTGCGGTGCAGCCCGCCCAGACGCGCAAATTGCGCGTTTTGAAGGCCGGGGATCATGCGGAAGACCTCGACCTGAGCGCCGTGTTTCAGCTTGGTCTGAAAGCCGACCAGATTATACAAGGTTCCCAGGGCATTATCTTGCCGAAGCTGAACAATCGCATGAGGTTTAACGGTCGGATTGTTGGGATCGGTCAGGCCCACCGGCTTCATCGGGCCATAGCGCAGGGTTTCGCGGCCGCGTTCAGCCATCACCTCGATGGGCAGGCAGCCGTCGAAATAGGGGACGTGCTCCCATTCCTTGAAATCGGCCTTGGGGCCGGTCAGCAGGGCATCGACAAACGCCTCGTACTGGTCCTTCGTCATGGGGCAGTTGATATAGGCCGCCGCGTCGCCACCGGGGCCTTCCTTGTCGTAGCGCGACTGCCGCCAGGCGATCGACATGTCGATGCTTTCGGCGTGGACGATAGGGGCGATGGCGTCAAAAAAGCTGAGGTGGCCTTCACCGGTCAGTTCCAGAATGACCTCGGACAGGGATTCCGAGGTCAGCGGCCCCGTGGCGCAGATGACGTTTTTCCAGCCCTTGTCTTTCAGCGAGGTGACTTCCTCGCGCAGGAGGGTCACCAGCGGATGCGCCGTCAGCGCGGCGGTGACGGCCTGCGAAAAGCCCTCACGGTCAACGGCCAGCGCACCCCCGGCGGGCACCTGATGCGTGTCGGCACAGGCCATGATCAGCGAGTTGCCGCGGCGCATTTCGGCGTGCAGCAGGCCCACGGCATTATATTTCCAGTCGTCCGAACGGAACGAGTTGGAACAGACCAGTTCGGCGAGGCCGTCGGTCTGGTGCGCGTCGGTCGGTTTGATGCCGCGCATCTCATGGATAACAACGGGGATACCGGCCTGAGCCAGTTGCCAGGCGGCTTCGGAACCGGCAAGGCCGCCGCCGATAATGTGTACGGGTTGGACTGTCATGCGGGTCATATAATGAGATCGTATGACGATGTCACGGTCTCGATGAAAAACATCGGGCAGGTTGCCTTTGCCCTTTTAAAGGGAAAGGATTTGTTTAACAGTGGGCCCCGCTTAGGGTTAACGCTGCGGGTTATCGGGCTTTTGGGGATTTCGACAATGAGTTTCGGCACGGCCTTTCATCTGATCGGTGCGCTGAAGACGGCCGGGCAGAGCCTGCCGCTGCTGTGGCGTAAGGCGGGCCCGGTTCTGGGTGTTCTGTTTGTCGTACTGCTGCTGGGGCATTTGCCGCATCTGGATGTGTGGCTGCGGCGCGGCCTGATCGTGGTCGGCGTGATCGCGCACACGGCGGCGGCAGGCGCTTTGTACCGCGTCGCGCTGTTCGGGGAGCGTTTTGCCGCGGCCGAAGGTCTGGGCTTTGGCGGCTTGCAGTTCGGCCGGGCCGAACGCCGCCTGCTGGGGGCCAGCGCGCTGGTTCTGCTGTTCTGGTCCATCGTGTTTATCGCGGGGGCCGTTGTGCTGGCCCTGTTTATGGGGGCGGCGGGCCTGCCCGAAGACAGCTATCGCACGCCGCAGGCCTTGTTGCGCACCCTGATTGAAGGGGCGCAACCGCAAGGGGTCGTGATCGGCCTTGCGATCATCGCCGTTCTTCTGACGCTCAGCATCCTGACGGTGAAGCTGTGGTTGCACCGCGCCGCCACGGTGGCTGAACATCGGCTGGTGTCGCTCAATGCGCTCAGCCTGTCGTCGGGCCAGACGGTCAAGCTGGGCCTCGGCTACGTCTATATTCTGATGCCGTTTATCGTCCTCAGCAGCCTGATGCCGCCGCTGATGATCTTGGCCGGGCTACCTCTGGGGGGCGTGATCAATCTGGCGCTGGGCGTCGGCGTGTTCATGCCGCTCAGCATCGCTTTTTTGGCCTCAGCCTATAGGCAAATCAGCGCGCTTCGCGCTAAGGGATAGTCAGTTCTCTTTCCCCGGTTCCGTGCATGGCCTCCTCCGTTGATTTTGCCTTTGAAGGCTTCCGTATCATCCGTGAGCGGCCCATCCTGATTGCGTGGTGGGGAGCGGTTCTGCTGGTGGCTTTGATCCTTTCGACGGCCTTGCTGATGTCGGTCGCCGGTCCGGAATGGAATGCGCTCATTCAGGGGCAGGTGCCGAACGAGCCGGAAAAGGCAGCCGAGTTGCTCCTGCGTCTGGGGCCGGCCTATGTGCTGGCCCTGATGGTTACCCTTGTGTTTTCGGCGATTATCACCTGCGCTGTCTATAGGGCCGTGCTGGGCGGACATTCGCCGCAGTTCGGTTTTCTGCGTTTGGGGACCGATGAGGTGCGTCAGATGGCGCTGTCTTTCGTTTTGGCGATGGTCATTATCGTAGTGACGCTTCTGATTACCGTCGTTCTGGCCATATTGGGTGGTCTTCTGTCTTTGCTGGTCGGGGCGGTGTCTCAGGCCGTCGTCCCCGTTATTGGTGTGCTGACGGCCATCGCCGCCATGATCTTCAACATCTGGCTAATGGTGCGGCTGTCTATGGTCAGCGTGCAGAGCTTCGATGAGGGCCATTTCAATCTGACGGGTTCCCTGAAACTGACGCAGGGTCGTTTCTGGTCCCTGCTGGGCGGCTTTGCCGTAGCCTTTCTGATGGCGCTGGTGGTTAGTATGCTGGCGCAGACCGTCTATATGGCGCTGGCCGTTCTGGTCACGGGCCGCGATGTGACGTCCGTCGAAGACGTGCCGCAACCCGACGTCTCGCAATTGGCTAATCTTATGGAGCCGCTGACGGGGGTTTATCTGGCGGTCAATGGCGTGATCGCGCCTCTGACCACAGCGATCATGATCGGTGCCGTTGCCGCGGCCTATCAAACCCTGAAAAACACGCCGAACGCCTGATCAGCTACCGACAAGGTGCAGGATGTCACGGCCCTGCGGTGGCTGGATCGGGCGCGCGTTTGGTCCGGTCAGGCGCTGATAGGCGTCCACCTGTTCTGGCGAAATCGACAGGGGCGAGGCATAGACCAGCCAGGTGACCTTTTCCGTGCACGGCGGCGTGGTGAGCGAACCGGAATAGGCGTAAAATTCTTCGGTCGCCGGCATCAGGTCGCGCGCATTGACCAGCAGGTCGGGGATCAGGGCCGCCGGACCCGGATCGGTCGGCAGCCACGTCCAGATGGGGGCCAGCATCGGGTCGGCCACGCCGACATCCGAAAGGACGCCAATAACCAGCAGGTCGCCCTTGTCATTCTTGTGCACAAAGTGGGTTTCGATAGCCGCACGGTGACCGTCGATCGTGTGTTCGGACGGAGTGTGGAAATGGAACTGCACCAATTTGTAACGCACCCCGTCCATCACCACGCCGCCGCCGTCGGTCGGGGAGACCTGAATGGCGTGCCCAAGATTCTGGATCTTGGCCGGGGATGAGGTGTAATCGAGCGTCAGATTGACCGATTTGGGGGCCGCCACGCCGGTGAGGTTGATCGGCGACTGACGCGGGCCGGTTTTGCAGGCCTTGTTCTCAGTGCTCAGATCGCCCCAGTGCGCCGGGCCGTCATCGCCTTCGTAGCTCCAGTGACTGACGTCACCCTTGGCTGCACCGTGACCGTCCCCACCGTGATCACCGCCCCCATGCTCGCCCGCGGCTTCGGCATGAGGATCGCCGTGCTCCGCCTTGGGTTTGCCGCAGGACGACAGGCCCGCGCTCATCAGGGCAAAGGCAGCAACCGTAAACAGCAAAACAGGGCGGCGCATGGCGAACTCGAATCGAGAGTGAGGATGCTCGATTCAATGCCGTAACAGGGTTAACGCAGTGTTCACTTTGGGCACTGATCCGCGTTTGAACCCTATTTTTTCCGCGCCTTGTGCCGGGCCAGAATGTCTTTCAGGTATTTGCCGGTCCACGACTTCGGATTGTCCGCTACCTTTTCCGGGGTGCCAAAGGCCACGATCTCACCGCCGCCGTCGCCGCCTTCCGGGCCGAAGTCGAGCAGCCAGTCGGCCGTCTTGATGACGTCCAGATTGTGCTCGATCACCACGGTCGTGTTGCCGTGATCGGTCAGTTCGTGCAGCACCTCCAGCAGCTTGCGCGTATCCTCAAAGTGCAGACCCGTGGTCGGTTCATCGAGAATATACAGGGTCTTGCCCGTGGCGCGTTTCGACAACTCTTTCGACAGCTTGACGCGCTGCGCCTCGCCGCCCGACAGGGTCGTCGCCTGCTGGCCGATCTTGATATAGCCCAGGCCGACGCGCTTTAGCGTCTCCAGCTTGTCGCGGATGGACGGCACGGCCTTGAAGGCTTCGGCGCCTTCCTCGACCGTCATGTCCAGCACATCGGCGATGGAATGGCCCTTGAAGACGATCTCCAGCGTCTCGCGGTTATAGCGCTTGCCCTTGCACACATCGCAGGTGACATAGACGTCGGGAAGGAAGTGCATCTCGATCTTGATGACGCCGTCGCCCTGACAGGCTTCGCAGCGGCCACCCTTGACGTTGAAGGAGAAGCGGCCCGGTCCATAGCCGCGCGCCTTGGATTCCGGCAAGCCGGCGTACCAGTCGCGGATCGGCCCAAAGGCCCCGGTATAGGTGGCCGGGTTGGAACGCGGTGTGCGGCCGATGGGCGACTGGTCGATCTCGACCACCTTGTCGAAAAACTCCAGCCCCTCGATCTTGTCATGAGCGGCAGGATTGGCCGAGGCATTGTTGAGGCGTCGCGCCGCCGCCTTATGCAGGGTTTCCAGCGTGAAGGTCGATTTGCCGCCGCCGGAAACACCGGTGATGCAGGTCATGACCCCCACCGGGATTTCGCCGGTGACGCTTTTCAGATTGTTACCGCGCGCCCCGATGACCTTGAGCATCTTCTTCTTGTTTATGGGGCGGCGCTCATTGTCCGTGTCCTTCGAGAAGTAGAGCGGGATTTCGCGTTTACCGGTCAGATATTGCCCGGTCAGCGAGTTGGCATTGGCCTTGATGTCTTCGGGTGTGCCTTCGGCCACCACCTGACCGCCGTGCACACCCGCCGCCGGCCCCATGTCGATCACATAGTCGGCGGTGAGGATGGCGTCTTCGTCGTGTTCGACTACCAGCACGGAATTGCCGAGGTCGCGCAGGCCTTTCAGGCTGTCGAGCAGACGGTCATTGTCGCGCTGATGCAGGCCGATCGAGGGCTCATCCAGCACGTAGAGCACGCCGGTCAGGCCGGAACCGATCTGCGACGCCAGACGGATACGCTGACTTTCGCCGCCGGACAGGGTGCCGGAATTGCGCGACAGGTTGAGATAGTCGAGCCCGACCGCATTGAGGAAGTTCAGGCGGTCAAGAATTTCTTTCAGGATGCGCCGCGCAATATCCATCTGCTTTTCCGTCAGATGGTTTTGCAGATCGGCAAACCAGTCGTGCGCCTTCTTGATCGACAGACCGGAGATTTCGGCGATGTCCCTGGCATTGACCTTGACGGCCAGGGCTTCGGGCTTGAGGCGCTTGCCGCCGCAGGCCTCGCAAGGGGTTTCGGCCTGATAGCGGCTCAGGTCCTCGCGCACCCACGACGAGTCGGTTTCGCGGTAGCGACGCTCCATATTGGGGATGACGCCCTCAAACGGCTTGGTCACGTCGTAGCGACGCGAGCCGTCCTGATAGACGAACTTGATCTTTTCCGAACCGGACCCCAGCAGGATCACGTCCTGCGCTTCCGGCGTCAGGGCGCGCCATTTGGTGTCCATCTTGAAGCCGTAATGCCCGGACAGGGCTTCAAGCGTCTGCGCGTAGAGCGGCGAGGGGCCCTTGGCCCACGGAGCAATGGCCCCGTCCTTGAGGCTCAACGACTCATCGGGCACGATCAGCGAGCGGTCAAAGGTCAGCTTGACCCCCAGACCGTCGCAGGTCGGGCAGGCGCCGAAGGGGTTGTTGAACGAGAACAGGCGCGGCTCGATCTCGGCAATGGTAAAGCCGGAGACCGGGCAGGCGAATTTTTCTGAAAAGATCAGGCGCTTCGGCTCGGTTTCGCCTTCCGCGATGTCGGCATATTCGGCGATGGCCAGACCATCGGCCAGCCGCAGCGCCGTTTCCAGACTGTCGGCCAGACGCTGCATCAGCCCGCCCTTGACGACCACGCGATCCACCACCACGTCGATATCGTGCTTGTACTTCTTGTCGAGCTTGGGGGCGTCTTCGATGGCGTAGTACTGACCGTCGATCTTCAGACGCTGGAAGCCCTGACGCTGAAGGTCGGCGATTTCTTTCTTGTACTCGCCCTTGCGCCCGCGCACGAAGGGGGCCAGCAGGAGCAGGCGCGTCCCTTCGGGCAGGGCCATGATCTTATCGACCATCTGCGAAATGGTCTGGCTTTCGATGGGCAGGCCCGTGGCGGGCGAATAGGGCACGCCGGTGCGCGCCCACAGAAGGCGCATATAGTCGTGGATTTCCGTTACCGTGCCGACGGTCGAGCGGGGGTTTTTGGAGGTGGTCTTCTGCTCGATGGAAATGGCTGGCGACAGGCCTTCGATCAGGTCCACATCCGGCTTCGACATCAACTCAAGAAATTGCCGCGCATAGGCCGATAGCGACTCGACGTAGCGACGCTGCCCCTCGGCATAGATGGTGTCGAAGGCGAGTGACGACTTGCCCGACCCCGACAGGCCAGTGAGCACCACCAGCTTGCCGCGCGGAATATCGACATCGACGCCCTTGAGATTATGCTCACGCGCGCCGCGCACCTTGATGAAGCCCTGCATCAGGTTTGAGCTGCTCATCAGCATATCCTTGTCGTGTCCGCTATCGGCCATTACGCATATCCATCCGGGGAGGCAATTCCACCATATAGGTATAATGGCGGTGTCGAAAAAGTGTCAGCAGAGGTTTGCGGGTTCACTGCCCGATTTGCGGAGGGGGCGCAAGAACGTTTTGCGAACGCTTTTGTAAAAACTGTGACCGTGGCCCGCCTCGCAAAGGCCGGAATGTTTCGCTCAACTGACAGAGACGGCGGCGGCATGGCGCATCACATCATTCAATGGCGACATGTGGGGCTGGCGGCGCTGATCGTCGTCGCGGCGCATCTGGTGCTGGCTCTGTTGTTCATGATGTCACGGCGTGAGGAAACCACGGTCGAGTCCCCCGTCATTACCGAGATAGGCTTTGTGCCACCTGTGCTCATCCGTAAGGGGCCCCGGCCCGAAAGGCCGGTGCGCCGGACGCGATCGGCGTCTCATCGTCAGGAGACTTTCAATGCCGCGCCCTCAGAGGTCGCGCCCCTGACGACGGTCAGGGGAGAGCCGCCGCCCGAAGCGGCTGATGCGGTGTCGCGTGAGACCCTGGGGGCGACCTTGCGACACGCACAGGCCTGTCGCCGGGCCTTGATGGAGGGCAGCGTCCTGCCGCCGGACTGTCCGGCGCGCGGCGAGGGGTTAAACCGCCCCTTGCCTGTAAAGCCCGGAGATCAGCCCTATTGGGACAAGCAGATCAACGACAATGCGTTCCGGCGTCGCTACAAGAGCGAACCGGGCAACACGGAATACTGGCAAAGGGTCAATCGCAGTCGCTCAGACCCACAAAGACACACCCCGCAGGAGTGAACCTATTTCAACAGGCGTATGTTGGTCAGAGCTCCACCGGTACCGGAAGACCCCGTGACGGGTTCAAGGTTCCAGGTGGTATTGTTCAGGATCAGCCGGTTCATCACCATCGACAGCTTGTCGCTGCTCATTTTTGATTGCGCATTGAAAGTGACGTTGCGACTGGGCAGCCAGATTACGCCGTCCATATGGTTGGCCACGGCGCTGTTGAAAATAAAGTCTGTATTGCTCAGACCCGGCCTCTCAAAGAACAGCAGATTTTTGTATGTGCCCGTGTCGGGGGCGGTAAGGTCGGCGGAAATGCCGGAGTTGAACTGGATTTTCGTGGTGTCCTCGAAATAGAAGGTTACGCCCTTGCCCGTCCACGTCCCGCCATTGACGTTCCAGCCGCCGCTGCGGATGACGTACAGGCCGGGAGCAAAACTGACCGTAGCCGAGGAATTGTTGAAATTGAACCAGCCGCAATAGACACCGGGGCTGAGGCTGACGCTGCTGGTGTTACAGTTGCCATTCGACACCGTGCACGTCGTGCTGGCCACGGTCGGGATAAGCGCCGCCCACTGATCAGCAACGGTGGGGCACGACAGGCTCAGGCGATCCACCGCCGTTGAGTTACGAATGACATTGCTGCCTTCGATGCACACCTTCTTGAAGTTCAGGCTGGAGCCCGAATTGAAGATGGCAGCCGGACTGCCCTTTGAACGCACCTGAATTTCGCAGTTTGGGGCGGTTATTTTGGCGCCGGAATTAACCAGAAGCGCCTGGCTGCCCGACGGATCAAGCACCTGAATACAGGGGCCTGACGATTGGCTGGCCGCCGTGCCCACGGCTGTGGCGGTAACATTGATGGTCAGGCTGGAAATACCAAACAATCCTAGCAGGCCCGTGCGGTTATTATAAGCCACGGTTCCGGTTAGGGTTGTTTTGTCTGTCGTGTAGCCCGGCGTGGCGCTGAGGCCTTCGGGCAGGTTTGAGGCGAAGATGCGCGTGGCAACGGTGCTCCGCTGGGATGTCTCCTGACGCAGCCCTCCTAATACCGACGCGTCCATAGCGTCCTGTAGTTTTGCCTTCACGGAATAGTAGTTGTTCAGGTCAATGGCACCGCCGACGGAGCCGGCCATAGCCATCAGTGACAGAGCGAAGGCAAATGTCGTATTGCCGCCTCTATGCGAAACATCGCGTCGAAGGGGCGTGACAAGGGGTGCAGATATGGTTCATTTCCCGATAATCGCCACCATTGGTAGCGTATCCTTGTGAACACATGCTTAAGTCACACCGGAAAAATGACACCGGTTTCTGAATTTTACGCCTTGAAGCCGTAGTTCAGCGACTGAGGCGTGCGATCCTTGATTGAGGCGCCGGGGCCATAGGTCAGGCTGGGTTTACGCGTTTCGTTCAGCGAGTCGGCTATGGCCTTCATCAGCCCTTCGGAGATGGTCTTGGCGGCCTCGACGGCGCGGGCATGGCGCTCCGATATGGCCACAAAGCCTTCGGTGGCCTTGCGCAGGCTTTGTTTGTGGGCGGCGCTCAGCCCTGTCAGACGCGAGGGATCGGCCTTGAGGCGGGCGCTTTCCTGACGATACAAGGCCGACAGGCTGCGCGTCTCTTCGACCGACTCGCGGATATCGAGCGGACGGTGAGCCTCAAGCGCCTCGGTTTCAGCGCTCAGGCGTTCGGTCAGGCGCTCGGTGAGCACCAGAAGCTGCGCGGCGTAGTCATCGGCGTCGCGGGCGGAAATGCTCATGAGTTCGTCTCCTGTAGGGCAAGCAGTTGTTTCTGAACCTGAGCGGAAATACCGACACCGCCGGATTTTACCACCTGACCGGCCAGGGCGTCGAGATAGACGGAACGAAAAGCCTCTTCGCCTTCGCCGCCGCCGAACATGCCATCGGTCGAAAGACCTTCGAACATCGGCTTCAGCATCTGGGAAATGACCATATCTTCAAAGTCATCGCCGACCTTTTTCGGGTCGCGGGTCTTTTGCGGAGACAGTGAAAACGGCTTGGCATCCAAGGGGGACGAGACAGTTTTATCCAAAGGGCTCATAGGTATTACATCACCTCAATATCGCCTTGCAGCGCGCCGGAGGCCTTGATGGTTTGCAGAATGGAGATCATGTCGCGCGGGCTGACGCCAAGCGCATTCAGACCATTGACCAGATCGCCGAGCGAGGAGGTTTCTTTAAGCTCATAAAGCCGTTTCCCCTTTTCCTCTTCGACACTCACCGAGCTGTCGGGGACGGCTGTGGTCTGGCCCTGCGAGAAGGGGGCTGGCTGACTGACGAAGGGGCGCTCATCGACGCGAATGGTCAGATTGCCCTGCGCAATGGCGACGCGCGAGACGCGGACGTTTTCGCCGATGACGATGACGCCATTGACCTCATCAATCACCACCTTGGCCGGGGTATCGACGGTAACCGGCATTTGTTCAATGGCGGTAATGAAGCTCATCATGTTCATTTCCGGCCGGTTGCGTACCGACACCACCGTCGGGTTGTCGGCAAAGGCTGTGCCGGGATAGGCCTTGTTGACCGTATCGGCGATACGCTTGGCCGTAGTGAAATCGGGGTTTTTCAGCGTCAGGCGCACAATGGGCATGGCGTTGAAGTCAAAGCCCGTTTCGCGTTCGATAATGCCGCCTGAGGCGATGCGCCCGGCGGTCGGCACGCCCTTAGTGACAGAGGAGCCCGATGCTCCACCAGCAGATACGGAACCGGTCTGGATCGAGCCTTGCGCCGCCGCATAGGCTTCGCCGTCAGCCCCCAGAAGCGGCGTCACCAGCAAGGTGCCGCCAAGCAGGCTCTTGGCGTCGCCCATAGCTGAGACCGTCACGTCAATGCGCGCACCGGGCGCGGCAAAGGGCGGCAGTTCGGCGGTGACCATGACCACGGCGGCATTTTTGGTATTCAGCGAGGCGTCACGTATATTGACGTCCAGCCGTCCCATCATACTTTCCATGGTCTGTTTCAGCATGGGGGCGTTGCGCACTGTGTCGCCCGTACCGTTCAGACCGACGACAAGGCCATAGCCAACCAGCTGGTTCTTCCGCACGCCTTCAATATCAACAATATCCTTGATGCGCGATGCGGCCGCGGCTTCGCAAGCCCCGAGGACCGGCGCGCAAAGCGACAATAAGGTAGCGAGGGCGGCAATCAGAAGGCGCATACGCATGTCCACACAAAGGGCATTAACCATGTTGAGCCAACTGCGAAATCTGTGCCAGATGAAAAACCTTTAAAAGTCAGTGACGTGAGCTTCGCCTTATGGGGCGGGGGAAAAATCTGCCGGGCCGTTAAGGGCTTGGAAACCACGGGCAGGCAAATACTCACCGTCTGTACACCCTTAGAAGAGGGTTTCGCGTCTTTATCGCCAGAACGGCCCCGACATGACCATACCACCGCTGAATGGGGCAAGCATGATCAAGATCAACGGACCGGCCGGACCGACCACTGTGGGCGGAGGCAATGCGCCGCGCCGCGCGTCAGGCGGCTTTTCGCTGAACGGATCATCCGAAACAAAGTCAAGCGCGTCCGCGGCCTCGGTGTCGCAGGCCCTGTCTCTGGGCGGGATTGATGCGCTGCTGGCCTTGCAGGCCGAAGACGACGTGCTTCAGGGGCGCCGCCGCCGTCAGATCAAACGCTCTCAGGATATTCTCGAAGCGCTGGAAGAGTTGAAGCTGGCGCTGCTGGGCGGCACCATTGATGACGGCGCGCTTTTATCGCTGCAAAAGATGATCGAGCTTCAGCGCGAAGAGGTCGAGGATCAGGGGCTGCAAAGCGTGCTCAACGAAATCGAAACCCGCGCCTATGTCGAACTGGCCAAGCGCCGACTGATGTAAATTCCCCTCTGACGCGAAGCCTGTGCGATGGTGACGTTTGCGCTGCACCATCGAAACCCCGTTAGAGTAAAGAAAACGTGATTGTTCACGGGTGATTCCACGGGTATAAGCCGCGCCATCGGACCCGCGCTGTCACGTCCATATGGGGCCCTGTTCTTGCAGGGAGGGACGTAGCGGCAGGTAACGTCTCAATTCGGGGCTAAAACCAAGGGTGCCGACAAACAATGTCATGGGGTGTGGTGCAAAGATGAGCGCTGTCGAGCTTTCCAAATCCGATACCGATGCCTATCGTCCCAAGGACGACGAAGAATACATGAATGAGCGTCAGCTCGCCTATTTCCGCAAAAAACTGATCTCGTGGAAGACGGAAATCCTGGCCGGGTCGAAAGAAACCGTTTCGGTCATGCAGAAGGAAACGGAAAACCACCCCGATCTGGTGGACCGGGCCTCTTCGGAAGCCGACCGCGCGCTGGAACTGCGGACCCGCGACCGTCAGCGCAAGCTGATCTCCAAGATCGACGAAGCCATCGCCCGTATCGACGACGGCTCTTACGGCTTCTGCGAAGAGACGGGTGAGCCGATTGGTCTGGGGCGGCTTGAGGCGCGCCCGACCGCGACCCTGTCTATCGAAGCGCAGGAACGTCATGAGCGTTCCGAACGTGTTCATCGCGATGATTGAGTAAAGAAAAGGCGCTTGAACAGCGCCTTTTTTGTTATCCTGTCGGCGTTGGATCGCCCAGATCCGCCTCGCTGTCGATGTCGGTATGCGCATCTGGCGGCGTTCCCTCCGTTGCGGGGGGAGGGGGTATCTCGTCAAAACCGTAAGGATGGTCGCTGGCGGCTGCGGTCTTGGGGCCGTAATCGCTCAGGCCATTCTTTTTGGGCGGTTCATGGCGCGGGGGCAGATCAGTCATGGGCGTCTCCTTTGCCCCGAGACTGCCTGCCCCCGTCTAAAGAAGCGATCGTGTTACAGCACGCGGCGCGTGTCGATTTCCTCATCATGCGAGGCCAGTTCGGCTATGGCTCCTAACACCTCTTCGACCGTATCCACGCTCTTATAGGTGTTGCGGAAAGCGTCCGGCGTGAACCCCTTACCGACGGTAAAATCGACCAGATCGAAAAAGGGCTGCCAGAAGCCGCCCGAATTGAGGAAGATGATCGGCTTCTTGTGCAGATCGAGCCGACGCCACGACAGAAGCTCGATGACTTCCTCCAGCGTCCCGACCCCGCCCGGCAGGACGACAAAGGCATCGGCCTCTTCAAACATCATCATCTTGCGCTCGTGCATCGACTGCACCACGATGGTTTCGACCTCATCAAGCAGGCGTTCCTTGGTGCGCAGGAATTGCGGCATGATGCCCAGCACCTTGCCGCCGGCCTGAGACGCCCCGCGCGCCGCTTCGCCCATCAGGCCCACGCCGCCGCCGCCATAGACGAGGCGCAACTGACTACGGGCCAGAATTTGACCCAGTTCCCGTGCTTCGTCCTTGTAGCGCTGATCGACGGCGTCCGACGAACCGCAATAGATGCACACCGACAGGATGGGGCGCGGCGAGGCGGGGGAGACGGAGTCGGGCATCGCTAATCCTTGGAACTATGGTTGCGGGCGGGCTTGATTGCCACCGGCGACAAACGATATGGTCAATCGCGTAAACAAATGAATGTCGTCGTAAATTAAAGGGCTTTGCCGGGCGTGCGCAACGCTTTTCAACGATGACAGACGTGTTCTGTGCATGAGATTTGTCAGGCTGTGATAAGCCTGCTGAAAGGTATCGACGTTCCGATGGGGTTCAAGCTGAGCACTGTGGCGCTGTGCGCTGCTTCGGTCGTGCTGTTGTCCGGCTGCGGCGACAAGGCCCCGGAAAAGGTCGAGGTCGCCGACTATGTGGCCACCAATCGCGGCTATGTGAAGTCGCCCGAAGTGACTTCGGTAGCGGTAACCGCCGCCGGTGAATTGCTGGTCACAGGGGCCGCCCTGCCTGAGGCGCGCGTACGCCTGACCAGCCCCTCCGGGCAGGCCTATGGGGTCACAGCGGGCAGCGACGGACGCTTTCAGGCCAGCCTGCCACAGATGTCGGGCGGCAGCTTTTACGATCTCGCCATGGAGACCGAAGGACGGCTGATGCGGGCAGAGGGGCGTCTGTTTGTGCCACCCGCCTCGGATATCGGTGCCCCCCCGCGCTCGGTTTTATTGCGGCCCGGCGCGTCGGCCCTGCCTTTGTGGCCGCAGGCCGGACTTTTTGCCGTCGTCGATTACGATGCGGGTGGGGCTATGGCGGTATCCGGTCGTACCGATCCCGGCATAATGGTCGATGTGGAAATCGACGGGCAGCCGGCGCTTGAGGTGCGCTCCGGCGAAAACGGCGTCTATACGGCGGCCTTGCCGGTCAGGGGCGGTTTGCGCAGTGGGACGGTCACCATCGGGATACGCGCCCGCGACCGTTTCGAAACGCGGCAGGTCAGTCTGCGGCAACCTCCGACCGAGGGGGCCACCCTGATGGGGGTGGCGTGGTATGTGGACTGGGCCATCAGCGGCGGCGGCCTTCAGACGACGGTCGTGTTCTGAGCCGCTTGGCCCTTTTGCTATGCGTCATTGACGACATATTTGTAACGCAGTTGCGCAAACTGTGATGCGAATAACGCAAATATGTGCGTAGCGGCCTCTTAACAGGATTAAAGTTTGCACTATCTTGAAGTCAGGCGAAAACTGTCGGAGCATTCTCTCCGTAAGGTTTTAGCTTCGTGTGAGTCTCAAAAGACGAAGGGGGGTTCGCCTGCCCATCGCCCAGTTAAGAGGACAGGTTTGACGTTTGGTCCCTCCCTGCTGCGTCCGCTGCTATCGGCAAATTCGCCGGTTGAGGCGGCGCGCGCCCCGAAGGCCCCGGTGACCGATGTGGACAAACCGGCCAATGCGCCGTTTGCCGTCATCGACGCCAAGCCCAAGGCGGCGAAGCCCTCTCTTTATCGCGTGTTAATTCTCAACGACGACTATACCCCTATGGAGTTCGTCGTGTACGTGCTGGAGCGATTCTTCAACAAGTCGCGCGAGGACGCCACCCGTATTATGCTGCACGTCCATCAGACGGGCGTCGGTGTTTGCGGGGTCTATACCTATGAGGTCGCGGAAACCAAGGTCGCCCAGGTGGTGGACATGGCCCGTCGGCATCAGCACCCTCTCCAGTGCACCATGGAGAAAGACTGAATCTGATGCCGACACTCTATCCAGAATGCCGACACCAACACCCTCTCCAGTGTACGATGGAGAAGGACTGAGGATCGCTTGAACCCGACTTTCAGCCCCCGTTCATCGAGGAGACGTAAGACTAAACTGTACCCGCTTTTTGCTCCAAGGAGAGGCCGACATGCCATCGTTTTCAAGCGCTCTCGAAGAAACCCTGCATCGCGCGGTGGGTCATGCGAACACCCATCACCATGAGTACGCGACCCTGGAGCACCTTCTGCTGGCCCTCGTCGATGACGTCGATGCCGCAGGCGTCATGACGGCGTGTAATGTCGATCTGACCAAGCTCAGGACCGCATTGACGGCCTATATCGAAACCGACCTTAAATCGCTGGTCGTTCCGCATTCCGAAGAAGCCAAGCCCACTGCCGGTTTTCAGCGCGTCATTCAGCGCGCGGTGATCCATGTGCAGTCGTCGGGCCGCGACGAAGTGACCGGCGCCAATGTGCTGGTGGCCATCTTCTCTGAGCGCGAATCCCATGCCGCCTTCTTCCTGCAGGAGCAGGAGATGACGCGCTATGACGCGGTCAACTATATCGCCCACGGCATCGCCAAGAAGCCGGGCGCGTCCGAGCCGCGTCCTGTGCGCGGATCGTCCGAAGATGGGGCACCGTCTTCCGAAGAAAAGTCGGGCAAGGCGGCGTCCACCGATGCCTTGGCGGCCTATTGCGTGGATCTCAATGAGAAATCACGTCACGGCAAGGTCGATCCGCTGATCGGGCGGTCGGCCGAGGTCGAGCGCGCCATTCAGATCCTGTGCCGCCGTACCAAAAACAACCCGCTGCTGGTCGGTGATCCGGGCGTCGGCAAGACGGCCATCGCCGAAGGTCTGGCCAAGAAGATCGTCGAAGGCGAGGTGCCTGAGGTGTTGGCCGGGGCGACCATCTATTCGCTCGACATGGGCACGCTGCTGGCCGGGACCCGCTACCGCGGCGACTTCGAAGAGCGCGTTAAGCAGGTGGTCAAGGAGCTGGAGGCGCATCCCAATGCCATCCTGTTCATTGACGAAATCCACACCGTCATCGGTGCCGGGGCGACGTCGGGCGGGGCGATGGATGCCTCCAACCTGCTGAAGCCGGCTCTGGCGTCGGGGGCCCTGCGCTGCATGGGTTCGACCACCTATAAGGAATATCGTCAGCACTTCGAGAAGGATCGGGCCCTGGTCCGTCGCTTCCAGAAGATCGACGTGACCGAGCCGTCGCTGGACGACACGGTGAAGATTCTGAAGGGCCTCAAGCCTTATTATGAGACCTTCCACAATCTGAAATACACCGATGCCGCTATCAAGACGGCGGTGGAACTGTCGGCGCGCTACATCACCGACCGCAAGCTGCCGGACAAAGCGATCGACGTGATCGACGAAGCCGGGGCCTTACAGGTCATCCTGCCCGAAGGTAAGCGCAAGAAGGTCATTGGGCCGAAGGAGATCGAAACGGTGATCGCCAAGATCGCCCGCATCCCGTCGAAGTCGGTGTCCAAGACCGATACCGAGGCGCTGCGCGACCTGACCAACGACCTGCAACGGGTTGTCTTCGGTCAGGACGAGGCCATCGAACAGCTTTCGGCGGCGATGAAGCTGGCCCGGGCGGGTCTGCGCGACGCCAACAAGCCCATCGGGTCTTACCTCTTCTCCGGTCCGACCGGCGTGGGCAAAACCGAGGTCGCCAAGCAGTTGTCGCAAACGCTCGGCATCGAATTGCTGCGCTTCGACATGTCGGAATATATGGAGCGTCACACCGTGTCGCGGCTGATCGGGGCCCCTCCGGGCTATGTCGGCCATGATCAGGGCGGCCTGCTGACCGATGCTGTGGATCAGACGCCGCACGCCATCGTCCTGCTCGACGAAATCGAGAAGGCGCACCCGGATATCTATAACATCCTGCTTCAGGTGATGGATAACGGGACGCTGACCGATGCGGTGGGCAAGAAGGTCGATTTCCGAAATGTGGTGCTGATCATGACCACCAATGCGGGCGCTTCGGACAATCAGAAGAACTCGATTGGCTTTGGACGCGAAAAGGTGTCGGGTGAGGACGAGGTGGCCATCAAGCGCCTGTTCACGCCGGAATTCCGCAACCGTCTCGATGCCATCGTCACCTTCCGTCAGCTCAAGCCAGAGGTTATCGGGCAGGTCGTGCAGAAGTTCATCCTTCAGCTCGAAATGCAACTGGCCGACCGCAACATTACGATCGAGCTGTCGCCGGATGCCGAAAAGTGGCTGGCTGAGAACGGCTATGATGAACTCTATGGCGCGCGTCCGCTGGCGCGGGTCATTCAGGAGAACATCAAGAAGCCGCTGGCGGACGAGATCCTGTTCGGCAAGCTGGTGCGTGGCGGGCATATTCTGGTCAAGCTGGCCGAGGGCAAGATCGCCTTCGACATCACGCCGGCCAAGGACAAGAATGCCTCTCGCGCCGAGGCGGTGGACTAGCAGGGGTCTCGACCCCTGCACCCCGTTAGTCGGGCGCTTAAGTTATGGGGTGTGGGGTCCGTGACCCCACATCACTGAATCCCAAAGAAAAACCCTCCGGATCGCTCCGGAGGGTTTCTTGTTTCAGGTATGAAGTCTTACCCTACGGCGCGTAGGGTTCCGGGGCCAGGACGCTGGCGCCTTGCTCGCGCAGGCGGGCGTCGCGGGCTTCCTTCATGATCATCTGGGCGCGCGGATCGCTGGCGGCCCAGCCGAGGAAGGACAGGGCTTCGAAGCCCTTGGCGCTGGCCTCGACACCCTTGCCGAACATGGCAAAGGGCGACTTGTTATTGGGGTAGTTGACCAGCTTCACCTTCACGTCGTCACCGATCTTGGCCAGTTGCTTGGCCTTGGCCACTGCGGCGAAGAAGCCGCCGGTTTCATCGACCAGCCCCAGTTGCTTGGCCTGCGCGCCAGTCCAGACGCGGCCCTTGGCGATTTCACGCACGCGCTCGGGCGCCAGCTTGCGGCCTTCGGCGACGTGGCCGATGAAGGCGTTATAGATGGTGTCCATCCAGTTGGAGATGGCCTGGGTTTGCTTTTCGGTGAAAGGCTTGCCTGCCGAATAGGCCCCGGCGTACTCAGAGCCGACGCCGATCTGACGGAAATCGACCCCGAAACGCGATGCCGCTTCGCCAATGGCCATCTTGCCGCCATAGACACCGATCGAGCCGGTGAGGGTGGTCGGGTTGGCGACGATGGCATTGGCCCCTGCCGAGACCCAGTAACCGCCCGAAGCCGCGTAATCCCCCATCGACACCACGACAGGCTTGCCGGATTTCTTGGCGTAGGCCAGGGCGCGCGAAATCTGCTCAGAGGCGGTATCCGACCCACCGGGCGAAGAGACGCGGAAGACTATGGCCTTGACCTTGTCATTCTCAACGGCGTCGTAGAAGGCCTGAGCCACATCGTCCGACAGCATCTGGGCTTCGCTGCCGAAGCCGCCGCCCGACCCCTTGCCGGTCATGATCGGGCCTTCGCCATTGATGACGGCGATGGTCTGGCTGCCCGTCGAGACGGTGGAGGCCGCATAGGACTCAATATCCATCAGTTGCGTGTCGGCCCCGCCCTTGGCCTTGGCGGCCTCTTCGATTTCCTGCACCTGCCCCAGATTGGTGATCAGGCCCAGTTCCTTGGCCTGTTCGGCGCTGTAGGGGCCGGCTTCGAGAATGGTTTTCAGCTTGGCGGCGTCCAGCTTGGCGTCCTTGCGGTCGATTGCGGCGTCGCTGATCAGCGAGTCATAGACCGAGCCCATCCACGACAGGGTGGCTTCGCGGTGCGCCGGGGTGAAGTCGCTTTGCAGGTAGGGGTTGACGGCGTTCTTGTACTCATAACGCTGCTGGAATTGCGGCGTGATGCCGTACTTGTCAAAGGCGCGCTTGAGGAACATTTCCTCGGTGGCAATGCCGGTCACCTGAAACGACGAGCGCGGCTGCATCCAGAATTCGGTCGCCGCCGTGCCCACCGTGTAGGAGGCCAGCACCATGGTCGAGGGATAAAGGCCCTGCGAATGGGCATAGACCGGTTTGTTCTTGCTGCGCACGTAACGCACGGCTGTGCGGATTTCCTGCGCGGCGGCGGGCATCAAGCCGCCTTCGGGCAGGCGGATCAGCACCGACTTGACCTTGCTGTCGTCGGCCGCGTGATAGAGCGAGGTAACGATGTCCATGGTGGACAGGGGACGCCCCGTTATGAAGGCGAAGGGGTCGGAGCGCGACTGATCCGTCAGGCCTTCGCGCAGATCAACCACCAGCGTAATGGCCGACGGCGTGGTCGGCTTGGATGCCGCGGCGATCATGGTGATGAGCAGGAAGGGCACACCGACGAAGAACAGCACAAAGGCGGCGAATACGGCGGCTACCGTAATGAAAAACTGTTTCATGTGACGAACGTCATCCCCGAATTGGGTGCAGCTATATCAAGATGCGCCGGAACCACGATGGGCGACGCACGCGCACTCAGGCGGGCACCATAGCGTGCCTAACGATAAGGTCAAATGAAGACCGTGTAATGCAGGCGAACGCAGATCAGAATTTGGTGCGACCTGCGGCCGGTTCGCGGTCATGCTGATATTTCGGGTCGCCGTGGCAATGCGGGCAGGAGACGCCCTTTTGGTACATCGGGCTTTGCTGATCCTCGGCCGTCAGGGCATGGTCGCAGTAAAGGCAGAGCACGGCGGTTTGCGACGGATTTAGGTGATGATCGACGGCGATACGCTCATCGAAGACAAAGCATTCACCATCCCATAGCGACTCTTCGGCGGGCACGTCCTCGAAATACTGCAAAATGCCGCCCTTGAGGTGATAGACCTCGTCAAAGCCGTTCTCCATCATCCAGGCGGTGTATTTCTCGCAGCGGATGCCGCCAGTGCAGAAGGTGGCTATCTTCTTGCCTTTAAGCTGATCGGCGTACTGGCGCGTCCATTCGGGCAGGAATTTGAAGGTCGGAATTTTCGGGTCAATGGCCCCCCTAAACGTGCCCAGATTGACCTCGTAATCATTGCGCGTATCGAGGATCACCACGTCATTACGGCGGATCAGATCGTTCCAGTCCTTCGGCTCGACATAGTGGCCACGGCGGCTGAGGTTGACCGGCTCCCCCAGCGAAATCGTCTCTTTCTTCAGGCGCACGCGCACCTTGCCGAAGGGCTGGGTGTCCGCATAGGACTCCTTCCATACAATCGGCTCGCCAATCAGTTCGCTCTGAAGATAGGTCAGGAAACTGTCTATGGCCTCGCGCGTGCCGGCCATGGTCGAGTTGACGCCTTCAGAGGTGATCAGCAGCGATCCCTTGATGCCGAGCGCCTTCAGCCGTTCGAGCAGCGGGGCCTGATGCGCTTCGAAATCGGGAAAGTCGAAGAAATGATAGAAGGCGGCGATGACGTAGGGCGGCTGTGACATGCGGCGGGAGCTATCACAAAGCCTGCGCTCACGAAAGGGGGCGGGATGTCGCGATGGTTACAGGAAACGCCAGCGCCGGATAAAGGCGGCCTGCCCGTGACGGGTGCCGGCCTCATCGACGACATTCCACAGGACGGTGTCTTCTATGTAAAAGCGCCGACCGCTGGCGGACACGCGGATACCGGCATAATGATCGACATACCCCTGCGCCAGCGCCGCCTTGAGCAGGGCATTACGGTCGGACTGTATGCCGTTGTCGGGTTCTGCGGAATGGCGCGAAGGCAGACGGGTAAAGGTGTCCCAGTCCATTTCCCAAAGGTTGAGCGCCTGTGCATTGGCATAACGAAAGATGGGGTCGGCTTCGATCCCGTGGGAGACGATGGCTTGCGGGGCCGTGAACAAAGCCTCAGCCAGTTCGGAGGCGTTCAATCCGGCGGCACCAGCGACGATCTCCTGCCCGGTAAAGCGACGGAAGCTGTGGGCCATCAGCCGGCTATAGGCCTGAACGGCAGGGTCAAGGGCAGGGGGCATGAAATCCAGAGAAGTTGGGGAAAATTTCAACGGGGGGATTGCATGTCACAAAAGCTTGGGTTAGTGAAGCGCCCTCTCGCTGAGACAAGCGAGGCCAGCAAGTCTTTCAAAGACTTTCTAAAGACCTGCTGGGGAATGGTGTAATGGTAACACTCCGGTTTTTGGTACCGTCATTCTAGGTTCGAGTCCTAGTTCCCCAGCCAATTTTCTTTTCCTGCATCATCATACCTTTCTGGGTTTTCGCTGTTCGTCGATTTCAATGCTGTTTCTTGCAGCATATCAAATGGTTGTCGAAAATCTGCGATCAACTCGCCATCCTTCCAAATGCAGTTCTGGAAGACGAAATTTAATAGCTTTCTTTGGGCCATTCCCTCCTGTTTTTCGAAGATCGAATGAGCGTCCTGGGCTAGCTTCAACAGGCTCACCCCTTCGTCCATGTACGATTCCCCAGCGCCATTAAGCCTTAGAAGCTCATCTTCGCACCGCCTGGCCTCTTCTTTCCATTGACTTGAAGTTCTAGAATAGAACGCATCACTAATTCGGCGGTCGAGCTTGTCTATATAGAGGGCTTCCAAGCGCTGATTCAGCCGATCCAACTCACCCTTCACGCGATTGACGCGTTGAAACGCGCTTGGGGCAACCTGGGGGAACGGTTTGCGACGGCGACCATTACCCTACTTAAACAGCGCAGGCGGAACATGCGGTGAACATTTCGCGTAAGTGGTTGTATTTATTGAGCCGCGTTTTGGCCCCGTCATAATGTGTAGTGAAAACATATTTTCATCAATGCCCTTATTTGTATTGATTTCCGGCGATTCTCAGGTGACAACGGAATCATGTTTGTCGTTGAAAAGGTCGCCCGCGGGCATCGATATCTCTATCTCGCGGAGACCTACCGCGAGAATGGCAAGGTGCGTCAGCGTCTAATTCGCCCCCTTGGACGCAAAGACCAGTTACTGCTGTCAGGCGATCTCGATCGCCTGATCGCGTCCATGGCTCAACATTCGGACCGTAACCTTGTCTTATCCGAGATCGATAACGGTGAGTTGGCTTCGACGCGCATCGGCGGCCCATTGTTATTCGGCCGGTTGTGGGAGCGCCTGGGCATTGGCGACGTCCTTCGCGACCAACTGGCCAAACGCGCCTTTGAGTTCGCCGTTGAACGTGCCGTGTTCGTCAGTGTTCTGCACCGCCTGTTCGTCTCCGGTTCGGATCGGTCCTGCGAGAAGTGGATGAGCGACTACAAGATCGACGGCATAGACGGCCTGCAACTGCATCACCTCTATCGTGCGGTGGCGTGGTTGGGGGAAGAGATCGAGGAAAAGGCGGAGGGAGCCCTGGCACCACGCTGTGTGAAGGACGTGATCGAGGAGACCCTGTTCGATCGACGCCGCGATCTGTTTACAGATCTGTCCCTGGTCTTCATGGATACGACGACCCTGTCCTTCTATGGCGAAGGCGGCGACAGCCTCGGCGCGCATGGCCATTCCAAGGATTATCGCCCCGATCTGAAGCAGGTGGTTCTGGCCGTGGTCATCGATGGCACTGGCCGTCCGATCTGTTCGGAGATGATGCCTGGCAATACCGCCGACAGCACCGTGCTCCTTCCGATCGTCGACCGGTTGCAAAAGCGCTTCGGCATTGGACGTGTCTGTGTGGTAGCCGATCGCGGCATGATCTCGAAGGCGACCATTGCCGCCCTGGAGGCGCGCAAGCTCGAATATATCCTGGGGGCGCGCGAGCGCTCAAGCAAGATCGTGCGCGATACGGTGATGGACGACACCCAGCCCTTTGTCCCCCTGCTGATCGAACGCACTCAGGGCGAGACACAACTGTTTATCAAGGAGGTCATGGCTGAAGGCGAGCGCTACATCGTCTGTCGCAATGAGGCTGAAGCCGAGAAGGACCGGATGGATCGCCAAGCGATCGTCGAGGGCCTGCAGACCCAGTTGAAGCGCGGGGACAAGGCCCTGGTCGGCAACAAGGGCTATCGCCGATACCTGAAGGTCACTGACCGCGGCGATGATAAGCCGGCCTTCGAGATCGATGCCGGCAAGCTTGCAGAGGAGGCCCGTTATGACGGCATCTTCGTCCTGCGCACCAATACCAAGATTAATCCGCTGCTGGCCGTCCTGCGCTATCGTGACCTTCTGAAGGTCGAGGAACTGTTCCGCCGCGCCAAGGCGGTCATGAAAACCCGGCCGATCTATCACTCATCCGACGAAGCTATCCGCGGGCACATCTTCTGTTCCTTCCTGGCTCTGCTGCTGCAGAAGGAACTGGCGGACCTCTGCGCCGCAAAGGGCGTGAAGCTCGAATGGCAGGACCTGCTACGCGATCTTGATCGCCTTCAGGAGGCCACCATCGAAAAGGATGGCAAGCGTATCACCGGCCGCACCAGCGTTCGGGGCCAGGTCGGAACCATCTTCCAGGCGGCCGGCATTGCACTGCCCCCGAACCTGAAATCTGAGGCCGCCTGACACAGCCTCCGCAAACCCTTAAAATGTAGTGCAAACACCGAAATCAGTGCCAATATCCCATTGTTTATACAAATCTTTCCCAAAAACGGTGTTTAAGTAGGGCATTATGGGCATTCCCGGGAGCGCCTCGGTCAAAGAGGCGGTTGCCGACTCGTGCTTTGACGTCGATGGCATAACCTACGTCAAGCCCGCTCCGATTATGGGCATCGAAAGCCAGATCTACGTTCGCGGCAGACCCCGCAACAATGTGAAAGTGGCTGGCGAATGGCCGCCGGTTGGCCTCATCACTCCAGATATACCGAAAGCTGATTTCGCGAGTTTCCAAGCGGCTTTTCCTGACGAACCCTTATTGCAAAACTGGGAGTCATGGCAGGCGCTGTGGGCACCTGCGAAAGACGAGGCGTCACCGCTTCAACCTGTTGTCGCGATGAAGACCTCCTACCGGGGCTGGTGCGGATGGCGAAAGAAGAGCGGGGTAGGAAAAACCGTTCAATCCCTGTCGGCTTACGCGATGTATTGCTTCAACGCAGAAATGCAGAAGTTTCGCTCGGCGGCAGTGGAGACCGAAGTGGTTCCACCGCGTGCCGGACACTACGTCCTAAGTGTAACCGAGGTCATCGGCATGGACGCCGCGAACGACGTATCGTCAATCGGTATCGCCTACAATTCACCCGGAAAACCTCTAAGCTTCGATGAGTTTGTTCTGGACAGCCGTATCGGCAGAGAACAGAGCTTGGCGTTGGCTTGTGCCTATGCTGTCAAAATTGGGGCTCGCGGGGTGCTATGGTATGAGGACAAGACCTATGCCTGGGTTTGATGAGCCTGGGGTTGGCCTGTGCGAGGCCAACTCGTAGGTGTCTGGAGTAAGGGCGCCCGCTGCGCGCCGAACACATGAATGGTGCCCAAAGAAGGAAGATGCCAAGAGAATCGAATGGAAAAGTACCACATCGAACTTACGGAAAACGAAAAGCCGATCCTGGCAAAAATAGACCTGAAATTGGGTGACTGGCGCGAGTCTCATGATGACGGGCATAGGCGCTATCTGAGTAACAAAGAACCCATCCTATCGCTGCTCGAAAGTCTCGCCGGTCGCCAAGCGATTCCGTCTCAGCGCGTTGCCTATTGGAATGACCCTGCGTACCGAAGTGGAAGAATCAAGGCGTCCCGCATGGGGCTTTTTGAGCGAAATAACTGTCGTGGGGACGATATCTATACCCATCCTCACTTCATTCCGCATCTCCGTTATTTTCTGTTCGGCACGGACCTGCCTGATGCGGTTGTCCTTGCGTTTGAAGAGAAAGTGGGCAAGCCGGAATGGATCACATCCAGCGATATCGTACCTCTGGGCAAATTTGCGCGAGAGTTGGCCCGCAACTATAATCTTGACCGCACGGCGGCCGTAGACGAGTTTTTTAAACTATGCCTCGACATGGGTTTGGGTCTTAATCGTTCGAGCCAGATTTCTCGGGCGCTGAAATAGGTCGGTGCATCCAATTGTAATGGTATCTAACCGTTGCGGGCTCAGGGGGCGGAGCAAGTGGCGGGGAGAGCGCCTGTACCGCCACGGGTTTGCCTGCTTTCTTTGGTGCATTCACACAGATCTGGACGCGCGACTCCAATGTTCATCCGAGTTCAGGTGCGGTGAGCTAGCGGATTTTACGAGCAATGTCCCGGTCTTAGCGGGTCTGAGGGGACCATTTTTAGACACTAAGGTAGCTTTGCTTTTGGCCCAATAGCTGACATGGTCCTTACGGGTGATCGCATAATAAGCGGACATCGGATCACGCAGCATTTCCATATTTAACTTCGCTTCGCACGAATTTTCTCAAAAGCGAACGTCAATATTTCTGATAGTGATATTTGATTGGGCTACCGCCTTAACCCGACTATTCTCTGAATTTTGCCAGACGATTTTGAATCTCGGCTCCGGGTAGCCTGCATCGAGGGTGCGCGCGCAATGTACTCAAGCCGCAGTGCAAGCGCTCAAAGGTGACATGAGCGCCATCGGCGAGTTGATCGAACACCCATAGAACACCATGAATCCCCAGGTTCTGTGCGGTGGCCAGAGCGCGCAGTGATCCGTCTCCGGTCAGGAGGGTCCGCTGCCGTGACCCCGCGATGGCATACGCGAACGCATCCGGCCGCGAAAGGCGCGCGTCACCGCGTCGGATGGCGATCGCGCGACCCAGCTCTTTTCAAGATTGCCGACGATGGAGACGTGCACGACTGGATCAATAGAATTCGCTTTCCATCGCGCCAGACCGCCCCTGACCGTGTGACCGCAGCACTGCACCTTGCCATTAGGCGAAAAGGCGGACGGCCAGACCTATTCCAGCGCAGATAGCAAGGGTTCGTAGGATCGACCATTTCAGGCGAAGCAGCAGAAGAGCGGCGAGACCAGTCAGCACGATGGCCACCGCATCGGGAGGAGATCCCATACCCGACGGCCAGAAGACGTGGCTCGCGAAGAAGACGGATAGCGTAGCAATCACGCCGACGACGCAAGCGGACACGACCGCAAGCGGCGCACCGAAACGCAGATCGTTCTGGCTCTGCTCGATAAACGGAGCGCCTGCGAGGATGAAAATGAAAGAAGGCAGGAAGGTAAACCAGGTCACCAGTACGGCTGCCAACACTGCGGACAAGACGGCTTGATCCGCGCCAAGCGGGGAGGTGACATGCCCGCCGAGATAGGCGACAAATACCACAACCATGATCAGCGGACCCGGTGTTGATTCCCCGAGCGCCAGACCATCGATCATCTGCGGAGTAGTCAACCAGCCGAACTGGCTCACCGATTGCTGGAGGACGTAGGGCATAACGGCGTAGGCGCCACCGAAGGTTACCAACGCGGCGGAAGTAAAGAAGCCGGCCATCTGGGTGAACGGACTGTGCCATCCGAAGAACATGCCAAGGCCGGCAAAGGGAAGGGCCCAGAGCATTGCTCCGGTGAGGCAGATTTTCAGGAAGGGCGACCAGCGGAAACGCGCGTGGTCGGGCAATGGTGTATAGTCATCAATGACCGCCGGGGTGTTTGATCCGGAAGGGGTTGCATGCGTTTGGGCCCGAAACAGGTCTGGCCGCCAGCGCCCCACCATCCCTCCGAGTGCGAGGGCCATGAGGATTAGTACCGGGAAAGGAAAACTGAAAATAGCAGTGGCCATGAAGGCCGCGGTGGCCGTCGCCCAGAGTAAGCCGTTCGACAAGCTTCGTCGGCCGACCCGGTAGGCCGCATGAAAGACGATGGCCACGACCGCCGGCTTGATGCCGTAAAATACTCCTTCGAGCATGGGCGTGTGCCCGTACGTTACGTAAAGCGCCGATAGTCCGATCATCAGAAAGAGTGAGGGCGCGACGAACAGGGTGCCGGCGATGATGCCGCCGGCCGTTTTATGCATCAGCCATCCGAGATAGATGGCCAGTTGTTGCGCTTCGGGTCCCGGTAGCAGCATGCAATAATTTAAAGCGTGCACAAATCGCTTTTCGGAAATCCAGCGCCGGCCTTCCACCAATTCCTTGTGCATAATAGCGATCTGTCCCGCTGGTCCACCAAAGCTGATGACGCCGAGCTTCAGCCAGAACAAAAAGGCCTCTTTCCGTGAAATTGGACGCGGCGGTTCTATCATAGGCGCCGTCACGCTTCGTCCCCCGCGAAAACCCGCAGGATGGCGTCAAAAACCGGATGGGTAGCGGCGATCAGGTCGTCATCATCGTTGTGGGTTTGTCGCAAACCCTTCAACACGGCGCTCACTCCGGCCGCTTCAGGCGGTTCGGGGCCCCCCACATCTAGGAAATGAATCAGAGCAGCCATTCGCGCCAGACCTGGCATGGACAGGCCGAAGCTGACAGCCAGCACCTCGAAACTCACCAGAGGGCCGACGTGGGTGAAGCGGGCACCATCGAAATCAAAGCCTAGGGCGTCCGCTGGACAATCCCCCGGCGTACCAAGCCACAGAAAGCGTGCGTTGGCGTCGATATGGCGGGCGATGAGCCAGGCTGACGCCAGGCGATCGACCCACGGTCTGCGCCTTGTCGCCCAAAGCTGGCCTTGATAGTCGGCAGGGGATAGGCGCGGAATTTCACCTTGGGTCGGTTCGGGTTCTCCCGGTTCAGCGAGACGAGTAGCGAGAATATCGAGCGCCTGATATTCGCCACGTACACGGGCTTGAGTCGCGTCGGGAAAGAAATCTATGGCGGAGAGCGCTGCGAGCGCCTTGCCGATCCGTCGCACCTTCTTAGGAGTGTCGGCTGCATAGGCGCGTCGCATTTCGCGATCGAGATACCGGATGTCCTCTGAAATCTTCTCAAACTCGACCCGGCGATCGAAGAGCGACGCGAAAGCCCCTGGTTCGGGCTCTTCCATACGCAGGACATGCGCAATGCCGCCCTCAGTCCGGACATCGTTGGCGATGGCCTCCAGAGCGGTTGAGGCTGAATCGCTTTCCGGCAAAAGATAAACCCCATCTCGCAGACTGCCTGCGCCGAGACTTTTCAAGGTGCGCCACGAGCGCATGCGCACTGTGGCATTCTGTGTGGGGAGCGACAGGATCAGCGACGTGAAAACATTCATATGTAATTATTATAACAAATTTATATGAATCTCTACAAATTTATTGCGTGCAATCGCTCTCAGGCGTAGGTTCTGTTCGAAGTTTCGCCAATCGGATTCGAAGGAGCGCGTCATGACGACCCAAGTGGATCGTAGAACGGTATTTGGACTAGGCATGGGTGCCGTCGCGACTGCTGCCGTCGCGACTGCTGCCGGCCAGACTTCCGCGCAAACAGTGGCCTCAGCGGCCAAGGTGCTGGAACCTCAACCGTTGCCGTTCGACCCCAAGGCGATCGCCGGTCTGTCTGAGAAAATACTCACCAGTCACCACGCCAACAACTACACCGGCGCCGTGAAACGCCTGAACGCCATTGAGGCGGAAATCACAAAGCTTGATCTCAAGTCGGCGCCGGTCTTCGCCGTGAACGGCCTTAAACGCGAAGAACTGATTGCTCTGAACTCGGCCGTGCTGCACGAAATCTATTTTCGCTCAATCGGACCGGCCAATCGCACGCCTGGGGCCGCGCTCGCCGACCAGATTGAAACCGATTTCGGTAGCCATGCCCGTTGGGCACTTGAGTTTTCAGCCATGGGCAAGGCGCTCGGTGGTGGATCGGGCTGGGTGTTGTTAACTTGGTCGCCTCGCTTTGGTCGTCTCGTCAATACACGGGCGGCCGATCATACGATGACGGCTGCTGACGGGCAGGTGTTGCTGGCGCTCGATATGTATGAACATGCTTACCAGATGGATTATGGCGCTAAGGCTGCTGCCTATGTTGATGCTTACATGGCCACGGTGGATTGGGCTTACGCTTCCAGTCTCTTCAAAGGGGCGTAACTCGTTCTCCATTTTCAGACTTCAGACTTTCGCAAGCGTGCGGCAAGGTGACGGAGAATGCCTCCTAGAGCCTCTGGTTTCCCGTAAAGGGAGGGGCATGACGGGCGTTGAGATTGCGCACAAGAGACGTTGCGCATTTTGCCCAACGCGCTTAAAAGCCATTGAAGGTAGATGTGTTCCTTGATGAGAACACGCGGCGGGCTAGCTGGACGCATGAGGGAAGATCGGAAGAGCTATTCGAGCTTCAAGGCATGGCTACTGGCCGTCTGCCTCGGCTTGTTTATGCATTCGGTCTGGCTTACGACCCAGACCGAAGTCAACCTCCTGGATCATATGGCCCGAGGGGATGTGTCGAAGGTCTTCTCGTTGGATCATGATCACGACCATCACGATCATGAGGCGCCCGTGGCGAGTTTTGTTGTAAACGCCGATAACCCTCTCGATTTGCACCACCACCACCATTTCAGTGAATCGACGCCCAGCATCGTGCCCCTGGTCGAGGAGATGGTCGTGCCTCTGAGCGTAGCCCTTATCCGCGACACTCCTGGAAACGTTTTGGCGCCGGATGGTGTGCGTCCTTCTGGTCCGTTCCAGCCGCCGCGCGCCTGAATCGAATCTAACCTTGCCGTGCCAACTGGCGCGGATGATATCGATTCAAGGAACTCATCATGCAGAAGAACCACTTGCGTCCCTTTATGGGGCGTGTAGGGCTGAGCGTGCTTGCTTTGGCAAGCCTCGGCCTGGCGTCAGGAGCGCGGGCCGAACCCATGCAGCTGGCCACAGCGCTAACCCGCGCGGCAGAACTTAACCCTGAACTTGAGGCCGTCCGTCCTCGGCTTAAAGCGGTCGAAGGTGCCGTGGCCCAGGCGGGCGTTCGGCCCAATCCCACCTTAGGTCTTGAAACCGAAAATGTACTTGGCTCCAACACTTACGGCGGTATAGACGGCGCCGAAACGACACTACGCTATAGTCAGGTCTATGAGACGTCCGACAAGCGCCGCGCACGACAGGATTTAGCCGCAAGCCAGCGCGACCTCATCCTGGCCGAAGCTCGGGTAAAAGGCCTCGACCTCATGCACGAGGTTGAGGCCGTATGGATCGCCGCCGTAGCCGCGGAAGCCGACGTCGAAGTGGCTCGCGAACGTCTGGCTATGGCTGAAAGGTCGCTCAGGGAGGTCAGCCGTCGGGTCGCGGCCGCCCGTGATCCGTTGTTCGCCGGCGCACTGACAGAGGCCAATGTCGCGAAGGCCCGCATTTCACTCGATCAGGCAGGCGACAGAGCGCGGGTGGCAAAAGCACAACTGGCGGCCTACTGGATCGGATCGACCGACATTGACCTAGATCTTACCAGTTTTAAATCACCCGCTCTGCCATCCTTCGTGTCTGAAGACATGCCAGATGCCGAATTGCTTAGAGCGAGGGAGAGGCAGGCATCCGCGCGGATACGCGTGGAGACCACGCGCCCCCTCCGTGACAAGACCTTGACGGCGGGTGTGCGGCATTTCAATGCCGATGGCTCGGTGGCGTTTGTGGTTGGCGGCTCTATTCCGCTGGCGCGCCACGACACCAATCAGGGCGCCATTGCGCAAGCGCGCGCCGAAGCCGACGCGGCGGCGCTCGACATCCGGGCCTATGATGTGAAACGCGCTCGTGACCTGGTGGCCATCAAGGCGCGGTTGGGTGGCTATCTCAATGAGGTCAAACGTCTCGATGCGGAGGTTGTGCCGCAGGCCGAACGCGCAATCAGACTGGTCGAAGAGGGCTTTGCCCGCGGCGGCTTCGCCTATCGCGATCTCATGAACGCCCACGAGGCGCTTTTGTCCGTAAAGGCCGAACGCATCACCCTTCTAAAAACCTTTCATCTCGAACGTGCCCATTATGAGCGACTGAGTGGTCAATGGATCGCACTGTTGCCGGCGCCAGATGTAAACACCGAGGCCAAGTAAATGACCCTCCAAAATTCTCCTAGACGCACGTTCCTGCTGGGAACCGCGGCATTTTCCCTTGCTACTCTGGCCGCCTGCGATGACAAGAAGGCGCCGGCATCCGAGGGCGGGCATGGCCCGGCCAAAGCAGACGAATACGAGCGCGGTCCGCACCGCGGACGGATGCTGCGTGACGGTGACTTCGCGCTGGAAATCACCATCTTTGAAGATGGCGTTGAGCCCGAATATCGCGTCTATCCCTATCTTAAAGATAAGCCCTTGCCGCCGACGCAGGTCCAGCTTGCGATCGAGCTGACCCGGTTGGGCAACGTCAAAAACCAGATCGCCTTTTCCGCACAGGAAGACTATCTGCGTGGCGATCAGGTCATCGTCGAGCCGCACTCCTTCGATGTAAAGGTGACAGCCAGTTTCCGGAACAAAAGCCACGGCTGGTCCTTTTCGTCCTACGAAGGGCGAACTACCATCTCAGCCGAAGCGGCCAGAGCGGGTGGGATCAAAACCGAGACAGCGGGGCCGGCCGCGATCAGTGAGATAGTCACCATTGCGGGTCGGGTCGAGATCAAGCCTGAAGGCAAGTCTCAGGTCCGTGCCTGGTACCCCGGTCGCATTATGATGCTCAATGTCGAACTGGGCCAATCCGTCAAAAAAGGTCAGGTGATCGCCCGTGTCGAATCGAGCGAGAGTCTCCAGACCTATGCAATTCCCGCCCCAATCTCCGGCGTTGTAGTCGAGAAGAATGCCAATACCGGCGACTACTCCGGGGACGGCCCGATGCTGGTGATCGCCAATCCGACGAAGTTGCACGCCGAATTCTTCGTCTATCCGCGTGACGCCGAGCGGGTAAAGGTTGGCCAGACCGTGAGCGTACGCAGTCTGTCTGGCGATACGAGGATCGACGCCAAGGTTGAAGCGGTTCTTCCAACGGCTGACCTCGTCAGCCAGACGCTGGTCGCCCATGTCCATATCCCTGAAACCCAAGCAGGCGCCTTCCGCCCCGGCATGGGCGTCGAAGGCGATTTTGCCGTGAATGCGCAATCTGTGCCTTTGGCTGTGCGCACCAAAGGCCTGCAGCCCTTCCGCGACTTCACGGTTGTTTATGCCAAGGTTGGCGACACCTACGAGGTGCGTATGCTCGATCTGGGCCGCAAGACCCCGGAGTGGACGGAAGTCCTGGGCGGGTTAGAACCCGGCACCGAATACGTTACCGACGGCGCCTTCCTCGTTCGCGCGGATATCGAAAAGTCCGGCGCGAGCCACGATCACTAAAGGGAGGGGGACGATGCACAAAACACCTTTCCTGGAGGCGGTTATTACGGCCTCCATCCGTTATCGCTGGGTCGTTCTGGCCCTCGTGCTGGTATCCGCGGCCATCGGTGTCTGGAGTTTCCAGAAACTGCCGATCGACGCGACGCCTGACATCACCAATGTTCAGGTGCAGATCAACACTGAAGCCCCCGGATTCTCGCCATTGGAATCCGAGCAGCGCATCACCTTCCCGGTGGAAACCGCTATCGCCGGCTTGCCGGGGCTCCAGAATACCCGCTCGGTGTCCCGTTACGGCCTGTCTCAAGTGACGGTCGTTTTTGAGGACGGCACAGACATCTATTTCGCCCGGCAACTGGTTAACGAGCGGCTGCAAGGCGCGCGCAGCCAATTACCGCCTGGCCTGAACCCGGAGATGGGCCCGATCGCCACCGGGCTTGGCGAAATTTTCATGTATACGGTCGAGGCTAAGCCCAACGCGAGCAAGCCGGATGGCAGCCAGTACACCCCTGAAGATCTACGCACGTTGCAGGACTGGGTCATCCGCCCGCAACTGCGCAATACGCCGGGTGTCACCGAGGTCAACACCATCGGCGGGTTTGAACGGCAGTTCCACGTCACGCCGCTGCCGGAGCGACTTTCGGCCTATGGTCTAACCATGGCTGATGTGGTCTCAGCCATCGAGCGCAACACCTCGAATGTGGGGGCAGGTTACGTTGAACGTTACGGTGAGCAATATCTGATCCGGGTCCCCGGCCAGGCCGAAGGCTTGACCGATCTCGCCAGCATTATTGTGGTCAGCCGCGGCGGCCTTCCTATCCGGGTAGCCGACGTGGCCGACGTCGCCAATGGTGATGAGTTGCGCACCGGCGCGGCGACCGAGGACGGAAAAGAAGTGGTCCTGGGAACCGTCTTCATGCTGGCGGGAGAAAACAGCCGCACGGTGGCGAAGGCCACGGCAGAGCGGCTGAAGGTCGCTGCGGCGGCGCTGCCTGCAGGCGTCGAGGCGGTGGCTGTCTATGACCGTACCGACCTAGTCGAACGTGCTATCCACACCGTGGAAAAGAACCTTGCCGAAGGCGCGCTTCTGGTCGTCGTTATCCTGTTCTTGTTGCTTGGGAACATCCGGGCGGCGCTGATCACGGCACTGATCATTCCGTTTGCCATGCTGATGACCATCACCGGCATGGTCCGCGGCGGCGTGTCGGGCAATCTGATGTCGCTGGGGGCGCTTGACTTCGGTCTGATCGTTGACGGAGCGGTGATCATTGTCGAAAACTGCCTTAGACGGTTCGCGGAAGCGCAGCATTCTCACGGGCGCCTATTGACCCGTGACGAGCGGTTTAAACTCACTGCCGAGGCCACCTCCGAAGTCATTCGGCCGTCGCTATTTGGCGTGTTGATTATCACCCTGGTCTACGTGCCTATTTTTGCCCTCACTGGCGTCGAGGGCAAGATGTTCCACCCGATGGCGATCACGGTCGTGATGGCGCTCACAGCAGCCCTGATTCTATCGCTGACCTTCGTCCCCGCGGCCGTCGCGATGTTCGTCACCGGCAAGGTGCAGGAAAAAGAAAGCGTCATCATGCGCGCCGTTCGCGGCGTCTATGACCGGGTGCTGAAGACGGCGATGCGTTTACGCATTGTCATGGTGGCGGTATCCGTCGCTCTCGTCGTCCTGGCGGCTTTCGCCGCCAGTCGTATGGGCTCGGAGTTCGTGCCAAACCTTGACGAGGGGGACATCGCACTACACGCGCTGCGTATCCCCGGTACCAGCCTGACCCAGGCCATCCACATGCAGACCGCGCTTGAGGCGCGGATCAAGCAGTTTCCCGAGGTCGAACGTGTGGTGGCCAAGATTGGCACGGCGGAAGTGGCCACTGATCCTATGCCGCCCAGCGTCGCGGACACATTCGTAATGCTGAAGGATCGCAAGGACTGGCCGGATCCCAATAAACCCAGGGCGCAACTCGTCGCCGAAATGGAAGCGGCGGTGAAAAAGGTACCTGGCAACAATTACGAGTTTACCCAACCGATACAGATGCGCTTCAACGAGCTTCTGTCTGGGGTGCGCGCGGACGTGGCCGTCAAGATATATGGTGACGATCTCGATGTGCTTCTGGAGAAGGGCAATGAGATCAAAGGCGTGATCGAAGGGGTCGAAGGAGCCCAGGACGTCGGCGTGGAACAGATCACTGGCCTGCCGGTCCTTCAGATTCGCCCCAATCGCGCGGCGCTCGCCCGTCTGGGTCTGAACGTCGAGGACGTGCAAGCCGTTGTCTCCACCTCCATGGGGGGCGCAGTGGTAGGCCAGATGTTTGAAGGCGACCGGCGGTTTGATATCGTCGTTCGGCTTCCGGAGGCGATCCGCAGCAATGTCGATGAAATCGGTCGACTACGCATCCCCCTCAGAAACGCCGATGGCGCGGTGACAGGGTTTGTGCCCCTCGAAGATGTCGCCCATATCAGTATGGAAAAGGGGCCAAACCAGATCAGCCGTGAAAATGGCAAACGGCGTGTCGTCGTCACGGCGAACGTCCGCGGTCGCGATCTGGGCTCGTTTATTTCTGAAGTCCAACAGAAGGTCGGAACTGAGATTGAGGTGCCGGCGGGCTATTGGATCGGCTATGGCGGCACGTTCGAGCAACTGATCTCAGCGGCCAAGCGTCTTCAATTCGTAGTTCCGGCGGCTTTGCTGCTGATCTTCGGCCTGCTGTTCGCGCTATTCCGATCCGTAAAAGATGCCGCCATCGTCTTTTCCGGTGTGCCTCTGGCGCTTACGGGTGGGGTAGCCGCCCTTCTGCTGCGAGACCTGCCCCTGTCAATCTCGGCCGGGGTGGGGTTCATCGCTCTGTCAGGCGTCGCGGTGCTCAACGGCGTGGTGATGGTAACGTTCATCCGGACCCTCCTCAATGAAGGCAAGTCACTCGACATGGCCATTTATGAGGGGGCATTGACCCGATTGCGACCGGTTCTCATGACGGCGCTCGTCGCATCACTTGGCTTTGTGCCGATGGCGATCAATGTCGGGGCTGGGGCCGAGGTGCAGAGACCTCTGGCGACTGTCGTTATCGGCGGTATTACCTCATCAACGCTTCTGACCCTCCTGGTACTTCCGGCCCTGTTCCGAATGGTACATGGAGGGGAGAAAAAGTCGCTTCAGGCAAAAATGAAGGTGTAGGGCTGGCGGGGGCGGCCCTGGCTTCCCCCGTACTTTCCCGCAGGTTATTCGACAGGTTTGAAATTTCCATGATGAGCGTTCTCAAAAACCGAGCTTACCGCCACATGTTCGGGGCTCAGGTCGTCGCCCTGATCGGTACGGGTCTTTTGACCGTGGCGCTGGGTCTGCTCGCCTACGACCTCGCGGGTCCCAATGCGGGCGTTGTACTTGGAACCGCACTGGCCATCAAAATGATTGCCTACATCGGTGTCGGACCGATCGCCAATGCCTTTGCCGATCGTCTGCCCCGTCGGCCGTTATTGGTCAGCCTTGATCTCATCCGGGCCACGATTGCCTTGCTGCTTCCTTTTGTTTCGGAGGTCTGGCAAATCTATATTCTGATCTTCGTTTTGCAATCGGCATCGGCAGCTTTTACCCCGACGTTTCAGGCGACGATCCCTGACCTGCTTCCTGACGAGAAAGATTATACGCGGGCGCTGTCTCTGGCGCGTTTGGCCTACGATCTTGAAAGTCTGGCCAGTCCTGTCATCGCCGCAGCCCTGCTGACGGTAATCTCGTTCAACCTGCTGTTCGTTGGAACAGTCGCAGGATTCCTCCTGTCTGCTGCCCTGGTGGTCAGCGTCGCCTTGCCGCGTCCGAAGACAAAACCGAGAGAGGGTGGTATGGTCGACCGCACCACCTATGGCTTGCGTCTCTATCTGAAGACGCCGCGTCTACGGGCACTGCTTGCCTTTAGTCTTTCTGCCGCTGCAGCAGGTGCTTTTGTCTTCGTCAACAATGTCGTTTATGTTCGGACTCTTTTGGGAAAGGGCGAAAATGACGTGCCCGTTTCGCTGGCCGCCTTCGGCACAGGCTCGATCGTCGCGGCGCTTGTCCTACCAAAACTCCTCGGCGATCGCGAAGATAGGCCTGTCATGCTGGTGGCGACGTTACTGATGGTGATTACATTGACCGGTATGGCCGTCGTGACGGGCTTTCACCTATTGCCGCTCTGGCCCTCGTTGGTGGTCGGACTCTTCATTCTGGGAATAGGTTACTGCGCGGCGCAGTTACCGTCAGGTCGCCTCATTCGCAGGTCAGGGGACGAGGAGACCCTAAGCGCCTTGTTCGCCGCGCAGTTCGCCTTATCCCACGCCTGCTGGCTCGTAACCTATAGCCTAAGTGGCTGGATAGGCGCGGCCTTTGGGTTGGTGGCGGCACTATTGGCAATGGCAGGCCTCGCTTTGATAGGCTTTGTTTTCGCTCTTTGGCTATGGCCCACAGAGGGCCAACTTGCGAAACGAAAGACGTAAGACGTAAGACCCTCTGACTGAATTTCATTCGCTCAGAGGTCACGGCCGGTAAGGTGCAGGAGTATCGGGGCACCGGGCCGGGCAGAGCGGTCGCGAGCCCCGGTCGCCATCGCTGGAATGCCAAGCAGGTGCATGACTTCGTGTTGTTCATGCGAAATACCGGGCCATGGCCCGATGAGGCGAAGAACCTCCAGCATCAGGACGTCGCGATCGTCACCGATCCTTACGCCGGCGAGCGTATTCCGGAAATCGAGGTCCTTGTCATGATCGATGTGTGCTACTGCAAGTCCATGTCAGGCGCGGTGAACGTCTATTAGCGCCTTCTCGCCCGACCGAAGCCCGTTACCCTCCCAAAGGTCAGCAAGCGGCAGACGCGGCCAGGGGAGGGGATCGACATCCCGCCACAGGTTCTTCCCCATCCGAAAGACCCGGTCTTCCCCGGCAACCACATCAAGCTCTTCAATAGTCTCCTGGAGCGCCGTGGTCTCAAGGAGGACCGTGACGGTCAGTTACGCACCGCCTACAGCCTGCGCCACACCTATATCTGCCTGAGGCTGATGGAAGGCGCCGACATCTACCAGATTGCCAAGAACTGCCGTACCAGCGTTGAGATGATCGAGAAATACTACGCCGCCCATATCAAGAACACGCTCGACGCCTGCGCTATCAACCGCCGCAGGCCACGGCCCAAGGGCGAAGCCGCGGAACACAATCTTCATTCCGAAGAGTCAGACGCGAAAAATATCCGGAACCGGATCGGCGCCGAACCGCTAGCCCGCCTTCCGGGCCGGCTTTGCCAAGGCGATCGCCGACAAGGCAAACAGGCCGAACGGCCTCTTTTTGCCGCACGCAGCTATGTGCAGGTTCTACGGGTTTTGGCCCTACTGCGCCTCTAGTGCTGAGCGGAGAACGGTGACGTATAGAGTACGATGGGGGTCGAACGCTACGCTCGCCTCCTGCTGAAAGACGAAAAATACGATATTCGGACCCATAGTAGGAAGGTGTTGGACGGCATTGACTTAGAAAGCCTCCGTGTTTGGGGAAAATTGGCGAACAGAAGGGTGCATTCATCAACAGAAATCGAACACGTGACCCTGAGGTCGAGTTCGTCTCATGTCCCAAAGCAATGGCGCCGCAGCGAGTAAGTCGCTGCGGCGCTTTCCTTTTTTCAGGCTGTAGAAAGTTCAATGAGACGAATTTCAAAACTCACGCCCCGCATGATTTCCAACTATTGCAGCATCAGAATTGCTCCTGTTCTGACCCCTCGGGAAACCGAGGCTTTGCGCAACTACCTTCTTGATCTGATGAAGAGCAGGGTTTTCCCCCCATACGACAAACATCGCATCGACTGCTGGGCCATCGCGCAGGCCAGTGGCGTTGACGAGGAGCGTATTCGAGAATCCAGATCCCACATCCAGCCCGTCTTCGATGCAATGTGCAGAGCGCTGGCGGATTTGGGACAAGCGCGGCCAACTCCCCGACGTGCGGCGCCCGAGCTCTCGTCCTCGAGAGAGGCTGGATTACGCGCACCGAAGTGCTGCCCGCCAGAAGACAATGTTCCCGCTAAACGAAAACGTGGCCGACCTCGTAAGGGTGAGGTCGTCATAAAACCAATCCCGAAACAACGCATGAAGCCCGGTCCGAAGCCGAACCCGGTTATCGAGTTTCCTGAACCAAAATGGACTGACTGGGTTGATTGCCCGACCTTCGGGGAAACACTGGCGATGCACATGAGACGTCATGGCGACAGCGTCAGGCATCTGTGCAAGGCAATATCGGACGGCGACCTTACGCTCGACTGCCATGCTCTTCGGCACTGGATTGCTGGCAAGGCATCTCCGAACACGGTTCAAAGCCTGTCGATTTTACAGCAGGCAGATGACGGCGTGGCGGTCGCCGAGGTCTGTCGCAAGGCCGGCATATCGGACGCGACGTTCTACAATTGGCGTAAAAAATACGCTGGATTGATGCCGTCAGAGATGCGGCGCATGCGCCAACTGGAAGAAGAGAACGCGAAGCTGAAACGGATTGTCGCGGATCTGTCGCTTGATAAAGCCATGTTGCAGGATGTTCTCGCAAAAAAGCGCTGAGGCCTGCCGCCAGTCGTGAGCTTGTTGACCGGGTGATTTCCACCTGGCAGGTGTCAGTCAGAAGAGCCTGTCGGGCACTTCGGATTGATCGCCCGATGTACCTCTACAAGCCGCGCACAGGTGATCAGGCCGACCTGAAAAAGCGGATTACAGAGATCGCCCAAACTCGAGTTCGGTATGGCTACAGGCGCATACATGTGCTCCTCGTACGTGAAGGCTGGGTCGTTAATCCGAAACGAATCTACAGGCTTTACAACGAATTGGGCCTTCAGCTCAGGAAGAAACCACCCAGGCGTCGCGTGAAGGCCAAACTTCGGGAGGATCGCCGTGAAGCCACGCGTCACAACGAGACCTGGGCCATGGACTTTGTCCACGATCAGCTCTGCACCGGCCGGAAATTACGCATATTGACTGTCGTGGACACGTTTTCCCGCTTTTCGCCGACGATTGACCCCCGCTACACTTACCGCGGCGAAGACGTCGTACAGACCTTGGAAAATGTCTGTAAGCGCGTCGGCTATCCAAGGGTCATTCGGGTTGATCAGGGCTCAGAATTTATCTCTCGCGACCTTGACCTCTGGGCTTATCAGAAGGGAGTTACGCTCGACTTCTCACGGCCTGGAAAGCCGACAGATAACGCCTTTATCGAGTCTTTCAACGGCAAGTTCCGGGCGGAGTGTCTGAACGCGCACTGGTTCATGAGCCTTGACGACGCCCGTGAAAAGATGGAGTCTTGGCGTAAGGACTACAATGAAGTCCGACCCCATAGTGCCATCGGCAATAAACCCCCGATATCACTCGTGTCGGGCTCCGCGGCGCTCGCCGCACACTGAGCCCTAACCCCCGGAAATTCTAGTTTCGGGTGGCCAAGAAATGGGGAGCATGTGTGGACGGCTCCCTATTGGCAAGAAGATTTTGGTGTATTGATATCGGTGGGGTGCAGGCATGTGTCCGGCCTTTTGATGCGGCCGTTCATTGCCGCTGGCCCTGATGTATTCCGCAGATTGGATCCCAGACACGTCATCGCGCTTTTTTTGCGCCAGCTCCCAACGACGGGTTTTTCCAATCTCGGTATCGACCGCATTCATCACACCATCAGCACCTCACCAATTCGCTAAACCTGCGCAGGTGGCCTACGCGGTCATTCCGTTAAAGCGTGTTCCGTTCACCATGAGCGCCCAGGCAATGCGCGCCATCTTGTTGGCCATAGCAACGGCCACTACGGTGTACGGTTTTCGAGACAACATTCCAGCACCCCACGCCGCTGTCGTCGATTTTGCGCTTTTGCTAAATCGCAAGACAGCGGCCGCACCCACGACCAGCAATCGTCGAATATAGGGATCGCCCTGCTTGGTGATTTTGCCAAGCCGCTCTTTTCCGCCAGACGAGTTTTGACGCGGCACAAGGCCGAGCCAAGCGGCAAGCTGCCGGCCCGATTTGAACAAAGATGCATCAGCTACCGTAGCGGCGATAGCGCTGGCCGTAATCGGGCCAATCCCGGGTATAGTCTCAAGCCTTTGGCTGAGATCATTCGACCGGTGCCAAGCCAATATCTGCTTATCCACCTCGCCAACCTGCAGGTCCAGGTCCCGCAATTGTTGGGCGATCGGGAGTAAGGCTGTACGAGCGACTGTGGTGATCATGTCGTGGTCTTCGTCTTCCACTAAGGCCAACAGCATATCAACGCCGCGGGCACCCAGCTGGGTCACGAGCCCAAGTTCGGCAAGGTGCCCCCTAAGGGCGTTTACAAGCATAGTCCGTTGCCGAATGAGGAGTTCGCGGACGCGGTGAAGCATCAGCACGCTTTGCTGTTCCTCGGTCTTCACCGGCACAAAGCGCATCGTCGGCCGGGTGACTGCCTCGCATATGGCTTCGGCATCAGCGGCATCATTCTTTTGTCGCTTCACGTAAGGCTTCACATAAGCTGCCGGAATGAGTTTGACTTGGTGGCCCAAATCAATCAGTTGCCGCGCCCAGAAATGAGCTGTAGCGCACGCTTCAATACCGATTAGGCAGGATGGAAGCCCTGCGAAAAAGGCTCCAACCTCGTTTCGACGTAACTTTCGTCGAAAAACAACCGCCCCATCGGCCGCTATCCCATGGGCTTGGAAAACATGCTTGGCAATATCAAGACCGATCGTGGTAACCTCTTTCATGGATGGCTCTCCAATGTTGTGTAAGCGCGAATTTCCCTGCACCTTTTGGTGAGGCCGGGGATGTTGGAAGATGTGTCCACCAAGAAGGAAGGTGGACACCAATTGGATTCGTTGGATTTTGAACGTGGCGTAGTTCGTGTGGGGAGTGACGGGCGTCGCTGGTATGACCCAGTATGGAAGGCGCGGCTTGTGGCGTCATGCCTTAAACCTGGCGTGTCTGTTTCGCGTCAGGCACTTGAACATGGGGTAAACGCGAACCTGTTGAGGAAGTGGATCAAGGCCTTCGAAGAGAGCCGCACAATGGGTGGCGCTTCATCGACGGCGTTCATTCCGGTGCAGATTTCCGACCGTTATGTGAGTGCAGAAGAGGCAGAGGTCGGGCGGATGGCATCTGGCCGGCAGGAGCGTTTAGGATCTGCGGGGAGCGACCGTTTTGGAGCGCCGTTGAAGATGAGCGCGTCATTACCAAACGGGGTGAGGCTGACGCTGGAAGCCGGCGACAGGTATGGATTGGCAGCGATCATTGGAGCCTTGAGCGATGTTCAGACTGGGCGCTGACCTTCCTGTCTACCTTCATCGTGAGCCGATCGACTTCCGGGCGGGGATTAATGGCCTTGCCGTCCTGGTGCAGGAGACGATGGCACTGGATCCGTTCAAGCCGGCGGTTTTTGCGTTTTGTAATCGGCGCCGCGACCGGATGAAGCTGCTGTTTTTTGACCGTTCGGGCTTTGTCCTTGTCCTGAAGCGGCTGACGGAAGACCGGTTTCGCTGGCCACGGCGCGAGGCGCTGGTCGTTACGCTGACGACTGAGCAATTGCATTGGTTGCTGGACGGGATCGATATCGATGCCATGGTCCGCCATCCTGTCCGGCAATACGAGATCGCAGGCTGACAAGGTCAATTGTATAGTTGACGCGGGCCCGCGGTTCAGATTCAAGAATCCGATGAATCGAGCGGGCGAGCCAAGTGTTGCGGAACTGCTGGCGCAGTTGAAGGCCAATGCGGCCGAAATCGCCCTGTTGAAGGCGCAGAAGGAAGCGCTTGCCCTGCGGGTCGTCAAACTTGAAGAAGAACTGGCACTGGCGCGGCTGCATCGATTTGCCCCCAAGAGTGAAAAACACATCGACCGCCTCTTTAATGAAGCCGAACAGACGGTGGCGGAATATGAGGGCGAGGATGGTGATGACGGCGATGGCGGCGATGGCGATGGCGTTGTTTTACCGGAAACCGGCTTAGCGTCTGGCAATCCTGAGACGGGTAAGAAGCGCGGGCGCCGCCCGCTACCGGAAAACCTGCCGCGCGAGCGCGTCGAATATGACCTTCCCGACGATCAGAAGGGGTGCCCTTGCTGTCGTGGCCAGATGCATAGGATAGGAGACGTCCAGTCCGAGCAGCTTCATATCGAGGTCAAGGCGAAGGTTCTGCAGAATGTGCGCTTCAAATATGCCTGCCGCCATTGCGATCGTAACGGTATCCACACGCCTGTTGTCATCGCCCCTATGCCGGCGCAGCCCCTGCCGGGGAGTGTGGCCACGGCCTCGACGCTAGCCTTTGCCCTTGTCCATAAATATGTCGACGGAACGCCTCTTTATCGCCTGTCGCAGGCGTTTGAACGCGCGGGTGTTCCTATCAGCCGCGGCACCCTGGGCCACTGGGTTATCGGTTCCAGTGAAAAACATCTGAGCCGCATCTATGACGCGCTGAAGCTGCGGCTTTTGTCCCAGCCGCTGATCCATGGTGACGAGACGACGGTTCAGGTGCTGAAGGAAAAGGATCGGGAAGCCACGAGTAAGTCCTTTATGTGGGCCTATCGCAGCGCCGAGGACAGCCGGGAGCCGATCGTACTGCTCGATTACCAGCCAGGTCGTGCCTCCACCTACCCCCAGGCCTTCCTGGGGGACTATCGCGGCACCTTGATGAGCGATGGCTATACGGCGTGGCGCTCGCTGAAAGGGGCAACGCACCTTGGATGTATGGCTCATTCCAGGCGACGCTTTGTCGACGCCCACAAGGCCAGGCCCAAACCGGGCGGGCCGCCGGACCAGGCTCTCAGGTTCTTCGAGCAGCTCTATCGAATCGAACGGCTGGCACACGACGAAATCCCCGGTGACAGCGAAACAAAATACGAATGCATCCGTCGCTTCCGCCAAAAACATAGCGTTCCCGTTCTGACAGCCCTCAAGCAATGGCTCGATGACATCGCCCCCAAAGTTCCGCCTGACAGCAAGCTTGGGGATGCTGTCAGCTATACGCTCAACCAATGGGACTATCTGACGCGCTACGTTGAAGACGGTCGGATGCCGATCGACAACAACCTGCTCGAACGCGATATCAGAGTCTTTGCAACAGGCAGAAAGAGCTGGCTGTTTAGCGATACCGTCGAAGGCGCAAAGGCCAGCGCTGTCGTCTACAGCCTCATGCTCACTTGCCGCGCCTGCGGCGTTGAGTCCCTCGCGTACCTCCGCCATGTCTTCACTGAGATGCCAAAGCGCGACAAGGACGCAGACGTCCAGGACCTCTTGCCCTTCAACTTCGCCAAACCCTCCAAACCCTAAGCCCAGCTCAACCGGGGTCTACAACCTCGGAAATCGCTACGTGCATCGAAATGAGCGCTTACAATGTTGTGACCTTTGACAGCCACAGTATGGCACCTAGATGCCGGGAGCGGGAGCCGTCCACCCCATCACGTCAGCCGCTTGCCCCGCGCCCTCCCATATGGAATGTCCGACGTTTCGGCGACTGGTAGAGGTTGCAGGCAAACGCTAGGGAAAGCGTCGGAATCGAAGGCCGCTCAAAGAAGGGCTATAGCCCATGGCACTCTCGTTTCACTGGGCGAGAGCGCTATAGGCCTTCGGTTCATTGGTTTGAGTTACGCGGCCAATTCTAAAAGTGTCGAGGGCAGCGTAGTAGAGTTGTTCGGCCTCGGCTGGCGGGATGTTGCCGATGGGTTCAAGAAGCCTTCGGTGATTGAACCAATCTACCCACTCAAGCGTTGCGAACTCGACGGCCTCAAAGTTTCGCCACGCGCCACCTCGAGCTTGAGTTGGATATCCCGGCGAGTCCTTGCTGACAGGCGCTCCGGATCTCGGTGGCTGGCGACATGTGCGTGTGGATGGGCGATTTGCAGAACTCTGCAGATCGGCTTGACCCCGTAATCGCCCTGTTGATCGAGGAACATCCGCACATCGCGTTCGCGGACTTCAGGTGAAAACTTGTTCGTCGTTTTGCTCATGGTAGCTCCACCTTCTCAGAAGTTGGAGCCTCCGGCAAATCCGAGGTGGTTCAAAACGTGCCGGAGCCCGCAGAAAAAAAGCCGTAAGCCATTGTCTTACAAAACAGAGAGTGTCGATCCAAATTTGTCGTGTTTTGGGTGCTCCAGCGTCTTAAGTGTTAGGATAGCTTAAGCGCCAATGGAAAACCTTAGGAAGATTTTAGCTAAAGCGAAACGGGTAGTCGTTCGCAAGGGCATTTCGCCCCAAGACGCAGAGGACCTCGTCCAAAGCGCCTACATGCGCGTCCATGCCTATGAGCAACGCGAGGTCGTGCGCTCCCAGGAGGCTTTGCTGATCACCGCAGCGGTGAGATTGGCCTATGATGAAAGGCGACGGCAGGATAGGGCAGCCATGGTTGAAAAAGCCACTGAGCTTCCGTCGGTGGCAGATGATGCGCCGCTCCCGGATGAAATATTGCGCGCGCAGCAGCGTATCGCGAGGCTGAAGGAAGGTCTGGACCGATTGCCAGAACGGACCCGTCGCATTTTGCTTAGCCGGCGGCTTGACGGCCTCACCTACAAGCAGATCGCGCAAAGAGAAGGGGCAACCGAGGCCGCGATAGAAAAGCAGGTGGCACGCGCCACCCTTGAGTTAATGAATTGGGTGAACGGATGGTAGGTCCAGACGACAATATGCTTCCGGAGCCGATTGAAAGATGGCGGCCGCGCGCGCTCGGTACAGCGGCCGAGGCCGCTGTGTGGATGGCGCGTTTGAAAAGTGATAACCGGCTGCCGGAGACGGAAGCGGCCTTTCGCCGCTGGCTGGAGGTAACGCCGGATGCTCAGTATCTTTTTGATGAAGCGACTGATGTCTGGGAGATGCTGCCATCGGCGATGCCGGCGCGTCGTAGCCGCCCTGTGTTGCCGGCGATATCGCGCCGGATGACTCTGGCGGGAGCGATGGCCGCGGCTATCGTGGTCGCCGTTGGTGGAGGTATCTATGCGGTAAACCTTCGTCCGGTGGTCTATGAAACGCAAAAAGGTGAGCAGAGATCGGTGTCGCTTACGGACACCTCAAAGGTTACCCTGAACACGGATACGAAGCTTTCTGTCAGGTACAGTCATAATCGACGCTATGTGCAACTGGAACGGGGGGAGGCGGTGTTTCAGGTTGCGCACGACTCTTCCAGACCCTTTGTCGTCGAAACGCGTAATCAACGCGTCACAGCGCTGGGTACGGTATTTCTCGTGCGGTCTGACCCCACTGAAATGCAAGTCGCTTTGTTTTCAGGGGAGGTGGAACTACGGGCGAAGCAAAATGTGTCGACGGCAAACGGCATGATCCTAAAGCCGGGTGAGCGGGCGACCGTCCGTGAGGGCATGACACCTGTCGTGGATCGGCCGGTATCGGACGTTATTACGGCGTGGCAAAGACAGGAAATCGTGTTTTCTGATGTGACGCTTGGCGAGGCCATCAATGAGCTGAACCGGTATAGCCGTCAGCAGATTGTGATTACAGATTCAAGCATCGCCTCACTTAAAGTGGCTGGCGTTTTCCAGACCGGCGATTCAGCCGCTTTTGCCAGTAACATGGCGCGTATATACGGCCTGAAAGTCCGTCAATCCGATGGCGTCATCGTACTGACACGTTGACTTTGTCATGATTTGACGTGTCGGGAGTGTAAGCGTACGGTATGCGACAATCCGGTCCGTTTGTGAGAACACAAACGAGACAGCAACACATACAAAAGCCGACGGTATCGGACAGGGGAATGCGCTTAAACGGGAATTGGGTGGCCGGCCTGTACGCCGCCATACTGGCTGGTCTCATGCCAGCCACTGCGATTGCGCAGTCTGTCATAGATTGTCAGTTCCCTGAACAAACCCTGGGGAAAACACTGACCGCTCTGGCGCGCGCAGGCAAAATAACCGTCCTTTTTGATCCCGCTCTCGTAAATGGATTAAACTCTCGGCCGTTAAATGGACATTTTGCAGCCCGCGAAGCCTTAAACCGCATACTCATGGGATCAGGCTTGCGGGCCGTTCAAATGTCGGCGGGGCAATTTATTATTGAGCGTATACCGTTGCAGCGGACACCGGCGCCCCCTTCTGTTCAGGCCCCCGAACGTCCGCTGCCTGAGCCGGATCTGGTCCCTCTCGTTGTCGTGCAAAGTTCTAAAAGCGAGCTTCGCGAAGCAGAAGTTTCCAAACGGGGATATAATGGCATCCTCGAAACAGCAATCTCGGCGGAAATCGCAAAATTTCCGGACGCAAACCTTGCAGAAGCACTTCAACTCTTGCCCGGTTCCGCGCTGGCGCGCGATCAGGGCGAAGGCCGCACCCTTTCAGTGAGAGGCATAGGGCCGGAGCTTTCGCTTGTAGAAATAAACGGGATCGAAGCACAGGCGGTGACCGACGGCCCGAACTTTGGCAGTTACAGGGGGCGAGGCTTTGATTTCAATGTCTTCCCCTCAGAGATATTTGCAGAGATATCGACATCAAAAACAACACGTGCGAGTCAGCCTGAAGGCTCGTTAGGAGCCAGTGTTTTTTTGACGACACCTAAGGCCTTGGAGCAAGCGCCTCAACCAGACCAACTGAGTCTGACGAAGACCTATAATGATCTGTCCAAAGCTGTCGGCTCGCGTGTGACCACCTCTCTGTTTCGCAAGACGAATGATAGCCGTTTCGGCTGGACAGTGTCAGCATCCTGGAGTCGTACGCCGTTCGAGATTCAGGGGTTAAACAGTGGTTTTTGGAATACAGGGGCGTCAAATGGGGGGTATTGCCGCCCTACTTTGAATTCAGGTGGAATTTGCGATGTGGTGCCCGGCGAGTATGCGTTGGCGGTTCAAGCGTACGCGCTGCTGAACGCGCCTCGTGTGCTCGCGCCACAATTCTACCGCTTCACCAGCATCTCAGGACTGTCTACCAGAAGCGGTGTGGCAGTTGGGCTCCAATGGCGTCCGAGTGACGACACTCTGATAACGGCAGACTACCTTGTTTCAGAGCTAAGCACGCGGCGCATCGGGCATTACCTTTTCCCTATCGGATTTAGCCGCGGCGCGGCACAAGGCGGCAAACCGGAGATAGTGCCAAGAGACGTCGAGGTGGATGGGAATGGGAGCGTCGTATATGGTCGCTTTGACAACGTGGACATCCGTTCAGAGGTCATATTCGATGAATACAAGACTCGTTTCGAACAAGGCTCAATCCAGGTCTCACGCGCATTCGGACCTCGGCTACGCTTCAAGGGGGCATTGGGGTTTTCACGGTCAAACTTTATAAACCCCAAAGATGTCGGTATTCATCTTGACCGCTACAATGTGGATAACTTCATTTTTGACTTACGAGGCGCTGGTCAAAATAATCCTTCATTCAGCTTTGGATTTGATGTGAAGGACCCGCCCGAATGGTACTTTGGCCCCCGTGTTCTGCAAAACCAGGGCACGGGGTACATGGGGCCTGAGATCAGATATAGACCCAATTTTGTGCGAAATGAGTTTGACGTTTTGAAAGGTCAGCTTATTTATCCGGTTTCCCCAGATATCGAGATCGTCGCGGGTATCCAGTGGAAGCGGTATGGATTTAATTCCGAGGTTTTCAAGTTTACAGAAGGTGACTTTGATTTCTCTGTTCCACAAGAGGGCCTGGCATCGCTAGGCGAAATGTTTTGCGGCCTTGGCCGGTTTAAGGTCTCATCATCTACACCAGTTTGTTGGTTTGCGCCGGATCCGGAAGCCTTCGCGAAGACGTACAATATTTATGGTAATGTCGGCAGAACCGTTGTTTCTCGCGATGTTCCCTTGGCCAGAGGGTTTAATCAGTCGGTTACAGAGACTGATCTGGCCGCGTTTGTGGAGTGGACCTTTGAGGGAATGTGGGGCCCGTTTCCCATTAAGGCGGACGCCGGCTTGAGGGTCATTGAGACCCATCAGAACTCTGAGTTTTATAATGAAGCCAATCTGGCTTCACCTTCGGCACCGCGTCTTGAGACGGTATCGCGAAGATATGTAGATACGCTCCCAACGGCGAACATTGCATTGGAACTCAGCCCGACACAGGTCGTCCGATTGGGACTTGCTAAGGTCATGGCGCGTCCCCCTCTAACCAACATCGCGGCAGCAACGGCCCTGAACATTGGCGGAGGTTCCAGACAGGTCATTTCAGGCAATCCGCTAATCAAACCGATCCGAGGAGCCACGATCGATCTGGCTGCCGAGTGGTATCCCTCACGAGATCTCAATCTGTCGCTCGGCTTATTTTATAAGCACATCAGTACCTATATCCAAAATTACTCATCCGTGGGGTCCTATGCCAGTACGGGGCTCTCGGAGACACTTCTTGAGAACACAGGCGCCGCTCCGTCCGATGATTTCCTCATCACCGAAGTGATTAACACCCGCGGGGGGGAGGTGAACGGCCTCGAGTTTAATTTGCGCTGGCGGGCGCGAGGGGCAGGGAGTCTGTTTTCAGGTCTTGGCCTTGACCTCAACTATACGCAAATAAAAAGTGACATCGAGTATTTCCTCGACGATCAGGGTCAACGTCGCCCTGTACACTTCGACTTGCTAAATTTGTCCCCGCGCACCGCTCGCGCGACGCTTTTCTATCGCATTACTAACCTTGAAGCTCAGATGACAGGCGTTCATCGTAGCGCCTATCTGACGAGCGTGCCCGGAGCACGAATATCAGATGCCGCAGGTGTCGATGGATCGTTCTACCTCAGCGCGGCGCTTGCGTACAAGATTACTCCCAGTTTGCAACTGCGCCTGGAAGGGCTCAATCTTACAGACGAACCTTCTCGCACATGGGAGGGGCTGGAAACAAGGCGGCTTGTTGACGTCCAGTGGAGTGGCCGGACGGTTTCCCTCGGTCTCAATTACACCTTTTAGCTCCCTCATGGCTCCTGAGCGAAAAAAAACGTCTTCGGCATGTCGGAAATAGGCAGTCCCCCGGTCTTATTAGGTAAGGCTGCGTGACACCGGTGTCTCGGTGCGATGCGACAGCCGTTCTTGGGCGGCAACGAATAAATATCTCAGGGAGAAACAAATGAAATTAGCAAACACAGGGCCGCACAGCGGTCTGCGAGCGGCATTGCTTGCCAGTATATCGCTTGGGGCGTTAACGCTGATCGCGCCCGCTGTGGCGAGTGCGCAGGAGGCGAGCCCGGCCGCCGAGGAGCCGACGACGGTTATCGTGACGGGTTATCGCGCCAGCCTGCAAAGCGCGCTGACGACTAAGCGCAAAGCCGACGTGATGATGGATGCCATCAACGCCGAGGACATTGCCGACTTCCCCGATGCCAACCTGGCCGAGTCTCTACAACGCATCCCCGGTATCTCGATCGACCGCGACAATGGCGAAGGCCGCACGATCACCGTGCGCGGTCTGGGGGCTGACTTTACGCGCGTGCGTATCAACGGCCTCGAAGCCCTGTCCACGGCTGGGGCCAATGACGCCGGTTCCAACCCCAACCGCTCGCGGGCGTTTGACTTCAACACCTTTGCGTCTGAGCTGTTCAACAGCCTGCGCGTCCGCAAAAGCTCGTCGGCTGAAACCGATGAAGGCTCGCTGGGCGCAACGGTTGACCTGATTACCGGCCGTCCGTTCGACTACAAGAAGGATCAGTACGCCTTTTCGATTCAGGACGCCTATTACGACAATGGCGGTTTCCACAATCCGCGCGTCACAGGGCTGATTTCGAAACGCTGGGCCGATGGCAAGCTGGGCTTCCTGGCCTCGGTGGCCTATTCCGAGCGTGACTCAGAGAACGATCAGTACCGCCGCGGTATCGGTCAGTCGGAATATCTGTATCGGAACTCGACCTGGGCCACATTGGAAAACCCCCGTCGTGCGGGTTTCTCGGCCCCTGCGGGCACGACCTTCACCAATAGCATTTCCAACCCTACGGCCACAAACACGGCAGGTACAGTAAGCACAACGCCGGCTATCACCAACACCAACTATATCAATGCGGTGACGGGTTCCGACCCGGCAGCCTATGCCTTGCTGCATAATCCTCTGGATTCGTCTCTGGTCCGCATCCCGGCCTTGGGTTCTATTGAGCAGCAGGACCTGCATCAGGAACGTCTGGGGATTACGGCTTCTTTCCAGATGCAGCCAAACCCCAATACGCGTGTTTCGATCGATGGTTTGTACTCCAAGTTCCGCAACGAAAGCACCATCTATCAGGTGTCGTCGGTCGGTCTGAACCGTGACAACACCAATGCGGGTTATGCCACGTCGGCCAATACGGTCACGACCGATACAGCGACGGCGCGCACGACACGCCGCAACCTTTATCCCGGCACCTGTACAGCACGTGACGCGACGGATTTGTTGGCGGCTATCGACTGTGGTCAAGCGCAGAATGGTACGACTCTGGTCCCAGGTACGTTCTTCTCGTACAATCCGAACAACCTCGACCCCTACGATTACTACAACTCACCGACGGTCAATGGTGCGGCCAATCCGGGCTATGTGTCCTCTGCCGATCTGCTGGGCTTCCGTGACAAGCTGATTGGACGTCAGTCCACCGACGTGCTGGCGGCTAATGTCTCGAATGGCGTGGCTGACTATCTGGTGCTGCGTAATGTCGATTGGCGCTCAGCGGCCGATCGCAACTTCTACACCACGGAGTTCAAGCAGCTCTCGTTCAACCTGAATCAGAAGTTCAGCGATCGCCTGACGGGGGATTTCACGATTGGGGCGTCGGAGTCCTATAACGAAAATCAGGGTCTGCTGGTCGAATTCAACCGCATGGATGCGCCGGAGAGCTTCGTTTTTGACGAACGCGGCGGCGGCGAGATGCCGGTGTTTAACCTCGGTTTCAACGCGGCTGATCCGACCAACTGGGGTATGGTCAAGGGGTTTTCGGGTATCCGCCACTACCAGCGTTTTGTGACCAATAAATACGCTGGGGCTAAGGCGGATTTCGGCTATGAGCTGAACGAAAATCTGTCGCTCAAGTTCGGCGTCACCTCGCGTAAGTACGACTTCCAGACCAACCTGCTGGAGCGTGAAAACGACCTGCTCAACCCGACCGAAAAGGAAGCCAAGGTTTCCGTGGCCTCTCTGGGTAAGGTCATTCAGTTTGGTCAGGGGCTGGATGTGCCGGGCGGTACGACGACCTCGTTCTTCGCCCCGTCCATCGAAGGCTTCAATTCGGTGTTCGACTTCACCTGTAACTGTATCAACAAGTGGGGCGACTGGCGCATTCACGGTAAGCGCAACGGTGGCCGCGAAAACTTCAAAGTGCAGGAACGCAGCGAAGGCGGCTATCTGCAACTGAACTTTGACTATGATGTGCTGGGCGGCAATGTGTTCGGTAACATCGGTGTGCGCCAAGTTAAAACGGACCTGACCTCCTACGGTACCACCTCGGCGGGCCGTCCAATTACCGGACGCAACGAATATACCGACACCCTGCCTTCGTTTAACGTGGCCTGGCAGGTTATCCCGAACGTCTATCTGCGCGCCGCTGCAGCCAAGGTGATGGCGCGTCCGCTTCTGGGCAATCTGTCGCCGTCCATCACCGCCATCAGCATTCCCAACACCGGCGGTACGACGGGCGCGACCCTGACCATTGGTAACCCGAAGCTGCAACCCTTCCGCGGCAAGACCTATGACCTGTCGGCGGAATGGTACTTCGCCAAGGGTGGGCTGCTGTCGATGGCCGTGTTCAAGAAGGACATCGCTTCCTATCCGCAGACGGTTCTGTTCTCGGCACCGCTGTCCACCTTCCTGTCACCGGAAGATCTGGCGTCGCTCAGGGCTCAGTTCACCAATGTCAACCAACTGGCCTATATCGACGGCAATGGCGAAGCGACGGCGCGTCAGTTCCGCGATGCGCCCGGCGGCACGCTGGAAGGCTGGGAGTTCAGCTATCAGCAGGACTTCACCTTCCTGCCGTGGATCCTCAAAAACACCGGTGTGCAGTTCAATATGACGCACATCGATTCCAAACTGACCTATATTCTGGATCCCGGCACCGCGACCGTGGCCCCGACCTTTGGTAACGGGCCGTGGTTGGGGGCGTCGCCTGACGCCATCAACCTGACGCTCTACTACGAAACGGATATGTTCAGCGCTCGTGTCTCGATGGCCAAGCGCGAAGGCTATTACACCACCTATCCGCTGGCCTCCGGTTCGTGTTCGCCGGGCCTGAACAGCAATGGCACGGCCTGTAACTCGCCGCTTATCAACGATTTCGCTGGCTCTCTGCCGACGCAAAACGTTGACTTCTCTATGAGCTACAAGCCGACCAAGCGCCTGACCATCACGCTCGAAGGTCTGAACATGACCAATGAAACCACCAACCGTTTCGGTTATGGCGCCACCAGCCAGACCGTGGTCAGCCAGTACGGCTCTACCGGCCGTCAACTGACGCTGGGCGTGCGGTACAAGTACTAAAATCGGCCGCTATCCCTGTTCGCAGGGATCGCTCTGTTCAGGCTCAGGCGACGCGTTTCTGCGTTTGTAAATACGGGTGCCGTTTACACTCCCTGTGGCGGCACCTTTCAACTGACATCTGAGGGAACCCTGAGCCCCCTCGTTTGTACAGGGCAGGTGTAAGATAACCTTATCGCCTGCCCTTTTTTGTCTCTGGTTTCAATATCCGTGAACGGGATGCTAGAGCGGGATGATTCTAAATCGAAGCGTCATCCCGCTCTAAATTTCTGTTTTGTCGAGATATTTTGTCGAAAGCCGCTCACACTTTTCGACATATCGCCCTAACGTGGTGTGGACCAACAGAGGTCAACCCTGTTTGGCAAAGCCGTAAGGGTGAGGTGGGCGTAATACACCGCTAAGCAAATCAAACGCGTGCCCTTGAGGCTTCGGCCATGTCCCTGTCGAGCGGGAAGGAAGGTGAAAATGATCAGTACCCGGCGTAACACAATGAAGGCTCTCGGCCTCGGCGCATTCCTGTTCGGTGCCCCCGGAGCAGTGGTGGCCGCCCCGCAGACCAAGCCTGCGACATGGCCGAAGGGCATTGAGGGCCAGCGTCAGCCGGATCTGGGTGACGGCACCTTCCTCAACCCGATCATGGCCGGGGACCATCCCGATCCGTCCATCCTGAAGGCCGGTGACGATTACTATATGACGTTTTCAACCTTCGATGCCTATCCGGGTCTGGTGATCTGGCATTCGAAGGACCTCGTCAACTGGCGTCCCATCGGTCCGGCTCTGACCCGCAATATCGGCTCAGTTTGGGCTCCGGAACTGTGCAAGCACAAGGGGCGTTATTATCTGTACATCCCGACCAAGAGGACCTCGGCACCGGGCTCCAAGACCACCTCATGGGTGATCTGGGCCGACCGTATCGAGGGGCCGTGGTCCGAGCCGATCGACCTCGACCTGCCCAACCATATCGACCCCGGCCATGCGGTGGGCGAAGACGGGTCGCGCTGGTTGTTCCTGTCGGGTGGTGACCGCGTGCGCCTGTCGGACGATGGTCTGTCGAAGGCGGGTGAGGTCGAGCACGTCTATGATCCGTGGCGCTATCCGTCCGACTGGATCGTTGAAGGCTTTGCCCCGGAAGGGCCAAAGATCACGCGGCACGGTCAGTATTATTACATGATCCTGGCTGTCGGGGGCACGGCTGGCCCGCCGACCGGGCACATGGTTATTGCGGCGCGCTCGAAATCGATCAACGGGCCGTGGGAACACCACCCGCGCAATCCGCTGGTACGCACGACGTCCGCGGAAGAAAAGTGGTGGTCGCGCGGCCATGCTACGCTTGTCGAGGGGCCTGCCGGTGACTGGTGGGGCGTCTATCACGGCTATGAAAACGGCTTCTGGACGCTGGGGCGGCAGACCCTGCTGGCCCCGGTAACGTGGTCAAAGGACGGTTGGTTTGATTTCGGCGGCGGGGACCTGTCGCAGCCTATAAAGAAGCCCAAGGGTGGCAAACCGCATGGGTTTCAGCCTTCGCACGGGTTTGCCCTGTCGGACGACTTTACGACGGATAAGTACGGCATCCAGTGGAACTTCTTTAACCCGTCGCCGGACGAGAAAAGCCGTATCCGCCGCGAAAACGGTGTGCTGCACCTCACGGCGGCGGGTGAAGCGCCCAGCTCCGGCGCGCCGCTGATCACCATAGTCGGTGATCCGGCCTATGAGATCGAGATGGAGATCGAGGTCGATGCGGGCGTGCGCGCCGGTCTGCTGCTGTTCTACGACACCAAACTCTATTGCGGTCTGGGATTTGACGGCAAAAACTTCGTCACGCACCAGTACGGCATCGAGCGCGGGCGTCCGGCCAATCCGCACGGCCGCCGGATGTTCATGCGCCTGCGCAACGACCGGCACATTGTGACCTTCGACACCTCGTCGGATGGTCAGACCTGGCGGCGTTTTGACCGCGGCATGGAGGTGTCAGGCTATCACCACAATGTGCGCGGCGGCTTCCTGATGCTCAAGCCGGGCTTCTACGCGGCCGGGCAGGGCGAGGCACGCTTCAGCAACTTCCGCTACCGGGCGCTGTGATGCCGGGAAATGAATAATAAAGCTCAAGAGAGGAATGCTCCCTATGACTGTGGCTGCCTACGGTATGAAAAAGTCTATCGCTTTCGGCTCAGCGATGCTCGCGCTCAGCCTGCTGGCCGCGCCGGCCCTCTCGCAGACTGCGCCTAATCTGTCTCCGCAGGACATTGAAGCCCGTGCCCAGATCAAAAAGATCAATGCCAAAAAGGTCATTCTGGTCGGCGATTCCACTACGGCGGTTCTGGGGGGCTGGGGGCCCAGCTTTTGTGGCCACCATCTAAGCTCATTTGTAGCCTGTATAAACCTGGCCAGAGGCGGGCGCTCGACCTTCAACTATATTGCCGAAGGCTCTTGGGATATTGCTCTGTCTGAAATGAAAAGTGGCGGGTTTTCAAAAACCTATGTCCTCATTCAATTTGGCCATAATGATCAACCGGGTAAACCCGGCCGTTCCACAGACCTCGAAAACGAATTTCCGCAGCTTCTGAAGCGCTACGTCAACGAAGCCCGTGCGGCCGGGGCTATACCGGTGCTGGTGACGCCCTTGACCCGTCGCGGGTTCAAAAATGGCGTGCTGGAGACCGATCTGGCCCCCTGGGCCGTCGCCACGCGCAAGGTGGCGGCGGAACTGAACGTACCCCTTGTGGACCTTTACGCGCGCTCACAAAGCGAGGTTCAGGCAACGGGCCCGGTCGCCGCCATGCGATTTGCGCAAAAGCCGCCCAGCGCAGAAGTGCTGGAAGCGGGCAAAACAGGCACGACGATTTCCGGGTCCACAGGCGTGCCTGCGGCACCGGCTCAGACCCCGCTTACCGAAGAGCAGATACGCAATGCTCAGGAGCCTCTGGGGCAGGCGAAGCTCAGTTTTGATTACACGCATCTGGGCAGAGAGGGGGCGGACTTTTTTTCCAAAATCGTTGCCTATGAACTGGCGCGTGCGGTTCCGGAACTGAAGCGAGACCTTATCCCGTGAACCGTCGTCACCGTGTATCTGAACCGTGTTCATTGTTGAGGAACCGTTGATGACCGCAAAACGACCTATGCTGAATCGCCGGCTGTTCTGTGCGACGGGTGTGCTGGCATTGATTTCAGCCCCCGCGGGCTTCGCACAGGCGCGGGTGACTGTGCGTGTGCCGACGCAGTACAAGACGCTTGCCGAAGCGTTTGCGGCCCTGCCTGACGCGGGAGGCGTGGTCGAGATTGCGCCGGGCATCTACCGCGAAAAACTCAGCCTGTCGAAGCCGGGCGTGCATCTTGTGGGAACAGGCAAAAAGCCGGAAGACGTCGTCATCGTCTGGGGCGACAGCGCGAAGATGGCCGGTGGCACAGGCAAATCAGCGTCGTTTACCGTCAGTGGCGATGGCTTTCGCGCCTGCAACCTGACGATCCAGAACGACTGCCACCTCACTCAGCCGGACAATCCCTCTCAGGCCGTGGCCTTATCGATAAGCGCTGACCGTGCGGTTTTACGCAATGTCCGTCTTCGGGGGGCGCAGGACACCCTCTATGCGGCGTCAAAAAAACCGACCCTCCCAAGCCGCCAGTACTATAAGGATTGCTACATCGAAGGGCATGTCGATTTCATTTTCGGCAATGCCCTGGCCTTCTTTGATCGCTGCCATCTGCATATCATTGAGCGAAATGGCGCCTTCATCACGGCCCACAGCCGCACAGGGGACAGCGAAACCACAGCCTATGTCTTCGATCACTGCCGCATTACCACGGCAGGCGAGGGGAGTTACTATTTCGGGCGGGCGTGGCGACCCTATGCGCAGGTCATTTTCCTCGATACGCGCATCGACGGGCGTATTCATCCGGAAGGCTGGCGCGAATGGACGCCGGGCAAGACCGAGACCTACGCCACGGCGCACTTTGCCGAATACAATTCCAGTGGACCGGGTGCGGATGTCAGCCAGCGGGTCTTCTGGGCGAAGCGGTTGAACGCAAATCAGGCCGCAAAATGGCGGCTGGAGAACGTCTTCCCCGATCGTAGCTGGATTCAATAACGACCTTTTCCCACCCTCTGTGCGCGAACCGGCAAGAGGGAGCCCCTGAGTGAACCATGACCCAACTCAATCGCCGTAACTTCCTCACTGTTTCCGCCGCAGGCGTGGCGGCCGCTTCGGTCGCAGAACCCGCTGAGGCGGCCGAGACCAGCCGTATGGCTATCCCCGACGAGGGCTGGAGCCTGTGGATCGACGAAAAAGCCCTTTATAAGGACGATGTCATCTATCTGCCGGCGCAGGCGGACCTGAAGACCCTTCCGGTCAATCCACCGACCGGAGGGTGGGGGGCGCTGACCCCCGAAGCCACGGTTACCCTTCCGGCCACGGTTGAGCAGCACTTCTGGGGCCGCTTTGGACTAAGGCCCTATACGGGCGATGAATACCGCTATGCT